>CAVSQR010000105.1:0-66869 GCA_963729825.1 uncultured delta proteobacterium | reverse complement strand
CGCGGCGACGGGAATTGCGCCAGGGGCCCCGGCGTCCGTTCCGGTCCTTCTTTAAAATCCTCCGGGTCAGGGAAATAATCGTCATCTGTATCAGTCATTTTTTATAGATATAGTCCTCCCGGATAGGATTCCAGGCGTCAACGGCAATGGTGAATTCATCAATGACGCGTCCGCTGTGCGGGACATTTGAAGGGACAACCGCCACATCCCCCTTTGTCATCAGCCTTGTTTCCCCGCCGACGGTCAGTTCCAGCTTTCCTTCCACGACGAGGCTTATCTGTTCATGACCGTGTTTGTGTTCCGGCAGCACCGATCCCGGCTCCATCTCCACCCATGTTACCATGACATTGTTCAAATGGGCCTCCCTGAACAGGAACCCCTGAAGCGGCTGTATACCGTTTTTTGTTTTAAATGAATCGAAATAGTCCATATCTCCTCCGGTGATTTGATTTTTTCATTATATAAAAAACAGGATGATTTGACAAATACAAAATAATTCTGATCATTGTCACATGGAATCAAAAGTGAGGATGCTGCAGGCCCTCAGGGACCAGGTCGATCAATGCTCCAGGTGCAGGCTTGCCGGAACCCGCACAAAAACAGTTTTCGGGGAAGGTGACCCCGATGCCGAGGTACTGTTCATCGGCGAGGGCCCGGGCAAACAGGAGGACCTGACCGGGCGTCCCTTTGTCGGACGGGCAGGGGAACTCCTGACCAGGATAATCGAGCAGGGAATGGGAATCCCCCGCGCCGGCGTGTTTATAGCGAACCTGGTAAAATGCAGGCCCACGGTGGACATGAAAATGGAGCGCGACCGGCCGCCGGACAGGGACGAACTGGCTGCCTGCTCGCCCTTCATACGGCAGCAGGTTGAAATCATACGGCCCCGCGTCATCGTTGCGCTGGGCAGCCCTTCGGCTAAATTTCTCCTGAATACCGCTTCAGGCATTACCAGCATACGGGGGAAATGGGGCGAATTCTGCGGCATCCCGGTTATGCCGACCTATCATCCGAGCTACCTCCTGAGAAACGGCGGCGAAGCGAGCCCCCTCCGCCGCGATGTCTGGAACGACATCAAAAACGTTCTCAAGAAACTCGGGCGGCCGGTACCAACAAAGAAAAAGGAGTAACAGCATGAAACTGTGCGATGGCGTATTTTCGTATGTGTGGAAAGGATATTTCGTGAACAATGCCAACATGTTCTATTTCGGCGAACCCCTCAATATACTGTTTGACCCGGGCCTGAAGAACTACATGGACGTGCGCTTCGAGGAAATGAAACAAGACGGCCAGGACCCGAAGGATATCAAGTATTGCATCAACACCCACTGTCACCCGGATCATTTCGAAGGCTCCCTCGATTTTGCCGCAAAAAATATTCCCATCGGCATGCACGAGGAGGAAATAAGTTTTTATAACAAGCTGGGGCCGCAGTTCTTCCAGATGTTCGGCATGCCCTTCCCGAAAATCGAGTTCAACATCGTCATGAAGGAAGGTGTGTGGAACGTGGCCGGGACCGACCTGGAGATCTATCACACCCCGGGACATTCACCCGGTTCGATCTGCATTTACTGGAAAGAAAAAAAGGCCCTGGTATGCGGAGATGTTGTCTTCGAGCAGAGCGTGGGAAGGGTTGACTTCCCCGGCGGCGACGGCAACAAGCTGATCGAAAGCATAAAAAAGATATCCAAGCTGGACATCGAATATCTTCTTCCCGGCCACATGAATATCATAACCGGGTCTAAAGCCATCAAAAAGAACTTTGAAATGATCGAGAACTACTATTTTTCAATGATGTAGAATTACCGCATGTCCGGCAGGCCTAGAGCTTCATGATATGCCTGATACCGCGCATCAGCATGTTGACGGCGCTGCCCTTAAGGGAAATCGCCCCCTGGCCGCAATAGGACTCGCAGCAATAGCAATGAATGCATGAATCCGAAATCAATGACCGGGAACCGTTCCCGGTCATAGCTGATGGCCCTGACCGCGCAGCCGGTCACACAGGCGTCACAGCGGGTGCATTTGTTCCTGTTGATGACCGGACTCACTATGAACTGGTCAAAGAAATAATCATCCACTTTCTGCTTTAAGCCCGTGGGGATCACGTTGTCCGGCAATTTCGCGTACGGAATTGATGGAAGCTGACCCCTGACTATGATTTCAGAGGGTGAAACCAGGCCGCGCTCTATTGCTTCCCGCACAGCCGGGACCCATGAAGGATCAAAACCGATGATGCGGCAGGCAATGACGTCAAGGGCCGGACCGCTTCGCGATGCCAGGATCAGACCGGTGAAACGGGGCTCCCCGTTGGCCGCAGGGCCGTCCTTGTCGAGGCCGATTACCGCGTCCATCACGGTCAGGCCCGGCGTAACCGCCTCGTAGACATCAACAATCGGTTTTCCCCATAGTTCCTGGTAATCTTCCCGGTGCTGAAACTGCTTGTGATAAAGCTGCTTTGATCCTCCCACGACGCACCCGTACATGTTCTTGATGGCGCCGGTATAGCGGGCCAGGCGGTGGACCTTTAATTTCGGGAGGTTGACCACCAGGTCATGGTCAAAAACCGCCTCCGTCACGTAGAAGGGATTAAGAAATGCGCCGGATGTTATTTTTCTGAGCCTGGTCGTTTCAAAGGGAAGCAGGGCGGCGCCGTATTTTTTTGCCACCGCCGCCATTCCCGATGATTCGAGCCCGGAACGGGTGCCGCCCCCCTGGTAAAAGGCCGAAGAATCGCCGATGCTGATTGAACAGCTGTGATCGGAAAAATATCGGCACACTGCTTCCACGACACCGGGATGTGTCGTTGTGGCCTGATCAGGTGTATTCTGTGCAATGATATTCGGCTTCAGGAGCACTTTCCCGCCCCGGGGAGGTTTATAATTTATGGCCTAGCAGCGCCATCTGGAGCGAATGGTATATCTTTTCAGGATTATAGGAATTGCATGGCTCAATGGCAACCAGCTCTTTTCCCGCCTTTTTGTTCATGGGTTCCTTGCTTTTTGCCGGCTGCTGTACCGCTCCATGGGCTGACATTTCTTTAACCTTCCTGACAGGGATAGTTATTATATACATCAGAGACAATAAAAAAGACCGCTTTTCTTATGAAGTTCTGACGAGATATCTTCACTTCATCACCCCGCGTCGCCAATCACGCTGCAACTTCGCATCCTGATAAAATATTTAATGAAATGTTCATGATGTTGAAAAAAAGCAACCATTGCTGTTACAGAGGCCTGCGCAGTTTTTAATTTATAAAAAGATATAGGAACAGATATAATATAGTATATTTTTTTTCTTTGTCATATATTTAATAGTGGATTTATAATTAGATTTTCTGTATTTGTAATCAATGGTTTTGAATATAAACACGCGTTACTGCCACGTATTGGTTGAGGATTCCGTATGATCATTGGTGTTCCCAGGGAAATATAAAACCGACGAAAACCGCGTAAGCCTTACTCCCGCAGGAGTCCATGAATTCGTTAAAAGAGGTCACCGTGTCCTGGTCGAGTTAAACGCCGGGATCGGAAGCGGTTTCAATGATTCTGAATATGCCCGGGAGGGTGCTGAAATCATCGAAACAGCGAAGGACCTGTTCCTGAAAGCTGAAATGATCATCAAGGTGAAGGAGCCGCAGCCGTCCGAAGTGGAATGCTGCTGGCAGGGCAGGTGCTCTACACCTTCCTGCATCTTGCCCCGGAAAAAGAGCTCACCGTCCGGCTCATGGAAAAAAAAGTAACCGCCATAGCCTATGAAACAATTGAAGCTGACGGAAAACTGGTGTGCCTCGAGCCTATGAGCGAGATTGCCAGGAAGGTTTCCGCGATCATGGGCGCCTATTACCTTTCACAGCCGCTTGGGTGGAAAGGGTATACTCGCCGGCGGTGTGGCGGGGGTACACAGCGCGAATTTTCTCATACTGGGAGGCGGCACCGCGGGCATCAACGCCGCGCGGGTCGCAGCCGGACTGGGCGCCCGGGTCGTGGTCATGGACATCAACCTTAACCGGATGAGATACCTCGAGGACGTGCTTCCGAACAATTGCGAAACGATCATGTCGAACAGGATAAATATCGAAGCGGAATTGCCTTCGGCCGATGTCATTATCGGTTCCGTCCTCATTCCCGGCGCCAGGGCCCCGAAGACTCATAACCACGGGACATGCTGGGAATGATGACGCCCGGTAGCGTAATCATTGACATCTCCATCGACCAGGGCGGCTGCGTTGAAACGTCCCATCCCACGACCCACTCATCCCCCGTGTATGTCGTCGATGGGATCATCCATTACTGCGTCGCCAACATGCCCGGGGCATATCCGTGGTCATCCACCTTCGCCCTCACCAACGCGACACTGCCGTTCGGACTTGCCATTGCCGACCATGGGTGGAAACACGCGGCCCGGAATAACGGTCCCATCGCGAAAGGCATCAACCTCGCTGAGGGGTCTGTTACCTACCGCCCGGTTGCTGACGCCCATGGCCTGGTCCATAGACCAATTGATGAAATCATAAGTCATAGCCCTGGAAGAAGGTATTCCAGCATGAGAGATCTTTACAAAATTCTTCACAGACAGGACCGGGCGAGCAGTAATACGGGAATAATATAAAACTGACGTGTCAGTTTATTTCTTGACATATCGAGGTCCGTATATAGATAACCATCAATATGCATAGATATGCATTAGTTGGGGGGATAAAACCCGGCTCCAATATATAATCCGTCCGGACGGTTATTTTAATGACTTATATCGCTGTGCACTTTAAAACAGCGTTGCTCATTGAATCCGGCATGGTGGATTATAAATATCATTACAGTCTGTTTGGAGGTTGTTATGTTTAAAAGAAATACGGTTATCATAGGGGCTCATGTTATTCATTCGTAGCATTGTAACAACGGGCACCCAGAGCGGCGTGAAGTATCAATGGAAACTTGACAGCAATCAAAACGGCTGCCAGGTTTACACAAGCCAGGTACCCGGCAAGGAATACATCGCTGCAAAGGCCGTATGCGTCGTTCCGGCAAAAATGGAAGTCGTGGGGATGGTCATCCGGGACATCATCAATTACCCGGTGTGGATGACTGACTGCAAGGATACGAAAATGCTGAAAGTCGTCAACGATCAGTCCGACGTATTCCTGTTCTGGTTCCAGCAGCATGTTCCGATCCTCACGGACAGGGACATGGTGCTTAAATCAAATGTTATCCTGAATTATCCGCAGGGCTGGTGTCTACATAAAGGCCTTCAGCACCAATGAAATAGCCTATGATTCGAAAAAAGGATATGTCAGGATGCCGTCCTTCAGCTGCGAGTTCCTTGCTTGAATGGGTCGACCGGGAAAACACCAGGGTCTCCTTTACGATTGATCCGGACCTCGGCAAGGGTGTTCCGGTCGGGATAGCCAATTCAACCATCAGAGGTATACCGGTACAAATCCCTGGAAAGAATGAAGCTGATGGTCAAGCACCCGCAAATATGTTGAAAGCGCCAAGACATCGAAATACAATAAAATGATTAAAGACGCTATCAAGGCCGGCTATCCGGAATTGAAAAGGCGCGGCAAATAAATCGAGCCCATGTGAAAGCAAAAAGTCACATGGGCTTTTTGCCCGAACAGGGCATGGACATTGATTCAACACATGCCCCCGATGCGCATCAAATATTCTGCAACCATTGACCGTATCTTTCCCGATGTCACCGCTTCATGCAGCTGTTCACCCAGAAAGTGACTCCCCTCAACAGACTTGCGCCAGTAATCAAGCCGCTCCGCGTCCCTTCCCTTGAACTTCATGAAATCGTTCCGGTCCGGGATCTTGCCATAGGGGAGGCCGGCGATAAAGCTTTTTGACGGGCACACGATCAGCACGTTGCTCATGTTCAGCGTGTGGGCGCTCCGCCAGGACAGGTGCTTGTCGAGCCATCCGGGGATGATTGTATCAGTATAATGGGGATACAGAACTATATGCTCAGGATCAGGATCAAATGGAATGTCCAGGTGGTAGTCGATCATGCCGCCGTCGCGGTAGACCCCGTCCGGGGCGCCCGGAATGCCGGATACGCCCCTCATTACCATGGGAATCGATCCGGAAGCCATGATGGCCGGTTTCAGGTTCTCTTCGGTAAGGTTTACATGATTGATGGGGAAACCAGTCATGCCATGAAACGGGGGAATGTCTCTCCGGTCATAAAAAAAGTGTCCTTTCGAAGTAGAGCCCCATGGACTTTCGTGATATCGCATTAGTGATGGTCGCCATCGACATGCCGGCGGCAATGGCCGGACGGGATTCAACGGCAAGGATATGCTTTGACTTTACCGCCAGTATGCTGAGGCGGTAATAGGGATGATTGAGAATCTCTGATCTTTTTTTATCAGGCAGATAGGCGTCGAGGATTTTCCGGCTCTCTTCTGTCACTTCATCAGTGGTCGGCACATGCGAATAAGATTGCTTCAGGTACGCTGTTTCAAAGGCATCAATGGCCTCAACAGGTTTTTTCTGAGCCAGGGCCGCGAAGCGCCAGGAGCCGATGGAGGAGCCTATGAGATGCAGGGGCTTTTTCCTCTTTTTAAAGAAATCACCCGACAGGTAACGGTCCATCCCGCCGAGGATCAGCCACTTCGGGCCCCCTGCCGCGCCGGCGATTACGCTGACACGGTCCGGTTGCAGTCCCTCATCCCGGATTATCTGCAGGGCCCTCGAGCCTGCTATGAATGACAATGAATTTGACATGGTATCACCAGGTGTAATACATTCCGGGCCGGCCGCAAAATACGGCAGGAGTCCCGGTTTGTGAATCGAGAATTACACAAAATACTCTTAATGCTCAAGCCAGTTTGTATATATGTACTGTTCCGGCATGACCGCGGATATCGACGGTGCCAAGATCCTGAATCGAGAGCTGCTTTTTTCAATTGACTTGCATACTTCATCGGAAATGAGGACCTGCGACCCGTATTGCTTGTTAAGCTGCTCGATCCTTGACGCCATGTTCACAACATCCCCGATAATCGTGTATTCTTTCCGCTGGCTCGATCCGACATTACCGGTTACCGCCGGGCCGGCATGAATGCCGATGCCGGCAGTGGTGTGCGGGATTGTTCCTGCTTTCACTTCCTCATCGAGACGTTTAATTATCGCCATGGCGGCGTTTACCGCGTTACGGCAATCCTGGCCGTCCGAAACAGGGGCTCCGAACACGGCCATGAAGCCGTCGCCGAGGAATTTATTGATAATGCCGTTGTTTTGATTTATGATTTCAATCATAAAGTCAAAGAGCGTGTTGAGATAATTGACGACCTCTTCCGGCTGCCTGCTTTCGGCGAACTTGGTAAAGTTCCGTATGTCAAGGAACATCATGCAGACATAGCGTGTTTCGCTGCTTCAGTTCCCCCTTCTGGTCCAGCAATTTGTTCACAACTGCCGGCGACACATGCTGACCGAACATGCCGATAATCCTGTTTTTCTCTTCAGTGGTCCTGATTGACCGCTTCATCCGTTTTTTTATCTGGAGCGAAACCAGGCCGGTCACAAAGCCCACCACCATGAGCAGAACGCCTTTTGAGATATGCATGCCGGAATAGTAGAGAGAGGAATAGGCCTCATCATATTTCGTATGCAGGATAATATAATTGACAGCATGATATATTCGACGCCTGCGGCCATGCCGGTGAAGAAAGACAGGGTGAACATGAGCCGCATCGAGCTGAGTGAAATAAATATAAAATATATAAACACTATGGGTGTAAAAAGGGCCTGAATTGAGAAAAAGACCTTGAAGGCGAAGTATATGATAACCGTCGGGATGCTTATTTCGACCATGGCGTTAATAAACCGCGGGAAGATCGGAAACATTCTTCTCTTTGCGAGAAAAACTATGAGAACGATGGCATAAACGAGCTCGTACAGGGCGAGACCCCCGAAAATAATAGTCAGCCAGCTGAAAAGATTATAGCCGTAGTATTTGTTGAGCGCTGAATCCGGGAACAGCCGCGTGAAAAACAGCTGTACCGCGCCCATCCACATGATAACGAAACAGGAAATGATGCATACTATAATGGCGCGTTTCCGTTCACTTGCCATGATTTCACGGTCGAATTCAACCTCGAACAGGGAATTATAGTCCGCGAAATTCTTTCTTTTCCAGAGTTTTGATATTTTTGCCATATTACACTTTTATAATGTAATTTTGATTAGCTTTCAATACTTATTTATATATGACTCCGCTGCCGTGGCGACATGGACATATACTTTAATTAATGAATTTTAAAATCTTATCAACTAAAAACAGGTAACAAAAAAGTAGTCAATAACTATTTAACAATTATATCCGACATATCACTTTCAATTGACAATTTTACGTAAATTGTAATATTGCAATACTAAGCCGTAATTGTTGCGGCAGTTCAAATTAGATGAAGGATTGTATGCTGAAACTATATAATACGATGTCCCGGTCCGTGGAAGAATTTAAACCTCGAAAGAAAAGGCAGTTAAAATATTCACCTGCGGTCCTTCCATATATCGCCGGCCTCATATCGGCAATTACCGGACATTCATGTATGAAGACATCCTTGTCAAATATCTTGAATACAAGGGATACCGCGTGGACAGGGCCATACCCCTGACCGATATAGAGGACAAAACAATCCTCGAAGCAATAAAAAAGAATAAAAAAATCGATGAACTTACCGGTGACGTTGAAAAGATATTTTTTTCAGAATGAAATCCCTCAATATACGCCTTCCCCGTAAGGCTCAGCGGGCATCGCAGTGCGTTGAATGCGCAGCCGGACTTATAAAGAAGCTCATTGATACCGGTCATGCCTACCGGTATGGCATGGATATATTCTTCGATCCGCTGACATTCAAGGAATTCGGCAAGCTCTACCGGCTTGACATAAAACGCTGGCCGAAAAAAAAGGTCCGTTTCAAGCGTGACACGTACAACGGTAACCGGTGGAACCTGGGCGACTTCATCCTCTGGCACGGGTATCGCGACGGCGACATCAAGTGGTGGGATACCGAGATCGGGAAGGGGCGCCCATCCTGGAACATCCAGGATCCATCGGTCGTCATCCAGTACCTGGGGGCCAGGTCGACATAAATTGCGGCGGCATCGACAATATTTACCGCCATCATGATTATAACATCGCGATCGTCGAATCGTATACCGGTGAAACCTTCGCGAATTACTACCTTCACGGCGCGCATCTTATCGTGGACGGAAAGCCGATGTCGAAAAGCAGGGGTAATATCGTGTACCCGGAGGACATATACCGCCATGGGTGCAGGTCACGCGATCTCAGGTTTTTTCTTTTTTACACCCACTATCGGAAAAAGCTTAATTTTACGGCCGAACGGTTCAAGGAATCCTGCGATAAAATGGAATATTTCAGAAAACTGGCCCGCCAGCTCTGCGTGCCGCCGAGGTCCGATCCCCCGTCAGATAAACGGGTCAGTGAACTCATCAGAGGTATACAGCGGACTTTGAATCGAAATGGACAATGACCTGAGCATCGGTGCCGCTTTTGACGGTATGCACGATATGCTTCTGGCCCTGGAAAAATAGTAAGGAACTCGTGACGAGAAAGGACGCAGGTGATCTAAAAAAGTATTCTTGAGAAAATAGATTCAGTGATGGGGTTATATTTTAATGTAACCTAATATCCAGTGGCGCAACAGTATCCATACAAAATTACATGATACATTATTTGATGGAACGCCCATTCTCGAAGTAAAAGATCTGAAAAAATATTTTCCCGAAGTCAAGGCCGTTGACGGCATAAGTTTTTCGATCGAGCCGGGTATGCTTCGGCCTGCTGGGGCCCAACGGCGCCGGAAAACAACAGCCATTGAAGTGATCGAAGGGATACTCGAGCCTACTCGGGGAAGTTTTTTACAAGGGCAAGCGACGGGGCCATTCCTTTAAAAATGAAGTGGGCATACAATTCCAGAATACCGAGCTCCCGCAGTTCCTCACGGTAAAGGAAACGCTCAGACATTCCGGAGCCTCTATGACCGGAAGGCCGATCTATCGGTATCTCATTGAGACCTGCCGGCTCGAGGATATCCTCAAACGGGACAACCGTAAGATATCCGGCGGCCAGAAACAGCGGCTCCTCCTGGCCATGGCGCTGGCCAACGACCCGGAACTGCTATTCCTCGACGAGCCGACGACCGGCCTTGACCCGCAGGCGCGGCGCCATCTCTGGGACATCGTGCGCCAGATCAAGTCCATGAAACGACCATTAGTCCTGACAACCCATTACATGGAAGAAGCGGAGATACTCTGCGATATGATCGGCATCATCGACAACGGAAAAATAATCGCCATGGGTACGCCCCGCGGGCTTCTTGCAGAGCACTGCGGCGGTGCGACGATCAGCCTGCGGGCCGAGATTGACGACGAGGTCCTGAAAACTTCCCCTGCCAGTGGTTCCGCAAAGAGGACCAGATTGAAATTCAGACCGATTCGTCCAATGAATGCCTTTACCGGCTGGTGGAACTGGGGAGTCGACCTCTCCACGATGAACGTGCGGAATCAGAACCTGGAAGACCTGTTCCTGAAACTCACCGGTCATGAGCTCCGGGCATGAGGCAGTTGCCAGATTGAAGCCGTCAGTGAAGGAGATTGACAATGATGAAAAGAATATGGACACTCTTCAAAGCGCGCAACCTGGAATTTCTGCGTGACCGGTCCGCCTTTGCCTGGAACATCCTATTTCCGATTCTGGTCATTGTCGGCTTCAGCGTCCTTTTCAACGATGAGCGACAGATCCTGTATAAGATTGGCGTTATCAGCGGTAAGACAATGCAAACCCATTCGAAACCCAGTTAAAGCTTCAAGAAAATGAAATACATTGAATTCATTCCTTTCAAGAAGGAGGACCAGGCCACTATACAAGCTCCTGCATCACCGGATCGATCTGCTGATTAATCCGGATAAAGGCACCTACTGGACCAGCAAGACCTCACCGAAAGGATACATCGCCGAACGTCTTCTCAAATCCAGCGCGGTGATTCCGAAAACCGAACTTAAAAAAGAAACCGTCCACGGCTGTAGAGATACCGTATATCGAATGGCTCTTTCCCGGCATACTGGGCATGAACATGATGTTCAGCGCCCTCTTCGGCGTCGGGTACGTGGTGGTTACCTACCGGAAAAACGGCGTACTAAAGCGGATGAGCGTCACACCGCTCAGGCCCTGGGAATTTCTCACATCACAGATCCTTTCCCGCATGTACCTTCTCCTCCTGACCACGGCAATCGTGTTCATCGGATGCAAGACTGATCTACGGTTTCCAGGTGCGCGGCTCATACCTGACGCTTCTTCTGGTGTTCTGCCTCGGCGGGTTCAGCATGATATCACTCGCCCTGGTCGTGGCGTCCCGGAGCAGCAGCGAGGAATTTGCCGGCGGCATACTTAACCTCATAACCTGGCCGATGATGTTCCTGTCCGAAGTCTGGTTTTCCCTCGAGGGTGCCGACCCATGGGTACAGAAGGCGTCAAAGATATTCCCCCTGACCCAGATGATCGACGCAGCCCGGAAAATCATGAATGACGGCGCCGGCATCCAGGATGTTCAATCCAATATTATTATACTTGCGTCCATGTCGCTGGTGTTCCTCATCATGGGATCGCTCCTTTTCAAATGGCAGAAAAGATAAGGAAACCCCGCGATGGACCCGCTGACTCATAGCGCCCTTGGAGCGGTAGTTGCAGGACTGATAACCGGAAACAGGGATGACCTGCGGGCCCCGGCCCTTGGCGCCCTGGCCGGCGCCCTTCCGGACATCGACATTATACCGACATTATTCCTTGGCCCCCTATCGCAGCTTGACCTGCACCGCGGCATCACCACCGAGTCAAGGGCAACCAGGGAGTGCGCCATGTCGATCACACCGGAGTTCCAACCGCCGTCGCCGGAGACAAAAAGGACGACATTCCGGGGATCCCGGACCTGCCGGTAGACGGTGACCTCGCCAAAACGGCCGTAGGCTATTTTCATACTATCAGCGGCATAGGCCTGCAGGCAGGCAAACAGCGGCAGGAGAAAAGCCAGGGCGATTATGCCCGCTGTTTTCCCGGGCGGCGCCGTCGATTTTGCAGGAGAAGCAGAAATACGCATTGTCATCACCACCGTATAGCTGCGCCTCAAACCGGCTGGGCCGGGGGAACAAAGACCCGCTGGCCGAGTTCCTGCTCAAGCAGCAGCAGGCCCCTGCCGTCGCCTTCCACCCGTTTCAGTTTCTTGAGGATCAGGGAAAAACTGGCCTCTTCCTCCACCTGTTCGGTGACAAACCACTGCAGAAAGATCTGGGCCGCATGATCCCTTTCCTGAACCGCCATGTCCATGAGATTGCCGATGCGTGACGTGACAAATTTTTCATGGGCCAGGCTGTGCTCAAATACTTCAATGGCTGATTTGAAATCATTGGGCGGGCCCTCGATGGGCAGCAGATGGGTCCGGCCGCCGGTGTTGCAGGTGAAGTTGAAGAATTTTTCGCCGTGGGTCATCTCCTCCAGGGCCTGCACCCGCATCCAGGAGGCGAAACCGGGCAGATCCTCTGACTGGAAATAGCCGGCCATGGCCATGTAGAGATAGGCGGAATAAAATTCATTCTTCATCTGTTCGTTGAAGGCATCCTGAAGTTTTTTGCTGAGCATGAGCTGTCCTCCTGGGGAGTTTTGGGGTGGATAAGGAAAAGAAAAAGTTCCCGGTGCCGCGCAGCAGCAGGGTTGGCCCGCTGATTGCCTGGCGCCGGGGAGCATGTCTGAGTGTTTGTTTGCCGACAGGCTCTGCTGTTATCTTAACACCCTGACAATTTATTGAGTCAAGTAATTGTTTCTCATGGGTGGAATTTTCCCCGGACCGGTCACCCGCCTGCTGTAAAGAAAGACGTTTTTTCCCCTACATCATGCTAAATTCACACGATAATTCACTTGAAAAGCAGACATCTATGGTGTAGTTGATACTGAGCGCAGTCCGGCGCTGACGAGGACGGTTCCGGGCTGCAGGCAAGTGAAAAATGCCCGGGAAGGAGTTGCTGCCCGGCTTTGCAGAACGAATTGCCGTGCGTATGCAGGTTTGAGGGCTTGAATTGAGAAAAATGGCAGTGAAGAGAAAATTTTTATGAGGGAACGGAAATGACGAGCAATTTGAACGATAATATGTCAGACGGCAGGCTTGCCCAGCGAATTTCTGCTGAAAAATTTGCCGAAAATCCTCCGATGGCGCTGACGATCCGCAATGTGCGAATGGAAACCGTGGAGGCTACCCTGTTGAATATCAGCGAAACGGGGATGGCTGTCTTGACCAGTCATGAACTTGTCCTCGGACAGCTGGTAAGTATCGCGACAAGCTTTAAAAATAAAATTCCCAATAAGGGCGTGGTCATGTGGTCGTGCAAGGATGACAAAGGCTATCGCGCCGGATTAAGGTTTGTCAGCTCCCTGTGATGGTCCCTGGTCAAATCGTCAGCAGTCCGGCCTGATTTTCCGCTCATCATTTACGGGAAGTCGGGTTTTTTTTTGATCATAATTCAGGTTCAGCCGGAGAATTTCCGGGAGGTCCATGCATTTCCGCGGGGTGGCTGAAACAGGGTGGTAAGCCGCTGTAACAAAATAATGTCGTCATCCGGATGGTCAAAACGGCATAAAGAGCCGTAACGAAATGGTCAAGAAAGCAGAGGTTATTTCGTAACGGCTCCTTGTAGTTTTTTTGAAGGCCTATTACGAACTTATGGCGTGATTTTCCGCCCATGAAGCTTTTTCACTTTCTTTGCTAAAAAAAACAGGAGCCGGCATGGCACAGGAAACTGATCAGAACATCTTTGTCATGTTCGACAGGCTGCGGGACAGCCTGAAGCGGATTATTTTCGATCAGGACAAGGCGATAGACGAGGTGGTGGATGCCTTTATTCATATGGCTTACAAGCCGGTTGATGCCACCCCCAAGGTGATTTTCACCTTCCTGGGTCCTGCCTCGGTGGGCAAGAAGAGCCTTGCCCGGGCCCTGACTTCCCATCTCTCGGAGTATGCGGCTTTCAAACAGTTTGACATGGAGCAGTTCACTGATCCTGAAAGCGGTGCGCAGCTGCTCGGCCAGAGATTGACCTCTGACGGAGTCCAGGACGGGGAGTTGACCGGTTTTATCAAGGATCATCCCCAGTCAATCATCCTTTTTGATTCCATTGAAAAAGCGGACAATCAACTGCAACTGGGTCTGTTTAATCTGCTCACCCGCAGTGAGGAGGAGAGCGGCATCGA
This sequence comes from uncultured delta proteobacterium, assembly GCA_963729825.1. Lineage (GTDB taxonomy): Bacteria > Desulfobacterota > Desulfobulbia > Desulfobulbales > SURF-16 > SURF-16. The sequence continues at coordinate 52,598 of CAVSQR010000105.1, read as the reverse complement.
CTGCAGCGGCGTCATCGTCATTTTTACCTCCAGCCTCGGCTGCGGTTTTTTCAAGGACAGAAAGTACCGGGAGGCATTCAAGGAAAATAAGCTGCGCGCCCAGGCCCTGGTCATGGATGCCCTTGCCAAGGAAAAAAAGGCGGTCTATGACACGGTGCAGAGCGCCATTGCTCCCAAGCTGCTGGCCGCCATGGCGCGTAATTTCATCATCCTGTTCAATTCCCTGAGCCTGGATACCCTGGTGCGCATCGGCGGTGAATCATTGAACGCCCATTCCCGGCAGTTTGCGGACGTCAGCGGCATGAAGGTGGAATATCAAGACTTTGACCGGATCGCCGCCCTGCTGACCCTGTCATTTTCTCCCGATATCAGCGTCAACCGGCTGAAACAGAAACTGCCGGATCTCGTTCTCGGCAGGATCACCAGCTTTGTCCGTGACCAGAGGAAATATCCCGACGATATCGTCTGCCGGATTTCCAAGCAGGCCGATGCCTTTCTGGAGAAAATCTGCCAGGATAAAGAGACCTTGCTGACCAGGCTTTATAAGAAAAATGAAACGGTGGATATCTCCTGGAAAGAGACCCTGCGCGGCCAGAAGCTGACCTGCGCCATTCACAAGGCGGAACTGAAAAGGCTGCCGCCGGCCAGTGAATTTTTTTCGTGAACTGCTGCCGGTGGTGGAATTTTCCACCATGGGCTTTAAGGATATAGCCGGCAACAAGAGCACCAAGAAGAATCTTAAACAGATCGTCAAAATTCTCAGAGAGCCCGGACTGCTGAAAAAATTCGGCATCGACATGCCCAAAGGCATGCTGCTCTACGGACCTTCCGGCGTGGGCAAGACCATGCTGGCCAAGGCCTTTGCCCGGGAGACGGAACGGCCGTATGTCTATGTGTCCAGAAGCGACCTGTTTGATCCGGGCTACATCCGCAATGCCTATGTCAAGGCCAGGGAATTTGCCCCGAGCATCGTCTTTCTTGACGGCATTGACGTCAAAGGGCTGATTGAGGGGGTCTATGCCTCCATGCCGGATGACCAGCTGATTCTGGAGCTTGACGCCCTGTCCGGCGATCCCGAGGATTCCGTCTTCACCATCGCCACGGCCCAGAACAAGGCCGATGTCAATCCCCGCATCATTGCCCCCAACAGAATCGATATCTTTGTCGAGGTGCCCGAGCTTGACCGGGACGCCAGGCGTTTTTTCATCGAAAAGATTCTGGAGAAACCCAATGACGGCAAAATCAACGTGGAGCGGGTGATCCGGTATATATCGGGCATGAGCGGCTACGATCTGCAGCGGATCGGCAAGGAGGCCTCTCTCTATGCCATCCGCAATGACCTGGACAGCATCACCGAAGATATCCTCATTGAGGAGATCAACATCATCAAGTATGGCTATAAGCTGGAGAAGAAGCGCATCAGAAATCTTGAACAGGATCTGAAGATCACCGCCTACCATGAGGCCGGACACGCGGTGCTGTCCCATCTGCTGCTGCCGGACATCAAGATTGAGCAGGTGACCATCGCGCCGCGGCTGAAATCCATGGGATTCATCTCCTACAGCATGGAGGATTTCCCCGGCAACATCTCCAAGGATGAGGTCTTTGACAACATCTGTGTGCTGCTCGGCGGGCGCACGGCCAGCATCAGGAAGTTCGGCAGCAAGGGGATCGACACCGGCGCGGCAAACGATCTGGAGGTCGCCACCCATCAGGCCTATGCCGCGGTTGCCAGTCTGGGCATGGATGAGGAGATCGGCTATGTGCACACCGATACCCTTTCCCAGAATGTCAGTAAACAGATATACCTGGCCAAGGTGGCGGAGCGGATCAGCTATTGGATGAAAGAGGCGAGTATCAAGGCCGAGGCGCTGATTGAAAAGCACTGGGAAAAGGTGGAACAGCTGGCCTCCATTCTCATCCGTCAGGAAATTGTCGACGGCGCCGAGCTGGAAAAGATCATGAAGGGGCTGAAAGAATCTTAGGAGCCGCTACGCAATAACCTGTCCAAGAAGATGTGAGCGGCCCTGCTCGGCAGAATGGCAAAAAGACCGGCAACGCCGGCGGAGGCAGCCCAGGTCTTTGAACGGCAGTTTGCCTGCCGACTGCCCCGGCAGATTGTGGAGGATGTGTATGCCCAGGCCGGCTGGGCATCCGGGCAGAAAGGATAATACCTTTGTCGCCTCTCCGCTTTTTTCCCCACGGCTCATCATGTTTGCATCAACCCGGGTGAAGGAAATGCCGGCGGGCAGATGTGTCGCCACCCGGCAGACACGAAAAAACAAGTGATTTTATTGTGCTGTCTGCAGTTATTTCCCTTTACTGGTTATAAAAGGGGAGGTAATATTGCAAAAAAATATCCTGGCGAGGGAGAAAAAAGTCCCTTTGCAGCGTGAAAGGAATAGGCAAGCGGTTAATATCCATCCTGTCAGAGATACTGTAACCCCTTTATCAACAACCAATAATTGAGGAAGAATTCAATGAAACTGATGAAAAAGACTGTTGCTTTTGTCCTTATGTCCTTATTGGCCACCGGTATGTGCGCCTGTGATCAGAAAAAAGAAAAAGCTGAAGTAGCAACACCTGCCGAAAAGACCGCTCCGGCAGTAGAGCACCAGGCTCCTGCCGCCCCAGAGGCCCAGGCCCCGGCTGAGGTCGCGCCGCCCGCGGAAGAGGGACAGCCCATGGATGTTCCTTCACCCGACAGTGAACCCCAGGCCCCTGCTGCCGAAGGGGCACCCAGCCAGCATTAATTCATGAAGATTACCCGGGACGGGGCTGTTGCCCTGCCCCGGGTTTCTCAACTCCGCCACCTTGCGGCCGATCAGTTTCCTCTGCGGATGGATATCAGCGTCCAGGCTCTTAATCCTCTTCCTCTTCGTCCGGACTGTTTTCCTCATCAATCCTGCGGATGCCGTCCATCAACAGTTTCATGAATTCGCCGATCTCCGCCGCCTTCATTTCCTGGGGTGAGAGACCGGCACTGAACTTGAAGCGGCCTCCCTTTCTTTCGGCAATGATGTGGTAAATAGCCTCCTGGTTTTTCTCTCCGGCATAACTGGCGTTGATGATGCACCCCTCCCTGAAGGAAATGTGCGCCTCTCCATCCGGCAGCTCAATGGTCAGCACCCCTGTTTTACCGTTCATGTGAAAGAGCTGGAATAATTCCACCTGAGGCATTTCAGCCAGGGAGCCGCTCATGGCATAGGCGACCTCCTGGAGACGGGCGGCATTGCTTTTGGTGAGACGGTCCGAGAGAAGGCGCAGGAAATAGATGTAAAGAGAGGGATTCTTGTTCAGCAGGTTTTTCATTTCCTGACCGGTGATGGAGAGCACTTCGGTGGGATCAATGGTTCTCACCGTGGCGCAGACCGCCTGGGAGGTGAGCTGGCTCATTTCTCCCAGCACCTCCCCCCTGCCAAGCATGGCTATCCGCTGATCGCCGTCCAGCACAGCCACCTTGCCGGATAAAATGATGAAAACATTGCCCGCTTCCTCGCCCTTGCGGAATATGTCCGATCCCGGGGTGAATTTCCTGTAGGTGAAGCAGGGCAGAATCCGGGCCAGATTTTTTTTCTCGATAACCTGAAAGAGACCGATATTACCCAGTCCGTCAACCAGTCTGCGCGGCACATTGATTTCAGTGCCCAGGATCTCCGACAAAGAGGAGGCTGCTTCGTCTTCCGTGGCGATGGTGTTGAAATTCATTCTGAACTTGATAAGGCCGGAGCAGCCGGAGCAGCTGAAGAGTTTTTCCGGGTCCTGCCCGGCTTTATCCTGGGAGAGAAGGGCAAATAACAGTTCGGTCATCTCCCTGGCCAGGATAAGGCAGACAGGTTTAGCCTGCGGAGGCAGCAGGGCCTTGTCCGTCAATTCCAGGCGGTCATCCAGTTCATAGAGAGGGCATTTTTTATTCTCCACGATCTGGAAGATGGACCTAAAAGAGCTCATGGTTCGTTACCTTTTCTGTTGTGAGTTGGCCGGGTCTTCACTTGCGTCCATAGCCGAAAACGCAAACACTGTCCTGTTTTCAGCTTCACCCATTCAGTTAATTCTTGTTCAAGTCTTTAACTTTAGCTATTCTTAGGAGTAAAGTCGAGGGCATGGTTGCCAAGAAACAATTGTCCTGCCATAACCCGGCTTCGGCCAACAGCTAAATTACAGATTTTTTCTTTTTGAGATTTTATCCGCCATGTCCGTATCCAACAGTCAACTCGCCAATGAATATGATGAAATAAAGAGAAGATTTTCCGCCTCTCCTTATATCAGGATAACTGCAACCAGCGGAAATCCGCCGGACAGTTATGAGATCACCTATCAGGTCAAAGGCATAAGCCAGGTGACTGACGGCCGGGCGGTTATTGTTGACAGCCATCGGGTGAGTATTGTGCTCCCCTTTGGTTATCCCCATTTCCCGCCGAATTGTAAACCGCTTACCGCAATTTTTCATCCTGATTTTGACCCTGACGCCGTCTGTGTCGGGGATTTCTGGAATTCCTCCCACTCCCTGGCGGATCTTATTGTGCACATCGGCAGGCTGATTTCCTATCAGACTTACAGCCGGGAAGATGTTTTTAATCGCGAAGCGCTGGACTGGGCCAAGGTTCATAGCGATTTGCTGCCCCTTGACCGGGCCGATTTCAGCGTTCAGGCACAGGCGGAGGCGCAACCGGAAGTTGTGACGCCTGCGGCTGAGCAGGATGGTCTTTCCCCAGCATTAACGGAGCCGGGCGGCGACGGGCAGGTCCACCACCCGTAATCGCTCCGGCAGCCGGGCAAGGCCGGAGGAAAAGGGAAGCACGAGGCGGGAAACATGTAACTGCTGCCGGGAAATACACTGGCCGGAAAATGAGGAAACCGTTGCTGGCCGCGCTCTGCGTGGTTCTGCTTCTTGCTGCCGGTGCCGGCTGCCCTGCTCATGCTTGACCTGCGCAATTATGCCGGGGCGGTGCAGAAGTGGGCCGGGGTGGCGTCCCTGGTCAGTCAAAACAGGTTCTCCGAGGCGGAACCCAGGTGAAGGCAGTCCAGGCCCTGCTGGATAAGGTCCGTTTTCTCAAAAAAGAGGAAAAACAGGCCCTGCTGCAGGAAGTCGGCAAGCTGACCGATTCCCGGGAATTTCAAGAGGGGCTGCAGGGCAAGATATTGGTGAACGGCCGCTACATCACGAGCCTGCAACAGCAGGATATCAAGGCCGTGACCGAATTGCTCGCCGAGGCGCAGACGCTGGGCGGATGCCGGCAAGTGGCAGAAGGCTGGCGAGACCTATGCCCTGGCTGCGGAAAAAACAGCCGGCCTTGGCGATCTTGCTCCCGAGCCGCTTGACGAGATCGAGCAGCTGGCGCAAAAGAGCCGTCTGCAGGGACAGCTGGAGGAGGGCAATCTGTTTCGGTCCCGGCAGAAGTGGGATCAGGCGCAAGGCAATTACCAGGAGGCGCTGAAGATACTGGCCGGCATGCAGAAGGATGAACAGTGGGAGGCCACCAGAAGGGAGATCCAGACCCTCGCCACCGAGATGGCTTTCTCTTCTGCTGTTGAGCATGGTGATCAATTCTTTGCCGGCAAACAATGGTCCCAGGCTGCAGAAAGTTATGAGAAGGCCTTGAAGTTGACCGATAATCAGGGAGGGGAACCGGCCAAGAAAATCGCAGGTCAGCGTGATGTGGCCAGATTCAATTTCTTTTATGAGTCGGGACTGAAAGATTTCAGCGGGGGGCAATGGGATGCCGCCATCGCCAATCTGGAAAGAAGTGAGGGACTGCTGGCCGCGGCCGGGGCAGCCGGGGGAGCCCGGGAGATCAGCCGGGCAACCATTGAGCGGAAAATTCTCAGTGCCACGGTCAATCGTGGAGAGGCCGCGGTGGCGGCATATCTGGCAGAGGAGAAATACGGCCAGGCCGTCAAGGCGCTGCAGGCAAGCATCAACGCCATTGACCACAACCGGATCGGGGCGGAGAAAGAATTTGCCGCAGCCAGAAAGTCTGCGGCTGAAAGAATCAGCAGGTATCAGTTTCTGGGGGATATTCAGCAGAAGATTGCCTACCTGCTCAGCAGATATGAAACGATTTTCAAGGATTTTTTCCCCTCAGCCGCCCGGTCAAAGCTGTCGGACCCGCAAATCACCTTTGCCAGGCAGGAAGGAAACCTGCTCATCTTCAAGATGCAATGCCTGGAAGAGAACAGACGGCAGAAATTTACCCTGGAGATGCATTATCAGTATGACGGCAAGTCAGGGCAATGGAGCACCAGAACCCATACGGATGCCGCAGGCGGCGCGGGCAAGTGACCCGTGGCGTGTTTTTCCCTGTTTTGCTGATCAGCTATCAAGTGCCGTATTCATTCAACAACCTGTCAGCTGTCCGGGCCGATGACCACAATCCTGTCACGTCCATCATTTTTTGCCTGATAGAGGGCCTTGTCGGCATTTTTGATCAGGGAGTGCAGGTCAACAGCTGTCGTCCGGCCATGGTTGAAGCCTGCCACCCCGATGCTCACGGTGATTTTGATGGCAGGATGGCAGGGTTCTTCATTCTGCGTGGCCATTTCCTCGATGGCAATTCTGTGGCGTAAACGTTCAGCCAGAACAGCCGCGTGGGCTGCGGTGGTGTTCGGCATGATGACCAGCACTTCCTCCCCGCCATAGCGCGCCACAATGTCAATATCCCGCACGGTTGCTAAGATAAGCTGGGCGAGATTTTTTAACACAAGGTCCCCGGTCTGGTGCCCGCAGGTGTCGTTGACCGTTTTAAAGCGGTCAATATCCAGCAGCAGGATGGCCAGGGGCAGATCATATCTTTGCGACCGCAGAAATTCTTCCTTGAGGCGCCGATCCAGATAACGGCGGTTAAAAATACCCATCAGGGGGTCGGAGATGTTTTCCTGCTCAAGGATATTGATCCGCTGGAGATCAATGACCGTTTTAAAAGAGAGAAAGCAGACCAGCAGCACAAAAACAGCGCCTCCCAGAAACACTCCCGGCACGAGAAGCTCGGAAAGGGAGCTGCAGTTCCTCCAGTTGACAAATGCATAAGTAATGTAACCGGCGATAAAAAAGAGGATCAGCAGGGTCAGGACATTCCACAGTGAGCGGGCGGAGCCGGCGGGAAGCTCCCTGGTCAGTTTCCAGACCGGGAAGAGGGCGATGGCCAGAATGGCCGTCCCGGTAAGTAACAGTCCGTGCATGAGGTAAAAGGTGACATTTTCCATGGATTCGTCGCAATAATCGAAATTCTTTCCTTCTGGAACCATGCGGCATGACGGCACGGATAAGGGGCTGTTATAACTCCTGAGCCCCTAACCCATTGTAATAAAATAATATCGGCATCCAGTCGAAGAGACGGCGGCAGCTGCCGAATTGAGTGGGAACCCGTCTGACGGGTAAGCAAAATAATCGGCATTGCCCACAATTGCCAGATTTTTAGCGCGCATCGATTATTTTTCTTAAATGAAGACTGGCCATGAAACCGTGTAAAAGATTCATTTCCTAACAATTTTAAATGGTTGAATATATTTGTTGATAATGAATTTTAAAAAATTATATAGTGCTATTGATAATGGATAGAAAGGCTGGCAATACAAGGGACGGGAGCGGATACACCTATAATGGAGATATTAGATCATGAATAACATGTCACTCAGATTGAAAATTTCTGGCATTATGATTCTCATCGGAGTTGTCTCAGCCTGTTTCTTTGCCATTTTCATGTACCAGCGCAACATCAATACCGCCCATGATGACGCCCGGGCTAATGCCGATGATCTGCTGGCCAGAACCGTGCAGATGTTCATGGTTTCCACCACCAAATTCCATGAAGACTTTCAGCGGACCCAAGGCAATCCTGAGGAGAGGAAAAAGATCCTGGATGATTGGAACCGGACGATCTTTGCCGTGGATCAGGCTGTTATTCATGACCATGGCGCGGATAAGCCGCGGGTGAGGCTGATTGGCGATAAGGAGCTTTTCCAATACGCCCCGCTGGGCGGCGACAATACGAAAATACAGATCCCCTTTGAAACGGAAGCGGGAAGAGCTCTGTTGAATGGCGAGAGCAAAGTCGAAAAGATTGAGAACGGCTTTCTGCGGGTGGCCATTCCCCTGTGGAGCGATGTGTTCATCGGCTGTGCCGAATGCCATATTGCCAAGGTGGAAAATGATCAGGCCGATATGAACCGGCATATCCTGCTGGGGTCGTTGAATGTCTATATTCCCCTGCAGCAGATGGTGGATCAGGCAAAAATTGATGCGGCGGTCGTCGTTTCGCTGTTCATGCTTGCCGTATTTATGCTGATCGGCATGGTCTATCTGTTTGTCAGCCGCTCCGTGGTGAAGCCGGTTGTGCTGGAAATCAACAGCCTCAATGCCAGTGCGGAGCAGATAAGCGTTTCTTCCAGGCAATTAAATGCCGCCAGCCTCGCCATGGCAGAGGGGGCTTCGGAGCAGGCGGCATCCATTGAGGAGACCTCGGCATCCCTGGAAGAAATGTCCTCCATGACCAGGCGAAACGCGGATAATGCGCATCAGGCCGATGGTTTTACCCGGGAGGCAAGCCAGCTGGTGGACAAGGCCAATGATTCCATGGGCAAACTGAGTGGGTCCATGGAGGAAATTTCCAAGGCCAGCGCGGAAACATCGAAAATCATTAAAACCATCGACGAAATTGCCTTCCAGACAAACCTGCTGGCTCTCAATGCGGCCGTGGAGGCCGCCCGGGCCGGGGAGGCCGGCGCGGGGTTTGCCGTGGTGGCCGACGAGGTGCGCAATCTCGCCCTGCGGGCCGCCAACGCAGCAAGAGACACCGCCGGGCTTATTGAGACAACGGTGCGCAAGGTGAAGGATGGCAAAAATCTTGTCGGCGAAACAAACAGCTCGTTTGCCGAGGTGTCCACCAGTGTCGGCAAGGTCAGCCAGCTGGTGGCTGAAATCGCCTCAGCCTCCGGTGAGCAGGCAAAGGGGATTGATCAGATCAACTCTGCCGTGACGGAAATGGACAAGGTTATCCAGCAGAATGCGGCCAATGCGGAGCAGTGCGCCGCGACCTCGGAACAGATGGAACTGGAGTCCGGCAAGATGAAGCGGGTGGTGCGGCATCTGCTGGGCTTATTTAAAGGGGGTGACCGGGGCAGCGAGTCCGTTGCCCCGGCCCCTGGGGCAAAATTTGCAGCGAAACAATCGCCGGCCCAGGCCGGACAGAAACGGGGGAAGGTCACTGCGGCGCCCAAAAAACTGGAATTCAAGAAAGATATTGCCGAACGCGACAATGACTTTGAGGATTTCTAAACCAGCTTCTCCATTAGTTTGACGCCCGTCCGGAACTCCCGCTCTGCCGGCGGGCACCTCTTTTATCCGGCCATCCCGGCCTGCATGTAGCTGATCTGCCGATCAAGCAGGTCATCCATTCTGGCCAGATAGACATCCAGGGGCTGCTGTCTGAGTGAGGCAAGCCCCACCCGCAGATCCAGGGCCTGGATATCCTGCGAATGAGAGGGAGAGGCGACAATTTTTTCCGCCTCGTCATAGCGTTTCATCTTGATCAGGGCCTTGGCGCAGTTGATGGCCGCTTCCGAACTGCTGCCGGCAATGGAGCTGAGGATCTCATACGCCTTATCCGGCCAGTTGCTGGCCAGCAGTATCCGGCCCGCATGTTCAAGGGTTGATTGGTCCCGGGGCAGAAGGTCAAGCAGGGGTTCCGCCTGGTGCCGGAAGCCCAGTTTCAGGTAGAAATTGATCAGGCTGAGAAAATCGGTCATCTCCTGCATGAGCTTCTGGGGCAGGGAGTCCTTCAGCGCCAGGTAATACAGGTTTTCATTCTGCTGGCGCAGACCCTCGAGATCATTGAAGCGGTAAATATTCTGCGGCGGGTTATCCAGCAGTGCGTCCAGATGCGCCATATTGGCAGGCTCCATCACCTGATGGAGAAAGACCTGGAACGGGACGGTCCGGCCGGCGAGTTCACGGTGGCCGTAATCAGCCGGGAAGCTGACCGGAAACTGGCTCACCCGGCCCGCCTTCATGCCCTGCAGCCCGGCCTCGAAATCGGCCAGCAGTTTGCCGCTGCCCAGCACGGCGTCCTGATAGTAGGCCTCGGTGGCCGGGACCACCTGGCCGTTGACGATACCCTTGCAGTCGTATATCACCCTGTAGCCTGCCTCGGCAATGCCGCGGCGTTTGAAGCGGAAACCGGTAAACGGTCCGGCCAGGAACTGCTTGACCCCGGGGTCATGGGGGAATTTTTCCCTGAGCCGGATCAGGCACTGGTGGGCGGCAGGAAATTCCTCCAGGCACAGATAAATCTGCGCCAGCATGAGCAGGGCCTCCGGCCGGCAGGACAGGGCCTGAAAGTTTGCGGTGATAAAGCCCGCCACCTCAAAGAGGTTGGTAGCAGTGGCAACGTTTTCCTGGAAATCCTGGCGGTTGAGCCGCCACAGCATGCTCATCCAGCGGATTTCCTCCTCGCTCATGGCCTCTGTGGCGAAATCGCGGCAGATGCTCTGGTAGGCGGGTTTGGTCCTGGCCAGCGGCTTGACGCCATGGGCCCCATGGTCGTCAAGGATGGGGATGCCGAAGAAGAGATGCAGCTGCTGGGAGATGGAGTTGCCGTTGATGGGCACCTGGCTGGCCTTGACAAAGTCCAGGGTTTGCTGGGCCTGGGAGAACGATTCTCCGGGCAGGCCGAAGAGGGTGAAGAGCTCCACGTTGATGCCGGCCTGCTGGACCTCTGCGATGACCGTGGCGAGTTTTTCCGGATTCAGGCCCTTCTTGATTCTGCTCAGCACCTCGTGGTCGGCCGATTCCAGTCCGAAGGCAATGGTATGGGCCCCCGCTTTTTTGAGCAGCTCGAGCAGTTCATCATCCATGAGATTGTATCTGGTCTGGCACCAGAAGGTGATGGGCGGGCATTCGGCAATGATTCTCTGCAGGAGCGCAACGAGCCGGCTGCGGGAAAAGGCGAAGTTGGGATCGGCAAACCAGAAGTCGCTTATGCCTCTGGCCTGCAGATATTTGATCTCGGCAATGACCCGGTCCAGGGAATGAAACCGGACCTTTTTATTGCTGGCCCGGGTGGTGTAACAGAAGGTGCAGGGCGAGGTGCAGCCCCGGGAGGTAAGGAGAATTACCCGGCTCTTGGCGGCCGTATCAATGATCCCTTCCAGGTAGGGGGAAGGCAGGCTGTCAAGGTCTTCCACCACGTCCGGCTGTGGGGTGTCCACCGCCTTTCCCTGCTCCAGGTAACAGATACCCGGCACCTCGGAGAGCGGTCTGCCCGCCTCCAGCGCCCGGCCAAGGGCGGGCAGTACGGTTTCTCCTTCCCCTCGGCAGAGGATGTCAACATCCTTCATCTGCGCCAGGGCCTCGCATGGCATGAAGGTGATCTGGGGGCCGCCCAGGATCACCAGCATCTCGGGACGGAGCTGTTTGGCATAACGGGCCCAGACCAGCACCCGGTTGATGTTTTCCTCGTAAACCGAAAAACCGAGCACATCCGGGTTTTCCGCGGTCAGGGTGTCACGGAAGAGTCGTGGCGGCAGAGGGCTGCCCTTGTAATCACCAAGGATGGCGCCGCTGTAGCCGCATTTCCTGAGAGCGGCCAACGCATAGGACTGGGAGATGGGAATGGTATCCGGGGAGTCGATGGTGGACCATTCATTGACATGGATGAAAAGAAAGTTCGTCCTGCCTGTCTGTCTGTTTCGATTCATGATCGTTTTGCTCCTGCTTCAGCATTTCTCGGCGTGGCGAGTTATTTTTTTGTAATGTTGGTTTTTCCTTTCGCCCTCATGAGCAGCGTGTTGCAGCGGTTATCCGGTGACCGGAAACGACCCTGTGGTGCTCTCTTCGGGCAGTCTTGGTTAATTGTCGGCAGAGAGCCATGTGCCGGTCACTCCTGGGAAAAAGCGGGGAGGCGGTGCTGGCTCGAAATCGGCCTGTACATTATCGTGCGAAATTTCAGTTGTCAATCGATCCTGTGCATTTAATGCCGTGTGTGACTGAATTCGTTTAAGCGTTTGACCGGTTTGCCGGGAGACTGAGCCGCGCAGCAGTAACGCCCATGAGCGAGGGGCAAAGGTTTTTTGTCAACCCCGCATTGTTGTAGTTGACAAAAACGACATTTACAGCTAAATCAGGTTGTGGTGTAGGTATTGATACCTAAATCGGTTTGAAAATTTTCTTACCCCTGTAGTACATGACGCCATACAGACCTCTGACCATAATCAATCATCCGCATTACCTGGAACATGACACAGGCGGCGGAGATCATCCCGAATGCCCTGATCGGCTGCGTCTCATTGACCGGCAGCTCAAGGCAAGCCCTCTGTTTCCGTACATCACTGAAAAAATCGCCAGGAAAGCGCTGCGGGAGGATATTCTCGTCTATCATGCGGAGCCCTATCTTTTCCGCCTGGAGGAAACGGCCCTGAAAGGGCAGACCTATATTGATCATCATGACAATCAGATCTGCTTTGAATCCTATGAGGCGATTCTGCTGGCGGCCGGGGGCTGTCTGACCGGCATTGATTTGCTGGAGGAGCAGGGCAGCGACCTGGTTTTCAGCTGCATACGGCCGCCGGGCCACCATGCGGAACGGGCCATGGCCCTGGGTTTCTGTTTCGTCAATAATGCGGTTGTTGCCGCCCGTTACTGGCAAAGGCGCTACGGCCGGCGGAAAATTGCCGTCATCGACTGGGACGCCCATCACGGCAACGGCATCCAGGATGCCTTTGAGGAGGACCCGGATGTTTTTTATATCAGCATCCATGAGCATCCCACCTTCAGTTTTCCGGGCACAGGCTATGCCGAGGAAAAAGGACTGGGTCCAGGCGTCGGCACCACACTCAATATCCCTCTGCCGCCCGGCGCCGACGACAGCATGTTTCTCCGCGCCCTGAGTAAATTCGTGGAGCCCGCCCTGGAGTTGTTCCGGCCGGAGAGGATTATCGTTTCCGCCGGATTTGACGGGCATGTGCTTGATGACATGTCAGGACTGTCCTACAGCACGGAACTTTACGGCGTGATCGGGGAGAGGATGGCTGCCCTGGCCGACAGGTATTGTCAGGGGAAGCTCCTGTCCATACTGGAAGGCGGGTATCATCTCGAAGCCCTGGCCGCCAGCGTGGAACGTTATCTCCTTGGCCTGGCCAAGTGTAAATAAATTCAACTTGCCGGGTTACAGTAACTTGCAGAAATCAGATAATATTTTTTTAAGTTATCGCCGCCTGTTTCCTGGGAATTCAGGAGCCGGGAGACTAAAAGCCGGAATAAAACGTAATAAATCAATCATTTTCAATTCTTCTGGCTCCTCAATTCCAAGCGGAGAATAAAATTACTGCTTTTCCGGGGAAGATAGATCAAGTCAGAAGTGGAGTAGATAAAGGAGTAAACAATGTATATTGCACGTCATATGACCTCACCGGCGTTGACTGTTTCGCCGGGCACCCTGCTGCCGGAGGTCCGTGAAATGATGAATACCCGTAAGTTCCGCCACCTGCCGGTGGTGGATGAAGAGCAGCGCCTGATCGGCATGATCACCGACCGGGATCTGCGGTCCGCCTATCCCTCCTCCCTGCTGCCCGAGGACAAAAGGCTGTCGATCCTGGAGAATGTGGCCAGGACCGAGGTCCGGTCCATCATGTCCCAGAAGGTCATAGCCATTACCCCGCTTTCCACGCTGGATGATGCCCTCTATTTCCTGTCCAAGGAAAAAATCGGCATGCTGCCGGTGGTTGATGATGAGCAGCATGTTATCGGCGTCTTTTCCGTGCAGGACCTGATGCAGGCCTACAAGAAGCTCTATGGCATCGGCGAGCGCGGCTCCGCCCTGATTGCCGTGGAGGATGACGGCAAACCGAAACCCCTGACCAGAATCGTCCGGGTCCTGGAGGAACGGGAAATCCGCTTCTCGCGGCTGACCAGGGTCCATGGCGAGGCCGGGGAAAAGAAGATCATCTATCTGCGGGTGCATACCTTCAACATCGGGATGGTGCATAAGGCGCTCAAAGAGATCGGCATGACCGTAAGGGTTCCCGATCTGCAGGATATTCTGCCCAAACCCCATGCCTGATAAAGCCGGGCCGACATTTGCCGTCCCCTTGGGAAAAAAGGTGAGCATATCATGAATGGAGGAAATGCAGTCGCTGATCCTGACTGGCTGAGCCGTTACAGCGACATGATTGCCACCCCGAAAAAGGCGGTCTCCCATGTGAAGCACGGGCAGCGGGTGTTTATCGGCACCGGCTGCGGCGAACCGGTGGAACTGGTCAAGGCCTTGACCGACAGGGCGGGCGAGTTGGCGGATGTGGAGATTATCCACCTGATCACCAAAGGTGACGCCCCTTACGCCTGCAAGCGTCTGGCCGATTGTTTTTCCGTCAACAGTTTCTTTATCGGCGCCAATGTGCGCGATCATATTCAGGAAGGGCTGGGCCATTACACCCCCATACTGCTGTCTGATATCCCCAGGATCTTCAGTTCCGGCCAGATCCCCCTGGATGTTGTTCTGATTCAGGTAAGCCCTCCCGACACCAGGGGCAAGGTCAGTCTGGGGGTGTCGGTTGATATCGTCAAGAGCGCGGCGGAAAACGGTTCGCTGGTCATTGCCCAGGTGAATCCCCTGATGCCCAGGACCCTGGGAGATTCCTTCCTTGATGTCAATGATCTCGACATCCTGGTTCCCCTTACCACCCCCCTTATCGAAAGAGAGTCAAGCCCGCCCAACGAGGTGACCAGAAAGATCGGCGGCTATATCGCTTCGCTGGTGGAGGACGGCTCCACGGTGGAATTCGGCATCGGCTCCATTCCCCAGGCCCTGGTGGAATTTCTTAAGGACAAGCAGGATCTGGGCATCCATACGGAAATGCTGAGCGATGGCATTATTGATCTGATTGCCTCCGGCGCGGTTACCGGCAGGCGAAAAACTCTGGATGCCGGCAAGATCGTCACCAGTTTCTGCATGGGCACGCAAAAGCTCTATGACTATGTGGACAACAACCCGCTCTTCTGTTTCCGGCCCACCGAATATGTCAATGATCCCTACATCATCGGCAGGCAGCATAAGATGGTGGCCATCAATATGGCCCTGGAGATTGACCTCACCGGCCAGGTCTGCGCCGACTCCCTGGGCTCGAAGTTCTACTCGGGCATCGGCGGCCAGGTTGATTTCAACCGTGGTGCAGCCCGGTCCAAGGGGGGAAAGGCCATTATCGCCCTGCCGTCCACGGCGCAGAATGACACGGTTTCCCGCATCGTGACCCGCCTGGCAATCGGCGGCGGGGTGGTCACCTCCCGCGGGGAAGTGCATTACGTCATCACGGAATACGGCATTGCCTATCTGCATGGCAAAAGCGTGCAGGAACGGTGCCTGGCGCTGATCAGCATCGCCCATCCCCGTTTCCGGGAACAGCTGCTGAAAGAGGCCATTGAGGCCAAATACATCCGCCAGGAAATGTCTGATGTGGAAGGCCATTTCATGGTGGCCTCCCAGGAAATGAAGACTTCGGTGCTGCTTGATGACGGCACCCAGATCAATTTCCGCCACGTCCACCCCACCGACCTGCCGGCCATGCGTGATCTGCTCTACGCCCTTTCCCAGGAAACGGTCTATTACCGGTTCATGACCCACTTCAAGCGGTTTGCCTTGAGCCAGATCCAGAATTTTGTCTACGTGGACCACCGCAAGGATGTGGCCATCGTGGCAACGGTTCCCGAGGCCCATGGGGAGGAGATCATCGCCATCGGCCGCTACTATCTTGATGAGCTGACCAACCGGGCCGAGGTGGCCTTTGTGATTCACGATCAGTGGCAGAACCGTCATATCGGCTCGTTTCTTTTCAAGTATCTGGCGGCATTGGCCAAACGCAGCGGCATTGCCGGGTTCACCGCGGAGGTGCTGCTGGAAAACAGACGGATGCAGGCCATATTCAACAATTCCACTTTTAAGGTGGAAAGCCAGCGGGAAGAGGACGTTTACCGGTTCAAAATCGAATTCGATTAGGAGCCGCAACGGAATACCTCTGCTTTCTTGACCATTTCGTTAAGGCTCTTTATGCCGTTTTGACCATCAGGATGACGGCATTTTGTTAAAGCTGCTCAGTCCGTAGCGCCTCAGGCTCATATATATTCAAGCCCGCCGTCTTTGCCGGCCCCCTGTCTGATTATTTTTTGCCGTCCCCTTCCTCCGGCTTGCTTCTTCAGTGGTAAAGTGTCATGATCAAAAGGTCATTTTGTCCAATTAAGGGATTTTAGGAGCAGTTACGAAATAACATGGCCATTTTTTCAATTTCGTTACGGCTCCTTATACCCCAGGGGGTACTGAAAAGAGTGCCGTTCCGCGCATTTCTCTGGCCATGTTATTTTTTTACAACGGCTTGGTCTGCATCGCGATGGAAAAGACATCACCGCTGAAGATATTTGCCATATTGACCCTGTTGATCGGCCTGATCGAGCAGGGATTAATGTATTTTCTCGGTTCCGACCTCGTTTCCCTGCATCCATTTTTTGTGGGCATGCTCGATTCCTTTCTCCTCATCCTGATCCTTTTTCCCTTCCTGTATCTGCTCGGTTACCGGCCTTTTGCCAAAAACATGGGCAAACTCTCCCAGGCCAAGGAAAGGGCGGAGGAGGCCCATGACCGTCTCCTGTCGGTGCTGGACAGCATTGATGCCATTATCTACGTTGCCGATATGCAGACCTACGATCTGCTTTTCGTCAACCGGTATACCCGGCAGATATTCGGTGACATTACCGGCAGGATATGCTGGCAGACTCTGCAGGTGGGCCAGTCCGGCCCGTGTGCTTTCTGCACCAATGACCGGCTGGTCAATGCCGCCGGTGAACCGCAGATGTACAGGTGGGAATTCCAGAATACCGTTAACGGCCGCTGGTATGATATCCGTGATCGGGCAATTCGGTGGATTGACGGCAGACTGGTGCGTATGGAAATTGCCATGGACATCACCAGCCGGAAAAATTCGGAGGAGCAGATCAAACAGCAGAATATCTTTCTGCATAACGTGCTTGAATCTTTACCCTATCCTTTTTATGTGGTGAACACGGATACCTACGAGATTGAACTGTCAAACAGCATCGCCCAGCAACTGGGAATCAGGAAGGGGGAGAAATGTTATACGACAACCCATGGTGCAACAGTTCCCTGCCATGCGGAGCAGCACCACTGTCCCTTAAATCTTGTTAAAAAGCTGCGGGAACCGGTCATCGAGGAGCATGTCCACCAGGATGAAGAAGGCAATGACAAGTTTGTGGAAATTCACGGCTATCCCATTGCCGACGAAAACGGCAGGATCAGCCGGATGATCGAGTATCAGATCAATATCACGGAGCGGAAAAAAACCGAAGAGACCCTGCGCCGGATTTCCGTTACCGATGAAATGACCAACCTGTATAACCGGCGCGGATTTCTCATGCTGGCGGAAAAACAGATCAAGATCGCGGACCGCATGCCGGGCGAGCTTTTTGTGCTGTATGCCGACTGTGACAAGCTCAAATGGATTAACGACACCCTGGGGCATAAGACCGGCGATCAGCTCATCATGGAAACGGCGGGGGTGTTGCAAGATACCTTTCGCCAGGCGGATATCATCGGCCGACTGGGCGGCGATGAATTTGTCGTGGTCATGGTGGATGAATCCGGCAAGGAAAGCGTCAATACGGTCAAAGAGAGGCTGGCAAGGGCCATTGTGAAAAGAAATGAGCTGCCGGACCGCACGTATGTCCTTTCCATAAGCTACGGGATTGTCTCTTACGATAAGAACAATCCCTGCAGCATGGAGCAGCTGCTGTCAAAGGCGGATCACCTCATGTATAAGGTCAAAAAAGAGCAGGGGAGTAAATAGTCAGGCGTTGCTTGATTTCTTTCTCCTTGAATTCAGGCGGGTTCCCAAGCGTCTTGCCGCAGTCGTGGGAAAAGGAAAAAGTGAGGGAACATTTACCCTCACGCCACAGACCTGCGGAGATGGTCCTCGATATTATCCCTCATCCTGAGGGCGGTCGGCATCCACCTCTGACTCGGAGCCTTTTTTATCCTGTTTGCGTAGTTGTTTTTCTTCTTTCTTTTTTTTCTTTGCTAGTTCTTTCTGGCGTTTATCAAATGAATAATTGTTTTTTGCCAACGGAATACCCTTAAGTTAAAGTTTATATCATAGGGTGGCTATGATAAATGATCGCGACCGGTCAGCGTTGCAATAAGCCGCAGAAGAATTTGTTTTGCCCCTAAATGAATGGGGAAAGGTGATGGCTCCTAATTTCCGTCAACCTGCTCCTCAATCCCCGCATGCCCCGCATGGCACATGGCGCATTCCATATGTGTCGCTGATACATTTATCAATCAGCCGCCAGTTGCCGTCAAAGCTCTGGCCCGCATACTTTTTACGGCAATGTTCACAGACCCATATTTCTTCCGGTTTTCCTTTGCTGCCGATTACAACATATTGAAACATTTTCATCTGTTATTCCAAGTGAAATGAAAAAGAAACGAGAAGGAGTTCTTTTGTCTTATTTGTTGTTTAATGAAATCGGGGAAAAACGATTTCATGCGGGTCAGACTTTCTAATGTTGATTTACCTTATTTGCTCCGGCGCGGCCAGAGACTTTTTGCGGGTATATGCTGTTTTGATGGTTTTGCAAAAAAAAACCCCGCATTGAGCGGGGTTTTCGTAATGGTCAATTACAAGGGCTTACTGCTGGATAACATTCTCTGCAGCCGGGCCTTTCGGGCCGTCAACAACATTAAATGTTACCCGGGCGCCTTCTGTAAGAGATTTGAATCCCTGAGCCTGGATTGCGGAATGATGAACGAATACGTCCTTGCCGCCGTCCTGCTCAATAAAACCAAAACCCTTAGCATCATTAAACCATTTTACTGTACCTTCTGCCATTTTGTACTACTCCTTAAAAACAGGGTTCCGCGTGGGAACCACTTTATAAATTGTCCAACTTACCCGCAGGTAAATCGGTTGGCAGCTTGTTTGTTCAAACAAAAAAAAACGCACTTCCTTTCTGCAAGGATTGTGCGGTGATTTTTTTTAGTATTTTTTATTTACTACAAACATGTACTGCACACTTTCAATAAACATATTACACAGCCTGGTTATAAATAGCTATATATTTATTTTACCCGGGCAAATAAGATCAGTTGTCGCAAATGTTATCCATGGGGCGTCTCGCTCATTTGCGGGCAGTTCAGGTAGTCCTCTGCTGTAGCGACGGGCAGCAGGATGGTAAATGTCGTGCCTTTTCCCTGGCTGCTTGCCACCTCAATCCTGCCGCCATGCCTTTTAATGATGCCGTAACTGACGGAGAGGCCCAGGCCTGTGCCCTTGACGGCCGGTTTGGTGGAGAAAAAAGGTTCGAATATCCTGTCCATGTCCTCGGGTTCGATGCCGATCCCGGTGTCGGCAATCTGGATGGCGATCTGGTCGACTTGATTTACCGTGGTGATGGTAATCACGCCGCCCTCTGCCGGCATGGAGGCTCCGGCATTGTTGAGCATGTTCAGCATGACCTGTTTGATCTGATCGGCAATGGCCTGAATGGGCGGCAGATCTCCGGCAAAATATTTTTTCACCCTGATATTTTTCTGGCTGAAATCTTTTTTGACCAGCAACAGCATGTCCTCGATCGCTTCATGCACATCAAGCAGGGTCATGAGACCGGAGGTTGGCCGGTTGAAACTCTGCAGATCCTGGGTCAGTTTGGCGACCCGATCACATTCCTTGATGGCCAGATTCACCAAATCCCTGTTCTTTTCATCCAGGGTAAGCCGTTTTCTCAGTCCATCAAGCACGTTGCGGATGCCGAAAATGGGATTGTTGAACTCGTGGGCAATGGAAGCGGACAGCTTGCCGATGGCGCTCAGTTTTTCCGCATGCAGCAGCTGATTATATGTTTTTTCCAGGGCCTCGCTCCGTTCCGCCACTCTTTGTTCCAGTTTGTCATGGGCATCCTGCAGGTTTTCTTCGGCATATTTCCGTTCGCTGATCTCAATCTGCAGTCGGCGGTTCGTCTCGGTCAGCTCTGCCGTACGTTGTGAAACGGCGGCTTCCAGGCTTGCCTTGTGCTGCTGCAGCTCTTTTTCCACCTTTTTACGGATCTCGATTTCCTCGGTCAGAAAATCATGGATTTTTATCAGGCGTTTCTCCATCCGGCCGATGTGGAAATAGAAAAGCAGAAACAGGATGCCCAATACGGCCATGCAGACAATGACCAGAATGGTTGAGACCTGCTGTTTGTCGACATCTTCGGTGAAATCCTTGATGGCGATTATTTCGCCGATTTCCTCACCGCTCGCCACCTTCAGCGGGCTGAAGCCTCCCCGGTATTTTTTATCGCCTTCGGTGATTTTAAAGATCAGTTTTTCTTTTTCGGCATGGGACATATTGATGTAGTTGTTGATCTCTTGCGGGACGGCAGTCCATGGTTCTGCCGATGATGACATGACGGGGTATCTCCTCCCAGCGGCCCTGGCGGCCGGATATTTTCAGTCCTTCCTGCCACATTTGCCTGTTTAACTGGCGGATATTGACCAGAAAAAAGAAATCGTAACCAAGAATCTCCTTCATGGCCGGGATAATATATTCAACCTCCCTGCCCAGTTCGATGTAGCCGATCAATTTGTTATTTACCACCCAGGGGTGGACAACCCGGAGGGTCAATGTGCCGAAGGGACCGAGTTCTATGCCATAGGCGACAGTCCCTTCTGCCGCGGCCTTTTGCAAGGTGTAGCGGTCGATCAAATCATCATGGCTTGATGGCTTGTGCACCCGCAGAAAGCAGGTTTTGTCCAGATTATGAAAGTAGAAGTGGGTGATATGATGGCGGTTCTCAATGTTACGGAAAATGGATCTGGTGTTTTCATAGAGCAGCTGCCGGTCCCCGGCAAGAAAGGCGTTATAGACCTTGGGATCGTTCATGACAAAATCAATGAAGGTGTTTAGATGTTCCGCTTCATTGCGCAGCGTGGTGTTAAAGAGCTGCTGCACGCTGTTTAACTGCTGGTGGACGTTCTGATCAAACTGATGACGCTGCAGCCAGTATGCCCCGGAAATGGAGAAGGCGAGTAAAAACAGCAGGGCAAAAGCCAGGGGCAGGAGAATGGCTTTGCGGATGTGAATGGTGGATTGCGTCATAACTTCTTGTGTGGTCCCGCCGAACTCTGCTTTGCCATCCTGGACGAACAGGGGCGCTGGATCTGCGGATGATGGGCCGGGTTAAAAAACACCTGCGTTTCCTGGTAATAAATAATGATAGGTATTTACCATATATCAAGCGGGAGGAGGAACTTTTTTTAAGCCTTCACGAAAACCGGGCAGAGGGCAGATTTTACAGGTGCAGGGCTAGGGAGCAATAAGTGATGAGCCGATGGCGTCTTTTCCCGGATAGGGGAGGGTCGCATGTCGTAGCCGTTGTAAAAAAATAAAATGGTCATTTTCTGAAAAAGCAATCAGGATTGCCGCGGTAATTTCTGCTGGACCGCCGCCATCAGTTCGTGGGCTTTTTCGAAATCAGGATAGAGGCGGAGGGTTTTTTTCAGATAGGATTCGGCAGCGTCATATTGCTTTTGCAGAAAGAGCAGGCTGGAGAGGTTAAAGTTGACAGCCTTGTGCTGGGGGTCAAGCTTCAGGCAGCTCATATAAAAGTGTTTTGCCTTGTCAAAGTCTTTCTTTTTTCTGGAACGCAGACCGAGCTTGTTTAAGAAATGGATGGTTTTTTCGATATTGTCATCCTGGATTTTCTTGCCGAAGAGGAGATCGGCCTCATCAACAAGGCCGGCCTCAATATAACCATCGAGTACCTCCTTGATCTGATCGGTATTGCTCTTGGCCAGCTGCTGGGCGTCATCCAGATGACGCTGAGCCCGGTCGATATCACCGGTTCGCGTGCAGGCCCGGGCAAGGCCGATATGGATGTCAAAGGTATCCGGCAGAATAGCGGTTATCTTCTGCAGATAGCAGGCCAGATTGACATAGTCCTCGTTGGCCTGGTAGATTTCGGCAAGGGCAAGCAGGGCGCTGACAAACTGCTCTTCAATGGCCAGGGATTTCTTGAAATGCAGTTCGGCATTTTTTTCGTCGCCGAGCTGCTGGTAGACCAGGCCGAGATAATAATAGGGCAGGGCGCTGTCGCTGCGGGCCTTGCTCGCCGCCTCGAAACTCTCCTTTGCCTTGTCATATTCCGTGTTTAAGAAAAAGTATTTGCCGTTGCTGATCGCCTTGTCGTATTCGGTGGGGTATTGCCTGTGGGCAATAACCTTTTTCACCAGGTCTTCCAGCTGATTGATGTTTGGCGGCTTGATCAGGTAGTAATCCACCTCCGCCTGCACGCTGCGCATGAAATCTCCCCGCTTGTCAGCGCCGGTGATCATGATAAAGGGAAGGTCATAGAAACTCCTGGTCTGGCGGATGAGGCGGAGAAGTTCGATACCGTTCATTTCCGGCATCAGGTAATCGCAGAGAACAACATCAATATCTCCTTCCTGTATCCTCTCCCACGCCTTCAGGCCGTTGACCGTGCTGGCATAATTGTGGTAGCCCAGTTCAATGAGCATGGATTCAAGCATCTTGCGCATGGACTGGTTGTCTTCAACGATGAGGATCTTGCTGTTTTTGATTTTCATGCCGGATCAGCCCTTTACTATATTTTTTGCAATGATCATAACAAATATAATGCCGTTATTGCCCATGATGCGCAAGGGGAAAAAATCAAGTTTGCGGGCCGATCGGGCGGGAAGACGGTAAATTTGCGCGGGGGATATTGCATTCCTCCATGGATTAGGCTTATAAATGAAAGCAGAAGGAAAATCGCGTTTGTCTCCTCCCCTTTGCATGTGCCGGCGGAATGTGAGCCGGCATACCAGGCCACCGGAATAATGCCCATTAAAAAAAGATTTCTCGTTATCCCTCTGCTCGTCTTTCTCGCCGTCTATCTGCCTTATCTGCTTTACCTTGAGGTCAAGCAGATAACCATTGATGAGTTTGACGCCCGGCAGATGGTGTACGCCCGGCAGGCCGCCAGAAGCATTGAAAATCTCCTGAATCGTTTTTTCAACGAAATATCCTATATTGCCAGTATAGACGAAATCGTTCTCATGGGGCCGAAAGGCGAGGAACTGATGCGCAAATACTACGCGAAAAACCGGGAGGAGATTCTGGCCATCACCCGGGTGGACCGCCAAGGCAGCATTATCTATACCGAGCCATACAACAGCAAGGCCATCGGCGTTGATATTTCCTCCCAGCCGCATGTCGCCCAGATTATCTCGACCCATAAACCGGTGATCAGTGATGTCTTTACCGCGGTGCAGGGGCATCGCAGTATCGCCTATCATGTGCCGGTCATGGCGGGTGATACCTATGCGGGCAGTATCGCCATTCTGATACCTTTCGCCAGGATGGCGGAAGAGTCCCTGGCCACGATCAGGACCGGGGAATCGGGACATATCTTCATGGTCGGCAGAGACGGGGTCGTGCTCTATTCGGACGAACCGGCGCAGATAGGCAAACAGAGCGTTGAGCTTTACCGCCATTCTCCTGCCGCCCTTGCGCTGATCAGGCAGATGACGGAAGGCGGAGCGGGCCGGGCGGTCTTGAATCCTTCTGACTCGGCAAAGGAAGAGGTCGGCCATGCCGTCTAC
The DNA here is from genome assembly GCA_963729825.1 of uncultured delta proteobacterium. Taxonomy (GTDB): domain Bacteria; phylum Desulfobacterota; class Desulfobulbia; order Desulfobulbales; family SURF-16; genus SURF-16. Next base: position 28,962 of record CAVSQR010000105.1, on the reverse strand, counting down.
AGCCCGGTCAGATTCGGGGCGGGATTCTGGTCCATTGCCGTTGTCACGCCCGAGCGGGAGGAGCTTGCCACCATGCGGGGCTTTAAGAACAAGTGGTTTCTCCTGCTCGGGATTTTAGTCTGCGCGAGCTTTGTCTCTTCCTATTACATTTTCCGGTCATGGGTGACTGACAAAGAAGAGAAGGAAAGAAGAAAGGCGGAAGAGGCGCTGCGGGAAAGCGAAAGAAATTACCGGGCCCTGGTGGAAAGTGCCAACAGCATTGTCCTGAAATGGGATACCACGGGCCTCATCAACTATCTCAATCCGTTCGGTCTGGAGTTTTTCGGATTCAGCCGGGAGGAGATTGTCGGCAGAAACGTCATGGGCACCATTGTCCCCGAGACGGAGAGCACGGGCCGGGATCTCCGGCACATGATTGATGATATTCTGGTCAATCCGCTGAAGTACATGAATAATATCAACCAGAATATGCGGAAATCCGGGGAGCGGGTCTGGATATCCTGGACCAATGAGCCCATTGTCGACGCGGGTGGCAATTTTCTTGAGATCCAGAGTATCGGCAATGACCTGACCACCCTGAAAAATGCCGAAGCAGCCACCCTGGAGAGCGAGCGCAAATACAAGCTGGTGGCTGATGCCACCTCGGACATCATCTATGAATATCAGGTAAACGAAGAGCGGCTGACCTATGTTTCGCCCAATTGCGGGGATATCCTCGGCTATAGCCCTGATGAACTGATGGGGCAAAGAGGGTTTCTGGAAGCTGTCATCTGCCGGGAGGATGTGGAGACCGTTCAGAAAAAGAGGCGGCAGGCCTTGCGGGGAAGCGAGGCAAAGATGGCGCTGGAGTATGGGGTGAGGTGTAAGAACGGCGCCAGGAAATTTGTGGCTGAGCATTTCACCGTGCTGCGCGACGGGGACGGGAAGGTTGCCGGCATGACCGGTTCCATCAAGGATATCTCCAATCAGAAGGAGCTGGAGGAGAAGCTGCGCCGGGCGGAGAAGATGGAGGCCATCGGCACCCTGGCCGGCGGGGTGGCCCATGATCTCAATAACATCCTCTCCGGGCTGGTCAGTTATCCCGATCTGTTGCTGCTCAACCTGCCGGAGGATAGTCCGCTCCGGAAGACGGTCCTGATCATTAAAAAATCAGGGGAAAAGGCAGCGGCAATCGTCAATGATCTGCTGACCCTGGCGCGAAGGGGCGTTTCGGTTACCGAGGTCATCAACCTCAATGCCATTATCCGGGAATTTATGCAGTCTCCGGAGTTCCAGAGCCTGCAGGCCCTGCATGAGCATGTCCGGCTTGAGCTGCAGCTCGATGAGGAGCTGCTGAATATTGCCGGCTCCCCGGTGCATCTGACCAAAACCATCATGAATCTGGTGGCCAATGCCTTTGAGTCCATGTCCGGGGCGGGAGAAATCCGCATCACCACGGAGAACAGGTATGTGGACAAGCCGGTGCGGGGCTATGATGACGTGCAGGAAGGCGATTATGTGACGCTTACCGTCTCGGATACCGGCCATGGCATAACCCCTGAGGACCGGCAGAGGATTTTCGAACCGTTCTACACGAAAAAGGTCATGGGCCGCAGTGGGACGGGACTGGGGCTTGCGGTGGTATGGGGCACGGTGAAAGATCATCATGGGTATATCGATGTCCGGTCAAGCCGGGATAAGGGGGCGGATTTCATCCTCTATTTCCCCGTGTCCCGCGGGCTTCTGCAGAACAGGGTCGAGCAGCTGTTTGCCATTGAGCAGTACCGGGGGGCAGGTGAAGCGATTTTAATCGTCGATGATGTGAGCGAGCAGCGGGAGCTTGCCACCCAGATGCTGGCGCAGATGGGATACCGGGTGGAAGCGGCGGCCAGCGGCGAGGAAGCGGTTGCCCTGCTGGCCGGGAGAGAGTTTGCCCTGCTGGTGCTGGATATGATCATGGAGCCGGGCATGGACGGGCTGGACACCTATAAGGCGGTGCTGCGCGTCAGTCCGCAGCAGAAGGCCATCATCGCCAGCGGTTATTCGGAAACGGACCGGGTGCATGAGGCCCAGCAGCTGGGCGCGGGCCAGTATCTGCGAAAGCCCTACACCCTGGAAAAACTGGTCAGGGCGGTGCGGGACGAGCTGCACCGGTCCGCGTGAGGGCTTGTGAGCCGGGGCTTGTGTCTATTGCAGCTGACCGGCCAGTCTGGCCCCCTCTTCCTCGTTGACCAGGCAGAGAAGAAGCGCCCCGCTGATAAACAGGCCGATAATGGCCAGCAGGGAAAGCCGGGGGCTGCCGGTAAACATGCCGACCAGGCCCATGAGCAGCGGGCCGATCACCGCGGCAAATTTGCCGAGCATATTATAGAAGCCGAAAAATTCCGCTGACTTGTTCGCAGGAATGAGCCGGGAGTAAAGCGAGCGGCTGAGTGACTGCACCCCGCCCTGCACCAGGCCGATGGCCACGGCCAGCAGATAAAATTCCCTGATCGTCTCCATGGACATGGCCCACACCGTCACCAGCAGATAGATAGCGATCCCCAGCAGAATGGCCTTTTTGGTGCCCATTTTTTCCCCCAGCCGGCCGAACACCAGGGCCGCGGGAAAGCCGACAAACTGGGTGATAAGCAGCGCGACAATCAGGCCGCTGGAAGCAAAACCAAGGGCCAGGCCGTAATCAACCGCCATGCGGATAATGGTGTCCAGGGCGTCGATATACAGCCAGTAGCCGGCCAGAAAGACCAGGACCACCCGCAGTTTGCGTATCTCCTTAAAGGTGGTGAAAAGTTGCCGGAAGCCGGCGCCAATCATACCCTGCCGGATCGGGGTGGCTGGCGGGGCGGGTTCCTTCACCCACAGCAGGATCGGCAGGGAAAAGACGGCCCACCAGGCCCCCACGGTGAGAAAGGAGAGCCGCACCGCCTGCGGGGCGTCGGCCAGGCCGAAGAGGCCGGGTTTGAGGGTCATGGCCACATTGACGGCAAAGAGCAGGCCGCCGCCAAGGTATCCCAGGGCAAACCCCAGGGCCGAGACCCGGTCCGAGGCGGCAGGGGTGGACACATTGACCAGCAGGGAGTCGTAGAACACATTGCCCCCGGAAAAGCCGATGATGCCGCAGATGTAGAAAAGGGAGGCCATGAGCCAGGCCCCCTGGGCCACGGTGTAGAGACCGGCGCTCATCACGATGCCCAGCGTGGCGAAAAAAAACAGGAATTTCTTTTTCGCCCCGGCCTGATCGGCCATGGCGCCCAGCAGCGGGGCAAGAAAGATGACCACCAGGCTGCCGATGGAATTGGCCAGCCCCAGGCGGAAGGTGCTGGTGGAAACCTCGACGCCGCTGCACCAGTACTGTTTGAAGAAGATGGGAAAGAAACCGGCCATGATGCTGGTGGCAAAGGCGGAGTTGGCCCAGTCATAGAAGGCCCAGGCAAGAGTCTCTCTGCTGATTTTCATGGCTTGCTGCTGGTGCCGCTGCCCACCGGGATGCAGGGAATCACTTTTCCCTGGCGTCAAGGTAGGGGAGAATACGTTCAGGGAAATCCGTCACCAGGCCCCTGGCATGGCGTTGCAGGGCCAGTTCCGCATCCTGGGCCGTGTTGATGGTGTACACCCCGGCAAAAATATCATGCTGCGGCGATATCCGCGCCGAGCTCCGGGGTCAGCTGCCTGAGGGAACAGACAAAGGCCTGGCAGCCGGTGTCCTGCAGCACCAGCGAGGGCAGCCTTTTGTCGCCGGAGGGCAGCAGGGCGGCGGTATGAAATCCCAGCTTAAGCGAGTTCAGGTACCGCAGCGAGTCATGATGAAAGGAGGAGAACAGGGTGAACGGCATCATCGCGGCGCTGGTGGTGGCCGCGGTAATGAGCCTGATGCGTTTCTGCCAGTCTTCGCCCGCGGCCGGCGGTTTGATCTCCACATTGATGCACGCCTTGCCCCGGATCAGCTGGAAAACGTCAGCCAGCAGGGGGATTTTTTCGCCGCGGAAGCGCTCGGCAAACCAGGCGCCTGCATCGAGTTTTTTGAGTTCCTCGTAGGAGGAACGGCAGATTTCGCCATGGCCGTTGCTGGTGCGCTCCAGGGTGGGGTCATGGAAGACGACGACCTGGTCATCGGTGGTGATCTGCACATCGATCTCGACCATCAGGGCTCCGGCCTCCAGGGCGAGACCGATGGCGGTCAGGGTGTTTTCCGGCGCAATGCCGGATGCGCCGCGGTGAGCGACAACCAGGTGGGGAAGGGTGACGAGATCGAGTAATGATTTCATGGCGTAAGTTTTTCAATTGGTGAAAGGTTTAATCTCAACTTTCTGACTTGATCTATTTTGCCGAAATAACGATATTTTTGTGACATAGTTGCTGGGGCTTATCCGATGAGACATCAGCCATGAGCCCCTGCTTTCCGTCTTTTCACTTCTTTCTCCTCACTCCTCACTCCTTTCTCTCTCTCACTTCTTTGTTCAGGAAATCCTCCAGGCCTTTTTTATATCTGACGGCGGAAAGAAGAAAGCCCGCATTGTGGTTGCCGCTGATCTGCAGAAAGGTTTTCGGTGCAGGGGCCGCGGCAAAGAGTCTGCGGCCGTGACTGAAGGGGACAATGTCATCATCAGGGCTGTGGATAATGAGCAGCGGGCAGTTGATTTTTTCCACTGCCGCCGCGGCGTCGTATTGAAACCGGCAGAGCAGGCGGCCCGGGAAAAAGGGGTACATGTTGGCGGCCATGTCCTTGGCCGAGGTAAAGGTGGATTCGAGAATGCAGGCCCGGGGTTCTTTCCTGCTGCACAGCCAGGCGGCTATGGACCCGCCCAGGGAACGGCCGAAAACGACGATCTGCGACGGGCTGATGTTTTCCCGGTTGACCAGGTAGTCCCAGGCCGCCTCCACATCGCGGTAGGTGCCTGTTTCCGACGGTGTTCCCTCGCTCTGGCCGTAACCGCGGTAATCGAAGATAAAGGTGGCATAGCCCAGCCGGTGGAAGATGTCAATGGTCTCCAGCCGGTGGGAGATATTGCCGGCATTGCCGTGACAGAAGAGGATCACTCCCTTGGCCGCCTCAGCCGGAATGAACCAGGCGGCCAGTTTCACCTGGTCGGCGGTGGTAAAGGTGACGGAGCGGTACTTGAGGCCCAGTTTTTCCGGGGTGGAGAAAATGGTGGGGTCCGGAAAATAGATGAAGCGGGACTGGTTGACGAACAGCGTGGCCCCGAAGCAGACATAGACAGCGGCAAAAAGCAGCGCCAGCGACAGTAAGGTCTGAAACATTTTTTGGTGCCTGCCTATCCCCTTGGTCCGCCGCTTTTGAGCTTCTGCTGCCAATACTCTTTGATGGACTGGCCCATGTTGCCCACGCTTGAGTTGACCGCCTTGCGCAGCTCCTCGTCCATGTTGAGAGGGGTGAACTTGGCGGTGCCCGAGGCCGGCGGACCTGCGGCGGCGCCGGTTTCCATGTCAACGGCCCGCACCGTGAACGACACGGTGGTCAAGGTCTGCGACCTGCCGTAATACTGCAGGGGCATGGAGCCGGTCTGCTGAACCTGGGAGATGAGCACAATATTGGCGGACTGGCTGGGCACCAGGCGTTTGATATCATACCAGGAGATGGGCAGGCTGCCCATCTGCATTTTTTCCATGAGCACCGGGATTTCGGCTACGGAAGTGACCTGCAGGCCGCTGCTTGCCAAGGCGGCTTCGATATGGTTCTGCACAAAGGGAGCCAGGGTTTCGTCCCCTGAGACAACGGTCAGCACCACAGGGAGGGCGGGCAGCGCGGCCTTTTTCTCCACCTTGGCGGTGCGGGCGGGGGGTTCGGCAACGGCGGCAGGGGGCGGGGCAATGGCTGGTGCGTTTCTCTCTGGCCTGCCGGTCAACAGCAGCCTGCCGGACGGTTTGTCCGGCCGCGGGTGCGTTTGCCGTTTCAGGAGGCGGGGCCGGGGCCTCCGGCGCTTGCCCCGCAGGGGCCTGGGCGGTTGTTGCCGGGGCTTCCGGGGCAGGAGCGGTGGCAGTGGCAGGTCCGGCAGGGGGCTGCTCTGCGCTGCTTTTTTCCTTAACCGTCATTTCCCGGGCCGGGGGCACCAGGGTCTGCTCGGCTGTTTTTTCCTTTTTCACCCTGTGCAGCAGGGCGTCCACCGTCCACATGGACAGCAGAATGGCGATGATGATGCCGGCAGCCATGGCCAGCATCTTGGTGCGTTTGCCCTTTTCCTTTTCTTCCGGAACGGGCGGCGGTGGCGGAGGCGCTGATACGGGCCGGGAGGTCTGGATTCTGCCGGTAATGGGCGGTTCAATATGCAGCTGAGCCATACAGGAAACAATGGCATCCGTCACCTCGGACGGTGCCTGGAAGCGCTGGTTGACATCCTTGGCCGTCAATTTGTCGATCAGCTCGCAGACCGGTTTGGGCAGGGAAGGGTTGACCGTGGCGATCGGCCTGATGGGCTCGGTGATGATTTTTGCCACCACGGCCAAAGGTGATTCGCCGGTGACCGGCGGTTCGCCGGACACCATTTTGTAGAGCAGCGCGCCCAGGGAATAAATATCGCTGCGGATATCCAGTTTGGCGCCGCTGGCCTGCTCCGGCGAGGAGTATTCCGGGGTTCCCATGTACAGACCGGTCTGGGTGAGTTTGGCCTCGGCATCCTGAAAGTAGGCAATGCCGTAATCGGTGATCTTGATCCGGCCCACGGAATCGATCATGATATTGGAGGGTTTCAGATCCCGGTGCACCACCCCCTTGGTGGCCGCCTCCTCAAGGGCATCGGCGATCTGCAGGGCGATGGGCAGGGCCTCCTCCAGGGGAATGGATTTCCTTTCCTTGAGGATCTGGCCGAGGTCCGTGCCCTTGACATATTCCATGGCAAAATAGTAGAGCCCGTTCTCCTCCCCGTAGGAGAGGATATTGACAATGTGCGGATGGCTGAGGGCGGCAACCACCTTTGCCTCTCGCTTGAATCGTTTAATGAATTCATCATCCCCGGACAGCCTTTCAGAGAGAATTTTCAAGGCAACCATTCTGTTCAGGGAAAGTTCATGGGCCTTGTAGACCACGCCCATGCCGCCCCTGCCTAATTCCTTTTCCAGCTGGAATCCGCCAATTACGCTTCCGGTTTCAATCTGATTCAGCTTCATTTGCCGTTCCCTTTAGGTGAAAAGATATCCGAACAACCGCACCACGTCAGAATAAAAATTATACCAGATCTGATCGTAAAATCCTTTACAAATGAAGCAAATTAATAGAAAAATAAAGCGAAATGTTTTATGAATTCTGAGGTGTTTTTAGGTGATGTTCTTTTTTCTTTTTTTTGTGAGGTAGCCAGATGATGAAATTGCAGCTCAGTTTGGCAGGGTGTCTTGTTTTTCTTGTGTCGATGCTCTCGCTTGCCGGTTGTGTAACACCCGGCACCAATGCCACGGTTACATCCGGACAGGGTGGTCCGGACATGGCCCAGGCCCAGGCCCAGGCCTATAACGGGCCGCAGGCCAGGATCGCCGTGGCCCGTTTCAAGGATAAAACGGGTAAAGGCTGGTGGACCGGCGGCATCGGTGACGGCATGGCTGATCAGCTGACCACCGCCCTGTTCAACACCAATCGCTTTATTGTCCTGGAGCGTGCGGCCCTGGAAGATGTGCTGACCGAACAGGACCTGGGGGCCTCGGGCAGGGTGCGGGCGGATACCGCCGCCGAGATCGGTCAGATCGAGGGCGCGGAACTGATGGTTGTTGCCGCGGTGACGGAGTTTGAAGGTGCCGCATCCGGGGCCAGCGGCGGCCTGGGCGGCGGCGCCGCCGGGGTTATCGGCGGTCTGTTGGGCGGTTTTCAAAAGGCCCATATGGCCATCGACATGCGCATCATCGATTCGAAAACCTCCCGGGTCCTTGCCGCCACCAGTGTTGAAGGCGAGGCAACCGACGTCAATCTCGGCGGCCTGTTGGGCGGCTATGGCAGTTCCGGCGCGCTGGTCGGCGGTCTTTCCGGCTGGAAGAACACCCCGACGGAAAAGGCGCTGAGGATCTGCATCCAGAAGGCGGTGGATTTCATCGTCAGCAAGACCCCGCAGTCCTATTATCATTACGGGGCGCAGCCGGTTGCCGCTCCCGCCCCTGCTCCGGCAACATCCTACCAGGCCCCGGCCGGGGCCTCCTCCGGCGAAATGGTGGTTGTCGTGCCTGAATCCCTGAATATCCGCAGCGGCCCCGGAGAAAATTTCTCCGTTGTCTTCTCCGCCAAGGGAGGCGACCGTTTATCCGTGCTGGAAAAACAGGACAAATGGATCAGGGTCAAGGCCCAGGACGGCAAGGAAGGGTGGACTGCCGGCTGGCTGACCTCACCGGTGCATTGACCGGTGCGGGTCAAGCCCGCGCTTGAAAGTCTTTTCACCACTTTACGAGTCCGGCAACAAGAGAGGGGACTGGGGGTTGTCTACTTCCAGATCCCCTCTATTTTTTCCTTGCAGGCCGGGCATTGCCCGTCGACCAGGTTGTTCTTCCGGATGCTGAAGCCGAAGCGGGTGATCAGTTCCATGCGGCAGGAGGGGCAATAGGTGTTTTCTCCCCCTTCTCCGGGGATATTGCCCTCATAGACAAAACGCAGCCCCTCCTCCAGGCCGATTTCCCTGGCCCGGCGCAGGGTGGCGGCCGGGGTGCGGTCCCGGTCCATCAGCTGATAGGTCGGGTAGAAGGCGGTCACGTGCCAGGGCATGGCGGGATCCACGCTTTTGAGGAAGCGGGCCACCTCCCGCAGTTCCTGGGAGGAATCGTTCAGACCCGGGATGATCAGGGTGGTCACCTCCACCCAGACGCCCAGTTCGCGCATGAGGCGCACATTGTCCAGCACCGGCTGCAGCCGGGCCTTGCACACCTTTTGGTAGAAACTTTCGGTAAAGCCCTTGACGTCAATGTTGATGCCGTCCAGCACCGGCGCCAGATGACGGGTGACCTCCGGTGACATGTAGCCGTTGCTGACAAAGACGTTTCTGAGGCCCCTCTCGCGGGCCAGCACGCAGCAATCATAGGCAAATTCATAGAAGATGGTGGGCTCCACGTAGGTATAGCTGATGCTTTGGCAGGCCTGTTCCGCGGCATCCTCGACAACGTCTTTGGCGGTGACCGGCTGGCCGATGATCGCCCCTTTCTGCATGCGGGGATACTGGGAAATCTGGTAATTCTGGCAGTGCAGGCAGCGGAAGTTGCAGCCCACGGTGGCAATGGAATAGGATGAGGAGCCGGGCAGAAAATGAAACATCGGTTTTTTTTCGATGGGATCAATGTTTTGCGATACCAGTCTGCCGTAGACCAGGCTGTACAGGGTGCCATGCTGATTCTCCCTGACGCCGCAGATGCCCCGTCCGCCTTCTTTGATGTGGCAATGGTGATTGCAGAGATCGCAGATCACCTCGTTATCCTCACCGGAATGCATAAAAAAGGGCTTTCTTCATGGTCCTCTCTCCCTATGGTCTCAGTTTCTTCTCCATCTCCTGGCCGCGGATTGCCGCTTTGGCAAGCAATGACAGCTCTTCGGAGAGAACTTCCAGAACGTCGTCAATGGCCAGGATTCCTTCAAGTCCGCCCTCATCGTTAACCACCGGCAGGCGCCGGATGCCCTTGGCCCTCATTTTCTGCAGGGTATCCAGGATACCGTCATGCACTCCGGCGGTTATCACCCCGAAGCTCATGACGTCCGCGGCGCATGCCGCGTCCAGGCTGACCTCATTGGCAATGATCTCCACCACGATGTCCCGGTCGGTGATAATGCCGACCGGAATCGTCATTGCGCTGCTCCGGTCAACCACCACCAGATCTCCCACATGGTATTGACGCATCAGTTTTGCGGCCTCGACAATCGTTGTATCGCGTTCAGCAACGACGACTTCCCTGTTACAGAATTCTCCGACAGTCATTATCCCCTCCCCATTCGTCAATTTGTCCGTTCTTTATTCATTTTTAACAAATATTATACTCTTTCTTGCTTAATGGAAAGAGAGAGAATTTTTATTTTTATTGGTCTGCGGCCATTATCACCGCGATGTTTCTGTTGGCTTTTATTTACTCCGGCTCTATTCTCTGTTAAAGTGGGGCATACATTGGGAAAATAGTCACCATCATTCATTAAATTTTGATGGCTTCGTGAAAAGTCTTGGTCCCGGCTTTCCGTGACGATAAATCAGAGAGTTATCGTGCGTGGCCGGTGGTCGAGCTGCTTTTCACCCGCAAGGGTATCCAGGCGAGACCATCAATTCCGAGCTGCCGATGAAAATTAAATTTGCTGATTATATTAAGGAAAATGTCATCCTGGGGGATGGGGCCTTCGGCACTTACCTCTATGAAAAGGGAATCGATTTCGGCCGAAATATCGATCTGCTGAATCTGAAGAATCCTGAGTTGATCTATTCGGTGCACGAGGAATATATCCGGGCCGGCAGTCAGCTGATTGAAACAAACACCTTCGGGGCCAACAGCTTCAAACTGCAGAAGGCGGGCAAGGAAGAGCAGGTTGGCGAAATCAATCTGGCCGGAGCCCGGCTGGCGGTCAAGGCCGCCGGGCATGAGGTGTATGTGGCGGGCTCGGTGGGGCCCACCGGGGTGGAATTCCCCATGATTTCCGGCGAGATCACCCATGACGATATCCGGGCGTCCTTTGCCGCGCAGATCAGCGCCCTGGTGGAAGGCGGGGTGGATCTGCTGATTCTTGAAACATTCACCCACCTGGAAGAGATACTGCTGGCCATTGAGACCGCCCTGCAGGCGGGCAACGGCCTGCCCATTGTCGCCCAGATGGTTTACCCCTCCCAGGGCAGGACGGCCGGGGGGATCGATGCGCTGACCTGCGCCAAGGCCGCCCTGTCGGCCGGGGCCATGGTGGTGGGCACCAACTGCGGCCGGGGGGTGGACGCCATGTCAACGGCCATTGGCCATCTCCTGCCCCTGGCGGAAGAGCATGTGCCCCTTTCGGCCTTTCCCAATGCCGGCCTGCCCGAGGTCATGGGCCATCGCATGGTCTATCCTGCCCAGCCGGCCTATATGGCCAGGCGGGCGGCGGAGATGCTGAAAATGGGGGTGCGCCTCATCGGCGGCTGCTGCGGCACCACCCCGGCCCATATCCATGAGTTCCGGAAAACCCTGAAGCTCCGGCATAAAAAAGGGCTGAGTTCAGTCACGGTTTCCGCCTCTCCCCAGGAAGCCGCCGCTGCGACGCCTGCGGCCATGAAAAAGAGCGGCCGGGGCGGTTTCCTCGACGGTCTGCAGCCGGGCAGACTGCCCGTGCTGGTTGAGCTTGACCCGCCCACCCATCTTGATATTGATAATGTGCTGGTCGGGGCCCGCTCCCTGGCCGCCAGCGGAGTGGATGCCGTCACCCTGGGCGAGAATCCGCTGGCCATCCTGCGGGCCGGCAATATCGCCCTGGCCCATCGCATCCGCGAGGAGGCCGGGATCCAGGTGGTGATGCATCAGACCTGCCGGGACCAGAATGCCCTTGGCCTGCAGTCCCATATCATGGCCGCCCATATCCTGGGGATTGAGGCCATTCTGGCCGTAACCGGAGACTCTGCCAGTTTAACGGATCAGCCCGGCGTCAGCGGTGTCTTTGATGTCAATTCCCTGGGCCTGATCCGCATGATCAGTCAGTTCAACCAGGGGCTGAACATGGCCGGACGCTCGATCAAATTGCCCACCAGCTTTTCCATCGGCGCCGCCTTCAGCTTCAACCATGCCAATCCGACCCTGCAGATTTCCCGGCTTGAACGCAAGGTAGCCCAGGGAGCCAATTTTGTCATGACCCAGCCCCTCTTTACCAAAAATGAGGTGGAGGCCATGGTGGAGCAGACCAGCCACCTCAATGTGCTGATCTTTCCTGGAATTTTCCCTTTGATCTCCGCCCGTAACGCCGATTTTCTCCATAATGAGGTGCCCGGCATATCCATTCCGGCGGAGGTCCGCAAAAAACTGTGGAGTTACGAGGATGTCGCCGACCAGCGCAAGGCGGCCATGGAGTTCACGGAAAAACTGGTGGCTGATCTTGCCCCCTTTGTCGATGGTCTGTATCTGATCAGCCCTTTGAATAAGTGGGAGATTGCCGAAAGATTTGTCAAACAGATCAGACAGGCCGGCTGGCAGGGAAGCGGCCGGGCCGCTGTCAGATGATTGAAGCCCTGCCCCTGTCTGAGTAGCGTAACCCCTTGGGCAGCGGGGCAGACCATGGCCCCCCTGCATTTGCAGTAAACTTCTCTTTTCCCGGCGGAAACGATGCAGAAGAAAAAAATCCTTGTGGTTGATGACGAGAAAATTATTCTGACAACTCTGAGCTGGGGCCTTGGGAATCATGGCTATGAAGTGGACACGGCTGAAAGCGGCGAGGAGGGGCTGGCCAAGCTGCAGCATGGTTCCTACAATCTGCTGCTCAGCGATCTGCTCATGGATGGGATGAGCGGCATCGACCTGCTGAAAGGCGCCAAACAGATCAATCCGGATATGGCGGTCTGCCTGATCACCGGCTACGCGGATCTTGCCTCGGCCATCGACGCCCTGCGCCTGGGGGCGGATGATTATCTGGTAAAGCCCTGCGATATGGATGAACTGTTGCTCCGCGTCCAGAGTGCCCTGAAAAAGGAGGAGCTGCGCAAGAAGGTAAGATATTTTGAAAATATTCTACCGGTTTGCGCGGTCTGCAAAAAGATCAGAGATGATGCCGGCAAAGAGCCTGGGGAAGGTGAGTGGGTCAGCCTGGAACAGTATCTGCGGCGCAAAACCGGGGTGGAAATACGGCACGCTTACTGTGTCAAGTGTGCCCGGCAAGTCAAGGATGGCTCCCGGGTCAGTGGTGAGGGACCTGCCGGATAGGAGAGATTTTCGCAAGCCTGGTCCTCGGCATTGGAATTCAAGAAGTCAGGAACTCGTAAAAAGTCTTTTTTCACCTCATCCCCCAAGGAGAACTGTTATGGGATCATTTTGCAAAAAAATAGTCATCATCGGCGCTTTAATTTCCCTGACCATGGCCCTGGTTGCCTGCAGTGAGGAAGGGACCGCGGAAAAGGCCGGCAAGGAGATTGACAAGACCTTTGATTCGGCCAAGGAAAAGGTCCACGAAGCCACCAAGTAATATTTTTTGCAAGAAGCCGGAATTCAGGAGACGGAAGGCGGAAGTAAAGCAAAAAAAAGGTTGTGTTGCCCCCCGGCCCTGCCGGAAACAGGGGCGGGTATTAAACATCCGGTTTGTTTTTTCTGTTGTCCAGCCCCAGGTAGAAGTTGAGCCAGGACGAACTGTCGTTGAGCAGCCAGTTGCGGGGCGGTTCAAAGCCGTTCCTGTACTCACCCTGGCGTTTTGCCGAGGCAAGGCGTTCATAGGTCTTGACATAGATGCAGCGCCTTTTGCCCGGATAGACCTCGCACCAGCCGTCGCGGCTGCCGCCGCAGGGGCCGTTCAGCATATATTTCGCGCAGCCGGATTGCGGGCAGAGGTAGGCCAGCGAGGCCAGGGTGCAGTCTCCGCAGTTCTGGCAGTTGAACAGGAGAAATTTCGTGAAGTATTCAAAGGCGGAGAAGGGACCCTTTAACCACGAATCATGCAGGGCCAGACAGCTCTGCCGGCTGATTTTGTAAAACGGGCTTTGCGGATCAAACGCCGTATGGTGAACCAGGCGTGACACGGTGTAGAAGGGCCGCAGTTTATCATACCCCTGTCCGGAAGTCTTGGCCGTCTCCTGGTTGAGCCCGGTTTTGCGGTCCTTGCGGTAAAGGTAAAATCCCTCCTCCGGCCAGAAATTCAGCTCACCGATGAGGTCCTTTGCCTGGGGCTGATATTTCTCCATGGTGCTGAGCATGAAATCAAAGTCCGCCATATTAAGGCCGGGGCCGCCGATATGGGCGCCGTCATAGCCCATGTCCTTTAACACCGCCAGCAGTTTTGCCGCCCTGGTCAGCCGCGCCGTTTTCCCTTTGTCCGGCGATTTCGCCTCCTGTTGCATCTGTTCGTACAGCGGCCCGGGGATGATGCAGCCGGGAACACCTCCCCGGTACATGATATCGGCCAGGGGCATGCTGGGTATGAACACACTGCCGAGCATCGGCACCTTGAGCTGCTGCTGCCGCATATAGAGGAGAACCTCATGGAATTTCCGGGCGTCAAAGCCGAGCTGGGTGATGACATAATCGGCGCCGGCGGCGATTTTGCGGTGCAGTTTATAGTATTGCATGAGCTGCTCCGCCTCGGTCATCTTAAACGGTGAGACGGCAACCCCCTTGAAAAAAGAGGTGGCAAAACTCGGTTGATTGAGGTAATGCCCCTTGTTCATCAGATTGAGCATGTCCACCACATGGACACTGTCCAGATCAAAAACAGGCTTGGGATGGCCCCTGTACCCCCGTTTCGGGTAATCGCCGGAGATGACCAGCAGGTTGTGCAGGCTGAGCCGGTCCCAGCCGAAGACCTGGCTCTCCATCTCGTTGCGGTTTTTATCCTTGCAGGAAAAATGATTGATAACATCAAGACCCATGTTCAGTATCTCAAGCCCCAGGACATCAGGCGACAGGGCGGGATGGCCGCCGGCATTATCGGTGATGCTGACCGCCTGGATCCTGCCGTCACTGGCCAGATCGCGGGCCAGGCCGAGGGTCCGGTCGATCTGTCTGTTTCTGCCGCCCCGGCTTGGCACCAGTTCAAAGGTGATGGTGAACTCAGCCTTGTTAGTCAGGGACTGCCGGAAGCAGGACAGGGGCTGCGGGGCAGGTTTGTCTTTACTTTCTGGTGTCATGCTGGTTAGATGATGATCTGGTTAATGATTATCGGTTTAAAATAAATGGTTTGACGGATTGCCTTAACGGCTGCAACTCTATGGAATCTCCACTGCTGCTCATCTTTGTTATCTTTGTGCTTATTAAAGGTATAGAAAATATTATCGCTTTGGTCAACCTGGGTCATATCCGGCAGTATGGCCACCGGGTGCCGGAGGGCTTTACCGGTTTTGTCGATGATCAGACCCTTTCGCGCATGCGGGACTACACCATTGATCATGGCCGCATTGATCTGCTGTCGTCCGCCCTTGATTTTGCCATCACCATTGTCTTTATCTTCGGCGGAGTGCTGAACTGGTATAACTCATGGCTGACAGGCCTGGGATGGCCTTTTGTCGTGACCGGCATCTGCTTTTTTCTGTTTCTCTCCTATGGCAGCTTTCTCCTGCAGATCCCCTTTGATCTCTACAACACCTTTGTCATTGAGGAGAAATACGGGTTCAACCGCCAGACCTTTGCCCTGTGGCTGGCGGATGCGGCCAAGGGGCTGCTGCTCACCACCATTCTCGCCGGTCTCCTGCTGTGGGTGGCCTTCCTGATCATGGCCGCCGTGCCGGACTACTGGTGGATTCTGCTGTGGCTCTTCATGCTCTTTTTTAAGATTTTCATGCTCTATATCTCACCCTATGTCATCGAGCCGCTGTTTAACAAATTTACCCCCATAGCGGATAAAAGTCTTGAGGAAAAGATCAAGAAACTGCTGGCCAGGGCAGGGCTGTCCGTTTCCAGGGTCTTTACCATGGATGCCTCCAGGAGAAGCGGCCACGGCAACGCCTATTTCAGCGGTATCGGCCATGTGAAACGGATTGTGCTGTTTGATACCCTGCTGGAAAAAAACAGCGAGGAGGAAATCCTGGGCATTCTGGCCCATGAGGCCGGCCACTGGAAGAAAAAACATATCCTGAAAAGGCTGGTGGTCATGGAGTGTGTATCCTTTGCCGCTCTCTATCTGGCCTGGTGGTTCCTGCAGAGTGACACCCTGGCGGCAGTCTTTCACATAAATGAGCCCACCCTTTACGTCAAGCTGCTGCTGATCGGCTTCTGCGGCGCGCTTGCCGCCTTTCCCGTCAAGCCTCTTTTCAGCTTGACCTCCCGGCGGCATGAGTGGGAGGCGGACCGTTTTGCCGCCGAGCTGACCGAGCATCCCCAGGCCCTGGCCCGCGCCCTGGCCAGACTCGGCCGGGACAACCTGGCCAATCTCCATCCGCATCCCTGGTACATCGCTCTCCATTACAGCCATCCGCCGCTGCCCCAGCGGGTGAGAAAGCTGCTGGCCGGCTGACAAGCAACGGCTAAAAGAAAGGGGGAACAATGCAATCACCCTGGCGCGAGCGCTCAGCGGTCTTTCATGACAAGGCCCAGGACTATGACCAGTGGTTTGACGGCAGCCTGCTGTTTGCCATTGAACTGGCAGCACTACGGGAACTGCAGACCCCTCTGGCCGACCCGAAGATCGAGGTGGGAGTGGGGCCGGGCCGCTTTGCCGGCGCCCTGCAGGTTGCCATCGGCGTTGATCCGGCCCTGGCGCCGCTGAAGCTTGCCCAGGCAAGAAACATCAAGGTGATCCAGGCCATCGGCGAGCAGTTGCCCTTTGCCGGAGAAAGTGCCGGGAGTGTCTTTATCCTGTTCACCCTCTGTTTTCTGGCCGAGCCTGGAAAGGTGCTTGGCGAGTGTCACCGCATCCTGCGGCCGGGCGGTCATCTGGTGCTGGGCATGGTGCCGGCCGGCGGGGCATGGGGCAGGGCCTTGCAGGCCAAAAAGGAGAAGAATCATCCTTTTTACCGGCATGCCTCCTTTTATCCGGCCAGGCAGGTGGAATTCCGGCTGCAGGAGGCGGGATTTGCCGTGGTGGAAAGCCGTTCGTCCCTTTTTCAGGAACCGGAGGAACTGCGCGACATGGAACATTCCCGGCCTGGTCTTGATGAACAGGCCGGATTTTGTCTTCTGGTCGGGGAGAAACGATAAAAGCAGCTGGCAAGCAGAGAGGGCAAACCGGGCGATTTCAGCGCCGGTTGAGCGGAAAGCCGGGAATCGTTATTCTCTGTCTACCCAGTTCTGTCTTTCCTTGAAGAACTCGTAGGCAAAAAAAGCTGCGCCGGTGACGATGAGCGCTGAAGCCAGCAGGGCAGGTATCCAATTGTTCGATCCCGTCTGCGCCATGGTCATATCAGGCAGGTCACGTTTGCAGTAACGGCACACCAGGGCGTTGCTGTAAATTTTCTCCTTGCAATATGGGCAGGTTTGCATGTTCATATTTTTCAACATATCTTGCTGATTATGCAATGTCAAGTTCGCTGTTGCCGCAGCTGCCCGAATCATCATAACAGCGCGGTGTTGCCTGGAAATTTTTCATGTCTCTCCTTTGCGGATTCTTCAGTCTTGCACCAGCACGACAGGGTCGGCCCGGCGATAATTTTGCCCTGTCGAACATGGTCAGTTTGTTATGGCCGATGATCCCCTGCAGCGTTTCCACATATTCCAGCCGCTTTTCCGAGTAAGACTCCAGGGTATTCAGCAGACTGTAGACATCCAGATCGTCCTTCTGCTCCCGGCGCTGCTCCGCCCTGGCCAGACGGAAATCCCCGTATGCGGCATGGGTGTTGATGTTCATGGCATAGGCCTTGATGGAATCAATCAGGGTCGGGAAGTCGGCAATGCGGTA
Organism: uncultured delta proteobacterium; assembly: GCA_963729825.1. Classification (GTDB taxonomy): domain Bacteria; phylum Desulfobacterota; class Desulfobulbia; order Desulfobulbales; family SURF-16; genus SURF-16. The sequence continues at coordinate 11,543 of CAVSQR010000105.1, read as the reverse complement.
ATCCCCTCTGTCCTCTCGCCGGGTTTCCGGCATCATGCCCTCTCCCCCCCAGCACCACTGGCCGAAGAGGGCATTGCCTTCCGTGGTAAAGCGTGAGGTGGCATAGCCGCTTTCATAGGCCATCTGGCCCAGGGCTATGGAGACGGGGATGGTGTCCACCCGCAGGAAGATTTCTGCAAAGAAATCTTCCGTTAAATCCACCGGCTCAGCCTCCTGCACGATCTTGTAACGCTTGGCAAGATTCTCCAGCCAGGCAAGATCCTCCTCCGCGGGCTCCTGGCCTTCCCGGTACTGCTCTTCCAGGACCAGCAGGTATTTTCTTTCCGCGCTGATCTGTTCGTTGACGCGGAGCACCAGGGGCAGCATGGTGCGGTAGAAAAGGCTCTTTTTGCTGGCAACGGGCTGGTCATCCGCCCAGTTGTTGCCGATGGCGTCCAGGTAAATCCTGGGTACTTCAAGGTTGGCGTTTTCCATGCCGCAGCCGGTATAGCCGATTGACTCGTAATAGTCCCATATCTTCCCGGCTGATTCCAGGGTCAGCTTCTCAGGCTCCTCTTCAGGGGCTTCCCACGGCCGGTGGAGAGCACCGGGTTGACGCAGGAAAAGATAGAGCACCAGGCTGACGAGAATCACCCCTCCGAAAGCTGAAGCGGCAAGCAGTATTTTTTTCATAATGTTGGCCTTATTTCCAGGTGATATCTTTAAATGAGTGTAGAAATTCAGCAAGAAGCGGGCCAGCCAGGCAATATACCATCATCCAGCAGACGATGAAGAAAAAATTAAATGTAACCGTATTTGCCGGGCAAGACAAGTAAATCGATGCAATAGGGTTGAGTGGCGGGCTGGTTTCCAGGCCGGGCTAAGTCCGGTGGCAGCTGTCTGGCATAACGGCATGGCGGCGGGCGAAGAAGAAATTGTTGACAGAACGGGCCGGCCTGAATATAAAAAAGAAAAATTGTAGCCGAGATCTGTGCAAAAAACAGATGCGGGGGACCCAGGTTATCCGGGGCGTATTCCATATTTTTTGGATAGGGCACTTCCAGGCCCGAGCCCGTCAGCTAACCTCGCAGGCAAATGGAAGGGCAATGGCCAGAAATGAGGGACCGCTTTGCCTGCGGTCTTTTTTTTTGCCATGCTCACCTAAGGAGCAGCACAATGAGCAATGGCAAGGAATCACCGGTGCGGGCCGCCATCAAATCCCTCGGCCTGGTTTTCGGCGACATCGGCACCAGTCCCATTTATACTTTCACGGTTATCTTTCTGCTTTTGGAACGGACGCCCGCCAATATTGCCGGCGTGCTCTCCCTCATCGTCTGGACGCTGACCATTCTCGTCATGGTTGAATATGCCTTTCTCGCCATGACCCTGAGCAGGAAAGGCGAGGGCGGCACCATTGTCCTCCGGGAGATATTGACGCCCCTTCTCAAGTCGGGCCAGAAGGTCCGTCTGGTCACCTTTCTTTCCTTTGTCGGCATTTCGCTCCTGACCGGCGACGGAGTCATCACCCCGGCCATCAGTATCCTCTCGGCGGTGGAGGGCCTCCTGCTCATTCCGGGCTGTGAAAATATCACCCAGGGCACGCTCATCGCCATTGCCGCGCTCATCGCCATCGGCCTTTTTGCCGTGCAGAAAAAGGGCACGGAAAGGATTTCCGGCGTGTTCGGCCCGGTGATGCTGCTCTGGTTTCTCTCCCTGTCGGTTTCGGGGATCATGGCTATTATCCGGGTGCCGGATGTCATGGCGGCGCTCTCGCCGTGGCCGGGCATCTCCTTTCTTGCGCACCATGGACTTACCGGTTTTTTCATCCTCTCCGAGGTCATCCTCTGCGCCACCGGCGGCGAGGCCCTTTATGCCGACATGGGACACCTGGGCCGGGATTCCATCCTCCGGGCCTGGTATTTCGTATTCGCCGCCCTGCTGCTCAATTACCTCGGGCAGGGCGCCTTTCTCATCCAGAACCCCGGCGCCCGCAATGTGCTTTTCGAGATGATCCTCCATGAAGCGGGCATCCTCTACGTGCCTTTTCTCATCCTGAGCATCGCCGCCACGATCATCGCCTCCCAGGCCATGATCAGCGGCATGTTCTCCATTGTCTACCAGGGCATGGTCACCCGGATCATGCCGCTTTTCAAGATCGACTACACCTCCACCGATCTGCGCACCCAGATTTACATCGGCGCGGCCAACTGGTTTCTGCTCGTTTCCGTCCTGGCCGTCATGCTCATCTTCCGGGAGTCACATAGACTTGCCGCGGCATACGGCCTGGCGGTAACCGGCACCATGACCCTCACCGGCCTCATGATGACCTGGATATTCGCCCTCCGCCATCAGACGGGCAGGGCGGCCCTCTCGCTGCTGATCACCTTCGTGGATCTCGCCTTTCTGCTGTCCAATTTCTACAAGCTGCCCCATGGCGGTTACTGGTCCCTGGTCATCGCCGCCATTCCGCTCGCCCTCATCCTCATTTATACCTCCGGGCAGAAACGGCTCTACCGGGCGATGAATCCCATGCACCTGGAGGTGTTCCTGGAAAAATACTACCAGCACTATAAAAAAATAATTCCCATCCAGGGCAGCGCCCTGTTCTTCGCCCGCGACATGCGCAAGGTGCCGCCGTATCTGAGCACCACCATGTTCACCAATCACATTATTTACCAGGACAATATCATCATCTCCATCACGCAGACGGAGGAACCATTCGGCGTGTCCGGCCACTTCCGGGAATGCTATGCCGAAGGCCTGCGGCAGTTCGAAATTCTCGCGGGTTACATGGAAGTGGTAGACATGAGCAAGATACTCCGTGACTCCGGCATACAGTACCGCGCCATCTTTTACGGGCTGGAGGATATCAGCACCACCAACGTCATCTGGCAGCTTTTCTCGCTCATCAAACGGATCACGCCGAGCTACGTGCAATTCTACAAGCTGCCGTCGAATTACCTGCATGGCGTCATTACCCGGGTGGTGATGTGAATTCCCATTATGCCATAAAATTTGAGGCCTCCTGCCCGCGGCAATTTTCCCTCCGTTGAGTGAAAATACTTGATTCCTTCTGGACGACAAACAACACCATGCTGCCGCCAGCCTCAAACAAGCCATAGTTGCCGAACTGACCGTCCAGGTGTAATATATGCCGAACCTTCGTCCAGGAAAATTATTGACTTCGTAAAAAGTCCAACCACCGAATTTGTGTGACGATAAATCAAGTACTAATCGTTGCTGTACGGCTGTCGAGAAGGCTTTTGCGCGACAGTCAAAATTATTTGTCCAGACCATCATGAAAATCCTCGAATACACCGGCATCAACCCATCCCGCTGCAAGAGTCAGTACAAAAAGATCGTGGCCGCCATCGAGCGCGACGACTTCAAGACCGCCGAGGTCAAGAAACTGGCAAACATAAGCCATGGCAAATTTTACCGGGCCAAGCTTGACTATGCCAACCGCCTGCTGTTTGCCATCGTCCGTCACAACGACGAGGTCTATGCCCTGCTGCTGGAGGTGATCGAGAATCACGACTATGCCAAGTCCCGTTTTCTGCGGGGAGCCCAGGTTGACGAGAGCGCGCTGACCGCCATCGACCCGGCCAGGGCGGCCGGGGAGGCGGAAACGGTGCGCTATGTCCACCCTGAGCGCCGCGAGATCCATTTTCTCGACAAGATGATCTCCTTTGACGATGCCCAGGAAGCGGTCTACCGTCTGCCGCCGCCGGTGATCCTGGTGGGCTCGGCCGGCAGCGGCAAGACGGCCCTGACCCTGGAAAAGATGAAACACATCGAGGGCGAGGTTCTCTATGTCACCCATTCCGCCTTTCTGGCCCAGAGTGCGCGCAATCTCTACTATGGCCACGGTTTCGAGCAGGACGGCCAGGAGGCGGCATTCTTCTCGTTCTGGGAATTCTGGAGAGCATCCGCGTGCCCAAGGGGCGGGAGGCCTCGTGGCGTGATTTCGCCGCCTGGTTTGGCCGCATGCGTCAGCAGTTCAAGGGCATCGACGCCCATCAGGCCTTTGAGGAGATCCGCGGGGTGATCGGCGCCGACTCCGCGCGGCGTGCTCGACCGCGAGGCCTATCTCGCCCTGGGCGTGCGTCAATCAATCTTCACCGGCGTTGATCGGGAGCGGGTCTACGACCTGTTCGAGAAATACCGGGAGTGGCTTATCGCAAGCTTCCTTCGTTGATCTGAATTTCCTGGCCGGCGAGTGGCTGGAGTGGGCTGAGCCGCGCTACGATTTCGTGGTGGTGGACGAGGTGCAGGACATGACCCCGGTCCAGCTCAGCCTGATCCTGAAGACCTTGAAAAGACCGGGGCATTTTCTGCTCTGCGGCGATTCCAACCAGATCGTCCATCCCAATTTTTTCTCCTGGTCCAAGGTCAAGTCCCTCTTCTGGCGCGACCCGGAGCTGGCGGCCCATCAGGACGTGAAGGTGCTGCGCACCAATTTCCGCAACAGCCGCGAGGCCACCCGCATCGCCAACACCCTGCTGAAGATCAAACACTGCCGCTTCGGCTCCATTGACCGGGAGAGCAATTTCCTGGTGCAGGCGGTGGCAAATGATGACGGCGCGGTCACCATCCTGGCCGATACCGACCCGGTGAAACGGGAGCTGAATCAGAAGAGCAGGGGCTCGACCCAATGCGCGATCATCGTCCTGCGCGACGAAGACAAGGCCATGGCCCGCCGTTTCTTTCAGACGCCGCTCATCTTTTCCACCCACGAGGCCAAGGGTCTGGAATATGAGACCATCATCCTCTACCGTTTCGTCTCCGATCACCGCGCCGAGTTTGCCGAGATCGCCGCCGGCGTCAGCCCGGCCGCCCTGGTGTCCGATGAACTGGAGTACCGGCGGGCCAAGGATAAGACAGACAAGTCGCTGGAAATATACAAATTTTTTATCAATGCCCTCTATGTGGCCCTGACCCGGGCCATGAAAAACGTCTACTGGCTGGAATCAGACACCGGCCACGACCTGCTCGGCTTGTTGAATCCCGCGGCGGGGCGGCGAAAAGGTCGAGATGACGGCCAAGACCTCGACCCTGGAGGAGTGGCAGAAAGAGGCCCGCAAGCTGGAGCTGCAGGGCAAACTCGAACAGGCCGAGGCCATCCGCACCACCATCCTCAAGGAGACGCCGGTGCCGTGGGCGGTCTTTGCCGAAGAGCATCTGCGGGGCACCTTGCACAAGGTCTTCCGCGACCGGGCGCCGGGGATCAAGCCCAAACAGCAGCTGTACGACTATGCCTGCTGTCACGATATGCCTTTCCTGGCCGAGTGTCTGGCCTCCGAGGCGGCAGGCTATAATGCCGCCAGCCATTTCAAGGCCCAGCAGCGAACCGTGGCGGCCAGGCATCTTGCCCCATACGCGGCCCGCAATATCAAGGATGTGCTCCGTCAGTGCGAGCGGCACGGCCTCGACCACCGCAATCCCATGAACCAGACTCCGCTCATGGCTGCCGCCATTGTCGGCAACCTGCCGCTGGTGGAGGCGCTGCTGGAGCGGGGCGCCGATCCCGGGCAGACCGATGATTACGGATGCAACGCCCTGCACTGGGCCATGAACGAGGCCTTCCGCGACGCCAAATATCGCAGCCGGGCCGTTCGCCGCGCTGTACGAACTGATCGCCCCGCCCAGTATCGACCTGATGGTGGGCGAGCGGCTGGTCCGCATCGACCGCCACCTGAGCGAGTACTTTCTGGTGCAGACCATGTGGGCCCTGTTCAAGAGCCAGTTGCATGACTTTTCGTGGAGCAGGGACGGCCGGCTGCTTCAGCACCGAGACCATTCTCAGGGCCTGGGCCCATCTGCCCACCCATATCATCCGGCCGGAACGCAACAAACGCCCCCATATCTCAAGCGTCCTTTCCCGCAACGAGGTGGACCGTGATTATGCCTATAACCGCCGCTTGTTCAAGCGCCATTCCCAGGGCTCGTATCAATTCAATCCGCAGATCGCGGTCCGCCGCAAGACCGCGGACGGCGAGGGATGGCTGCCGGTCTTTGCGGCCCTGAATGTGCCGCTGATCAAGGAGTGTGCTCATCATCACTGCTGGGCATTTATCGACAATCTGCTGCAGTCGGCCGGCATGGAAAAGACGGCTGTTCCGGCATCAGGCGAGCGCGTTTATCAGCGTTTGGTGGCCGAACACGAAGCTTTCGTGGCGCAAAACCGCGAGTATCAGGTGCAGCTGCAACGGTTGCGCGAGGAGCGTGAGGCGCGCCAGGCCCGGCGTTCGGCTCGGCGGGCAGCGAGGGCGAAGCGTCCGGTCCCGGCCGGAGAGCAGCTGGCCGGTGACCCCGGAGAAAAGAAACGGCCCAAACAGGGCTGGCTGTGGGGAGATCCGAACGAAGGAGGGGATACCAATAAGGGCGGAAATTCTTCTTCGTGAAAGGAGCCGGCTGGTAAAGGTGGGGCACAGTGCGCATCCCGGACGAAAACCGGCTTCCTTCATGGTTCAGTGCTTGCTGATCATGTGGTTTTCCATCAACGCAACTGCAAAATTGCAAGGTGATTTTGCAGTGGCGTTGATTGGAATGGTTTCGTGAAGGCTCCCTGAAAGGGATTGGATCATGCAAATTGTAAAAGACTTTGACAATTTGCATGGATGTGGTAATTTTTGTATATGATTCCTAAGGATGCAGACGGCCGGATGGGGCTCTATATCCTCACCGGCTCCCCGCAGTTCGGTCTGATGTCCGGTACAACCCAGTCCCTGGCGGGCCGCGCCGCTTTTATAGAACTGCCCCCGTTTTTCGTTCCCGAACTGGTCCGGGGCGGCAAGCTGCCGCCAGATGCCGACACCATGCTGCTCGCCGGACTGCTATCCGCCGCTTTACGACCGTGATATGCCGCCCGCCGCGTGGTTTGGCTCCTATGTTACGGCGTATGTCGAACGGGACGTAAGGCAACTCCTCAAGATACAGGAACTTGAACATTCCAGCGCTTCGTGCGTCTCTGCGCCGGCAGGACCGCCCAGCTTCTCAACCTCTCCTCGCTCGCCACGGAATGCGGCATTACCCACAACACGGCCAGGGCCTGGATATCGGTGCTCGAGGCAAGCTATCTCGTGTTTCTGCTCCGTCCGCACCACGCCAGTTTCAACAAGCGTCTCGTAAAAATGTCCAAACTCTTATTTCTATGACACCGGCCTGGCATGCTGGCTGCTGGGGATCAGAACCCCGGAGCAGCTGGCCGACGCATCCGTTGCGGGGCAGCATATTCGAGACCTTCGTCACCGCGGAACTGGCCAAGTCGCAACTCAACAGGGGCGAGCCCCGCAACCTGTACTTCTGGCGGGACAGCAGCGGCAACGAGGTGGATGTGGCGGCCGAATACGGCAACAGATTGATGCCTATCGAGATCAAGTCCGGCAAAACAGTAAACCGTGATTTTTTTACCGGGCTGCACAAATGGCTGGCCCTGGCGGGCCGCGCCGCCCTCAACCCCACCCTGGTCTACGGCGGCGCTGACACCTTTGATCATCAGGGGGTGAAGGTGGTCGGCTGGCAAGGGTGCGGCGAGCTTCTTTCTGCCTAACCGCTTATCTCTCACTATGTGAAAACGTTTATTATTGAACAGTTTATTATTGAACAGGGTCAAGTTGAATGATCGAATTGAGGCCCCTTATCATGCGTTCTTTAGATTCGTTTGTATTTCATCTTCAACGATGACTTGAATAACCGCCCTGTTCTCCATAAGTTCGGCGTATCCGAAGAACGTTCGAAGATGCCTATGCCGAGCATCTGGTCGAGGCAGCGACGTGCGATTCCTCGCTCAAGTCCGGCACGTGTAGATAGGTATGTTTCCATTTCCTCCACATTAAAAGGGGTTATCTTTCCGGTAAATGCATTGATCCAGTCGGAAAGCTTGGCCCGGTTCGCCTCCTGACTGTCCATTTTGAAGTCAAGAAGGTGCTGCAGTTCTTGCAGGATTTGATCCATGTAGTCTTGTGACGCCTGTTCGTGCGCTTTGATAATCATCTGTTGGTCCAGGCGCCCATCGACCAGGGAAGCCGAACCATTTTGCTCACCGCTCGCATTCAATGTACTCAAAAAACTGATTACCACGCGGGGATAATAGGAAGCCCCTTGGCTGGAACTGTCGGCAAAATGCAGGCGAAGGAAGGTCGAGGTTAGAATATTGAACCGCCTGAGTTTGTGCGGAAAAATTTGCAGAATCAACCGTTCGCCCTCTTGATCAGTCACTTCGCCAGCGCGGATGGATTCCATTAACCCTTCGATCTCGGAGACAGTTTCAGGGAAAGATTTTCTGAAGAAACCGAGAAGAGGCAAACGCGACAAAAGGAAATTAAGAATTTTTTGATAGTCCCAAAAGAGATAGATTGTCCGGTCAGCTACCTGCTGCTCTAAATTCTGGACACTGCGACTCGCCAGATCAGTGCGAAGAAAAAGTTTTACCTCAACCTTCCCACTAAACCGGTCATCGGATTGGAGTGCGAGCAGAAACAAAAAAAGACTCTCAACAAACCTGTAAACCTCAGAAACTACAAAAGCGGTTTCAATGCCGTCAAGCAGGAAAATTCTCTTGCCGTTTTTCGGCAATGCCTCCATCACCTTCTGTCTCAGGGTGATGGTGTCCAGCCTGTCTTCAAGAATTTTCGCCAGGCGGGGGTGAATGACGTTCCGTTCGGTGTTGGACCCCTGCAGGGCGGCAAGCAGAATTGCCCACCACAATCCCTCGGGTTCGTCTTGAAAGAAATCTCGGGCATGCAAGAACTCTTGCGCGACGGTCTTTATGCCACCTGGAGTGTCGCTGCTTGCATCCACGAGAAGTGGTTCCCCTAACTGTTCAAGAGCGAGTTGTTTAGCTAATCTGGTTTTGCCCGTTCCCTTTCTCCCCAATATGTAGCGGATCGAATTGTTGGGTTGGCGAAGCTTTGTGAGTGCCTCAGTCTGAATCAGATCTCCCTGGTCAAGCGAGCCACTGCTGCTGAGCTTCCTTTTCACTGGCAAGGAGATTTCAAACAATCTGGTTAGTTCGCTTAATGTCGCTTTCGTTCCCGAGCCGAGATCATGATGATCGGGCAAGGTTGTGGTGCGAAATGCTTGGTCATAAGGCCAGAGGAGCCAGCGATCTTCAACGGCTGAAGAATCAGCAGGAAAATCCTCTTGCGCTTCGGGCTGGATTGATCGGGCAATGGTTTCTCCCATCAACTGGAGAAGATCGTTTCGCTGGCGTACCGTGCGTCTGCGAAAACCATCCTCAGTTTCCTCGTCAGGTTTGAATGTAATAATAACTCCCGGATTCTCAGGATTAGCCTCTAAAACTTCGCGGATGACTTCTTCCGCACCTCGCCACTGTTCATCCAGTTTTGTAAAGATGGCTGCAGGGCCGGGGAGCAATTTCATCCAGGTTAATGTTGTCATTGCCATCCCCGAGCGATGATCAACCAGAATCACATCAAATCGCTGTTCAATGGCCCACCCCCTGATCCTCTCGATCCCCTCCGCCAGGATTCCAGGCATAAGACTGGTTTGCAGCGCAAACGCTGCAAAGTCAAGGTGGTAGGCGGATTCGCGTGGGCGACAGGCAATCAGGCGAACTTCACCGCCGTCGCGGCCCTGCAAAGCAGGTACGGCAATGATTGCCGGGGCTTTCCGGACAATGCCGAGAAGAGTCGAGCCTGGGCCATTCGGTGTTACACCAAACAGGACATCCAGCGATGGAGCCTCGATGTCGGCATCAAGTACGAGGACTTTTACGCCTTCATGCGCCATTTTTTGCGCCAAACAAGCCAGCACCGACGAACGTCCCTGCCCTCCTTTGTACCCAAAAAAATGCACCACCCGTATGGCAGAGAGCCTTACACTCTCGGTCAGTTCCGCTGTGGGTTTTTCCAGGAATGCTCGCAGCCAGTGTTGACCACGATTCTCCAGAGGTTGTTGAGCGGCTTCGGCCGGTGTCATCCACTGCAGGGTGAATAGACAGTCAGCAGCTGTCTTTCGGACCTCCGCCATGGACAATTTCATTTTTTCGCAGGCAATAAGTTCTCTTTCATCCTCCTCCTTTCCCTCGAAATCGGATGAGATGCAGCGAATATAGACATAGGGAAAACGAAAGGAATGATCGATTTCGCCGGAAGCGTTCAGTTTTTCAAGTAGCTGCTTACCTGTCATATAGCCACTCCTTTTGCACGAAGTTGAATAATAATTTCATCAACTACATTGACCAAGTTTAGGAGATTTTCGTCTGTCGTGCCTCCTGATGGTCATTTGCATGCTGAGTATATCGCAATTCCGGATACTTGTCGGGGCGAATCGTTGCAGCATTACCCGAGATGTCCGTACACGGGATGGCCGAAAGTTCCGCCCGTAGTTGGATGCTTAGGGACATAAGGGATATGGAAATTACAAACTTACCGTTTTAGGGGGGATTGTTATATCCCACCAGTGTAGAACGGGTGACCGTTGCAGTCGTTGTTCAAGGTCTGATTTTTCGTTGCCGCAAACCTTGATGCCTTTTTCATATGGTGCATCCAATAGCCGCGTCACAGCGCGCAACCCCTTCCAAATGAAATTGCCAGCTCGTTTTATAACAGTCTCCACGGTATCCAGCAAATATCCGTTCCAGGACTTCTCTAACCCGGCCCAATAACGCTCAATACTGTTGTATTTGCTGTGATAGGGTGGGTAGTAAATGATTCGAACACAAAGTCCGGTCATGTCGGCGAATTTTGTCAAACGGAACAGAAATTGGGTGCGACGTCCGCTGCATTCCGGTCCGTTATCCACATTAATGACAAGCTGTTTCAGAGTGCAAAACTCCTGTTTCCTCTCCTCCCACCAGAGAAGAAGGCCGTCAACAATGAAGTCGCTGGTTTTGTAGCTGGTGCCGAAAAATAAAAACGACCTGCCGGTAACCGGTTCCAGGATGCCGCCAGGAACCACTTTTTCCTTGGGGCACATATTATGACTGTTGTCGGACTCCTTCTCAATACGCTGAAGGCTTCCCGAAAAGAAATTCAGTACTGATCAATTGGACGGCAATTCTGAAATATTGCTCAGGGAGGGAAAGGTTCTTCCGCTCATGGAAGAATTTTATTCCATCCAGGGGGAAGGCACTCATACGGGAAAACCGGCATACTTTGCTCGGATCGGGGGATGCGATGTCGGATGCCACTGGTGCGATATTAAGGAATCCTGGGATGCCTCAAAATACCCTCCCGTTTCCGCTGAGATGATTGCGGAACATGCCGCCATGTATCCGGCAAAAGCCATCGTAATCACCGGGGGAGAACCGCTGCTTTACAACCTTGACTTTCTTTGCGAAGAACTTCACAAAAGAGGCGTTTCCACATACCTTGAAACTTCCGGTTCTTCAGCCCTTTCCGGAACATGGGGCATGGAGATCCGCCTTTCCCCTAGAAAAGGACAACCCGCCGGTTGAAGAGATGTTTTCCGCAGCCGATGAGCTGAAAGTGATCATTGAGGAGGATGCAGATTTTGCATGGGCTGAAAAGAATGCCGGAAAGGTAAGGAAAGAATGCATCCTCATCCTTCAGCCCGAATGGAGCGAAAGAAATAATATC
>CAVSQR010000104.1:0-6779 GCA_963729825.1 uncultured delta proteobacterium | reverse complement strand
TCCCGGGCATGGGTCCGGGACTTTTCCTGCAGGGCCGCCGTGAACGGCAGATATGTCCGGTTCTGGATCAGCTGCCGCACCAGCAGCATCGCCACCAGGATAAACATCGCCATGGGCACAATGGTCCGCAGGGAGAGGGACGCATCCGCTCTGCCACCCATGGAAAACAGATACCAGAGCAACAGAACGCAGCCCGCCACCGCGGCAAAGAGGCAGAGATTGACCAGCATCGCAGGCCTTGTCGGGCAGCAGGCCATAGAGCATGATGCCGAGAAGAATCTGCAGCAGGGTGCCGGCCGTAAGCCCCCGCAGCAGGGATCTCCGGTCCTCTCGGTCCTCGGCGGCGAAAAAGTAATGGAATGCCGCCCCGAACACCAGGGCCGCCCCCAGCACATGCAGGTATCTCAGCAGCCAGTGGATGAGCAGGGGACCCTGCAGGCGGTACCCCTGGTCAATGATGGCAAGCCAGCTGCGCAGGATGCTCGGAGACTGAGAGAATCAGCACAAAGATGCCCGGCACAATAAGCAGACAAAGCAGGCCGATGATACCCAGGAAGAGCGAGCTGATGCGGTGGCCCTCCAGGCGGTGGGCCAGCAGATCAAAAACGAGAAAGGCAACGATGAGCAGCCCGATGACGGCCAGCCAGTACGGGGCAAAGAGCGTCACGCCGGTAAAGAAGGGAATGGTATAGGTGACCTGGATCAAGAGCAGCGGCGCCACCCCCAGCACCACGGCCAGGCTTTTGTGGCTCATGAAGGCCTCGGCGATCCGGACCGCCAGGCGGAGGGCCTGGGGACTGCCGCCCCAATGGCCGCGCAGCATGTAGGCAATGGCCAGCATCGCCGTGCCCAGGGTGAACAGCACAAAGAGCAGATGCAGGGTGAAGGCGGCAAAGAGCAGGCCCTGCAGCCAGGGGTCGGGCAAAGGTTTTTGCAGCAGGATATCAAAGAGAATATTCATGTCACCGGCCTTTGCTCAGCGGCGTGAAGCGGGACGGCACGCCGGGTTTGATGCTGCCGTCCGCCAGCCCGAAGAGAAAGTCGGCCATGGTCCGCCGCTCCTGATCCGTGCCGGAAAAAGGGGGCATGAAGGGCACCATTTCCTGGGTGTGGCCGAGGATGACGTAGATGCCGTCCACGCTTCTGCCCTGCACCCGGTCAACGATATTGTTGATGCCGCCGATGGTATGGCAGGCCGCACAGTTCTGGGCAAAGAGATAGGCGCCCCGGCTCAGCGGATCGGCCTTGTCTGGCGGTGGCGTTATACCAGTAAGAGCGGGGCAGCATGCCTTCTTTAATGAACAGCGGCGTTTCCTCAAGCAGCACCTGGTTGGCATACATATAGCCGGGCATCAGATAGGGGCCGCGGATAAACTCCCGGATGCGCTCGAACTGGGCCACGAAAAGCATCGCCACCACCAGGGCCGGCACCACCAGCAGCCGGGCGGAGATGACGGACCTGCCCAGGGCCAGCAGGCAGAAAAGCAGCAGAAAAATCGCGCCGCCCAGGTTGATCTGCCAGAACAGCTCGGGCTGCTGGGACAGGCGGGAGGTCATGACCGCATAGAGGGAATGGGTCTTGAAGGCGGAGGGCACCACGGTGAAATACCAGGCCGCGGCAAGCAGCGTAACCGCCAGGCTGACCAGCGCCACCTTGCCGAAAAAGACCAGGGCCTCCCGGCGGAACTGGCGGTCCCGGCGCGTAAAAACAAGGTAGCCGATGGCAAAGAGGGCGCCCAGCACATAGGCGATGCCCAGGCGCAGGACAAGCTGCGGCAGGTAGCTCGGGTTGAAGAAGGCCGCCCAGAGCCCCTTGTGCCACGGCCAGCCGTCCGGGGTGAGCATGAAGCCTAAGATTCCGGTGATCAACAGCGCCGAGCACAGGGCCGTCACCACATAGCCGACCCCGAGATGCAGGTGCTGTTTCTTCCTTTCCCCGGTCCATTTCTGCCAGGTGTAGTAGTAGATGAGCACGATGATCACCTCGGCGGTGAAAACCCCCCACTCGATAAACCAGGGCCAGAAAAAGACCCGGAGCAGCGAGCCGATGCCCCGGGGCGCCAGGGCGCTGGTGATCAGCCAGATGCCGACCCCGGTCATGGCGCCGACGCTGGTGGTCAAAACAACGATAAAGCCGAGAAAATCCCTGGCAAAGACCTCCCAGGCCCCGGAAGAGCGGCGCTGGCCCATATATTCGGCGCACACCACCATGGAAACCGCGCCGATGGCCAGGCCGTGGCTGATGATGACATGCAGCACGGCATCAAGGGCTATGGTCATGCCGTTGCCGAGATAGGGCACCTGGAAGATCGGAAACTCCATGCTCTTGCTCTCCCCGCTGCTATTTGGCGCTGAAATGGGGCCGCGGCTGGGCGGCGACATAGTCCGCCAGATCAAGGGCGTCCTCCACGGCAAGATCCGGGTTGCCCAGCGGCATGTTGAGGTGGGCAAAGGCAGCCATGTTCGCCGGCTTATGCATGCCGGCCCCATCGTTAAAGGAGTCATCGCCCCACAGCGGCGGAGCGGCGGCGGTGCCTTCGCCGTTCTTGCCGTGGCAGACGGAACACTTGGCGCCATAAAGCTGCTCGCCCCTGGTCTTGTCCGGGGCATGGCTGCTCTGCAGGGGCTTTATGGTCAGCCAGGGGATCTCCGCGTAGACCGGCAGTCCCTTGGATATCCACTGGTAGTAGGTGACAATGGCGGTCATCTCCTTGCTCTCCTCAGGCAGTGGGCTGCCGTTCATGCTTCGTTTGAAGCAGTCGTTGGTGCGGGTGACCAGATCCACGGCATAGTCCTGCCGTTTGCGGTATTTGGGATAGGTGGCGCCCACGCCCACCAGGGACAGGCCGCCGTTTTTGCCCCCCTGGGTGAGGCCGGCCTTGAAATGGCAATTGCTGCAGGAGAGCTTGTTGCCCACATTTTCGGGGGCATATTTGCCGGTCTCCAGGAGGATGTTGTAGCCGAGCAGCACCGCTTCCCTGATGGCCGCCGGCGCATCCTGGGGAGAGGGCGGGGAGTAGGTGACCGCTGCCGCTGAGTTCCTGGGGTGGGGCGGCCTGGGGCGGAAGGTTTGGCCCGGAAATCGGCGCGGTATCGGTGCCGGAGCCGTCAAGATTCATGAACCTGCTGAAAAACACCGACAGGCCGGCGCCGATAATTACCATGGCAACAGTGGTGACCAGCACAAAGGCCAGTCCGTTATTTTTCATTTCCTTTCACCTGGTTGGAACGGGAAGCAAGTGAGAGCGCCGGGCCCGCGGAACTTCCCGTGCATTACCGGTCACTTTCATGGTTCAAAGGCCTGTTGTACACGCTCACCCCGCTGTTGTGCAAGTGACAATCAGGGGTTAGCCGTTAAATTTTCGCCAGCAGGCTGGGGTGACGTCTATGGGAATCTGGCAGAACTGGTTTTACAGAGTTTTTTTTTAAGGAAGGCTGTTTTTTTTGGCGCAACAACGATGGCTGGATTTCCTGCGGTGCGGCTGCCGCTCATCTGCCCGGCATGAAGACGATATTGCTTCCGCAGCAAAGCATCAACATGCATCCACCCGGAAAAAGGTACACGTTGGCGGTGCCATGGGCTGCTTGGTTTACAGCGCATGACACCGGTCATCAGAAAAATTGGCTGACGGCGTGTTTTCTGTCCCGGAGCGCGCCGGTTTAGCTGCTGACCCGGCCGACACCCCGCTCCGCAGCACTCTCAGGAACAGGCTCGCCGATAATAAAGCGGATCAGCATACCAATCGGTGAGAAGAGAAGAGGAGCAACTACCCACAGAAAGAGGGGAAAGAGCCACAGATAAACAATGAGTTCCGGATGGTATAACATGATCGCGCCCCCCTTTGCTGTGTTTAATGAGGTGAACCGTCCTGGGTTGGGAAAACCAATTTCCGCACGGGGAAAACTCTGCACTGCATCAATAAAAGAGAAAACGTGCTTCAACAGGCAGGATCAGGATGAAATGAAATGGCCGCCGAAACCTGCCGATACCAGCTCCGAATCGGAAATTGTAATTTCATGTTAAGTGGTCAATTTGGACTTGTCAATATTTTTCGGGTGGCGATATTATTATTATCGTTAGGCAAAAAAACACCTGATGTCAATGAGTTGGAGTATTCAGGCAAGTTGCGCATTCTCTTGTCGATAGCCATTCAGCAGATCACCCGGCAGCTCAAGGAGGCGGGCGAAACCCTCGGCATCGCCGTGCTGGATCACATCATTTTCAGCCGGCATGGGCATTACAGTTTTCTGGAGAAGGGGGAGTTGTAGTGCCGGGTAAAAAAAAGTTGCAGAAAGAATTTGAAGAATGCTGGCGTGAGCAGCAGCCCTGTAACGGCTAAGGCCGCCCTGGTGGACGGCCTCGTTACTCTTTCTACACATGGTAGATGAGCTATTTTTTAATATTGTTTTTTGCGGTGCTTTAATCGGCGTGGTAATCCAGCATATCTCCGCGTAGAAAACCTTCCATTTGCCAGCCGGTGCGATTCTGCACGAACAAATATACCATGAAAATCTCGCTTGAAATACCTGATTTTCATGGTATCATAGTACCATGATCCAGCGAACAGCGCTAAGCAACATACTTCAGAACGCTCTTGCCCGCAGCCGGGTTGTGGTGCTGGCGGGGCCGCGCCAGAGCGGCAAGACGACCCTGGCCCGGGAACTGCTCCCGGAAGATTCGGTCAACTACTTCGACCTGGAAGATCCTGCCAGCCTGGCCCGGCTGGATGAACCCATGACCGCCCTCGGCCCCTTGCATGGTCTGGTGGTGATCGATGAGGTCCAGCGGCGTCCGGACCTCTTCCCGGTTCTGCGGGTCCTGGCGGACCGCAAAAACGCGCCTGCCCGTTTCCTGATTCTGGGCAGCGCCTCGGGCGATCTGCTGCGGCAGACCTCGGAGAGCCTGGCGGGACGAATGGAACGGGTGACCATCGGCGGCTTTTCCCTGCAGGAGCTGGGCGCGGAGGCTGAGCAGACCCTGTGGCTGCGCGGCGGTTTCCCGCTTTCCTGTCTGGCTGGAAGCGAGTCGGACAGCCTCGCGTGGCGCAAAAATTTCATCCAGACCCTGCTGGAACGCGATTTCCCGCAATGGGGTGTGCGCGTGCCCGCCATCGCCCTGCAGCGTTTCTGGACCATGCTGGCCCATTACCACGGCCAGACCTGGAATGCGGCCGAACCGGCCCGAGCCCTTGGCGTGAACGAATCCACCACCCGCCGCCACCTGGACCTGCTGACCGACGCCTTCATGGTCCGCCAGCTCCAGCCCTTTCACGCCAACCTGCGCAAACGGCAGGTGAAGGCGCCGAAAATCTACCTGCGGGACAGCGGACTGCTGCATCAGCTGCTCGGCATCGACTCGCTCAAGGCTCTGCTCAGCCACCCCAAGGCAGGGGCCTCGTGGGAAGGGTTTGTCATCGAGCAGGTGTTGCTGACCGAACCGCATGACGAGGCTTTCTTTTGGGCCACCCACCAGGGCGCGGAAATCGACCTGATTCTGCGGCGCGGCAATGCCCTGTTCGGCGTTGAGTGTAAACGCACCGACACGCCCCGCCTGACCCCTTCCATCCGGACCGCTCTTGCCGATCTGGGACTAAAACGGGTGATCGTGCTCTATCCCGGCGCCAAGCGCTTCCCCATTGCGGAACGGGTGGATGCCGTACCCCTGCAGACACTGGCGGGCGTCATGCCCCTCTTCGCGGAAGGCAAGTGATGGATACGGGCGGAAAACCATGCAGCCAACCCTCATTAACACCACGCGCCAACCTGATGTACTTGCGGTCCTCTGCCGAGGCGAGGCTGTACAGTGAATTTGGCGGGCGGGGCTTTACCTCTTTCCCAACTCCCGCTGAAAGTGCTTAAAACTCAATGCCGCCGGGCCGCCGTCTTGGCCGGGCTGCAGGGCCCTCGCCAGATAGCGTTGCATGAAGGACTCCTCATGCCGGCGGGCCTCGGCCAGGGAGAATTTCGGACGGAGGGCATTTTTCGGTCTTTTCCCAGGATTATTTGCCCCGGGCCACCCCTGGGCAAAAGTCCTCTGGCCATAGCGCAGCAGGTAGAGAAAGGAGTGGTGGGTGGAGATGGCCCCGGCCCAGGGGTAATGGTCCAGGTGATAGCGCCGGGAAAGGGCGGCGATGCTGTCATTGAGCGCATCCTCGGCATCCTCGTCGCCTTCGCTTTCGGCCATGCGGTACTGGGGGAAAAGTTTGAAGACATCGCCCGCGGTATGATAGATCAAGCCAATGCCATACTGCTCCGGCCGGCAGGCAATGAGTGAACCCGGGGTGAGATTGAAGTCGCCGACAATGAACTGATCGATCATGGGGCTTTCCTGGTCGATAAGCGCAATGGTTTCCGTCGCCTCCGGCCAGGTTTCGCCGGGATGCTGGAGAAAGGTCATCCAGCTGGTGGCGATGCCCGCCTGGTGGAAATTGCGGTTGATACGGCGGATCAGCTCGGTACTGATGCCCTTGTTCATCAGCCCCAGGATCCGGTCCGCGCCGCTTTCGATGCCGAAGGCCACGGTGCGGAGCCCGGCCTGCTGGAGCAGGCGGCAGTTCTCCGGGGTATAAGCGGCCTCGATACGCAGGTCGGTGGACCAGCGGATATCAAGCCCGGCCTCAATGATGCCGCGGGCCAGGTCGATGGCATAGGCCGGGGCCAGCACATCGCAGGAAAAATAGAAATTTTTCACCCCGAATTCTTGCTGCAGGCCGCGCAAATCGGCCACCGCCTGCTTGACCGGGATTTCCCGGTAGAGGTGGCGGCCCGACTGGTTAAAG
>CAVSQR010000103.1:0-28959 GCA_963729825.1 uncultured delta proteobacterium | reverse complement strand
ACCACTCCACCGGGGGGCTGCCTTCCCCGGCCTTTCATTATAATATAATCACAGCCCAGCATCATGAATCAAGATTACCGGCATACTTCCCTTTGCCCGTGCCTCATTTTCCTGCATCCGCCCAAATATTTCCAGGCGGATCTGCCGCATGGCGCACTCCCCGCTGCACATCAATATAAATGACCCGCAACAGCCCGACCTGTTGACTTTGCACAAAATTACCATTTTTTATTGACGCAGACCAAAATACCAGTTTTAATGTTATGATTTTTTGCTTAAATGAGAGTGTTTTTAAATGAAGGGATGGCAGCCCCATTGCAATACGGATCCTACAGATTATTGACTGATATTTTTTTTGCCATCGGCTTTCCACCCTTTTTTCTATACAGTTGGTTTACCGGGAATCATCAAGACAGTATTCGTGAACGGCTTGGCTTTTATGAAGACGTGCCTCCTGGCAACACCTCGCGACAGCGCATCTGGCTCCACGCAGCTTCCGTAGGTGAAGTACGGGCGGCCCAGGCCTTACTTCCTGAATTACGCAATTTTTTACCCGATGCTGCCTTTTTTCTTTCCACTGTAACACGACATGGCCAACAGGTAGCCAAAGAGCAGTTGGGTGGCTCTCTGTCATGTATTTATGCCCCGCTTGATGTAAACCGGGTCGTCAAACGTTCCCTGTCAAAACTGCAGCCAACATGTTATATATGCCTGGAAACGGAATTATGGCCCAATTTTCTCACCGCGGCCTATCGCTCGGGCGTCAGACTGCTGTTACTGAACGGACGACTTTCCGAACGGTCACTGGCGAGGTATAAAAAAATACCGGAATTAATCCGTCCCCTGATCAAATCATTTGCCGCCATTGCCGTTATCAGCGAAAGCGACAGAAAACGCTTTCTGGAGCTTGGCGCCGATCCGGCGAAAATGATTGTTTCCGGCAATGTAAAATACGATTTGCAGACACACCCCTCTCAGGATCGGACGGATGCTTACCGGAAAAGGCTTGGAATCAACAAAAACCAGCAGGTGTTCATTTTCGGCAGCACCCACACCGGAGAAGAAAAACTCTTTATTGATTCTTTTTTCAGACTGCGGGAAAGTATTGCCGAGGCAATTTTCATCATCGCTCCCCGCCACCTGAACCGGCTTGGGGAAATAGAAAAACTTCTGGCCTCTCATAATCTGGCCTATGAAAAATTCAGCCAGATGAGTTTTGGCAAACGCCTGCACAATATGATTCTGGTGGATACCATGGGAGAGCTTGCCGCCCTTTATGCCATCGGCACTTTTATTTATTGCGGCGGAAGTCTGGTTCCCAAGGGCGGTCACAATATCATGGAGGCGGCCATCTGGGGGAAACCGGTTTATTACGGCCCTTATATGAAGGATTTTGCCGATGCAGCGGAAATCCTTGAAGCACAGGGGGCGGGACTGCCGATCCGCCAGCCTGAGGATTTTACCCGGTCTGTATTTGCCTTGCTGCAATCCCCCGGGCAATATCGTGAAATATGTGACAAGGCCCGGGCCATTGCCCTGGCCCAGCAAGGATCCGCCCGCCGGCAAGCGGAACTGATCCGCACCATTTTACAGCAACAGTAAATGCAACCAATCAACTTCATCTCTCCCGCCGGACAGGCACTGTACCGTGCAGGAGATTGACCATAAGTGAGGATACAAGCATGAAAGCCCTTATTGCCCTTGAAGACGGCACCATATTTGAGGGGGAATCCTTTACCGGACCAGGGGAGACCTCCGGCGAGATTGTCTTTAATACCGGAATGAGCGGGTACCAGGAAGTTCTGACCGATCCTTCCTACAAGGGACAGATCGTCACCATGACCTACCCCCTTATCGGCAACTACGGGGTGAACCAGGAGGATATGGAATCAAGCAGGATTCACGTCGAGGCCTTTCTCATCAAGGAATACCATGCCAGGCCGAGCAACTTCAGATCCACCGGCACCCTGGCCGATTTCCTCAAAAAATATAATGTACTGGGCATCCAGGGCATTGACACCAGGGCTCTTACCCGCCATATCCGGGTCGGCGGCGCCATGAAGGCGGTGGTGTCCACCGAGGATCTTGATCCAGCGTCGCTTGTTGCCAAGGCCAAGAATTCCCCCGGCCTTATTGGTCGTGACCTGGTGCGGGAGGTAACCTGCAGCGAACCCTATGGCTGGCAGGATAACCGACCGGTGCCCGGCACCAATTTCTCCACCGCGGCCCCGGGCTCCTACAAGGTTGTTGCCCTTGATTATGGCCTCAAGTACAACCAGCTGAGATTATTAACCGAAAGGGATTGCTCCGTGCAGGTTATGCCGGCTTCCGCCACCGCCGAGGACATTCTGGCCATGGAACCCTGACGGAATTTTTCTGTCCAACGGTCCGGGCGATCCTGCCGCATTACTGGGATGTGGTTGACACGGTTCGCGAGCTGCTCGGCAAGAAACCGATATTCGGCATCTGCCTGGGCCACCAGATCCTTGGTCTGGCATTTGGCGGCACAACCTACAAATTGAAGTTCGGCCACCGCGGGGTAAACCAGCCGGTCAAGGACCTGCTGACCGGCAAGATTGAAATAACCTCGCAGAATCACGGTTTTTCCGTTGACCTGCAAAGCCTTGACAAAGACGAGGTGGAGCTGACGCATATCAATTTAAACGATTCAAGCCTTGAGGGCATGCGTCACAAGAGGTTTTCAGCCTTCTCGGTGCAGTATCATCCGGAAAATGCCCCGGGCCCCCATGATTCCATCTACCTTTTTGACCGGTTCATCGAGGCCATGAAATAGCTGATAAGCTGATAGCTGATGAGCTGATAAGCTGATAGCTGATAAAAGTACTAGGGTCAGGGAATCCGGCAACGATAAAAGACGCATGGAAAGCGCGGGGATCGTTACCAAGAATTAACGCAAGATATTTACTCACAATATAAATTATTGCTACGAGCTGACCGCTACGAGCTAACAGCTATCCATGACATACTTAATTATGCCTAAACGAACTGATATAAAAAAGATTCTCATCATCGGCTCCGGCCCTATCATCATCAGCCAGGCCTGCGAGTTTGACTACTCCGGCACCCAGGCGGTGAAGGCCCTGAAAGAGGAAGGCTACGAGGTTGTTCTCATCAACTCCAATCCCGCCACCATCATGACCGATCCGGAAATAGCCGACCGGACCTATATTGAACCGATCACCACGGAAATGGTGTGCAAAATCATCGAAAAGGAACGGCCCGATGCCCTGCTGCCGACCCTGGGTGGGCAAACCGGCCTGAACACGGCGATCAAGGTGGCGGCAACCGGCATACTTGACAAATATGGTGTCGAGCTGCTGGGCGCCGATATTGACGTCATTAAAAAGGCGGAAGGCCGCGATTCCTTCCGGGAGGCCATGTACCGGATCGGCCTGAAAGTACCGGAAAGCGCCATTGTCCATTCCATCGCCGAGGCCCGGGCTGCGGCTGAACAGATCGGCTTTCCCGTCATTGTCCGCCCCAGTTTCACCCTCGGGGGTACCGGCGGAGGAGTGGCCTACAACAGTCAGGAGCTTGAATCACTGTGCAAGGTAGGGCTTGACCTGAGCCTCAACACCGAAGTCATGCTCGAACGGAGTCTGCTGGGCTGGAAGGAATACGAGCTTGAGGTCATGCGCGACAAAAATGACAATGTGGTCATCATCTGTTCCATTGAGAACATGGATGCCATGGGGGTCCATACCGGAGACTCCATCACCGTCGCCCCGGCGCAGACCCTGTCAGACCGGGAATATCAGCTGATGCGGGACGCGGCCATGGCCATCATGCGGGAAATCGGGGTGGAAACCGGCGGCTCCAATGTCCAGTTTGCCGTCAATCCCGAGGATGGCGAGCTGATGGTTATTGAAATGAACCCCAGGGTCTCCCGCAGCTCAGCCCTGGCCTCCAAGGCCACCGGCTTTCCCATCGCCAAGATTGCGGCAAAGCTTGCCGTGGGCTACACCCTGGATGAGATTCCCAACGATATCACCAAGGAGACCTATGCCGCCTTTGAGCCGACCATTGATTACTGTGTGGTAAAAATCCCCCGCTGGACCTTTGAGAAATTCCCGGAAGCAACGGACATCCTGACCACGGCCATGAAGTCGGTGGGCGAAACCATGGCCATCGGCAGAACCTTCAAGGAAGCCTTTCAGAAAGGTTTACGGTCCCTGGAGATCGGCTGTTCCGGTTTTGGCGCCGACCCAAAGTTCAATTTCTCCGCCATGGACCAGCGTGACCTGGAACTGAAGCTGAAGATTCCCAATTCAAAAAGGATTTTCGCCCTCTATGAAGGGCTGCAGAGGGGCATGACCATTGAACGCCTCTATGAGCTGACGGCCATTGATCCCTGGTTTCTGGTCAACCTGCAGCAGATCTCCGACCTGGAAGGGGAAATAAAGAAGGTTGGCTTTTCCGGGCTTGACCGGGATTTCCTGCGCAAGATTAAACAGTTCGGCTTCTCTGATCCGCAGATTGCCTATCTCACCGGCACCAGCCAGGATGACATCAGGGAACTGCGGGAGAAGCTGGGACAGAAACCGGTCTACAAACTGGTTGATACCTGTGCCGCTGAATTCGAGGCCTATACCCCCTACTATTACTCAACCTACGAGGTGGAGGATGAGTCCCGCAAGACGGACAGACGCAAGATCATGATTCTGGGCGGCGGCCCCAACCGGATCGGCCAGGGCATTGAGTTTGACTACTGCTGCGTCCACGCCTCTTTTGCCCTGAAAGAGATGGGCATTGAGAGTATCATGGTGAACTCCAATCCGGAAACGGTGAGCACCGACTACGACACCTCGGACAAACTTTACTTTGAACCTTTGACCTGTGAAGATGTCCTAAACATTATTGAAAACGAAAAACCTGATGGGGTTATCGTCCAGTTCGGCGGGCAGACGCCGCTCAATCTTGCCGTGCCGCTGGCCAGGAAGAATGTCCCCATCATCGGCACCTCGCCCGACTCCATTGACCGGGCTGAAGACCGGGAGCGCTTTCAGAAGTTCCTGCAGAAACTCAACCTGATCCAGCCGGCCAACGGCACGGCGCGCACCACCGAGAACGCCCTGCGGATTGCCCAGGAAATCGGCTACCCGGTGGTGGTCAGGCCCTCTTACGTACTGGGGGGCAGGGCCATGCGCATCGTCTATAATGAAAAAAATCTGAAGCAGTATATGGCCACAGCCTTTGATGTCTCCTCCGAGCATCCTATTCTGATAGATAAATTTCTGAAAGAGGCCATCGAGATTGATGTGGACGCCATTTCGGATGGGGAAAACACCATCATCGGCGGCATCATGCAGCACATCGAAGAAGCGGGTATTCATTCCGGCGATTCGGCCTGCGTGCTGCCCCCCCACAGCCTGTCGCCCGGTCTCATCGAACAGATCCATGAGGCGACCAAGGCCATGGCCACGGAACTGAAGGTTATCGGCCTGATGAACATCCAGTATGCGGTGAAGGACAATATCCTCTACGTACTGGAGGTCAACCCCCGGGCCTCCCGCACCATTCCTTTTGTCAGCAAGGCCACCGGCGTTCCTCTGGCCAAACTGGCCACCAAGGTCATGCTGGGCATGAAACTGCCGGAACTCGGGCTGACCAAAGAGGTGGCAATTCCCCATTATGCGGTGAAAGAGGCGGTCTTCCCCTTTGACCGTTTTGACAACGTTGACACCCTGCTGGGGCCGGAGATGAAATCCACCGGCGAGGTGATGGGCATAGATGAATCACTGGGACTGGCCTTTGCCAAATCACAGTTTGCCGCGGGACAGCCCATTCCCCTTGAGGGCACCGTGCTCTTCAGCATGAGAGGGGAAGACAAGGCCGTTATCCTGCCTGTTGCCGAAAAACTGCACAAGCTCGGCTTCAATATCATGGGCACCCGGGGTACCGCGGCCTTCCTGAGCAGCAATGGAGTCCCCTGCACCAGAATCAACAAGGTTTCCGAGGGACGGCCCCACATTCTGGATAAGATTCAGGACCAGGAAATCCAGTGGATCGTCAACACCTCCAGAGGGACAAGGACCACTGAGGATTCGTACACCATCCGCCGGGCGGCGCTGAACTACCACCTGCCCTACACCACGACAACTGCCGGTGCCGAATTCATGGCCATGGCCATTGCCACCCTCAAGCAGCAATCCATGGAGGTCAAATCGGTCCAGGAGTACTTTGGCGCCCTAAGCCAATCGTGAAGTTTTTATACGCTATTGTGACGGTTTTCCACTATTACGGCTGGACTTTACAACATCAAGTACTTAATGTTAACCTTGCCTTTCTGAATACAACCCATCTGGCGAGGCTGTTATTGTTTAAACTTAACCGAAAAAAGATGACTTCATATAAAATCCCGGCACCGAATTTCCGTGACGATAAATCAAGCACTTATCTTGCACTGTACGGCTGTCGAGAGTTTTTTTTACGAGACAGTCAAAAAAGAGATCAACACTTTTTAAATTTTCTTTACGGGGTTCTTTCTTGAATAATTTTTACAAAAATTTATCCATGTGGCTGGTGATCGGCTTGACCATGATCCTGCTTTTCAATATGTTCAATCATCCCCAGACCGGAGTGGTAGAGATGAGTTACAGCGACTTCATGTCCGCCGTCTCCTCTAACGGTATTACTCAGGTTACCATCCAGGGTGATGAAATATCCGGCATCAGCGGTGGAAAGAATTTCCGGGTCATTACCCCGGCCGCGGATACGGAACTCATTCCGCAGCTCAGAAAGGCCGGCGTTAATATCACGGTGAAAGCGAAAGAGGAGACCCCATGGTATATCACCATTCTCGTTTCCTGGTTTCCCATGCTTCTTCTCATCGGCGTCTGGATCTTTTTCATGCGTCAGATGCAGATGGGCGGCGGCAAGGCCATGAGCTTCGGCCGCAGCAAACACCGGATGCTGGAAAGCGGTACCGCCAAGGTAACCTTCAAGGATGTGGCCGGCATCGATGAGGCCAAGGAAGAACTCTCCGAAATTATCGAATTTCTCCGCGAACCCAAAAAATTTACCCGCCTGGGCGGCCGTATTCCCAAGGGCGTGCTGCTGGCAGGTCCTCCGGGCACCGGCAAAACCCTGCTCGCCAAGGCCATTGCCGGCGAAGCGGATGTACCCTTCTTCTCTATCAGCGGTTCGGATTTTGTGGAAATGTTTGTCGGTGTCGGCGCCTCCAGGGTAAGGGATCTCTTTACCCAGGGCAAGAAAAACGCCCCCTGCATCATCTTTATTGATGAGATCGACGCGGTGGGCCGCCACCGCGGGGCAGGCCTCGGGGGCGGACACGACGAAAGGGAGCAGACCCTCAATCAGCTGCTGGTGGAAATGGATGGCTTTGAATCAAACGAAGGAGTCATTATCATTTCAGCAACCAACCGCCCCGATGTGCTTGATCCGGCTCTGCTCCGGGCAGGACGCTTTGACCGGCAGGTGGTGGTCCCCATCCCCGATGTGGGCGGCCGGGAAAAAATTCTGATCGTCCATGGTAAAAAGGTGCCGGTGGCCCCGGATGTCGATTGGAAGGTCATTGCCCGCGGCACTCCGGGTTTTTCCGGCGCCGATCTGGAAAACCTGGTCAACGAGGCCGCCCTGCTTGCCGCCCGTTTTAATGAAGAGAAGGTCAACATGGATCATCTGGAACGGGCCAAGGACAAGGTGATGATGGGCGCGGAACGGCGCAGCATGATCATCACGGACAAGGAAAAGAAGATCACCGCCTTCCATGAGGCGGGCCACGCCCTGATCGCTAAACTGCTGCCGGGCACCGATCCCCTGCACAAGGTCACCATCATCCCGCGGGGACGGGCTCTGGGCCTGACCCAGCAGCTGCCCACGGTGGAGCAGTATACCCACGCCAAATCATACCTGCTGAACAATCTCTGCATTCTGCTTGGCGGCAGGGTGGCGGAAGAGCTGATCTTCGGTGAAATCACCACCGGCTCCGGCAATGACATTGAACGGGCAACCACCATGGCCCGCAAGATGGTCTGCGAATGGGGCATGAGTGAAGAACTGGGTCCCTTGACTTTCGGCAAGAAGGAAGAGCAGATATTCCTGGGCCGGGAAATCGCCCAGCACCGCGATTTCAGCGAGGAAACCGCGATCAAGATTGATGGGGCGGTGAAAAGACTTATCCTGGAGGCCAATGAAAAGGCCATCAAACTGCTCCGGGATAATATCGAATCGCTGAAGGCCATTGCCAATGCCCTGCTTGACCGGGAAACCCTGACCCTGGATGATATTGAAAAGCTGATAAGCGGCCAGGGCCTGGAGCCGAAACCCGCAGTGAAAACCCAGCCCACTGAGCCGGAGGCGAGTGCCGCAAAAGAGCAAACCCCGCAACAGCCAAAGCCGGAGCCGCAAGTCCCCCCGCCCCCTGCGCCGGTACAGTCCACCGGCCAGGCAGAGGTTTGACCGCCTCCAGTAACGGCAACCGCAGATTAGTTGATGAAAATACTCGCCCGGGATCGTGTTTTGAACTTCATTGACAAAGTCCAGGTCATGGGCATTGTCAACATCACCCCGGACTCGTTTTCTGACGGCGGCAAGGTAAGCGATGAAAACACCCTGCTGGCCCTGGTCGATCACATGGTGGACAGTGGAGCGGATATCATCGATATCGGCGGAGAGTCCACCCGGCCCTTTGCCCCCCAAGTCACCCTGCAGGAAGAACTCGACCGGGTCATTCCGGCAATCCGCGCCATCAGAAGCCGCCACCTGATCCCCATCTCCATCGACACGACCAAGGCGGAAGTAGCCAGGCGCGCCATTGAGGCAGGGGCCGACATCATTAATGACATCAGCGCCCTCCGCCACGATCCAGCCATGGTTGCCGTGGCCGCGGAACATCAGGTGCCGGTCATCATCATGCACATGCAGGGAACCCCGCGCAGTATGCAGATCAATCCCACCTACAATGATGTGGTTGCCGAGATCTGCGATGCCCTGGCTGAGCGCATCCAATGGGCGGAAAACCACGGGGTCGCCCGCGACAGAATCATCATTGATCCGGGCATCGGCTTCGGCAAGACAGTGAGCCACAACCTGACCATCCTGCGGGAACTCAGACAATTCACCACACTGGGCTGCCCCGTACTGATCGGCCATTCCCGCAAATCGTTCATCGGCACAATCCTGGCAATCGACGATCCCGCCGGCCGCGATGAGGCAACCGCGGTTATCTCCGCCCTCTGCGCCTGTAACGGGGCGTCCATCATCAGGGTGCATGATGTGGCGAGAACCGTTTTAGCCGTCGAAAATGGCCTGCGCTATCTGCCAAAGGGTAACCGGTTAATCAACAGGCTGCCATCATATCCATGCGTGAAAAAATTCTCAGATATCAGACCTACAATAAAAGCCGCAAAATAAAGGCCATCAACTTTCAGCCGGTCAGGGCCACCCTGCTCTTTAAGATAATCCCCTACCTTCTGCACTGCAATTATCCCGATCTGCCGGGCTATGTGGACGATCCGGAATGCCCGTTCGGCATCTACCGCTTCCTGCCGGACGAAATCGTCGACAGTGAGCTGTTCCGCCGCTATTTCCCGGATTCCACCGCGAGAAACTATAAAACCGCCTCCCCTTACCCGCGCAATCCCTGTATCCATTCGCTCAAAACCATCGGCAGTATCGGCACCATCGCCCAGTCGGAAAAATCGGATTGTGATTTCTGGGTGAGCATCCGCCGTGAAGAAACCGGCGATAGAGGGATCGCCCTGCTTGAGGAAAAATGCAAGAAAATCGAGAAATGGGCCTTGGAAAACGGGGTTGAGGTTTATTTCTTTTTGATGGATATCGACCAGACCAGGGAAAACAAATTTTCATCCGCCGCCGAAGAGGAATCCGCCGGTTCGGCCCTGAAACTCCTGCTCAAGGACGAACTGTTCCGCACCCATATCCTCGTTGCCGGCAAAATGCTGCTCTGGTGGCTGATTCCGCCCGGACTGACCGAACAAGGCTATCGTGACTATGTGGAGCAGCTCGTAAAAAAACGGGAACTTAACCTGGATAATTTTGTTGACCTGGGCTACCTGTCCGATATCCCCAAGGCGGAAATATTCGGGGCCTGCCTCTGGCAGCTCAACAAGGCCCTTGACAGTCCTTTCAAGTCAGTCATCAAATTCGCCTATCTGGAGCTCCTGCTCAAGCACCGGACCAACATTCTGCCGCTCTTTTCCACCAAGATACAATGTCTGGTGACATTTCCCGAACGGCTGCCGGAAAATGAGATCAAGCTTCCCCTCAACCACATTGACCCTTACCTGCTGCTGGCCAAGGAACTGGTGGCATTCTACCAGCAGAATAAAATCAAGGACGAGGATGACCTCATCAGGGAATGTCTCTTTTTCAAGACCCTGGAGGGCACCAAGTCGGAAAAGGATGACCAACATCTGCAAACCACCCTGGCCCTGATGGAAAAATGGGATCTGCTGCCGCCCGATTATGAGCAGCTGATCAAGCTGCAGCACTGGAACTATAAGGATCTGCTGGCTCTCGGCTCCCGGGTGCACGCCTACCTGCTTGACACTTACAACCGGTTGCGCTGGCTGCGCAAATCATTCCAGGACGAAACAGGCCGGACCATCAGCGACCGGGACCTTTCCATCCTGGGTAAAAAGCTCTTCAGTTTCTACGATGTCAAACCGGATAAGATTCCCTACCTGCATACCCTTTCCCGCCAGTCCATCCATCAGTCCGACCTCACTTTTCACGTCAGCCGGTACGAGGGGGCGGTTTATTACTATGTTTTCCAGGGAATCCATGACGTGGAATCGATCAGGAATAACCCGCAGGCCCTGATCAAACGGGAAACCGATCCGATTTTTCTGGTGATCTGGCTGGTGATCAACGGCATCCTGCAGCAGAAGACAAACATTCACCTGACCAAGAACTTTCTGTCCGTCAACCTGTCCGACCTGCAGCATCTGGCCGACATGATCCTCAAGACCTTTCCCCTGTTCAATTTTTCCCAGATTACGGCCGGGGAACTGCTCAGCCAGGAAAAGGTCACCATGGCCCTGGTCATCGTCAATTTTGAAAATGAGCAGGTAAAGGGCTCGCCGACCCTGAAATCGGCCATTATTACGGTCAACAATTACGGCGAATATTTTCTCCACCATTATACCACCCTGGTGCAGTTGAAAAACGCCATGCGCCTGCTGCTGACCAAACATTTCGTCAGCCGCTGGAACCATAACCTGGAAATGTACATCCCGGAACAGCCGGAAAAATATTATATCCAGAGCCTGCTGGAGAAGTGAGAAGTAGGGGCGGTTCGCGAACCGCCCTGGGAGTAGGGGCTGGCCTTGTGCCTGCCCTGTGAGGAGTGAGGAGTGAGGAGTGAGGAGTGAGGAGTGAGGAGTGAGGAGTGAGGAGTGAGGAGAGGAAGAATAACGGAACAGGGAAGTAAGGCAAGGGAAAAAATACTGACATGAAAATCACCTTCTACCATTCGGTGCTCTGCCCCCGCTGCCTGCTGGTGGGACGTGTGCTGAAAAGACTGCAGCAGGAGTACCCGGACCTGACGGTGGAAAAAGTCGAGGTGACCACCCGGCCGTTGGAAAGCCTGCGCAAGGGGGTGAGGATCATTCCGACCCTCACGGCCCAGGGCCGGCAACTCGCGGGCATCATTTTGACACCAACCGCAGTGCGGGAGTTCATTACCGGGATATACGAGGGTCAGACCAGCCCCCGCTAGACATTACGGGCAGACGGGCAGATAGATGTGAAAAGTGGCCCCATTTACCGTTTTCTGATTCCACGGTAATGGTGCCGTCATGTTTTCTCATGATGGAGTAGCAGATCGCCAGGCCGAAACCCGTTCCCCGCTGGCTTGCCATCCTTTTGGTGGTGAAATAAGGGTCAAAGATTTTGGCCAGATTTTCCTGGGGAATGCCCACCCCCTGGTCGGTGATGGAGATGCGCAGATAGGCGCCAGGGGCAATATCAAGGCCGTTCTGGGCGGCGATCTGCTGATTTTCCGCCCGGACCCGCACCACTCCCTCCGTTCACCATGGCCTCCCTGGCATTCATCACCACATTGTTAATGACCTGCTGCATCTGCCCTGCATCAATAAGCACATCGTAAATATCGTCGCTAAGAGCAAACTCGCATTCAAGGCCTGAACCCCGCAAGGCGGTTTCCACGGATTGTTTCAGCAGCTCCTTGATGTTGACACATTTTTTAAGCGGGGAGCCCCCTTCGGCAAAGGTGATGAACTTGCCGGTCAATTCCTTGCCCTGCAGACAGGTCTGCCTGGCTTCCTCCAGAATCGCAACCTGCTCGTTTTCCGGTGGCAAAGCACTTTTAACCAGGGTGATGACTGCCAGCAGCCCGGTTAATATGTTATTGAAATCATGGGCAATGCCGCCGGCCAGAATGCCGATGGCCTCAAGCTTCTGGGCCTTCTGCAGTTCAATTTCCAGTTTACGGCGTTCAGTGATATCGCGAAAGATGCCGCGGATGGCAACCGGCTTGCCGTCCACGAACTTGCAATTGCATTTACCCTCAACCAGTATTTTCCGGCCGTCTCTGGCAACAAACTCGGTTTCGATCTTATCCACCTCCTTGCCGGACAGCAGCGCCTCGAAACTCTCCAGGCAGTGGGCATGACAGTCAGGATGGATAACCTCAAACATGGGAAAGCCGGGGACCTCTTTTTTGGCAAAGCCCAGATTTTCCCGCCAGGCGCGGTTCGCGTAGATGGTCCTGCCATCAGGGGCGATACTCTGGATCATATCCCGGGAGTTGTCAAAAAGATCACTGAACAGCTCTTCCCGTTCCCGCATGGCCTGTTCCGCCCTCTGCCGTTCCTCCATCTGTTTCTGCAGCTCGGCATTGGCAATTTCCAGCTCCCTGGTCCGTCTGTCCCATCCTTCCTTCATCCTGCCGATGAAAAAGGCGGCCAGAAACCAGCTGAGGATATCCAGGCCATGGAGATAGGGATTCTCGCCATGCCAGCCCGTCTCGAAAAAAAGGGCATGAATCAGAATGGCAAGCAGGCCGCCGGCAATGGCGTATCTGAGGCTTATACTTAAAGGCATATTACCGTCACGGGAAAAGAGAGAAAAGAACGGTTTCACAATCCGTTCGTTATTTTTATAGAATGGCATCTTCCGCAGCAATGTCAAGGGTTAATGGCCCGCGCTTTTCCTCATTGACTTCCGCCAGCCACGCCTTGACGGCCCTCTCCAGATAGCGGTGGTACATGTCCACCCCACCCAGACCCCGGCAGCGAAAACAGAAATTGATCTCGAGAAACAGCGGGGCCGGACTGATCTCGCCATCCGCAAAAAGAAAATCAAATCCGGCCAGATTGATGCCTGTTGCCCCACAGAAATCCCGCAGCCCGGCCACCGCCTGTTGCTGCAGATGGGGAAACGATTCATGATCGATGAATGCCCCCCTGGCCAGGTTGGTGTAAAACCCGCCGCCGGCAACGCAGCGCCAGTAGGGATAAAAATCCCTGCCGATCACCACCACCCGCAAACTGCGGCCGCCCGTGGCAATGTATTGCTGCACAAGGAAACCCCGTTTGCCCTGCTGTTCATAGCCGGCCGCCAGCACCAGACATTGATGCAGCTCAGCGGCGGACCGGATGAGAAAAACGTTGTTTCCCTCCCCACCCCAGCCGAATTTGAAGACAAAGGGGTAGGAAAAGGGCAGCGATATGCCGGAATAGTGACTGACGCACTGGAATGCCAGGGTCTGCGGATGAGGGACGCCCATTTTCTGGAACAGGGCGGCCTGCCCTGTTTTAGCGGGAAAGGCGAAAAAAACGTCATAATTGGGAAAGACGTGCCGGCAGGCCCGCCGGGCGGCAAAATAGAGACTTTCCCGGCAGCCCTGGGGCAGGATAATGGCATCCGCCTGAGCCATGGCGCGGATATCCTCGGCGGACGGCACCTCGCCCCGCAATATCCGGTTATTTTTCGTCTCAAGGCAACGGTTATAGGAAAGAACGTTCACGGTTACTGCAATTCCCCGCTCATTCAGCTTCAGAAAACAGAACTCAGGAAACACGGACAGAGGAAAAATCGGGCGAGACATCGCTGTTTCATGGGCCGGCTCCTTGTCATTGGTTAGATCAATTGTTATTGTTGCTGATAACCAGTAAAAAACCAAGAAAAATCAATCAGGAAGAGATATGAACATCAAATATGGCGTGCAATTTCCCCAGGAAGGCATCTGCGCCGATGAACGAAACATTACCAGCGAATGCCGCGCCAAAATTCCCGAGGTGGTGGATCAGCTGGTCGAAAGCTGCCAGTGCGATGAGTGTTTTGAACACATCAACACCGATCCCCTTCCCTCCCGGCAACGGGCCATTGATCTCATTGACCGCTGCCGGGAGATCCTGTTCCCCGGTTATTTCCACTGCCAGGACATTGACCAGATCAGCCTCAAATACAAGATAGGCCAGGCGGTTTCCACCCTTTACGATCTTCTTTCCCTGGAAATCGCCTACAGCATCCGCCATGAATGCATCCGCCACCACAGGTCCTGCCAGCAGTGCGATGAACAGGGCAAGCAGAAGGCCTTTGCCTTTATCCAATCCCTGGTGGATTTAAGAAAAATCCTGGCCACCGATGTGCGGGCCGCCTATGATGGCGATCCGGCGGTCACCAGTTACGATGAGGTTATTTTCTGCTATCCCGGCATCACGGCCATTACCATTTACCGTATCGCCCACATCCTCTACCAGCTCAACGTTCCCATCCTGCCCCGCATGATGACCGAATACGCCCACGGGATTACCGGTATCGACATCCATCCGGGGGCCGGCATCGGCGAATCCTTTTTCATTGATCACGGCACGGGAGTGGTGGTGGGCCAGACAGCGGTGATCGGCAACCGGGTGAAAATCTACCAGGGAGTCACCCTGGGCGCCCTCTCCTTTAAAAGAACCGAGTCAGGGGAACTGGAACGCACCGGCAAACGCCACCCCACCCTGGAAGATGACGTCACCGTCTATGCCGGCTCCACCATCCTCGGCGGCGACACGGTGATCGGCGCCCGCTCCGTGGTGGGCGGCAACGTCTGGCTGACCCACTCCATTCCCCAGGACACCAAGGTCATTCTCAATCCGCCGGAGCTGGTGTTTAAGACAAAGGCATAACGGTGATCGGCATAGGTAGAAATACCGCTGGGATGAGAGAAGCCCAAAGTAGTTGTGCTGAATTGACCGACCATTCTTCCGGGACGGGAAAGGTCCACCATCATGGCCATCTCCCGATATTCGCTACTGCCATATATCCGCTGCCCGCCATGTAAGCAATACCGGTGGGAGAGGTGGCGTTGATCCCGAAGTGCCCGATGTCAAACTGTGCAAGCAGATTGCAGCTTGCGTCAATTGTAAATATTTTATCAACACCGCTCGTCCACAATGCTGAAGTTCCCGGCGTCGGGACCAGAGGTGATGCCCGTGGCGCTGAGAGAAAAGGCGGATATGTCACATTGCCCGACCAGCTCCTCCGACTCAGGATCGACGAAAAACACCTCTGCCCCCAGCATTATCGACAACGGCATAAACGTTTTGGACCGGGTCATAGGCGATGCCCATCGGGCTCGTGCAGCCAAGATCAAAAAGATTAATTGTCTTGACCACCGTTCCTTTCATATCAAAAAAGAAAACCTCATCCTCACTGTCGCTGACAACAGCCAACTCGTCATTACAGGCATCATAGGCAATGCCGTAGTAGGAGTGCGATGAAACAAAACCCACGTCAAATTGATCCTGCAGATTACCGGCCTGATCGAAGGAAAAGACATCGTTCAGAGAGTAGTCAATAATGGCCAGGTATTCCGAGTCGGCAATAAAGGCAATCGCCCATGGGGTTGGTACAGCCACTGGGGCCAATGGCAAATGACCCATGCAGGTTGCCATCGACATCAACAAAATAGACGAAATCTGTAGTAGGATCGACCACGGCGAGATTTCCGGCATAGGTACCGGAGGCAACATAGGTGATCCCCTGGGGATTGGTGGAGCCAAAGGCTGCGGTGGAAAATTCATGAACCGGGCTGCCACCCGAGTAGGCAACAATAAAAACCTTACGGGCGGAGTCGTCGATGATGGCGAAATGCCCGGCATACGGCCCCTCGGGGATATAGGCGATGCCGCTGGCATAGTTGGAATACGGGCCGACTGTGAATTGCTCCTGGACAATACCTGCCCGGTCGACGATATAAACCATGTCCACAGAGTCATCGATGATGGTAAAAAAGCATGTTGCCGGGATATGGGTGATGCCGTCCGGAGATAGTGCGCCAAAATTCCCGGTGTCGGCATAATCCACCATCACCGGGATGGTCACCGCCAGTGCGGCATTGGCCGCAGCACCACAGCATGGTGAATAAGCTCAGAGCAACCGCTCTGCAGGTCAGTCCTTGCCTGTGGATTGCATTGAATAATCGTTTCATAGTCCCTCCTTGTCAAAATCTTTTCAGTGATGCAACCGGCAGTTTTCGACAGCTGCTTTCACAGGACAAAAAAAGCCGGGCTGCGCCGTGTTTCCGACTTTACGAAGTCAGACCCGGCAGCCCGGCTGTTTTGGCTTAATAAAAAAATGTCAAGGCAGACAGAAAAAACCCGTGGCTTTCCGTCCCCACCTCACGATAGGTTTGGCTTTACAAGGATCATCAAACCTGCAGCAGAAATTTGAGTTGCATGCCGCCACCCCATGAACAACCAAAAAATAAAAAACGTTCTGCAACAAACAGCCCCCAATTTAATCAACCGGGCAATTCGTCCGCCCCCAGTCCTGGCCGAACAGCAACCAGTCCGCCATATTACAACTGCCGTCGTTGTTGAGGTCGCATTCGCAGACATCAGGCCTTGTCACCTTGAGAATCAGCTGTGCCGTGGTATCAGTCATGCCGTCCGGGCCGATAAGCTTGTAAGAAACTTCATCAGCGGTTGAACTCATCGAGTTGATAACAAAACTCAGCACCTCCACCTCTGTTCCGTCCGGCGCAACATAGACAGGCGTACCCGGCGCCACGTCAAAAAAAAGGCCTCCGTTGGCCCCGCCCATGATAACAGTCCCAGCCGGCTGCACCGAGAAAGCATCAAGGGTGCCGTTGGCATTGTAAACGGCGATCTGCGGGGGAGTTGCAACGCCATCAAAAAACAACACCGCTCCGTAAAAGGCATTTCCAGCATGAAAGCGGCTTGCATGCCTCTTTGGTGAAAAAGACATTCCCACCTGATCAATCGCCGCCTGCTACTGCTCACATATCAGACAATCACTCTGCCCCCAGTTCTCACCGAAGCGCAGCCAGTCAAGCATATTGCAGCTGCCGTCATGATTGAGGTCGCATTCACATGGCGGTACGTCAACCTCGTTGCAATCAGTTCTGCCCCAGTCACCGCCGAACACCAGCCAGTCCGGCATGTCGCACTGGGTGTCCTGATTGAGATCGCACTCGCATAAATGGGAAAATCCGGTGATCCTGATATGGTCGA
This sequence comes from uncultured delta proteobacterium, assembly GCA_963729825.1. Classification (GTDB taxonomy): domain Bacteria; phylum Desulfobacterota; class Desulfobulbia; order Desulfobulbales; family SURF-16; genus SURF-16. The sequence goes on along the minus strand of CAVSQR010000103.1, from coordinate 11,464 downwards.
TGTACCAGCCCGCAGCAACCCCACTATTATAGTCGTATGTAGAATGCAAAAAGGCTATTCTTACCTTTTTGCCCGCATAGGCGGTAATGTCGATGCTCATTGGTGTCCAAACCGCTGAAGAAGAGACTATGGCACCGCTGATGATCGTGAACGTCGACCAGCTTCCCGTCGACCTCATCGTACTCGGATATCTGCACGTATCCGGCATCGCCGTAATAGTATGAGAACCAGTGCCTGAAGGAGAAGGAAAGCACCCCGTCCGCAGGCAGATAAAATGAAGGGCTGATCAGCCGGCTGTCCGCGTAAGACGGATAATTCCCACCCAATACCGTGCCGGCACATTGTGTCCCGCTGTAGCAGGAGAGCTGGGCCGGAAGTTGGTGTGCCAACCTCCCACACGCCATTATCCGTATACCAGTCACCCCAGCCGCATTCAAAATCCCCAGTCCACTCAGGCTCTTTCTTGATGATCTCAACATGATCAACATACCAGCCCGCAGCAACCTCACTATTATAGTCGTACGTAGAATGCAAAAAGGCTATTCTTACCTTTTTGCCCGCATAGGCGGTAATGTCGATGCTCTGTTGTACGACCAAACTGCTGAAGAAGAGACTATGGCATCGCTGATGACTCGTGAACGCCGACCAGCTTTCCGTCGCCTCATCGTACTCGGATATCTGCACGTATCCGGCATCGCCATAATAGTATGAGAACCAGTGCCTGAAACGAAGGCGCAACTCTTCACCGCCAATGACCTCATACTCGCCAACAAGGTCAATGGTTGGGCTGATCAGCCGACTGTCCGCAGTAAGACGGATAATTTCCACCCAGTACCGTGCCGGCACATTGTGTCCCGCTGTAGCAGGAGGCCGGGCCGGAAGTCGGGGTGCCAACCTCCCAGACGCCATTGTCCGTATGCCAGTCACCCCAGCCTTCCTCGAAATCTCCGGTCCACTCAGGCTCTTTCTTGATGATCTCAACATGATCAACATACCAGCCCGCAGCAACCTCACTATTGTCGTATGTAGCATGCAAAAAGGCTATTCTTACCTTTTTGCCCGCATAGGCGGTAATGTCGATGCTCTGTTGGTGACCAAACTGCTGAAGAATAGACTATGGCGTCACTGATGACTCGTGAACGTCGACCAGCTTCCCGTCGCCTCGTCGTACTCGGATATCTGCAACGTATCCGCCATCGCCATAATAGTATGAAAACCAGTGCCTGAAACGAAGGCGCAACTCTTCGTCGCCAACGACCTCCACACCCCTTAAATCAATCTCCGGGCTGATCAGCCGGCTGTCAGTTATCGCCGGATAATTCCCATCACAAACCGTTGATACATAAAACAGTCCGCCACCCCATGAAGGTTGCGGCGGGTCATGAAGACATAGCATCCCACACCCCATTGTCAGGAGCCCACCCGTTAAAACCCGTTTCAAAGCCCTCCTCATAGATGACTGTTTCTTCAGCATGCACCCCAGCCGCATGGAACAATAAGAAGACGGCAATTAGAATTCCCCAAAGCCCTTTCTTTCTTCCTGTCATTTTTCCCCCCTTTGTAAATATCTATTCACCTGTCGGGCAAATTCTCTTCACTTATGTCAGAGGTTTCCAGTTGTCCGCTCCCAAGCGCAGGCCGGCGAAGAGGCGCCTGCCTCGATGCCGGGAGTGTAACAGGCAACAGCTTCCTGATTCTTTTACTCTCCGGAATAGCGGAGGACAAGTGTATTCCCCTGCACCTCATCAGTAAGCAAATACGAAAGACCCTCACGGCAGCTATGCCCTTTGTTCATGCCCCTGCCGGACCGTGCCGTGGACATGCCATGATGCGCTGAACCCCTTTTCAGCACTGCTCATCCACCTGTTGCCACGGGCCCCCTGCCGGACGTCCCGTGGCAACAGGAGAAAAAATCAGCGAGCCCCCGTTCAGTTTTTCATCCTTCGCCGCAGGGCAACCAGCCCTGCCAGCCCTGAACCGAGCAGCCACACGGCACCGGGGACCGGCACCGGATTATTGTTAGCATAATTGTTAATGTATGCAAGCCTGGTGGGGACGACCAGATCGTCGAGAATCAAACCACCATAAGTTATTCCGCTTGCCCAGTCAGGCCTGTCCGGATTCTGGTTGTAGTCGTGGAAAGATATTTCATTCATAAGGCTCGCCTGAGCGCCGGTGAACTCAAAGGTGCCGAGCAACAGGTTCGTGCCCGGCCCCAGACCGGAAAAAGCCCACTCGTTCATAGTCTGGCCGCGGAATTTCACATGCCCGGGTGTTATGCCCTGGGGGTCATCCGGATAGGCCGTCCAGGCGCCAATCGCGGGTAAAGTCAGATTGGAGGCCGTGAGATTATCCGCGGGAAAGTGCACATCCCAGCCCGCCTTCCATAGACCCACCTCGGTAATGGAATACAGCAGATCCACCTTAACCGTGTCGCCGACCGTCAAGTCGATGGTCGTGCCCGTATCCAGCGTCCCTTTGGCCAGAGCCGTATCCCCGCCATAAAAATCTATGTCAAAAGTGAGCACCGGCGAAGCCTTGGCGGCCGGGCTGAATCCGAAAACCATTGTTGCAGCAAGCATTGCGAGACTTACCTTTTTCATCATTTCCTCCTTAAAGATTTTGTTTTTTTTCGTTCCTGTCGACCCAAACACTCTTTTGCTCCTCAATGGAAAAACACTCCGTACGCTGGCAAGACCTGATCGCTTTCCCCGCTTTGAAATTCCCAGGCCTTTGCCTACGGGCACCGTGCAGCCCCTCCCCCCCAAAAAAAGCTGGCCTGACCTATCCTTGAACAATATGACAGATGCAATCTTACGGCAGGCTTACAGAAAATTCTTTTTCTCAGAAAAATATCCCGACAAGTGCCTACAGATAACCAACTGTTTTTACTTATTTTCAGTCCCAAAGCGATTTTTGACATAAAACACCGGTCAATCACGCCATTTTGTTCTTACTCAATAGACTTTTCAGGCTGCTGAAAACTTACAGCCTGCTTACTATTGTAACAGGGAATAGACAGGTGAGATAAGTGAGACAGCGGGGAGGACGCTTCAGCCGGTTCACGACGGGGACTGAGACGAAGGCGGGCTCTTGTCAACGCCCGCCCGCAGGGAGTGGTGCAGTTTGGTGGTCACGGATGAGGGTTCGGCATCGAGCACGGCGCGCAGCACCTGGCAGCAGTTGGTGTACACCTTCAGCGCCTCGGTTATGCGGTTCTGCTTCTGCAGGCAGATCATGAGCCGCTGATAGAAAACTTCGGAGAGCGGGCTTTTCTCCATGGCCTGCTGGTAAAGCCTGGCGGCCTCCTGCCACTTGCCCGTTCGACTCCATATAGCCTGCCAAACAGTTCAATGCCCCGCTCAAACCTGCTCTGCAGCCGCTCGCGCATGGGAATTGTCCAGTGCTCGTCATTATCCTGGGACAGAAAGGGGCCATGGTAAAGACTGAATGCCTTGCGGGCCAGGACGGTTGCCTGGGCGGCATTATCGCCATTTTTTTTCAGGAGTGCCTCGGCACGGCTGAGCAGACGCTCAAAGGCCCAGGCATCCACCCAGCAGCAATTCGGGTCAATGGTCACCTTGCCCTTCTGGAGCAGGATGGCTTCATGGGCGCCCAGCAGGCTGCGGAGCCGAAACAGGGTGGTGTCAAAGGAACGCCGCGCCTTTTCGCCGTCTGCTTCGCTCCACAGGGCATCCATGATGTTCAATTCGCTGACCTTGCGGCCGCCGAAGGCGAGCAGAGCCTTGAGAAAAGTCAGGGGCTTGGTCTTTTTCTTGGAGGCATAGGGCAGCTTTTTGCCGTACTTTGCCAGGCCGAAACGGCCCAGGGTATAGACCCGGAACATCCAGGGCCATTCCTCCACCTCCTGGGGAGACTGAGGGATTTGCAGCCGGCAGCGCTGCACAATTTTCTGGGCATAGTCGGTCTGGATATTCTCAACAATGGCCTTGGCGCAGAGTTCGGCCAGCACCGTCCGCTGCAGCATGAACGGCACCAGGCCATGCTGCCCGCTTCCCAGAGCCATGGCCTGTCGCAGGGCAGTGAGTCCGGCCTGTGTATCACTGTCGATAAAATGAAAATACGCCTCCAGCAGACCTCCCTCTAATTCCAGCTGACGATAATCAGCTTGCGCGCAGCTTCTTTTCCCTGCTGCAGAAGCTGCCAGGCCGATTCCCGGTTGTCATGGGCGCAGGCGATGGCGGCCCGGAGCAGGATACAGGCTGTTTTGGCATAGCAGATCACGGAGGAATCCGCCAGTTCCATGGCCAGAGTGGCGGCCGATGCCGCATTTTCCAGTTTCCCTTCCTGCAGGGCCAGAGCAGCATGCAGAAAATGATAACAGAACTGGCAGGTGGGATATTTGCTCTGCGGAATGGCAGCCATGCGGGTGAGCAGCTCTGCGGCAAACTTTGTGTCATCTTTGTAGAGAGCAGCCCTGGCCCCGTCGCACAGCAGCCTGAAATCCATGACATGCTTACCCGAGAGATCAGCCAAGGCCAGTCCGTCGTTGAGCAGTTTCAGCGCCTGATTGAATTCACCGCGGGCGTTGGCCAGAAATATCTCCGCGGCTATGATCTTGATCCGGGAGGCATGATCTGCCGGCATGGAACAGGCAGCCTGCCGCAGCATATCAAGCACTCCCTCCGCCTCATCGCACTTTCCCGTGTAGACGCTGGTAAATTGCCGTGTGAACCAGGATATGGGTCCTGACCGCCATATCGCTGGTTGCCGTCGCCAGGCGCAACCCGCGTTCCTGCCAGACCGGGAAATCACTCATGCAGATGATTACGGATAACCAGGGCCACATACATGCACTGCCGTCACCCGGTCGGCTGCTTCTCCGGGGGGAAGCCGATGCGGATCAGGCATAATTTCCTCAAGTATTGCCAGATAACGGTCAAGAGCGTCAATGTCATCCAGACTTGCCAAAAGGCATTCCATGATGCCTGCCCAGGCCAGCATGGTATCTGTCCGCCCCCCATCCGCATCGCGGAAAATAACAAAGGCCTGCTGGAAAAATTGCCGGGCAGCCAGAGAATCCGTTTCCTTTTCAGCCATGCCCATCCAGTAAAGCAGGCGGGGATCATTTTCAATCATATGGCCGGGAAGGGCCTGCAGCCATTTAGCGAGCACCTGGCAGCGCCCCTGCTCTATCAGCGATCTTGCCTTCTGCAGAATCAACCAGGCGAGACCTTCCCAGTCAGACGCCTGCCTGAGCAGGAAGGAGGCCTGATCCTCCTGGCCTGCTTCCAGCATCAGGCTGGCTACCTTCTGCAGCAGAACCTTTTTCTGCTGGGCGGAAAACTCCATGTTTGCCCGGTCCTGCAGGAAGCGGCGGAAAAGCGGATGATATTGATAGAGCGGCTGATCCTTTTCCACCACCCTCTTGGTAAACCGGTTGGAGCGGCACAGAAATGACAGCAGGCTGCTGACGTGCGGGAAACCGGTAAGCCGGGCGGCCTGGTCGGGGTGAATGCTGCTCAGAAACGAGGTCTTGAGGAGGAAATCTTTCATGTCGTCAGCCAGTTCATCATAGACCTCGCCGGCAAAATATTCGAAAATATCTTCCTGGCTGGAGACATAAAAACGCAAGGTAACATCGTTATTTGCCAGGCAGCCGTTCATTACCAGCTGCAGACCCGCAGCCCAGCCGTCAATCTGGGCAAAGACGTCCGGGAAGTGCTCCATATCCGCCGTGCTGAAGCCGTGCAATTGGCAGATCTTTCTGCACTCGCTCTCGGTCAGACGCAACTGCTCCCAGCCCAGCAGAGCCATCTGCCGGTTGACGCGCAACCTGGAAAAATTGGTGGGCGGACCGTTGCGGCTGATAATGATCACCGCCAGCCCCTCGGGTATTCGCGACAAACCGGCCAGCAGCGCCCGATGCAGCGGGGCATCCGGGGATATTTCCTGGTAATCGTCCAGAACCAGCACAAACGGCGGCTTGATGCAACCGGCCAGGTTATTGAAAAATTGTCGGCTGGATTTCTGAATACCCCTGGCAGATCTGTCCGCCAGTTCCGCGATGATCCGGCCGGCTTCCTGGGCAAAATTCCCCAGGGCCCGGCTCAGGTGGTGGAAAAATGAGCTGAGATTGTCATCACCGCAATCCACCTTGTACCACACAGAGGGAAGCTGCCGTGCTTCCAGATAACTTGCGACAAGGGACGTCTTGCCGCAACCGGCGGGACCGGTGATGAACGTCAGGGGAAGCTTCCTGGCCTTATCAAGCTGCAGAAAAAGGCCTTCGCGGGATAACGTTGCGCCCAGACGGGGTTTACTGATTTTGACAATATTGCTCAACTGTGCCCCCATAAAAGTTTTTTTGCTCCTGCAGGACGGACTTGACCCCTTTTCAACATGTCAGACAGAATCAAACGCCAGGCCGCGGGAACCTGACAAAAATTCCCAGGCAAATCAGCCGGGCAAATACAACAGTTTACCAGGTTATCATTACTGCTAAAAAATAATATCCTGTCCCCGTCAATGCGGTAAAATGTCGCATAACGGCGTCCAACGAATATTTCCCGGACTCTGCCGGAAAAAAACAGAAGAAAAGATAACGGACAAATTCAGCGGAATTTCCCTCGCTACCCCTTTCCTGCTGCTGAAATCTGCCAGAAATTGCCGCAAGTTCTTCAGGCGCGAAAAAGGTGATCGCGCCCATCTTCCGCCAGCCTGCCGGAACGGCAAAAAGCAAAAAAAAATATCGTTTTACCGATGAAAGGGTGGAAATAATTTGTAAGATGGATTACTAATGTATAATTTTATCAATACATGTGCCGTTAAGGCACTCCCGATTTGTTATCATCTTCTATCTAACCTATCAATATGTAAGGAGAAGTTATGTCACGGAAAATGGTCACCATTGATGGCAACCAGGCGTGCACCCATGTCGCTTATGCCACCAGCGAAATCATCACCATCTATCCCATTACCCCGTCTTCCCCCATGGCGGCCGAGGCGGATTCCAAGGCCACCGCCGGGCAGAAAAACATCTGGGACAGCGTGCCGGTTGTCACCCAGATGCAGTCCGAAGGCGGCGTTGCCGGCTCCCTGCACGGTTCACTGACCACCGGCGCCCTGTGCACCACCTTTACCGCCTCCCAGGGTCTGCTGCTGATGATCCCCAACATGTACAAAATCGCCGGCGAGCTGACCCCCACCGTTTTCCATATCACGGCCCGGTCCCTGGCCTGCCAGGGTCTCTCCATCTTCGGTGACCACGGCGACGTCATGGCCGCCCGCCAGACCGGCTGGGGCATGCTCTGCTCCCAGAACGTGCAGGAATGCCAGGACATGGCCCTGATCTCCACCCAGGCGGCATTGAAATCACGCATCCCCTTCATGCATTTCTTTGACGGTTTCCGCACCTCCCATGAAATCCAGAAGATCGAGCAGCTTACCATGGATGACATGCGGGCCATGATTGACGAGGATCTCGTCGTTGCCCACCGCCTGCGCGGTCTGTCCCCGGACCGGCCCATGATGCGCGGTACGGCCCAGAACCCGGATGTCTATTTCACCGGCCGGGAAACGGTCAACAAGTACTACAACGCCACGCCGGCCATTGTTCAGGAAACCATGGACAGATTCGCCGCCCTCACCGGCCGCCAGTACCATCTCTTTGACTACCATGGCGCACCTGATGCCGAGGAGATCGTCGTCATGATGGGTTCCGGCTGCGAGACCGTGGCCGCCACCATCGACCACCTGGCCGCCCAGGGCAAGAAGGTCGGCCTGGTCATCGTCCGCCTTTACCGCCCCTTTGACTGCAAGGCCATGGTCAATGCCATGCCGGCCACGGTCAAACGCATCACCGTGCTTGACCGCACCAAGGAACCGGGCGCCCCCGGCGAGCCTCTCTATCTCGATATTCGCGCCGCAGTGGGCGAGGCCATTGAAACCTCCTCCATGAAGAGTCATCCGATGATTCTTTCCGGCCGTTACGGCCTCGGTTCCGCCGAGTTCACCCCGGCCATGGTCAAGGCGGTTTTTGACAACATGGCGGCCTGGGCCCCGAAAAACCATTTCTGCGTCGGCCCCAACGATGACGTGGCCTTCACCAGCCTGGCCTACGACAAGTCCTTCAACATCGAAGGAAAAGACGTCTACCGCGCCATGTTCTACGGTCTGGGTGCCGACGGCACGGTGGGCGCCAACAAGAACACCATCAAGATCATCGGCACGGAAACCGACAACAGCGCCCAGGGCTACTTTGTCTATGACTCGAAGAAATCCGGCTCCATCACCACCAGCCATCTGCGCTTCGGCAAGAACCCGATTGTCGCGCCCTATCTGATCAACAAGGCGAACTTTATCGCCTGCCACAACTTCACCTTCCTGGACAAGTACGACATGCTGGCCAACCTGGAGGAAGGCGGCACCTTCCTGCTGACCACCACCTTCAACCAGAAGGAGATCTGGAAACAGCTGCCTGCCGCCGTCCAGCAGCAGCTCATCGACAAAAAGGCCAAATTCTACATCATCGACGCCATCAACCTGGCCGAGGCCCTTGGTCTGGGCGCCAGGATCAACATGATCATGCAGACCGCCTTCTTCCTCATCTCCGGCATCCTCACCAAGGAAGAGGCCATCAAGGCCATCAAGGACGCCATCAAGAAGACCTACGGCAAGAAGGGCGAAAAGGTCGTCAAGATGAACTACGACGCCGTTGACGCGGCGGTGAACAACATCGTCGAGGTCAAGATTCCGAAGACCGTCGGCGGCCACGCCATGCCGCCCACCGTGCCGGCTGACGCCCCGGACTTTGTCAAGGAAGTCACCGCCAAGATGATCCAGGGCAAGGGCGACGAGATCAAGGTTTCCCAGATGCCGGACGACGGCACCTGGCCCACCGCCACCACCCAGTACGAGAAACGCAACATCGCCGTCCACGTGCCGGAGTGGCTGCCGGAAAACTGCATCCAGTGCGGCCGCTGCTCCCTGGTCTGCCCCCATGCCGCCATCCGCATGAAGATCGTCAAGACCGCGGACCTGAAAAAGGCGCCCAAGACCTTCAAGACCGCCGACGCCGTGGGCAAGGAGTTCAAGGGCCGCAAGGCCATCGTCCAGGTCTTCACCGAGGACTGCTGCGGCTGCACCCTGTGCGTGGATGTCTGCCCGGCCAAGAAAAGGCCCTGGTCATGATCACCAACACCGAGGACACTGCGCACACGCGAGGCCGCCAACGTCAAGTACTTCCTGAGCCTGCCCGAGATCGATTCCGCCGAGATCGACCCCTCCACCGTCAAGGGCAGCCAGCTGATGCGGCCGCTGTTCGAGTTCTCCGGCGCCTGCGCCGGCTGCGGCGAGACCCCCTACATCAAACTGGTCACCCAGATGTTCGGCGACCGGATGCTGGTTGCCAATGCCACCGGCTGCTCCTCCATCTACGGCGGCAACCTGCCCACCACCCCTTACTGCAAGCGCAGTGACGGCCGTGGGCCGGCCTGGTCCAACTCCCTGTTTGAGGACAACGCCGAGTTCGGTCTCGGTATGCGCCAGACGGTGAACAAGCTTGGTCACCCAGGCGGTGGAGCTGCTGGAGGAAGCAGTCAGCCGAGAAGATCATCACCAAAAAGATGGCAAACGACCTGACCAATGCCTCCCAGAAGAACCAGACGGAGATCGAGGCCCAGCGCGACCGGGTTGCCAAGCTCAAAGAGGTCCTGGCGGCAAGCGGCAACATTATCGCCAAACGGCTCTTCCATGTGGCCGATTATCTGGTCAAGAAATCCGTGTGGATCTTCGGCGGCGACGGCTGGGCCTACGATATCGGCTACGGCGGTCTGGACCATGTCCTGGCCTCCGGCGAGAACGTCAACGTCCTGATCCTTGACACCGAGGTGTACTCCAACACCGGCGGCCAGATGTCAAAATCCACCCCGCGCGCCGCCACCGCCCAGTTTGCCGCCGGCGGCAAGAGAATGCCGAAAAAAGATATCGGCATGATCTTCTCCACCTACGGCAACGTCTATGTGGCCAAGGTAGCGCTGGGCGCCAATCCGGGACAGGTGGTCAAGGCCATTGCCGAGGCCGAGGCCTACGACGGCCCGTCCCTGATCATTGCCTATGCCCACTGCATCAACCACGGCATCAACATGGCCAAGGGCCTTGATCAGCAGAACAAGGCGGTCAAGTGCGGCCACTGGCCGCTGTACCGCTACAATCCGGATCTGGACGAAGAAGGGAAAAACCCCCTGCACCTCGACAGCAAGGCGCCATCCATGCCCTTTGATGAGTATGCCCTGGGCGAGAACCGCTACCGGGCGCTGAAGATCACCAACCCATCCATGGCGGATGAATTGATGGCTCTGTCCCAGAAGGACGTGGAGCGGGGCTGGAAATTCCTGGAAGGCCGCTTCAAGTCGCTTGAGCCGGAAAAATAGCTCATGGCGGCAGGGTCGGTTCGCGGACCGACCCTGCCGGCGCTTGCCAAGCCGCAAAACAAAAAGGGCCGTCGGCATAAGCCGGCGGCCCTTTTTGTTTTAAAAACCATAGAGTATGATCAAGCCGCTCTGCGGGGCATAACAGGCGCAGGGGCACGGGGCGGTTCGCGAACCGCCCTTACATCGATCAACCCCGGGCATGGGAGAAACGACATTAATAAACCGTGAGCGTATAGAGACAGTGATGGTGGTACTCAGGCCACTTCTTCCCGCTCTGCTCCTCCTGCGACAGGGGAACATGCCGGGCTGCCGCCGCAATAAGTTCCCCCGGATAGTCACCCGCAAGCAGCGCCTCCTTTTCCTCCTTTTTCTCAGGAACCCTGGCAATAAAGCAGTCCGCCTCCTCGCCGAATTGACTGGTCACCGCCGAGACCAGCAGGCTGAGGGTCTTCCATCTGGCCACCGCGTCCATTTCCCCTGCAAATTCATCCGGGGAAATAAACAGATACCACTTCTTGTTTATTTTTCTGACGGAAAATTCCTTTAAAAAATTCAGCGCGTTGTCCTTGTCTATGATGAGCGGAGTGCATTCAGGGCCTGGGCCGGGGGCCGTGTTTTTGGCGGCAAGATCATCATAGCAGCTGGGAATTCCCGAGCCGTTTCCATAGGCGTGGCAGATTGGCACGGCAACCATGGCAGGCATCAGCAAACCTGCCAGACAGAGGCCGAGTGTTACGAGTGCTTTTTTCATCCTAAACTCCTGGTTATAGGTGGATATGGTGCGGATTATAAACAAGCGGGCAGCTACACGGGACGGGTTTCAGGGCCCGCCCTGGTTCACTGGCCACGAACCTGACAAGGAGCCGTTACGAAATAACCTGGCCATGTCAACGGCTTAGGGGGCGCGGGAAGAGCGGCAGCCTCTGCCGCGGTAACGGTCACCCGCAGCTGCGAGGTAAACCCGTTCTGCCCGTCCTCTCCCATCCCCTCAGCGGGGATGACGGCAAAGAAAAAGGTATAGTCACCCAAGGCCAGTTCAGCCGTGTCCCCCCGGAAGACCGGAGAATTCA
>CAVSQR010000102.1:0-12196 GCA_963729825.1 uncultured delta proteobacterium | reverse complement strand
AGCCCTCCAGATGGTCGTGCCTGGTGGGCCCGCCGACGACGGCCGTGTTCCCATCCGCCGAGATCGCCACCGAGAAGCCCTGCCCGGAGGCAAGCCCGGAACGACGCCCGTGCCCACCAGCTTGCTCCCTGCTGCGACCAGACACCGCTGGAGCGTGTGAACACCCACGCCGCGCCAGCCCACTGGCTGTCCACGTATCCACCGACGATCACAGTGGCGCCGTCGCCCGAGATCGCCACCGAGGTACCCGCCGGCGGCCCCCGACGGCACCCGTTCCCGCCAGCTTGCTCCCCTGCTGCGACCACACCCCGCCGCTCCGCGCGAACACCCACACGGCACCGTAATGGCCGTTGTCCGTGTGTCCGCCGACGACGGCGGTGTTCCCATCCGCCGAGATCGCCACCGAGTAGCCCTGGCCGGCAGATCCGACGCTCCCGAGCCGACCAGCTTGCTACCCTGCTGCGACCATACCCCGCCGCTGCGCGCATAGCACCCACGCGGCGCCGCCGACAGCCGGAGCCATCGCCGGGCCCGCCGACGAGGACGGTGTTGCCGTCAGCCGAGATCGCCACGGACCTGCCCCTGCTGGGCGGCCCCGACGGCGTCCGTGCCGGCCAGCTTGCTCCCCTGCTGCGACCACACCCCGCCGCTCCGCGTGTACACCCACGCGGCGCCCGCATTCCCGTTGTCCAGCGCCGCGCCGACGATTCCGGCACTGGAAAAATGGGAAAATAGTGATTGCCGAATTCGAGTTCCAGGTTGCAGCGGCCGGCAATGGCCACGGTGTTGGCAATGGCCTCCGGGCAATGGGCGAAACTTTTGCGCATCTCCTCGGGGGATTTGAAGTAGAGCTGATCGGTGGTGAATTTGAAGCGGTTGGCATCCAGGATGTTCTTGCCGGTCTGGATGCAGAGCAGCAGCTCGTGGGCCTTGTATTCCGCCCGGTTGAGATAATGACAGTCATTGGTTGCCACCAGGGGAATGCCGAACTCGGCGGACAGTGCTTTGAGTCCCTGGTTGGCCTCATGCTGTTCTTCCATGCCGTTTTCCTGCAGCTCAAAATAGAGACGGTCCCCGAAGATCTCCAGCAGTTCCCTGGTTTTTTCCCGGGCCAGCTCCATATTCTTTTCCTTGACGATCAGGTAGGGAATTTCGCCGTGCAGGCAGGCGGTCATGGCAATCAGGCCGGCGTTATGGGCCACCAGCACCTCCTTGTCAATGCGCGGCTTGTAGTGGAAACCCTGCAGCTGGGCAATGGACGCAAGTTTCAGCAGATTTTTATAGCCCTCCAGGTTCATGGCCAGCAGTAAGAGATGAAAGGCGGCCTTGCCGGAGCTTTTCGCCGATTTGTCGGTGCGGGATTCCGGGGCAATGTAGAACTCGCAGCCGATGATGGGTTTGACCCCGGCCTTTTTGGCCTTCACATAGAACTCCAGGGCACCGAACATGGAGCCATGGTCGGTGATCGCCACGGTGTCCATGCCGTATTCCTTGCATTTTGCCAGCAGGTCATCCAGGCGGATGGCGCCGTCCAGCAGGCTGTACTGGGTGTGGACATGGAGATGGATGAAATTGGCCGGGCTGGTCATGCTGGTCTCACTGGTCTTATTAGTCTTACTGATCTCACTGGTCATGCTGGTCTCACTGGTCTTATTAGTCTTGTTGGTCATACTGGTCTAATTGGTCTTACTGGTCCGATTGGTCTGTTAACTTGACTAATAAGACCAGTCCGACCAGTCAGACCAGTCAGACTAATCAGACTAAAACCCCAGCTTGTCAAGCGCCCGCAGGCTTTCCTTCACCCCGTCTTCCGTATGCGGTTCCAGGGTGACGATGGGCGAGAGATGTCTTTCTCTGAGATAGGCAAAAAATCCGGCAAAATCAAAGATGCCCTGGCCCACGGCCAGGTGGGTGTCACGTATGCCATGGTTGTCATGGAGATGAAGCTGGCCGAGCCAGGGTTCGAGTTCCGGCAGCCAGGCATGCCAGTTTTTTTTGGCAAAGGCCAGCACATGGCCCACATCCAGGCAGAAACGGGCATGGGGCGAAGCAAGGGCCGCAAGCATCTGTCTGTGCCGGTCCGGTCCCTGTTCATAGGTGTTTTCCAGCATGAGCGGGGTATTCTGCGCCGCGGCAATGGCTAGGAACTCCTGCCAGGCCTCCAGCGAGTATTTGAACCACTCATCCGGTTTATAGCCATGTTTGTTTTCCTCAAAACCCAGATGGCAGACAATTGATCTGGGTTGGAAAAGCGGAATCAGCTCAAAGGCCTGGCGGATCTTCCTGCGGCTGACGCGGCGGATTTCAGGATCGAGACTGCCCGGATACAGCTCATAAAAAGGGGCGTGCAGGGTGCAGGAAAGGTTATGAGCCGCAAGTTTTTCGGCAACAGCGGCAAACTCTTGGTGCTGGGCGGTGTACAGGACATCCCCTTCAAGGCCGATTTCAGGCTGTATCCCCTCGCTGATAAAGCGGCTCAGGTTCGCCTGCAGATAGCGGAAGGGGGCATTGACAAAACAGCGGGACTTGAGAGAAGCCAGCGGCATGGTGCGTTAACCCTCTTCCAGGGGCTTGGCCTCGTCGATCAGCATGATGGGGATGTCATCCCTGATTTCGTAAACCAGTTTGCAGGTACGGCAGACCAGGCCGTTGCCCCGGTCGTTGAGCTCAACGGGACCCTTGCATTTCGGGCAGGCGAGAATGTCGAGCAGTTCTTTTTTGATCATTGGTTACCCCTTGAAAAATAGTGTATGCATGAAGCCCCTGGCAGAATCATTTTCTCTGTTCGGCAAAAAAGGTTTCGAGGCTGGTTCGCAGTTCCGGCAGCCGAATCCCGAAGACGCTGTATATTTTCTGGCAATCCAGAACAGAGTATTTCGGCCTGGGTGCGATTGTCGGGAACTCTTCACTGGTGATTGGTATAATCTTCCTTACTTTAACGGGATGAATTTTTCTTGCAAGATCTAAGATGAGGGTGGCGAATTCATACCAGGTCACCGCGGTTGCCCCGCAACAGTGATACGTGCCCCAGCAGTTGGTCTGCCCTGCGCCGATTTTTTTGGCCATGGCCAGCAGGGCTTGCGCCAGGTCGCCGGCAAAGGTGGGGCAGCCCCATTGATCATCGACTACTTTCAGCTCCTCGTGCTCCTGACCCAGGCGTAAGATGGTTTTGACAAAGTTGCGGCCGTGAATGCCGTAAACCCAGGAGGTACGGATAATGAGATGTCTCTCCAGCCGTGCCCGCACCTCCTGTTCACCGGCTGCCTTGCTCCTGCCGTATATGCCGAGCGGGTCAGTGGGTGATGTTTCTGTATAGGGTTTACTTGCCAGGCCGTTAAAAACATAATCGGTGGAGAGATGAATAAGTGGTATGTGCTCCCCGGCGCAGGAGGCCGCCAGCGATGCCGGCCCATCCCTGTTTACCGACCAGGCCTTTTCCTCTTCCTCTTCCGCCTTGTCAACCGCCGTATAGGCGCCGCAATTGATCACCAGATCAGGCGAATTTTTCTCTATTTCCCGGAAAACGGCCGGACTGTCCGTGATGTCAAGGGTGTGGCGGTCCAAGCCGATGATCCGGCAACCCTGGCTGGGACCTTGACGCAGCAGTTCCCAACCGACCTGGCCGTTTATGCCGGTAACAAGAATTTTCATGGATTCATCCGGTATAGCGGGGCAGATCATCGGGGGAGATATGCTGCAGAACGGGGTATTGCTGATCCTTGGGCGAGAGCAGGTAGTCGCCGCCCGGCCAGCGGATGGCAAGCCGGGGATCGGAAAAGATGATGCCCGCCTCACAGTCAGGGAAATAAAAATCACTGCATTTATAGACAAAGGAGGCGGTATCGCTCAACACGACAAAGCCGTGGGCAAACCCCGGGGGTATAAAGAGCTGTCTCCTGTTGGCCGCGGACAGTTCGGCGCCTGTCCATTTGCCGAAGGTGGGCGAGCCGAGCCTGATATCAACCGCCACGTCAAACACCGCTCCCTGAACAACATGGACCAGTTTAGCCTGGCCGTGGGGATGCTGGTAGTGGAGACCGCGCAGGGTGTTTTCCCGGGAAAAGGAGAAATTGTCCTGGACAAATTCAACCGTTATGCCCGCTTTTTCATATTTCTCCTTGTGAAAGGTTTCCATGAAAAACCCGCGTTTATCCTCAAACACGCGAGGCTCAAGGATCAACACCCCGGAGAGTTCCGTCTCAGTCACTTTCATAAAGGACCTCCTGCTGCAGGAGTTTCATCAGATACTGGCCATAATTATTTTTCAGCAGGGGGAGCGCCAGCTTTTCAAGTTGGGTATTATCGATATATTTCATGAAATAGGCGATTTCTTCGATACAGGCCACCTTGAGGCCCTGTCTTTTTTCAATAACCTCAATAAATCGTGAAGACTGCAGCAGGGAATCATGGGTGCCGGTGTCAAGCCAGGCGATGCCGCGGCCCAGTTTTTCCACATGCAGCTCTCCCATTTCCAGGTAGGCGCGGTTGACATCGGTGATTTCCAGTTCACCCCGTGGGGATGGTTTGATCCGGGCCGCGATATCCGCGACACGATTGTCATAGAAATAGAGGCCGGTTACCGCGTAATTTGATTTCGGCACTAAAGGTTTTTCCTCAATATCGACAATCCTTCCTTCCTTGCCGAAGGTGATAACCCCATAGCGCTGGGGATCGCTCACCTGATAACCGAAGATGGTCGCCCCTTTGGTCCGTGCCGCCGCCTTATGCAGTTTTTCCGGTAGCCCATGGCCGTAAAAGAGATTGTCGCCGAGGATCATGCAGACGTTATCGTGGTTGATAAACTCCCGGCCCAGGATAAATGCCTGGGCCAAGCCCTCAGGCCGCGGCTGTTCAATATAAGAAAAAGAGAGCCCCCATTGCGAGCCGTCGCCGAGCAGTTCCTGGAAGCGGGGAAGATCCACCGGTGTGGAAATAATGAGAATATCCCTGATCCCGGCCAGCATGAGCACGGCAAGCGGGTAATAGATCATCGGCTTGTCATAGACAGGCAGGAGCTGTTTGCTGACTACCTGGGTGATGGGATACAGACGGGTGCCTGATCCGCCGGCAAGTATGATTCCTTTCATGTTATCTCTTTTCGTAGTTGAGTTCCAGCCACTGGCGATAGGCGCCGGAGCGGACCGAGTCGACCCAGGCCATATTGGCCAGATACCAGTCAACGGTTCCGTTTAAGGCTTCGGCAAAGGAGTAGCGCGGCTTCCAGTCCAGTTCCCTGCTGATTTTTGTCGCGTCAATGGCATAGCGGAAGTCATGGCCAGGACGGTCTTTGACAAAGGTGATAAGCGATTCAGAGGAGCCTGCGGATCTTTCCAGCTTTTCATCCATGATTCTGCAGAGTTGCCGGGTGATATCAAGATTTGACCGTTCCGCTCCCCCGCCGATATTGTAAGTTTGTCCCGTTTTCCCTTCCTCAAAAACCCGGAGCAGGGCGTCGCAGTGGTCAAGCACATAAAGCCAGTCCCGCACGTTGCTGCCGTCACCGTATATCGGCAACGGTTTTTCCGCCAGAATATTGCATATTATAAGCGGAATAAGTTTTTCGGGAAACTGAAAAGGTCCGAAATTATTGGAACAGTTGGTGATGACAAAGGGCAGGCCATATGTTTTCCCGTAAGCCCGGACAAAATGATCAGAGGCTGCCTTGGAGGCGGAATACGGGCTGGAGGGATCATAGGGGCTTTTTTCGGTGAAAGCGCCAACCGGCCCCAGGCTGCCGTATACCTCATCGGTGGAAACATGATGGAAGCGGAAATCCGCAGGTCTGCCCCGTTGTTCCCAGGCATCGAGGCTGGCCTGCAAAAGGGTGCAGGTCCCGCCGACATTGGTGTCAACAAAGACTTTTGGGCCGTGAATTGAACGGTCCACATGTGATTCCGCCGCAAAATGGATAACACCGTTAAATAAATATTTGCTGAAGAGTCCGGCCAGCAGATCAGGATCGCGGATGTCGCCGTGCACAAAGATATGCCGGTTGCGGTATTCTGTCGGCAGAACGGCGAGACTGGTGAGATTGCCGGCATAGGTCAGGGCATCGAGATTAATTACCCGCAACTCAGGTCGGTTTTTCAGAATAAAGTGGATGAAGTTGGCGCCGATGAAGCCGGCCCCGCCTGTCACCAGGATATTGTCAGTAGTGGTTGGGTTATCCATCTCTGCTCATCAATAAAAAAGTATTGTCAGGGAGGTGTTACAATAAAATCTCAAGTATACAATATGTTGATTAAATCGTCCATGAAGAGTAAGATAACAAATTTGCTCATTTTCTGCTTGTGTCAATTCCGCCGTATATCCGGGCGGAACAATTCTCTATTTTTATTTTTTTATCGAGTGAATGGCAAAGATATCCATAACAAATTTATTTGACCAGAAAATTATCGGACTTGTCCGGCCGTATTACGGCAGGGTGCTGGCCGCGCTTTTATTCAGCTTGGTATCTTCCGGGGCAAGCGGCATCATTGCCTGGTTGGTGAAACCAGTCATTGATTCTATTTTTGTTGACAAGAAATTCTCGATGCTGGTCTGGTTGCCATTTGTGATCATGCTCCTCTATGCTCTCCGGGGCACCTGTGAGATGGTCTACAGCTATCTGATGCGCTCCTCAGGCATCAAACTGGTGAGGGATCTGCGCGTCCGCCTTTACGAGCATCTGCTTCACCTGCCAGTTTTATCCCTAGGCAAGGAATCATCCGGTAAGATGATCTCCCGTATCCTTACCGATACATCCTTGGCTCAGGGCCTGGTGAGTGATACCCTGCTCACCGTTTTCAAGGAAGTCCCCACCATTATTGTCCTGCTGGCAGTGGCCTTTTACCGACGCTGGGATATCACCCTGCTCGCCCTTGTCGGCCTGCCGTTAATCGTCAGTGCTGCCAACCGGGTGGCCCGCAAGGTTAAGGCGAAGCGTAATCTGGCCCAGCAGAGCGCTGCCACCTTGACCCATTTCATCAGCGAGGCCTCGGTCGGCGCCAAGGTGATCAAGATTTTTGTGAACGAGGATGGGCAGGCGGCTCATTTCAGAAAAACAAGTCAATCCAATTACAGCCAGGAAACCAAAATTATCCGCTATAAAGAGATAGCCAAGCTGATTGTTGATATCTCAACCGGCATCGGCGTGGCCATCGTCATCTGGTACGGGGGAAATCTGGTGGCAAAAGGGATTATAACCAGCGGAGATCTTTTTTCCTCCCTCGGCGCCGTGGTGATGATCTTTAATCCGGTCAAACAGGTGGGAAGATCGTATGCGGTTTTCCATGAAATTATGGCGGCCACTGATCGCATTTGGTGGCTTGAAACAATGGAAACGGAAAAAAGCGGCGATATTCCGCTGCCGTCCTTTCAGAAGGAGATTCGTTATGATAAGGTTTCTCACCGATACAGGGAAAATGGCGAACTTGTTTTACAGGGCATCAATCTGACCATCCGGAAGGGTGATGTGGTGGCGATTGTCGGCCCGAGCGGAGCAGGCAAGACCACGTTTATTGATCTGCTGCCCCGGTATTATGATCCCTCCGAAGGCAGTATCCTGATTGACGGGCATGAGTTGCCTAGTGTCAGGCTGAAGGACTTACGCAAACTGATCGGTCTGGTCAGCCAGGATATCGTGCTTTTTAATGAGACGATCAGGGAAAATATTGCCTTTGGTTCTCCCGACGCCCAGGACAGTGAGGTTGAAAAAGCGGCACGCCTGGCATTTGCCCATGATTTTATCGCGGAATTTCCTGATGGCTATAATACCATGCTTGGTGAAAGAGGTCTCAATCTCTCCGGCGGGCAGCGGCAGAGAATTGCCATTGCCAGGGCCATCCTGAAAAATCCCCCTATCCTCATATTGGATGAGGCGACATCAGCCCTTGATGCGGTGTCAGAGGCCCTGGTGCAGAAGGCATTGGAAAGATTGATGCATGACCGGACAACAATCGTCGTGGCCCATCGTCTTTCCACCATCCGCAATGCTGACCGGATTCTCGTCATGGAACATGGCCGGATTATCTCCCAGGGCCGCCATGAGGAGTTGCTGGAGAAATCCCAATCTATAAAGAACTCTACCTTTCTTACAGTGAGAAAAAAAACTGAATCCTCATGAGTTTTGTGAAAGGAAATATTATTAGTGGCACCGTCAAATAGGAAAATTACCATTCTCCATGTATGGAGCAGTTTTAAAGGGGACTACCCTTTATTCAATCAGATACTTTATGGGTTGCAGGATGGATACAGGCACATTGTCTGTTATCTGGTCGGCCCCCCGTCTGATGAAGAAACACTCGGCAAGGCGGGTTTTGATGTCAGATGGTTTCCCTTTGCGAAAAGGGATCTAAGGAACTTCAGATACCGGGTGGTAAGGGAACTGGATCAGATCATCAAAACGGAAGGGGTGGATATTATCCATGCCCAAAGGCACAAGCCCACCTTTTACGCCATTCTTGCAGCCCGGAAAAACAGCAATGTGCGCATGATTTCAACTGTGCATGGCCTGCAGCGGTCCCGTTCTTTGCCGCGCAGATTGGGCAATCGGTTTCTCTGGCCCAGGATAAACGCAATAATCGCTGTCTCCGAGGCGGTGAAACATGATATCCTGCAGACAAACCCCTGGTTCCCGGAGGACCGGGTTGAGGTGGTGCATAATGGCATTGATCTGGAGAGGTTCGGCTGCGGGGATCTGGACAAAAAGACATGCCGCGCCATATTCGGGCTGCCGGAGCAATGCTGGCTGTGGGGAGCGGTGGGCCGACTGGCGCCGGTAAAAGGGCATGATGTGCTGTTAAAGGCATGGGCGGCAAGCGGAATCGGCAGACAGGGTGGCCATCTGGTTATAGCCGGCGAGGGCAGACTACGTCATGAACTCGCTGCGCTGGCCAAAAAGCTGGGTATTGCCGGCGAGGTCTCGTTTCCTGGACATGTCACGGATATTCCCGGTCTGCTGGCTGCTCTGGACGGCTTTGTCATGCCCTCCAGACATGAAGGCTTTCCCCTGGCCGTGCTGGAGGCGCTGGCCGCCGGGCTCCCTGTTGTCGCCAGCCGGGTCGGGGGTATCCCGGAGATTCTGGCAACTCTTGCAGAGCAGGGAAACAGCTTTCTTGTTCCCCCGGAAAATGAAAAAGAACTGGGAGCGGCAATGGCCCAGGTGATGAAGAAGCCAGCAGTCCGGCGGGAGCAGGCGGTTGCCGCCATCAGGCAGCAGGCGCAGCTGTTTGACGGCAGGCGCATGGTTGCCCGGCTGGACGCCTTATACCGAGACTTGCTTATTTAATAATTTTTTTCGAGTTCATCAATGGTGGTTTCTTATCGAAAAAGATTAAACGGTACTATAATTGCCTCTGATGATCATACAGTTCATTGAATCGCCATTCATGAAATGGGAGACGTATGGAAAGTGAAAGTCTGATTTGGTCGCAGATCAAGGGGATGTGGATACGAGACCAGGCAGTATCCTCTTCTTTGTTCTGCTGCCGGCTCCTGGTATATCTTGGTTTTTTTCTGGTGGCCTGTACCATCCCCATCAATCATACCAATACCATCGAAAGCGCCGGGGTGATTCTGGTCCTGGCCGGGGTGGTTGGTGGCCGGGCAGTGAGGAAAGACTGGAAAATCAATGCCAATCCCCTGGATCTTCCCATTTTTCTTGTTTTGGCAGCTATCCTACTCTCCCTCTTTTCCGCCTATGACCTGCACATATACCCTTAATCAGCTATGGAGCGAGTTCTTGACCTATACAGTTCTTTTTTATGCTGTGGTTGATTTCGGCAGGGAAAGAAAGGAACTGTACCGTTTGCTGTTTCTGTTGCTACTTGCCAATCTGCTGGCTCTCTGTCTTCTCTTCTGCCAGTTCTTTCTCAATCACTTCAATCAGGCGGAGTATTTGTTTTCGCTGTCGGAAAAGAAGATGTTTAGCAAAGGGTTACCAGCGGAAAGCACCTATTTTTTAACTGCTTCATCTTTTTATTATGCGGCATTGTTTTTCCTCTGGCAGAAGCGATATTTGTTGCCAACGGTGGCCTTGCTGTCAGTCAATCTCTATCTGTTGTATCTGTCTTACCAGCGTGCCGGCATTCTGGCCATGGCCGTGGTGGTTATGGTTCCTCTGTTTTTCTGCCGAGGCAGCATCACTAAAAGGCTTGGGGTTACCGCCTCTCTGGTACTGGCCTTGTTTCTGCTGCTGATGACCACCCCAATCAAGTCCAAGTTTATCTATAACAACTGGCGGCAGACGATCAGCGGTCAGTTCCTCGACCACCCTGACAGCAGTGACAGTGTCCATCTGCGCCTCGGGATACAATGGTATTTTCTGCAGTACTTCAAAGAGCATCTCTTGGTAGGGGTTGGTTACGGCAAAAGTAATTTGCGCAAGGTTGATGTGGAAAGTTCCCAGCCACGTCCCGGTGGGGTCATTCATGCCCATAACGTATTTTTTGACTTTGCTCTGCAGACCGGGCTGCAAGGGCTAGCGGCATACCTGCTGCTGCTCTTTGCCCAGTTCCGCGTTGCGGTGCAGGGTATAAAACGTTCAACCGGGCGCTTTGATCGGTTTGTCTTTACCGCAGCACTGTGTTTCATGTCCGGTTTCTGGGTCAGGATGCAATTTGATGACGTCTATCGTTCGGGAACAGCCCTCGCTTACTGGCTGATCACGGCCTTGACGGTAAGCCTCTGGTCAGTGATCAGCAGGGACTGCAAGACGATAAGTGCCTCGGGTTCCCCGCTTCTTAACGCAACAACTGCTTGCCGGCAGGCAATGCCGTTCCAGGCTGCCCCCGCCGGATCATTTCTGAAGGGCACCCATGGGGAGCTGCTCGTGAATTCGGATACCTATAAGGAGAGCTCTATCTTTCATGCAGCAACAAATAGAGCAGAGCCAAGCGAAAGGCCGGGGAGATGCTTGATGGCAACACGGGACGGAAAGATTACCATCCTGCATGTATTGAGTAGTTTCAAGGGCGACTACCCTTTATTCACGCAGGTAATCCGAGGACTCTCGGACGGATACCGGCACATCGTCTGTTATCTGGCCGGACCGGCGGCGGACAGTGAAACCCTGGGCCGGGACGGTTATGAGGTGAAATGGCTGCCGTTTACCAGGGATGAGCTCAAAGGGTTCAGGCTACAGGTGGTCCGCGAGCTTGATCGCATTATCAAGGCCGAGGGGGTGGATATCGTACATGCCCAGCGGCATAAGTCCGTCTTCTACGCCGCGCTGGCGGTCCGGAAAAACGGCAGGGTGCGGCTGGTTACCACGGTGCATGGCCTGAAGCGTTCCCGGTCACTGCTGCGCAGACTGGGCAACCGGCTGCTCTGGCCCTCGGTAAGCAAGATAATTGCGGTTTCCGAGGCGGTGAAGGATGACATCCTGCAGGCAAATTCCTGGTTCCCGGCGGACCGGGTGGAAGTGGTGTACAATGGCATTAATTTGGAAAGATTCGTCGGCCGGGATCTGGACAGCGAGCAAAGCCGCGCCTGCTTCGGGCTGCCGGCACAGGGTTGGCTCTGGGGTGCGGTCGGCCGGTTGGCGCAGGTGAAGGGTCATGATATCCTGCTTCGGGCCTGGGCTGCGCATGAGCTCGGCAAACGCGGAGCTTATCTGGCCATTGCCGGGATAGGGGAGCAGCGGGCCAGACTACTAAGTCTGGCGCAGGAACTGGGGATTGCCGGCGAGATCGTGCTGCTGGGCCAGGTCTCCGATATCCCGGGGTTTCTTTCGGCCTTGGATGGTTTTGTCATGCCATCGCGGCATGAAGGATTTGGTCTGGCCATGGTTGAGGCGCTGGCGGCTGGACTGCCGGTGGTGGCCAGCAGGGTTGGGGGCATGCCGGAGATCTTATCGCCGCTTGCGGCGAGCGGATACTGCTTTCTCGTGCCGTCGGAAAAGGAAACAGAACTGGCTGAGGCCATGGGGCAGGTGATGCGGTGGCCGGCAGCCTATCGCGAGCAGGCGGCGTGCGCCATCCGGCAGCAGGCGCAGCGGTTTAACGCGAGTCGAATGATCGCCCGGCTGGATTTCATATATAGGAATCTGGTCGCTGATTGAGGCTCTTGTAAAATTTGTTAATACTAAAGTTTTCAAATTTTCCATGATAATTTGTCGCCGGATTTATAAAATAAAGTATGATGCAGACGATGCAGAAGCAAAAAATCTCGGTAGTCATACCATCTTACAATCATCAAAGTTTCGTGATCCAGGCCA
>CAVSQR010000101.1:0-20346 GCA_963729825.1 uncultured delta proteobacterium | reverse complement strand
CAAAATTGGTGTCAATGACCCGCATACCGGCGGAGGCGGCATTAAAGATATAATTAAGTTCAGCATGGGAGGCCTTGATCCGTTTCTCAATTTTCTTTCTTTCCGCAAGTTCATCCTCCAGTTTCTCATTGGTTGCGGCCGCTGCAGTGTCCGTTCCCTGACCCGTTCTTCCAGGACTTCATTGGCTTCATTGATCCGACTGGTGGTTTTGATGGATAAGCCGATGACCAGAAAAACAAAAAAGGCGCCGCCCAGAAAAACAAGACTGGTCAGCAGTTCCAGGGAAAAAAGATGGTGGGTTATCTGCAGGAAGAGAAAGCCGATATAGGCCGCCAGGCTGAAAACCATCAGGCCGGTAGTAGAGTGCGCAGCCTGCCGGCAAGCTCCCGGGGAACACCCCTGTTCTTCTTGAAATTCAGGTAGATCGAAGCAGCGAGAAAGAGCGCACCGGCGACAACAAAAATAATGTGCAGCAGCGAAAGTATTGCCATGTCCGATTATACGCGTTTCACCAGGGTTATGCCAGCACGCAACAGAAAATCTTGCCAAAGCAGATGGCCGCACTCATTGCTTAGGGATTCAGCAATTGTTGATATACCGTTTATAAAGCCTCGACACGTCCGTCATTCAGGCACTCTGTTAAGTCCCCGCTTGACGGGAGTGTTTTAGCCGGAATCCAGTCCATCAGCTGGATGCCAGCTAAAAACATGCTGGCATGACGGCAAAGATAAACGGTACTTTTATAACTTCGAAGTCCCTTATCTCTCAATCCAGATCCGACACATCCTGTTGCCGACAGGCAATGCCGTTTCATGCCTGCACGAGGTCTCTTCATGCCGTGACCAGCGGCAGTTTCACGGTAAAGGTGGTGCCGCGTCCGGGTTCACTCGCAACGGCAATATCCCCCCCGTGCTTCTTGATGATGTCATAGGAGATGCTCAGCCCGAGGCCGGTGCCCTTGCCGACCTCCTTGGTGGTGAAAAACGGCTCGAATATCCGGGTAAGATTCTCCGTGGCAATACCGCAGCCGGTGTCGGCAATGGAAACCAGAACCCAGTTGTTTTCATGGCTGGTCCGGATGCGTATCTCACCCTGTTTGGCAATGGCCTGGGCGGCGTTGACCAGCAAATTCATGAAGACCTGGTTCAGCTGCTGGGGATTACAGAGGGTCCGCGGGATATCTCCGTATTCTTTCGTAACAGCGGCCTTATATTTCAACTCATTCCAGACAATATTTAAGGTGGCTTCCAGACACTCATTGATATCAGCCGCCTGCAGCCTGGCCTCGTCAATCCGGGAAAAGCTCTTCAGCCCCCGCACAATAGTGCTCACCCGTCCCGTGCCCTCCAGGGACTCCCGGATCAGATCTTTGGCATCCTCGGCAATATAATCGATTTTGAGCTCTTTTCTTAGGGCCTGGGATTTTCATGCGCTGTACCGCTCACCTCTTTGTGCAAAAAAACGATGTACCGGGTCAACCGCTCGATATATTTTGCCAGGGTGGTAAGATTGCTGCTGACAAAACCGACCGGGTTGTTGATCTCATGGGCAACGCCTGCCGCGAGCTGGCCCACCGAGGCCATTTTCTCCCGCTGCAGCATCTGCGACTGGGCGGCCTGCAGCTGGGCATGGGCCTGGGCAAGCAGCCGGTGTCCTTCCTCCAGTTCCCTGTTTTTTTCCTGCAGCGCAACCGACAGATGGCGCGCCTCAGTAAAGGCTTCCTTGAGTTCCTTCATCGCCCTTTTCTGGATCGTGACATTCTTGAAGTCCTCGACAATGCCGATTAATCGGCCATCCGGCCCGAAATAAGGGGCCGCCGTCAGGATGCAGGTGATACGCTCCTGATCGGCAAGAATTTTATCAACCTCATATTCCACTCTTTTCGTGCCGTTTTTGATCAAGAGCAGCGGACAAGCCGGGGTATGGCATTTCGCTCCGCCGAAAATATCAAAACACTTTCTGCCCCACCACCTCTTCCAGGCTGAGGCCGACCAGCTGCAAAAAATTGCTGTTGGCGCGGATCACCGTGAAATTGTGGTCAATGACCCGCATGCCGACTGAGGCGGCATTAAAAATCAGGTCGAGTTCCACGTGGGAGGCCTGGAGGCGTTCCTCGATTTTTTTTCTTTGCTCCAGTTCATCCGCGAGTTTTTCATTGGTTGCAGCCAACTGCCTCGTCCGCTCGCTGACCCGTTCTTCCAGGACCTCATTGGCTTCATTAATCCGCCGGATGGTTTCCATGGACAGACCGATGACCAGATAGACAAAAAGGGCACCCCCCAGAAAAACAAGGCTGGTCAGCAGTTCCAGGGAAAAAAGACGACGGGAGAGCTGCAGATACAGATATCCGCAGTAGCCGGACAGAAAGAAAATCATCAGACAGGTCAGGAGGCGCCACCTGCCGGCAAGATCACGGGGGACCTCCCTGCTCCTTGTGAGGTTCAGAAAGATCGAGGCAGCGAGAAAGATCGCGCCCACGGCAACAAAAATAATGTGCAGTATGGAAATCATGATTATTTCCGATTATAAGCGTACCGCAATGCCGATGTCACCCCGGAAATTTTAAATCATCCTTCACAACAAAAATTATTGTGATAGTATATTGAACATAACATGCACATGACTTTTCAAAAATATCCCTGACCAACATACGAGAAAAAC
Organism: uncultured delta proteobacterium; assembly: GCA_963729825.1. GTDB lineage: Bacteria > Desulfobacterota > Desulfobulbia > Desulfobulbales > SURF-16 > SURF-16. The sequence continues at coordinate 17,685 of CAVSQR010000101.1, read as the reverse complement.
CGATGGAAGATCAGACAGCCGTTCTGGTGGTGGATGACGAAGCCGGGACAAGAGAACTATTCAGCCGGTATCTTTCAGGCGCCGGCTATGCGACCACATGCGCAGCCAGCGGCGAGGAGGCTCTTGACCTTTTTGCCGGCAAACTTTTTCCCGCTGGTGCTGCTGGACATTACCATGCCCGGCATGTCGGGTATTGCCGTGTTGCGGCAGTTGCGCAACAGAGAATTTCCCCCGGAGGTAATCATGGTGACGGCGGTGGACGATCCCGCGGTGGCCACAAACGCGCTTGAACTCGGCGCCTGCGGTTATCTTGTCAAGCCGTTTGAAAAAAACGAACTGCTCATCTATGTGGCACATGCCCTGCGCCTCCGGGAACTGGAAAGGAAAAACCGGGAATACCAGGAAAATCTGGAACAGCAGGTGCAGAAGCGCACCCTGCAACTGGAGCAGGCCTACCGGGATCTCAAGGCATCACAGGATCAGCTGCTTCATCAGGAAAAGCTGGCCACCATCGGTCACCTGGCCGCCGGGGTGGCCCATGAAATAAATAACCCCACCGGCTATATCGGCAGCAACCTGGGCACTCTGACCAAGTATATGGGGCGCATCACCGAATTCATCCACCTGCTGGACGGTTATTGTTCCACCCTGCCGCCGGAGAAATCCGCGGAACTGGCGGCAGCCAGGAAAAATTCCAAGATTGATTTCCTGGTGGAGGACGGCAGGGACATTCTGACCGAATGTCTTGAGGGTGTGGAGAGGATTAAAAAAATCGTTGCAGGGCTGAAGACCTTTTCCCGCAAGGATCAGAATACTTCCTGCCTGGCCAACATCAACGACTGCCTGGAAAACGCCCTCACCGTTGCCTGGAATGAACTGAAATACAAGGCCACCGTGGAAAAGGATTACAGCGATCTCCCTCTCATCCGCTGCTATCCGAATCAGCTCGCCCAGGTCTTCATGAATCTCCTGGTCAATGCGGCCCACGCCATTGCCAGCCAGGGAATCATCCGCATCCGGACATTTACCGAAAACGAGCCTCATTGTTATCTCGATTAGTGATACGGGCAGCGGTATCTCCCCGGATAACCTGCAAAAAATCTTTGCCCCCTTCTTTACCACCAAGGAAGCAGGGGTGGGCACCGGGCTGGGGCTGAGCATCGTCACCGAGATCGTGGCCAGACACGGCGGGGAAATAGCGGTGGAAAGCGAGGTGGGGAAGGGTTCAACCTTTACGATCAGCATACCGGTCCAGCTGATGCTGACGCAAACCAGCCGGAAACAGTAACTGCGCAGGCGGAAGGCTAAAGGCCGGGAGCTGCCGGGTATCATCGATTTGATCGTCTTGCCACAAGCCCCTCGACAGCCCTGCAGTGCATGAGAACTTCCTGATTTATCGTCACGAGAATTCGGCCCCTGGACTTTTACCCTCATGGGGTATAAATACGTCTCCATCAAAATTTCGTTTGAAAAAGCCATGAATAATAAATCGTTACTGCTGGTGGATGATGAACCAAATGTCCTGAAGAGTCTGTGCAGGGAACTGAGTCCGGCCGGCTACCGTCTCTTTACCGCGGCCTCGGCAAAAGAAGGCCTGGAAATCATGCAACAACACGATATCGGCGTGGTGTTGTCGGACATGTCCATGCCGGAGATGGACGGCATCGCCTTTCTCGAAGCAGTGGCGGGCATCTCAGAGGATACGGTGCGCGTCCTTCTGACCGGTTACGGGAGTCATGAGAGTGCCATCGCGGCCATAAACCGTTCGCATATTTTCGGCTATCTGACTAAACCGTGGACTTCGGAAAATCTGCAGGCAACCCTGGCCAAGGCATTTGACTATGCCAATCTCATGCGGGAAAACAAAAGGCTGCTGCTGCTCACCAATAACCAGAATGAACAGCTCCGGTTCATCAATGAGCATCTGGAAATACTCGTCCAGCAGCGCACCGTTCAGCTTGAAGAGGCGGTCAACGAAGGAATCGACATGCTTGCCCTGGCGGCGGAGGCAAAAGACGATGTCACCGGAGAGCATATCTACCGCATCCGGGATCTGACCCTGAAAATCTGTTCCGCCCTCGGCATGGCGGAAACCGACGCGGAACAGATCTCCTTTTTCAGCGTGATCCATGACATCGGCAAAATCAATATACCTGACCGCATCCTGAAGAAAAAGGGCCCGCTCACTGAGGAGGAATGGCAAATCATGCAGACCCATACCACGGCGGGGGAAAAAATACTGGGGCGCAAGCCCTTTTACCGGACTGCCCGGCTCATAGCCCGCAGTCACCATGAGAAATGGGACGGCAGCGGCTACCCGGACGGCTTACAGGGCGAGGAGATTCCCCTGCCGGCCCGCATTGTGGCCGTGGCGGATGTGTTTGATTCCCTGACCCATGAAAGATCCTATAAAGAAAGATGGTCTGCCGGGGAGGCCCTGGCGTATATGGAAACCCAGCGGGCGATCCATTTCGATCCTGAAGTGCTTTCCGCCTTCATGGCGGTCAAATGAAGAGACTGAACCTATCTTATTTTCTCTTGCCGTGGTTATCCGGACCGCCTCTGGGGTATTCAGCATCTGCGCGCAGGGGATTTACCCTGGTTACTCATCATCGGCAACGTTCGTAAACCCCGCAAGCCATAAGCTTTACTGAGTTGCACCTGCTGAAACCCGGTGACAATCATTTTTTGAAGGACTCGTAAAAACTGAAAATTAACCACAGAGAGCACAGAGCTCACAGAAATAACTAATTGTAATTAAAAATGTTTTCTTTGTGATCTCGGTGTGCTCCGTGGTAAAAACAGACTTTTTACAAATTGCGTGTATAAATCCCCCTGAACTTGACTTCCCGGCGAAAATCCTTAACATACTATACATTTCAAACAGTGATATTTTTTCGATCAATTCTCCTCGATGAAACAACGGATACATGAAAAATCTGGACTACTATAAAGTACTGGGCGTAGCCAAAAACGCCTCAGCAGAAGAAATCAAAAAAGCCTACCGCAAACTGGCCCTGAAGTACCATCCTGACCGCAACCAGGGCAACAAGGAGTCGGAAGAAAAATTCAAGGAGGCCAACGAGGCCTACGCGGTGCTGTCTGATCAGGAAAAACGCAAACAGTACGACACCTTCGGCTCCAGCGGCTTCCAGCAGCGCTATTCCCAGGAAGATATCTTCCGCAACTCCGACATCGGCTCCATTCTCCGGGAGTTCGGTATCAACTTCGGCGGCAGGGGCGGAGGATTCGGTTCCGGAAATTTCCGCACCTTCTCCAGCGGCAGCGGCCGCAGCCCTTTTGAGGAGATGTTTTCCCAAGGCGGCCAGCCCGGTCAGGGTTTCCGCCCCCAGCAGCCGGTCAAAGGGCAGGATCTTTCCCTTGAGCTGTCCATATCCCTGGACGAAGTGCTGAACGGAGCGGAAAAAACCATCTCGCTGGGCCGGGGCGGTGAAAGGGTAACGGTGAAAATTCCCCCAGGCATTGAAAGCGGCAAAAAACTGCGGGTGGCGGGAAAAGGATCATCCTCTCCCATGGGCGGCCAGGCCGGCGACCTCTATCTGCTCATCAAGGTCGAACCGCACCCGCTTTTTGAACGGGAGGGCAACAACCTGGTTATTGAAAAAGAGATCCCCTTCAGCTCCGCCGTGCTGGGCACGGAAATTGACGTACCAACTTTAAACGGCAAGCAGTTCAAGGTAAAAGTGCCGGCCGGCATCCAGCCCCAGTCCAAACTGCGGCTGAAAGGCCATGGACTGCCGGCCGGCCCCCATGGCCCCCTCGGCGACATCCTGGTAAAAATCGCTGTTGGGATCCCGAAAAAACTGAACAAGGCGCAAAAGAAACTGCTGAGCGAGCTTGCCGAGGCAGGGTTGTAGAGAACGTTCCAACGTTCAAGCGCTTAAACGTTGGAACGCTGGAACGTTCCCCCGCTCAGGCCAGGCCCCTCTCGTAGTTGCCGGTGGAGGTATCCGGCAACTGCCGGTCCGCGGCAATTGCCCGCAGCACCTCCTGCCCTTTTAGCGAAGAGCCGCCGCACTGGCTGAGATCGACAATCAGCTGTCCACAGCCCATGCCATGCAGTTCCTGCAGATGACCGGAGAGTGAAAAATCATGTTCCCCGATAACCTCTGTCAGGCCGTTGCGGTTGAGGATGCGATAGCCTTCGCCCCCATCCGATTGCAGTATTGATCCCGGCCGCACCCCCCTGACCGGGATGCGGGAGAGCAGCACAGGTTGCGGGCTGTAAACAGTCACGGCCAGCGGCAGAGGCAGAGAGCGGCTGTACAGCTCTTTAAAATTGCCGCGGTCATCCTCCATATTCAGGGTAAGCCCGGCCAACCCGAGTTCCTGCCAGGCCAAGGCGGCCTGGCTGTTCATGGTGTAGCATCTGAAACCTCCCAGCAGCCGGGCCTCTGCCACTCCGGCAAACAGCGGCAGATGGCCGAGATTGTTCAGGCAAAACGTCCTGTACCCCTGCCCGGCCAGCATCTGCACCGCCCGCCGGTACTCCTGCCACTCGGCCCCGAAAAGCATGACCGGCACTTCCCAGATGATATTCTCTTTGCACCCGGCAAGTTTCCTCTCATTTTTTATGACTTCAGCCAGGTTCTTGGGCGAAAGGGGCAACTGCAGCCTGGCCACCCGGGGATGATCCAGCAGATGGATATCGGCAAACCCGCGCGCCACCACCGTGAGTTCCGGAAAATCAGCAGCGGGCCCCGGTTTTTGCCAAGGCAGCAGCGCGGCCAGGGCCTGCTCGGCCATTTCCCTGATGGCCGCGGGCAGCACCGCGCCGGTGGCGGGGAATTCCGTCAATTTTTTCAGACAGGCCTCGCTGCTCATGGTAAAGGCCGCTTTGCCGCCCACCTTGAAAACAGCATCGCCCACATGCACTGTGCCTTTGGCGAAATTTTTCACCCGCACGAAATCACCATCAGCAACCTTTTTGACTCTTTTGTGCTCAAGCAGCATTTCCCGCACCGTGAAGCCGGTGCCCGCCTGGTCATTACGGGGCTGGATACGCAGACGGTCACCCACATGCAGCCGGTCATTGACCTTGAAGCCGATCAGCCCCTCACGCAGGGAAACGATATCGCCCAGATGGCGGCCCAGGGTCCCCTGCTGGGAGGAAACGGCAAGACCAGCCGGCACAAAGCCGGTGAGAAATCCCTTGGTGGTCTGCCGGCCGAAAGACAACTCCAGCTGCTCGGCCGCCTCCCGCAAAGCCGTTTTGCGCTCCCTGTCCGGGGCATCCAGCACCAGGCGATAAGCCGCCACCACCCGCGCCACATAATCGGCGCTCTTCATCCTGCCTTCAATCTTGAAACTCATGATGCCCGCCTTGATAAGCTCGGGCAGCAGTTCAATGGCGCAGAGATCGCTGGTGGAAAAAAAGTAGCCGGGCTGCTCTCGGTTATGGTAACGGCGGCGGCAGGGCTGGGCGCAGCGGCCGCGATTGCCGCTCATCCCGCTAAGCGTTGACGAAAAAAAGCACTGCCCGGAGATGGAAAAGCACAGCGCCCCATGGACAAAGTGTTCCAGCTCGATGGTCGTCCGCCCCCGGATTTCGGTGATCTCCGCCAGGGAAAGCTCCCTGGCCAGCACCGCCCGGGAAAAACCCATTTTTTCAAGCATCTGCACACCGGCGGCATTATGCACCGTCATCTGGGTGGAGGCATGCAGGGGCAGCTGCGGAAAGTAAGTGCGGGCAAGCCGCCAGACCCCGAGATCCTGGATGATGATGCCGTCCACGCCGATGGCGGCAAGCTGGGCCAGGATATCGACCAGGCGCGGCAACTCCACCTCTTTCATCAGGGTGTTCAAGGTGACGTAGAGACGCCTCTGCTGCTGATGGGCACAGGCCGTGAGTCTTTCCAGCTCGGGCAGGGTAAAATTCTTGGCCTTGACCCGGGCGGAAAATTCCTTCAGCCCGCAGTATACGGCATCCGCGCCATTCTCCATGGCGGCGAAAAAGGCCTCGATACTGCCGGCCGGCGCCAGCAGTTCCTGCATATTATGTTGTTTTCTGGTCATCGTGGTCTCAGTCAGCCTGCCACCCCTCTCTCATCTTTGCTTGCGGAAAAATCCCATTATTATGAGCCTCTTGCAAAATGAACATCTACTCCGATCGGCTAAAAATAACCTGTGCGGCGTCTTCCTTGTGAAATCGTCCTCAACGTAGCACTGCTACGCTTCCGGGCGATTTCACAACTCATCCTTGCACAGAATATTTTTCTCTCGATCTCGCTACGACGTTCATTTTGCAAGAGGCTCTTATTTATACAGTCTTTTCGTTAAACCGGCACTGAATTCCCTTCATCCTGCCGGAACGCCGGACTTTCATGGTTCGTTGTGGCAGGCCAGCCTGATCCAGCCATGCTGTTTAGCCAGTCAACCCGGATAAGCCGCTGTAACAAAATAATGTCGTCATCCGGATGGTCAAAACGGCATAAAGAGCCGTAACGAAATGGTCAAGAAAGCAGAGGTTATTTCGTAACGGCTCCTTGTCCATATATTTTCAGCAATTCCAGTTTTCTGCACCCGCGATCACATCGGTCCATTGACATCCCTGACTGTCTCATATATGGTAATCCTTAACACTATCCCTAACAAAATAAATGGGCTTAAAAATACCGGGGCTTTTCCCGCGGTCCGGTCAAAACACAGATAAACTCCTCATTAACACGTACCTTTTGTCATGAAAAAACGTATTTTTTTTGCTGTCATTGGCTTACTTGTCCTGGTCGGCATACTCGGCGGCGTCAAAGCTCTGCAGATCCGCCGCATGATCGACCAGAATAGCAACTTTACCCTGCCGCCCGAGATCGTCACCACCGCCACGGCCCAGTCAGACTCATGGGACGCCACCCTGACCGCCATCGGCTCGCTGACCGCGGTGCAGGGTGTGACCGTGTCGGCGGAGGTTTCCGGCAAGGTCACCCATATCGCCTTTACCCCCGGCACCAGGGTGCAGGCCGGCGACCTGCTGGTGCGGCAGGACACCGCATCCGAGGAAGCCCAGCTCCGGTCGGCCGAAACCGCCGCGGCCCTGGCCAAACTCAATCTTGGACCGCTACACCGAACTGCTTGCCGAGCAGAACATCGCCCAATCCCTCTATGATAATGCCGAGGCGCAATACAAACAGGCCATGGCCCAGGTCGACAGCATCCGGGCCATCATCAGCAAAAAGAATATCCGGGCCCCCTTTGCCGGCCGGCTCGGTGTCCGCCTGATCAATCTGGGGCAGATCCTCAAGGAGGATGACCCCATTGTCTCGCTGCAGAACCTTGGATCCGATTTTTGTCGATTTCCTGCTGCCCCAGCAGCATCTCGGCCAGATCAACAAAGGTCTTGCCGTGCGGATCAAAACGGACGCCCTGCCCGGACAGATTCTGGCAGGAAAAATAACAACCATCAATCCTGAAGTGGACAGCGCCACCCGCAACATCCATGTCCAGGCCACCGTGGCCAACGAACAGGAACTACTGCGTCCCGGACTCTTCGTCAACGTGGAGGTGGTGCTGCCGAGTCAGCAGAATGTCATCGTCATCCCGGCCACCGCCGTTCTCTATGCGCCGTACAGCGACTCGGTTTTTGTGCTCAAGCAGACCAAAAACGAAAAAACGGGCCAGCAGGAAACCGTGCTGAGCCAGCAGTTTGTCAAGCTCGGTGAAAAGCGCGGGGATTTTGTCGCCGTGGTCTCCGGCCTTAAGGAGGGGGAGACAATCGTCAGCACCGGGGTTTTCAAGCTGCGCAACGGCCAGACCGCGGTGGTCAACAACGAGCTGGCCCCCGAGTTCAATCTCGCGCCAAAACCGCAAGACAATTGATCCCCGGGCCTCTCAGCCAGGACAGGTGATTTCTCCGCCAACCTCTGCCAACACGCCGCGCCATGAACTTTACCGACCTTTTTATCCGCCGTCCCGTTCTCGCCATGGTGATCAGCCTGGTGATCATCATTGCCGGCCTGCAGGCGATCCGCTCGCTCAACGTCCGGCAGTTCCCGGTCAGCGAAAACTCCGCGGTCACCGTCACCACCGTTTATGTCGGGGCCAGCGCCGAGCTGGTGCGCGGCTTCATCACCACCCCGCTGGAGCGGGCCATTGCCGCCGCCGACGGCATTGATTACATCGAGAGCCAGAGCGCCCAGGGCGTCTCCACCATCAGCGTCCGCCTGAAACTGAACTACGACGCCACCAAGGCCCTGGCCGAAATCAGCTCCAAAGTCGATCAGGTCCGCCGCGACCTGCCGCCGGAGGCCGAGGTGCCGATCATCAACATCGAGTCCGCCGACAGCCAGTTTGCCTCCGCCTATCTCAGCTTCACCTCCACGGTTCTCAAGCAGAACGAGATCACCGACTACCTGGTCCGCGTGGTGCAGCCCCGCCTGTCAGCCGTGGAAGGCGTGCAGCGCGCCGATATCCTTGGCGCCCGCACCTTTGCCATGCGCATCTGGCTGAAACCCGACCGCATGGCCGCCTATAACATCAGCCCGGCCCAGGTGCGCCAGGCCCTGGCCGCCAACAACTACCTGGCCGCCCTCGGCCAGACCAAGGGATCGCTCATCCAGGTGAACCTCACCGCCAACACCGATCTGCGCTCCGTGGAGGAATTCAAAAATCTGGTCATCCGCGAAGAGAACGGCGCCACTGATCCGGCTGGCGGACATCGGCGAGGTGGTGCTGGGCGCGGAGGATTATGACACCGAGGTCCGCTTCTCAGGCCAGACCGCGGTGTTCATGGGCATCTGGCCCCTGCCCAACGCCAACTCCCTTGATGTGGTCAAAAGGGTGCGGACCGCCATGGACGGGGTCCAGAAGGACCTGCCCACCGGCATGCAGGCGCGCATCGCCTATGACGCCACCGACTACATCAACAACGCCATTCACGAGGTCATCAAGACCCTGGCCGACACCCTGATGATCGTCGTGGTCATCATCTTTCTCTTCCTCGGCTCGTTTCGCTCGGTATTCATTCCGGTGATCGCCATCCCGCTGTCGCTCATCGGCGGGGTCTTCCTCATGCAGGTCTTCGGCTTCACCATCAATCTGCTCACCCTGCTGGCCATCGTGCTGTCCGTCGGTCTCGTGGTGGATGACGCCATCGTGGTGGTGGAAAACGTGGAGCGGCATCTCGGCGAAGGCAAATCGCCCCTCGACGCCGCCCTGGTCGGCGCCCGGGAACTGGTGGGCCCCATCATCGCCATGACCATCACCCTGGCCGCCGTCTATGCCCCCATCGGCCTGCAGGGCGGGCTCACCGGCTCGCTGTTCCGCGAATTCGCCTTCACCCTGGCCGGCGCCGTCACCATCTCCGGGGTGGTCGCCCTCACCCTGTCGCCCATGATGTCGGCCAAACTGCTTGAAACCGGGTCTTGAGGAGCATGGCCTGGCCGGCAAAATCTCCCGCGACTTCAAACGGCTGCGCAACGCTCTACGGCCGCTGGCTTGACGCCACCCTGCGCGCCCGGCCGGCCGTCTACCTGGTGTGGCTCGTGGTCAGCCTGCTGACCATCCCCATGTTCAGGATGTCAGCCGGTGGAACTTGCCCCCACCGAGGACCAGGGGGTTATCTTCGGCATCATCGATGCCGCGGCCAACTCCACCCTGGACCAGACCAGCCGCTATGCGGCGGCGGCCAACAAGATATTTCTCAGCATACCGGAGACGGATTTCACCTTCCAGATCACCCAGCCCAGTTCCGGTTTCGGCGGCATGGTCACCAAGCCCTGGGACCAGCGCGAACGCACCATCTTCCAGATCATGCCCGAGGTGCAGCAGAAGCTGCATGGCATATCCGGCATCCGGATGTTCCCGGTTCTGCCCCCCTCGCTGCCCGGCGGCGGCCAGTTCCCGGTGGAGTTTATCCTGGCCTCCACGGCCGAAACCGAGGAGATTCTGCAGTTTGCCCAGCAGCTGCAGCTGAAGGCGATGCAGAGCGGCCTGTTTGCCTTTCCGCCCATCATCGACGTGAAGATCGACCAGCCCCAGTCGGAGTTTGTCATCAACCGCGACAAGGTGGCCGATCTCGGGCTCAACCTGGAACAGGTGGGCGCCGACATCGGCGCCATGATCGGCGGCAATTTCGTCAACCGCTTCGACATCGCCGGCCGCAGCTACAAGGTCATTCCGCAGATCCAGCGGGTGGACCGGCTCAACCCGGACCAGCTCAAGGACATCTATATCACCGGGCCGGACGGCCAGCTGGTGCCGCTCAGCACCATCGCCACCATTCGACAATTCCACGGTGCCGCGCTCCCTGAACCGCTTCCAGCAGCTCAATGCCGTCAAGATCAGCGGCGTGTCGATCCGACCCCTTGACGAAGCGCTGCGCTTCCTGGAGGATGAAGCAGCCAAGATCCTGCCCAAAGGCTATGTGATCGACTACACCGGCGAATCCCGGCAGCTGCGCACCGAGGGCAACAAATTCCTGCCCGCCTTCGCGCCTGGCCGTGGTGCTCATCTTCCTGGTGCTGGCCGCCCAGTTCAACAGCTTCCGCGACCCGTTCGTCATCCTGGCCGGCTCCGTGCCGCTGGCCATTTTCGGGGCGCTTATCTTCACCTTCCTCAAGATGCCGGACCCGAACGTGCCTTTCTGGACCCACGGCTGGACCACCACCATGAACATCTACTCCCAGGTCGGGCTGGTCACCCTGGTGGGCCTGGTGTCCAAAAACGGCATCCTCATCGTCGAGTTTGCCAACAAACTGCAGCTGCAGGGGCTATCCAAGCTTGACGCGGTCAGGGAGGCCTCCATGACCCGGCTGCGGCCGATCCTCATGACCAGCGCGGCCACGGCGGCCGGCCATTTCCCGCTGACCCTGGTGACCGGCGCCGGGGCCGCGGCCAGAAATTCCATCGGTCTGGTGCTGGTGGGCGGCATCACGGTGGGCACCATCTTCACCCTGTTCATCGTGCCGTCGATCTACATGCTGGTGGCCCGGGACCACGCAAAAAACCGGGGGCAGGGAAACACGGCCCTTTCAGATGAAACAAAATCGTTTTGACCCGACAGCCATCCTGTCTTTCATGGTTGATCATTGCCCTTTTCCGCGGGATGATTAATAATCTCTCTTACCTTTCTGAGCAGGGCATCGGGCTGCAACGGCTTATAAAGAAAATTGACCCCGTCCTTCAGCATTCCCATTTTGTTAATCTTATCAGAAGGATAACCGCTGACAAACAGGGCCTTTATCGCCGGCTTTACCGTGATGATCTCCTGGTAGGCCTCACCGCCGTATTTATTCGGCATGACAACATCAAGAATAACCAGGTCAATCCGGTCACTGTCTGCCATGAACCGATCAACCGCATCCTGGCCGTCAACGGCCTCAATGACCGTATAGCCATGACCCTGCAGAATCTTCAGCATTAATTTCCTCAGCGTCGGGTCATCCTCGGCCACCAGGATGGTCTCGGCACCGCCGGAGGGGGGTGGGGCTATGGCCGCTTTCCCAACCGCAACCGCGGCCTCCTCAACCAGCGGCAGATAGATCTTGAAGGTTGTTCCCTGGCCGGGCTCACTGTAGCAGTTGATATAGCCTTCATGCTGTTTGATGATCCCGTAAACAATCGCCATGCCGAGCCCCGTGCCCTTACCCACTTCCTTGGTAGTGAAAAAGGGATCGAAAATCCTCTCCATTGTTTCTGCATCCATGCCCGTACCGCTGTCTGTAACGCTTATCAGGGCATACCATCCGGGTTTGATGGCATACTTTTTCCGGTCAACATCTTCAGCCCGCAGTTCAACCGGGCAGGTGTCAATGGCCAGCATGCCCCTGCCGGACATGGCATCGCGGGAATTAGCGGCAAGATTCAGCAGGACCTGTTCTATCTGCACGCGATCCGCTATGACAACCAGTTTTTTTGCCGAGAGATTGCTGCTCATGGTGATATCCTCACCCATGATGCGCCACAGCATCTTCTCCAACCCCTTGATGATCTCGTTGATATTGACCGGCAAAAGCTCCAGCACCTGCTTCCTGCTGAAGGTGAGGAGGCCCTTGGTCAGTTGCGTGGCCCTGTCCGCGGCACTCAGGATATTGACCAGAAATGATTTATTCTCATCGTCCGTCAGGGAACTCTGCATCATGCTGCCGTAGCCGATGATGACATTGAGCAGATTATTGAAGTCATGGGCGATACCACCGGCCAGCGTGCCGATGGATTCCATCTTCTGGGCCTGAAAAAGCGCGGCTTCCAGCCGTTTCCGTTCGGAGATATCAAGGACAATCGAGCGGGATTCAAAAACACTGGCCCGCATCATCAAGCACCGGCTCAATGGACACGCATACCCACACCAGCGAACCATCCTTTTTTTTCATCTCGCATTCTTCGTTGCGCACCGAGACGCCGAACTTAAATTTCCTGAAAATCTTCCCAGCCCTGGCCTGACGTTGAGGGGTATCGGCAAAGAGATCAAAGACCTTCATCTGCAGCATGGTTCCCAGGTCATAACCGAGAAGCCGCGCTGCCTGATGGTTGCATTGCAATATAGCGCCGTCATGAGCCCTTATTGAGAAGTAAGCGACAGGGGCATTATCATAAAGCTCCCGGTATCGTTCTCTGCTTTGGGATATTTCCGCTGCCGCTCGCTTCTGCTCGGAGATGTCCCGGGCCACATGAACCACACCGGTAAGCGCACCCTGTTTGTCAAACAGGGGTGAACAGGTCACCTGCAAGGGAATGCCTATATGCGGATCATTTACCTCTTGCGATGCCGTCTGCCGTGTCTCAAGGGTTCTATCAAGCGGACATAAAGGCCATGGGCGAGCAAGGTTATGCAGCACCTCATGACACTTTCTGCCGACAAGTTCTTCCGGTCTCATTTTCAGATGGTCGGCCAGCGCCTTGTTTACCCTGACCAGTTTTCTTTCCAAATCATGGACCGAAACAAAATCAGGAATAGCGTTAAAGGTGCTATGCCAGTTCTCCGCAGCCTGAACAAGGGCTGCCTCCATGACGACCAGCTTTCTTTCCCTGCCTATCTCGGAACAAACCCGTTTAATGATATTGGGCAACAACTCGATAAACTCGGCTCCCCTTGACGATGTAATCCCTGGCCCCGAGCTTCATCATCTCAACGGCAACTCTCTCGTCCCCGTGACCGGTCATGATGATAAAGGGGACGACAGTCTCTCTTGCCGGCGAGTTCCGCCAGCATTTCCATGCCGGTCATGTCCGGCAGGACAAGATCAAGCAGAAGAAGAACATCAGGGGTCAGCCTTGAGTGCGGCCAGCGCCTCCCTGCCCGTGCCGACCCCCTCAACCTGAAAGCCTTCCCTGCTGAGATTTTTCCGGATAAGGCGGTTCAGACCCTCGTCATCTTCAACGACCAGCAGCGGCAGGTGGAAATCATCGGTGATGGTCGGGATGCTGTCAAGAACACGTTGTACCATTTTTTTATCTGCCTTAACTATTTCCGTTGACTGCCGGCACCTGCACGATCATGAGAAACAGGCCCAGTTGCCTGATGGCGTTGACGAATTTGTCATAGTCCACCGGTTTGGTGATATAATTGCTGCATCCCAGCAGGTGGCAATGTTCAACCTCCCGCGGATCATCCGTGGTGGTGACCATAATCACCGGGATCTTGCGCAATTCCTCATCTGCCTTGAGCTGCCGCAGGACTTCGATACCGTCGACCTTGGGCATGCGGATGTCCAGCAGCAGCAGATAGGAATCCCCGGCTTTGCGATGCGGCCCGTCACCCTTCCTGAATAAAAAATCAAGCACCTGCTGGCCATCGGCGAAACGGATAATCTCATTCTCGATTCCGGCCCGTGCGCAGGTTTTTATTAATCAAGGCGGCATGCCCGTCATCGTCTTCGGCTATGATGATATGTATTTCTTTTCTCATTTTTTTTCTCCATTTGTTGAAGGTGTCGCTGCGATTCAGGCTCTGTTTCCACCTGTCCAGCCCGGCAGGGATACATAAAAACTGCTGCCCCTGCCCTCTTCGGATTCAACCCATATCTTGCCGTCCAGCCGGTCAAGGATGCGGTTGACAATGGCGAGTCCCAGGCCCTCGCCTTCGCTTCCTGCCGGATTGAGGCGATGAAAAATTTCAAAAATCTTACCCTGATGCTCCCTGGCAATGCCGATTCCGTTATCAGACACACAGTACACAGACCGGCCTTTCTCCTTTACCCCGTTAATATTGATCCGGCCTGGTCTGCCTGGATCAAGGTATTTCAGGGCATTACCGAGCAGGTTGGAAAAAAGCTGGTTGAGTTGGTCTCGGTCTCCCCGGCAGGTTGGCAGGTCGCCCACTTCAACCTGAACTCCAGCCTCCTTGATCTGAAAATCCATGGTGGCGACGATATCCGCCAGCAACCGGTTCATGTCGCACTCCTCCAGCGTCAGACTGGCACGTCCCAGCCGGGACACTCTTGTCTCAATCATCAATAAACAAGCCGCAAGGATTGCTGAACTGGAGGAGCGGATAAAATCATTGGAGGATCAAATCAATAAGAACAGCCGCAATAGCAGCAAACCTCCTTCTACAGATACCTTTAGAAAGATAAAAGGCCAGCGCAAGCCGAGTGGAAAATCCGTTGGTGGTCAGAAAGGGCATAAGGGACACACTCTCGAAATGACGGATAAACCAGATCATGTAATCGTTCATCCGGTCACCAAATGCGAAACATGCGGTCGGTCTCTGTATGATGCAAAAGCTGTGAGTTATGAACGGCGTCAAGTATTCGACTTGCCGCCGATCAAAGTGGAAGTATTCGAACATCAGGCAGAGAGAAAGATTTGCCCCAATTGCTACTGCCTCAACAAAGCTACTTTTCCCAAGGAAGTTGCACATCCTGTTCAATATGGAACTCGTTTGAAATCTGTTGCTACCTATCTGAATCAATATCAACTCGTGCCCTTTGATCGATTGAGTGAGGTTTTCGTCGATCTCTTCGGCCATCGATTAAGCCAGAGTACTCTGATTGACATAAACCGTGCCTGTTACGACATCCTGGAATCGGTCGAAGAAGCCATCAAACAACAGTTGATTGCATCGCCTGTTATTTGTCTTGATGAAACCGGCATGCGTATCGAAGGAAAGAGAAAATGGTGCCATGTGGTTTCAACCGATAGCCTGACTTATTATGCCGCACATTCCAATCGCGGATCTAAGGCCAACGAGGATATGGGGATATTGCCGGTCTACAACGGAACCGCAATGCATGATGGCTGGAGCTCTTATTTCAAATTCAAATGCAAGCACGCACTCTGCAATTCACATCATATTAGAGATCTACTCTTCGTTCATGAAGAAGATAAACAGAATTGGGCCAGAGATTTGATCGATCAGCTGATTGGCATTAAGACAACAGTAGATCGCAGAAAGCCAATCGATTGCAAATTGGATCTCGCCGAGATAAATGATTTCGAAGAAAGATACGATCACATAATCGAACGGGCTAAGCTCGAAAATCCTCCACCAATCGCCTCTAATTCACAGGGGATTATCAAAAAACGTGGAAAAAAGAAAAAGACGAAGTCCCAAAATCTGTTGGAGAGGTTGGACAAGTGTCGAAGAGAGGCTTTGGCCTTCATGTATGACTTTGAGGTCCCATTTGACAATAATCTGGCGGAAAGGGATATAAGAATGATGAAAGTCCAACAGAAAATCTCAGGCACCTTTAGAAGCTGGGAAGGAGCGAGAATTTTTTGCCGCATTAGAGGGTATATCTCTACGGTAAAAAAGAACTCAATTTCTGTAATCGATGCCATTCAAGGTGCCTTTGAAGGGCATCCATTCATTCCGGGAGAACGTTGATTGTGGTATGAATTCATAATGATTTAGTGGGTGGGGCTGAATAGTTACAAATAATTATCTAATCTATTAGGAATCTCTTTATGGGCCAGAAGGGATTCAATTGAATTCTCTTTGATATGAATTAGGTTAATAGTTACATCTATAGAGAAAAATCCTTATCATGTGGATTATCATCTACTATTATTTCTCCAAGATATTTTAAATCTGTTTTGCTAATAGGTGCGGATTTGATAGTGCGCCTTATCTGAAATTCCATCAATAGTATCCCTTCTTGTTTTATGAGATATGTATTGCGCATAGCATACAAGAATATTAACCTTGGCATTAGCTATATTATTGTATTAAATATTAATAAATTTAATATAGATTATATAAATTAAGTTGGCTAAACTTAATTATAGACTATTTAATTATCTATATATAAACTGCCAAAATTACTTTAAGGATTGCAAATAAATACGTACTCTTACGACAAGAGGGTTTTCTCCTGCATGGATATTTCCTTTAAGGATTGAAATTAAATTAAAAAAATAGTGAAACGGCGGCGGCGCACCCGCGCAGCAAGCTGCGGGGTATTCATTTTAAAATAAAACAAACTATTTGAGAAAGATTAATAGCCGATCAACTTGCAATGCACTATGTGTAGGTGGAGGCAAATTATGCGATATTTTATAATTATACTGTTAGCTTTCATGTCTGCAAATGTGATTGGAGGTGAGATCTCGATGTCTGATAAGGACAATTCAGAAATCACTATAGATACCGAGGTTTCTGAGCAGACTACTCCGTGAAATTGGTGAAGGGAGGTGTTATCGGTGGCACGAATAAAGCTACTGCTACCGAATGGCCTACCGCTCTCACTTACGCAAGCTATGGTGGGGTTTCTGATTTATGGGGTTTGACTTTAACTCCTGCGGATATTAATGCCTCGACTTTCGGAGTTGCCATCTCTGCTCAAAACACTGATGCCAAAACACCAAATACTGCCTATATAAATCACATAAGAATAACCGTTTATTGTACGGATTCTGAATATTTCCCTGTTACTGAAACATCATACTGGACCGAAGTTACTAACGGCGACCCGATGGAAATTCCCTCTCCATATCTTACGGCTGATCTGTTCGACTTGGATGTGGAAACACAAAGCGCGGATGTCCTGTATATTTTTCATAACGGCTATGCTCCCAAAAAATTGCAGAGACATTCAGATGTGTGGTGGCAGTTGTCAGATTGTGCTTTTCTCAACGGTTCAACGGCTATCTTTAATGTTCCTGGGGAATACCCGGCATGCGGCACTTTTTTTGAGCAGAGGCTTATTGTTGCTGGGACTATAAATAAGCCAACGACTGTCTATGGTAGTGTCGTCGCTGATTTTGAAAACTTCACCGTCGATTCCACAAAAGATGATTACGAGTTTGAGTTTAATTTACTTTCCACTAAGGTTGACACAATACGCTGGATGATCGCTCAGAATGAATTGTTAATAGGAACAGTAGGGGGGCCGTGGAGGATGTTTGGGTCAGCCGGTCAGTCATTGAATGCTTCAAACGTGAATGCGATAAAGTGCAATTCTCCCGGCGCGGGAAGCGTCCACCCTCAGATGTTGAATGAATCTGTCCTGTGGGTAACAAGATCCTCAAAAATTGTAAGACTACTTATTTACAACTTCCAGACTGACAGATGGGAATCCCCGGATCTGACAAGATTGGCGAGGCATATCACCGTTGGCGCAACGTCGGCATTATCAGGAATTACTCAAACCGCATTCCAGACAGAACCGTATTCTATTCTATGGGCTACGAGGAAAGACGGTCAACTTTTGGGCATGGCTTATGATTACCATGAACAAGTATTTGCGTGGTTTAGGATTGTGACAGATGGATTGATCGAATCCGTAGGGG
>CAVSQR010000100.1:0-33930 GCA_963729825.1 uncultured delta proteobacterium | reverse complement strand
GGGCGGTAAAGACCAGGGTAAGAGGACCCGGCCAGAAATCAAGAAGCGGGAGGTAAATCGCCGGAATTTCCGGGGTGAGCATGGCCAGGTGGCTCGTGCTGGCAATCAAAGTAAGGAGAGGTTTGGCCGATGGCCTTTTCTTCAGGGTGAAAAGCCGGGCAACCGCCTCCTCATTAAAGGGATCAACGGCCAGTCCATAATAGGTCTCCGTGGGAATGGCCACCACCCCGCCCTGACGGATGACGGTGAGCGCCTGCCGAATTTCATCGGTCGGGAGCAAGGAGCCGGCCCGCGCCTCAGCCCCTTTTCCGCCGTTTCTTGCAATCATAACAAATAATGTATCCCCTGTGAGTTCAGAAAACAATGTTTCCGGCCTTTTCTTCCACCTGACGGGCCATCTCTTCCTTGAACTCCAGGAGTTTCCGGGCAAGTCTCTCATCCGCCAGAGCCAGAATCTGGCTGGCAAGAATCGCGGCATTTTTCGCCCCGGCCTTGCCGATCCCCATGGTGGCCACCGGGACGCCGGGCGGCATCTGCACCGTGGAAAGCAGCGCGTCGAGACCGTTTAGGGATGAGGCGTCCACCGGCACGCCGATCACCGGCAGGGTGGTGTGGGCGGCCAGAACGCCGGCCAGATGGGCGGCCATGCCGGCGGCGGCAATGATTACCTTCACCCCCTGCTTCGGGCCGTGGCGGCGTACTCCGCGGCCCGGGCCGGGAGTGCGATGGGCCGAGGCAACCGTCATCTCGCAGGGGATGCCGATCTTCTTCAGAAAATCGCTGGCCGCCTTCATCACCGGCAGGTCCGAATCGCTACCCATGACAATCCCGATCATGACTTCTCCCCCTCCAAACGCCTTAGGGCCTTCTGCCCGATATCCTTGCGGTAGTAGCAACCCGGCCAGCTGATCAGTCCCGCTGCCCGATAGGCTATGGCAATGGCCAGGCCTGCAGCGTCGGCGCCGATGGCCGTGACCCCCAGAACCCGACCGCCGCTATTGACAACCGCGCCCCCTTTTCGCGTGCCGGCATGAAAGACCACCACGTCGGTCACCCCTGCCCGCCTCCGCCAAGCCTCTGATACCCGCCCCTTCTCGTACGGCCCTGGGTAACCGCCCGAGGCCATGACCACGCAGACGGTGGGCCGGGGATCAATCTCCAGAGTTATCTCGCCCAAACGCCGTCGATCACCGCCTCCATGACTCGACCAGATCGCTTTCAGCCGCATCAGCAGGGGCTGGGCCTCGGGGTCGCCGAACCGGCAGTTGAACTCCAGCACCTTGGTCTGCCCCTGATCAATCATCAACCCGGCGTAGAGCATGCCCTTGATATGGGCAGCCCTCCGCGCCATGGCCCTGACCGTCGGGCAGCATGACCTTCTCCATCACCTGGCGATGCAGCTCTCGGTGCACCACCGGCGCCGGGGAATAGGCGCCCATGCCGCCGGTATTGGGTCCCTTGTCGCCATCAAAAACCGCCTTATGGTCCTGGGAGGTGGGCAGGGGAAGAACCGTCCTGCCATCGGTAAAGGCCAGAAATGAGGCCTCCTCGCCGGCGAGAAACTCCTCAATCACCACCCTGTTGCCCGCTTCGCCAAAGGCCTTGTCCGCCATGATCAGCTCCACGGCCTCGCGGGCCTCGGCAATCGTGTCTGGCGACGATCACCCCCTTGCCGGCGGCCAGCCCGTCCGCCTTGACCACCACCGGCGCCTTGCTCTCATCCAGATAGGCCATGGCCTGCTCCCGATCGGAGAAAACCTTGAAAAATCCGGAAGGGATGCCGTATTTTTCCATGAGCGTCTTGGTAAACACCTTGCTGCCCTCCAGAATTGCCGCCTTTTGATCCGGCCCGAAAATACGCAGTCCCTTTTCCGTGAAACGATCCACGATGCCCAGGGTGAGTGACGATTCAGGCCCCACCACGGTCAGGTCAATTTTTTCCTTCAGGGCAAAGGAGACCAAGCCATCCACATCGGTTGCCCTGATGTCAACACAGGCAGCCAAAGAGGCGATGCCCGCATTGCCCGGAGCACAGTAAATTTTTCCCGCCCTTTTGCTCTGGGCCAGTTTCCAGACAAGGGCATGCTCTCTCCCGCCAGATCCAACAACTAAAATATTCATCTCATCTTCTCCGTAACTCTTTTGTCCCACAAGAAATGATCCTGCCAATTTTTTTTCACCATCGCCATGCGGGTCCCATTTCACTCTGCCGGATTGCAAGGAAAATTCCAAAAACTTTCACCAATATGCAAAAATACATCATTTTACCCTTGACAGAGTGCACATGGATCTCTATCATATGACAAAAAATGAATCATTATTCATAATAAATACATTATTTCCATTTCCCGCAATAACATTTTTCCGGGAAATTATAATCTCTCATACTTACTGAATTAAAAGTCAGTTGTCACATAACAAAAATAACTGACTGAATTTACACATAAAAAACAGAAGGCCACCTTCTTCTAGCAATTTTTCCATACTTCACAAGCGTACCTTAGATTCCTACTGATGAGAGTTTCAGATAAACACCAAAAAATCACTCAGGCTGCTGTCAAGGTTTTTGCCCGCAAAGGCTTTTTCAATGCCAGAATTTCAGATATTGCCAAAGAGGCCAAAGTGGCTGACGGGACCATATATCTCTATTTCAACAACAAGTATGACATTCTGATTTCCCTCTTTGAAGATGAAATCGGCAAAATCATCCTGAAGGTCAAACTGCTGCTGGAAAATGAAACCGACCCGTTGAAAATGCTGGAAATTTATGCAGTTCACCATATGAGCCTTCTGCAGGATCAAAAAGAACTGGTGGAAGTGCTGCAAATGGAACTGCGGCAGAGCAACAAGTTCATCAAAGAGTACCGCAACACGAAATTTATCGAATATATTGATATTGTTTCCGACATTGTCCACAAGGGACAGCAGACAGGTCATTTTCGTCAGGAAGTTATGCCGGGGGTGGTGAAACGGGCTTTTTTCGGCGCACTTGATGAGATGTCCCGCCTCTGGTCCTTATCGGCCAAACCCAAGTACACCCTGGAGGAAACCGCCAGACAGATAACCGGTATTTTTCTGCATGGCATGGTCGTTCGCAACAGTTGATTTTTTTAGTTATTTTTCTCGCCATCAGCCTGACAGGGGTCACTCGGTTGCCCCTGTCAGATGTCCATCGCACGGTAAAATCGCTTCATATCTCCGCGTCAGCTAGGCTTCAACCCCGCTTTTGATATCTATCACCTCAAGCATACGCACCCCTGAAGGAGTTTTGACCTCAAACTCATCACCAATGGTCTTGCCGATTATCGCCCTTCCCCACGGTGAAAAAACGGAGATACTGCCTTTTTTCACGTCCGCTTCTTCGGGGCCTAACAGCTGGTAAACGATCTCCTGACCGCTATCCAGGTCTTCGATGGTTACCACAGAGCCAAAAACCGCCCGCGCACAGCTCACGGCAGAACAGTCGATGATCTCCGCCCTGCCCAGCTTGTCTTTCAACTCCATGATCCTGCCTTCAATATGGCTCTGGCGTTCCTTGGCGGCATGATACTCGGCGTTCTCCTTCAAGTCTCCATGCTCACGCGCCACCCCGATGGCCGTAATCACCTCAAGTCGATCCACCCTTTGCAGACGCAGTAATTCTTCCCGCAAGCGGGCATAGTCCTGTTTTTGACATTGGAACTCGTTCAATCATATATAAAACCTCCTGAGCCGGCTTAGCCGGTAATCTGCTATCGGCAATACCTGTATGTATAAAAAAAAGAAAGATCTCATTCGAGATCTGCTTTGGCATCAAAGTTTTTAAAAAGCTCTGTCTTATGGAGACATTTTCCTACCAGCGATAAATGGCTGACAACGTAAAATCCCTGTCCCGGTATTCATCGGAATTCACCAGCCGCAGGGCCGATTCCAGCATGAAGTTCCTGGTCAGTTCGAGAAAAAAACCGCCCTTGATGGTCTGGATGACATGCCCCTGGGAATCATAGTCCAGCATGAATTCCGCACTATAATAACTTGGCGTGCCACGCTCAAGGGTATCTGCCGATAATTTATGCTTCCACAAAATATTATAGCTGTTTTTCCAGTAATTCGTCGGAGCCCAGTAGGGATGATCAAGGGCGGCAAAGCCATCCACCAGCAGGGGGCCACCCGTATCCCCTGATTCCCGCGCGTCCAGAAATTCATATTTGAACTTGAACTGCAGATAGGTGGGTTCGGGAATGATAATATAGGAGGCCCAGACTGAATAGGCCTTCACCTCGTTGCCATCCGAATAATTGGTATAGCCATAGTCTCCGCCGGTGATCAATCTGGGCAGAATTCCGAGAAAAAGCCCCCCCTTGTAATTTTCGGCCACAATATTCCGGGTGAGACTGGCCAGGGTATCGGTGACCGCGTCTCTGGCATAGAGTGAATTCGCCCTGAAGCCTGTCACCTACTTTCCCCGTCAGGTCGCATTCGATGATTCCCGTATCATCATATTCCCCGTCCGAAGCCTCCAGGCCGCCTCCCAACCGCACGTCAAGCCTGTCGAACATATTGGCATCATAGGCAATCACCGCCCGGTTTGCCATCATATTATTTCAGAATCAACATCACTGTACTTGATGCGCGACAGCGACAGGTCAACATCGGAACCCGGTTTAAGGGAAGCCCAGGACCCGAAATCCGCTGAATCCCTGCGCAGCCCCTTGTAGCCGTCCCAGCCGTTCTCTTCCTGGTAATGGTAGCCCATACTGACCCGGGGCATACGTTTCAGCTTGTTGCGTTCGCTGGCCTCAACCAGTCCGGGATAGTCGGGATCAATCTGGGCAAGGCGCTGATAAAGCATGGCCTCGTCACCCAGTTTTCCCATTCTGCTGTAAATGCCGGCCAGGTCAAAAAGCAGTGATTCATCATCAGGATACTTCTTGGCAAGCTGGGTAAACTGATTGACCGCCTGAAAATCATCCCGCTGCGCAACCAGTTGCCGGGCGGCCATCTCAGCGGCGAATCTCTGCTGCCACATGTAACGCGAATAGAGAGGAATCGCAACCATGTTGACATCTTTCTGCCCGGGGGTTGCCATGAAAACAGGGCTCATCACCTGATCGATAAAACGCCCCCTGCCGGACGGGGAGAAGGTCAGACGCTGCCAGATGGTCGGCTTGGGCTCCTCAGGCAGCCGCAGGCCGGCTGCCGAGGACTGCTGTACGAAAAGATCGCTGGCGGAAGGGGTCAGATAATCTTCATAGATTTTAAACGCAGTTCTTCCACTCCAGCTTCCGCCAGTAAACCCTTGCCTTGAGCAGTTCCATATCCGCCCGGTCGGGATAGCGGGCCAGTACCGAGTCACAGTAGCTCATGGCCTCCTGGTTAAAACCCATAATAAAGGCAACACGGGCTGCCAGAGCTTCGATGGCCTGATTTTCAGGATAATCACGCTGCAGGGAATTTATCAGATCACGGGCCTGGGCAAGCTGCCCCGAACTGCTGTAAGCCTTGGCAAGACAATAGGAGGCGCTGAAAGAGTCCGGCCCCATCTGCCGGGCCGCCTGGGCCGCTTGCGCCATTTGCGCAATGTCACCGGTTTCATGATACAGCTTGGCCAGGGTCAGCATTCGGCCCAGGTCCTTGCCAGCCAAGGCCATAATCCTTTTACCCACCCCGGCGGCAGCCTCCGTATTGTCCTGGTCCGCATAAATCTTCTGCACCAGCAACAGGGCGGGAAAGTCGACGAGCTGCCGCTCCAGCAGCGCCTGGCCTTGTTTCTCCGCCTCCTCGTACTCCTTCATGCCCAGATAGGCCCTGGCGAGCTCTAAAGTTGCCAGATCAGCCAGCGGGACTCCCCGGTAACTCCCTGCCGCCCCCTGTGCCTTGAGCTCGTTTTGCAGCTCAACGGCCTTGCGCATCGCCGCGGCATATTTGCCATCGGCGTTGAACTGCTTGATCATCATCAACTTCCGCAGAATTTCCCGGTCATCCGCTGCTCCGTCCTGCAGGGAAAGAAGATCCTCAGAGCGCATCTGGGCAAGCCAGACTCCGGCATCAACTGAAAGGCCACTGTGCAACTTGAGATCCACCAGCCGGCACATCACCTCCGCCTGCCTGCCGGCATCGGCAAAAAAGGCAAGCCGCAGCGCCTGTTCCGCCTCATAATAAAGGCCCTGCAGCTCATAAGAGGCGGCAAGCTCAACATATGCCTGGCAGCGCAGACCCTTATCAAGACCGCTATCATCGATCATTTCCTGATAGATGGCATAGGCGCTGTCAAAATCACAGCCATCCCGGAAGGCATTGGCGACAGCCAGCCGCTCCGGCGGGTTTAACGGGGTCTTTCCCAAAGCCGTATAATGGCGGCGCGCCTCGGGCAATTTGCCGAGAGAGGCGGCAAGCAGCAGGGATTTGAGATGAAGATCCGTTCTTTCATCATGGCTCTTGAGCGCGGCTTCATAATCCCCGAGGGCATGGTCGGCCATCAGCAGCGATTCAAATATCCGGGCGCGCATTAAAAGCAGATCGCTTGCCTGAAGCTCTTTGGCCGCAACATCCTGCAAAACGGTTTCCCCTTGCGCCATCTCGCCTGCGGCAATAAACGAGGAGGCCAGACGCAGGGTCACCTCCGTGTCGTCCGGATCAAGCCTATGCAGCTGCGCAAGCACATCATGCAACTTCTGAGGGTGGTCAAGCCGCAGAAGCAGGTCGAGCATCAAACGATAAATTGTTTTACTGTCCGGAGAAACAGTGGCGAGATGAGCCCAGGTTTCCAATGCCCCCTCATCTTCCCCTACGGCAAGCTGATCCTGGGCCAGGGTACCGAGCAGCTCGGGGTCATCCGGGTTGCGCGCCAGCAGACGCCGATAAATGGGAATCGCCTCATGATACCGGCCGACTCCGTCATAAAGCCGGGCTGCGCGCCGGAGATTGCTGAGGGAGGGATCAGGCTCAACCCGGAAATAACGGTCCAGGGCGGCAAGGGTTCCTGACTCATTACCCAACGCGCCATAGATATTGACCAGTTGCCTGCTGATCTCCTTATCTCCTGGAAATTGTTCGAGATACCTTTCATAATAAGGCAGGGCTTTGGCCGGTTCTTTGATTTGCAGATAACAGCCGCCGGTGCGGACGAGAATGTCCGGATTTTCCTTATCCTGGTCAAGCAGAAAAAGCAGATGGTCCAAGGCCTCGCGGCAACTGCCCTTTTCTTCCAGATGGGTGGCCAGCCAGGCGTGGGCGCTTTCATCCAATGGTGATTTATCCAGCAGCCGGCTCCAGTAACGCTCAGCCAGCTTATCCTGTCCCAGGGCGCTGCAGATTCCGGCGGCAACCTTGAAATTGGTGGCCGAGGCATTCTTTCTGTCCGCCAGCCGAACGGCCAGAGGCTGGGCCCGGTCATAAAGACCCAGCTGCTCATAAACATGAACAAGTTTCTCGCACAAACCCACATCTTCAGTTCTGCGGGCGTAAAGCCTTTCCAGATAGGGCAAGGCATCCTGCAATTGGCCCAGGCTCAGCAGACTTTCGCTCATGCCGGTCAAGGTAATGAGGTTTTCCGGATCAATCTGTTCGGCCTGCTCAAAAAGTTCAACGGCACGATCAAAGCGCCCCGTCTCCTGCATGGCATAGCCAAGCCCATTGAGATAGTCTACCTGTTCAGGGAACTCTTCAAGCAGCATTTCCAGCAGCGCCGCGGCCCGGTCGAATTCATGCTGAGCCAAAAGAATGGAGGCCATCTCCCACCGGGGCTGCACGGCATCCTTTTGACTCCTGAGAAAAAGCTCATACTGATTCAGTGCCGCTGGGTAATCACCCTCACGGGCAAGTCGCCGGGCATCCTGCCAGAGAGAAACCCACGGCGGGCCGCCTTCCCGGGAGAAAATCACCGTCTGCTGCGGCAAGCGGGGAGACTGGTAGAAATCTCCCAAGGTAACTGCCTGACAAACCGCAGTTGAACCAAGCAGGGCTGCGCCGCAAAACAGGAGAGAGAGTCTATTCATCAGTAAGCATTAACTACTTGTCATTTTTTATAAAAAGCGCGAATCCGCTCCACCACATACTCCTGCATCTCCGAAGTCAGTTCCGGATAGATCGGCAGGGCCAGGGTCTCAGCGGCTGCCTTTTCCGACTCAGGCAGGGAAAGGCGGCTGGCCGCCAGGCCGGAGATACACTTCTGCTTATGCAACGGGATGGGATAATAGACGGCCACGCCGATTGATTGTTCCAGGAGATAATCCCTCAGCGCATCCCGGTCTTTCACCCGCAGAACATACTGGTTGTATATATGGTAATCAACGCCTTTTTCCGCCGCCGCAGCATCCTGATAAACGGCCCGTGGGGTAGCCACATAGCCTGCCTCAACCAGGCCGGCCTCTTTGAACAGCGCATTATAGAGGGTGGCGTTCTGCCGCCGGGCGGCATGCCATTTGGGCAGATGCTGCAGCTTGACATTTAAAATCGCCGCCTGCATGGCATCCAGCCGGAAATTTCCACCGACAACGGCATGCTGATATTTACCGATATCCCCGTGCACCCGGATCAGACGGAGATCCCTGGCCATCTGCTCAGTGTTGGCGACCACCATGCCGCCATCGCCCATGCCGCCTAAATTCTTGCTGGGGAAAAAGGAAAAACAGCCGCAAGCGCCCATGCTGCCGGCCTTTTGCCATTGTAAAGCGCCATCTGCCGGCATGGGGTAGGCGGCACCGATGGCCTGGGCGGCATCTTCCACCACCGGGATATGCAACTCTCCGGCCATTTTCAGCAGAGGAGCCATGTCCGCACACTGCCCGAAAAGATGAACCGGCAGGATCGCCTTCACTTTCGCGGCAAGAGAGGAATCAGAGAGCAACGCAGCCACCTGCTCCGGATCGATATTAAAGGTGACAGGGTCGATGTCGACAAATACCGGCTGGGCGCCCAGCCGGAGAATGCTGCCCATGGTGGCGAAAAAAGTGTAGGGGGTGGTGAGCACCAGATCGTCACGCCCGACCCCCAGGGCCATGAGACCGGCCAGCAGGGCATCGGTACCGCTGGAAACGCCCACCGCGTATTTGGTACCGCAGTAGTCCGCCACATTTTTTTCAAACAGTTCGATCTGCGGCCCCATGATATAGCATGTTGAATCCACCGTGGCCGTTATAGCCGCCATGATTTCATCACGGATCGGCTCGAGTTGCGCTTTCAAGTCAAGTAAGGGAATATTCATAAAGTCAGCTAAGTTAAATTATTTAGGTTATAAGTTAATGTTCATTGCTCAACTCAACTTTCTGAGTTGCAATAACTTGCGGAAATTAAGCCGTTGTAAAAAAATAACATGGCCAGAGAAATGCGCGGAACGGCACTCTTTTCAGTACCCCCTTGAGGGGTATAAGGAGCCGTAACGAAATTGAAAAAATAGCCATGATATTTCGTAACGGCTCCTAATATTTTTTTTAGTTATCCGAAGCTTGTTTCCAGAGAATTCAGAAGCCAGAAATCAGGAGCCAGAATAAAACGTAATAAAATCAACCATTCTGAATTCTGTCTCCTGTCTCCTGAATTCCCATGACGGAGATCAGAGCATCAACTATGTCACAAAAATACCGCTATTTCGGCAACATAAACCAAGTCAGAAAGTTGAGATCATTATATAAAACCCAGGCAGGTTGCGCTCCAGACGCAACGGATCAATTCTGCCACTGCTTATATACATGTTCCAGAAAAATTTGAATATCAGGAATTTCCTGCTCAAGATATTTTTTCATTTTTTTCAGCAAATTCGCTTCAATCTGCCTGACGCGCTCCCGGGAGATGTTAAACTGATCGGCAATATCCTGCAGGGTAAGCGGTTCGTCACTGAGCAGCCGCGCCCCCAGAATCGTTTTCTCCTTTTCATTTAAAATGTCCTGCAGTTTATCTAAAATTTCGGCCATCCGTTCCTTGATCTCAATATCGGCAACCAATTCTTCAACCGATGGGCTGACGTCCGGCAGAAAATTCTTCTGTTCTTCATCGGAATCCTCCCGCACCGGGCTTTCCAGGGACACATCCCAGTTGTCCATGCGCTGGGACATCTCGATCACTTCGCTTTCCTTGACCCCGAGCCTTTCGGCCAGAAGTTTTGTTTCCGGCTGGAATCCCTGGGATTCCAGCAGTTTCTTTTCCTTGTTGAGGCTGAAAAACAGCTTGCGCTGGGCCTGGGTGGTGCCGATCTTCACCAGCCGCCAGTTATCCATGATGAACTTGAGGATATAGGCGCGAATCCAGTAGGCGGCATAATAGGAAAATTTGACGCCGCGATAGGGATCAAATTTCTTGACTGCCTGCACCAGCCCCACGTTGCCTTCCTGGATCAGATCGAGGAAATTCTGCATCCAGTACTTCTGAAAATCCATGGCCACTTTGACCACCAGGCGCAGATTGGCCGTCACCAGCTCATAAGCGGCTTCAGGGTCCTGGGTTTCATTGAAACGGATGGCCAGTTCCTCGGTTTCTTCCCTGGTCAGGAGCCTGTGCTGGTTAATCTCCTGCAGATAGCGATGCAGCCCGGGGTGGCTGAGCGCCGGCAGATGCTTGTCATCCGACAAAGCCAGCAGCGGATGAAAGGTCTGCTCTTCTGTGTTCTCAATTTCGATTTCGATTTCGCTTTCTTTTGTCATGATAGTATTCTAGAGTGAAGCGCAGTTTCAGTTTCTCTCTTGACAAGCAGAAACCTCCACTATATATCCACCTATTTTATATAGAATGTCCACAGTTCTCTACCTATTCTATAGGTAAAAGACAGAAAATTTACATCATTTCAGAAAATTCCGCCAGCAAAACAGAGGTAGTCAGTTACGCATGCAGCAAAAAAATATCCGAAATT
Source organism: uncultured delta proteobacterium (assembly GCA_963729825.1). GTDB lineage: Bacteria > Desulfobacterota > Desulfobulbia > Desulfobulbales > SURF-16 > SURF-16. Next base: position 23,108 of record CAVSQR010000100.1, on the reverse strand, counting down.
TCAGTATAATCGCCCACATTGACCACGGAAAATCGACCCTGGCAGACAGACTTATCCAGCTTTGCGGTATGGTGAGCGACCGGGATTTCCAAGACCAGTTGCTGGACAACATGGATATCGAAAGGGAGCGGGGCATCACCATCAAAAGCCAGACCATCTGCCTTCCCTACAAAGCCAAGGACGGCAAAGAATATCTCCTCAACCTGGTTGACACGCCGGGCCACGTTGATTTCAGCTATGAGGTTTCCCGGGCGCTCTCTTGCTGTGAAGGAGCCCTGCTGCTCATTGACGCAGCCCAGGGCGTACAGGCGCAGACCCTGGCCAATCTCTATCTGGCCATGGAAAACGAACTGGAAATCATTCCGGTCATCAACAAGATAGACCTGCCCTCCGCCGATCCGGAAGCCGTGGCCATGCAGATAGAGGAAGATCTCGGCCTTGACCCGGATGCCATTCAGATGTGCTCGGCCAAAACAGGCCAGGGAGTTGATGCCATTCTGGAGGCGATCGTCAAGCTGCTGCCGCCGCCGGAAGGAGACCCTGACGCCCCCCTGCAGGCGCTGATCTTTGATGCCCACTATGATGCATTCCGCGGCACCGTTATTTCCTGCCGTATCATAAACGGCATTGTCAAGGCCGGCGACACCATCATGTTCATGTCAAACAAAGCGGCCTACAAAGTTGACGAGGTCGGGCTCTTCAGGCTTGAACGCATCCCCCGCAAGGAACTGCGGGCAGGCCAGGTCGGTTATATTCTCGCCGGCATCAAGACAGTGGGCGACACCAGGGCGGGCGACACCATCACCTTAAAGGACAACCCCTGCCAGCAGGCGCTGCCCGGCTTCAAGGAAATTCAGCAGGTGGTCTTTTCGTCCATTTACCCTATCTCCACCGACGAATATGAGAACCTGGCCGCGGCCATGGAAAAACTCACCTTAAATGACGCCTCCCTGACCTATCAGAAGGATTCCTCCACCGCCCTGGGTTTCGGCTTCCGCTGCGGCTTTCTCGGCCTTCTTCATCTGGAGGTCATCCAGGAAAGGCTGGAAAGGGAATTTGATATCCCGCTCATCCTCACCGTTCCCTCGGTATGCTATCATTTCTACCTGACGGACGGCACCATGCGCGAGGTGGACAATCCGGCCCATTTCCCTGATCCGGCCGCCATTTCCCGCACCGAGGAGCCTTTTATCAAGGCGACCATTCTTATGCCGGAACGCTATATGGGCGCGATCATGACCCTGTGCATGGAAAGACGGGGCGAAAACACCCACTACCATTACCCCATGCCGGGCAGGATTGAATTCACCTGCGAACTGCCGCTGGCCGAGGTGATCTATGACTTCTATGACCGGCTCAAGTCAATCACCCAAGGATATGGCTCCTTTGATTATACCCTGATCGATTACCGGCCCAGCGATCTGGTCAAACTTGATATTCTGGTCAACGGCTGAAAAGGTGGATGCCCTTTCCCAGCTGGTGCACCGCAGCAAGGCCAGGGAACGGGCACTGCACGCCTGCGCGCGGCTCAAAGAGGAAATCCCGCGCCAGATGTTCAAGATCGCCATCCAGGGGGCCATCGGCGGCAATATCATTGCCAGGGAGACCATCTCCGCCCTGCGCAAGGACGTGACGGCCAAATGTTACGGCGGTGATATCAGCAGAAAACGCAAACTGCTGGAAAAACAAAAAGCCGGCAAAAAACGGATGAAAACGGTGGGCAACGTGGATATCCCCCAGAGCGCCTTTCTGGCGGTGCTCAAATCCGACGAGAGATAACCTCATGTTTTCAGGCGCGTGAGCTGCGCCGGTCTTTGGCAGGCGCACAAAAAAACGGCGCCGAACCCTTAACAGGCCCCGCGCCGCTCCGAGCATATACTGCCGTGACGAATCGACCCGGGTGCGTTGTCATAAACGGCTCTTTCATCCTTGTATTTTTACCCGGGAGGATTTCGCAAACCACAGCATGGTCCGGTCCGCCAGCTTAAAAGAAATGGGCGAAACGAAGTCCCACGGTATTGGTTTTCAAGCCGTTTTCCACTTTGATATCAGTCTTGTATTTCAGGAGCAGCTGATAGGAGGGGTTGAGCAAAAAACCAAGGGTAAGCTGCACCGCATGATCATCCTTTTCGTCATCCTGAGCAACACCGGCAACTGAAGTTTCTCCGCCGTTGTGATAGAAATAATCGCCGGAGACATAGAAGGCATCGGTAAAATTATAGCTCAAATGAGACTCCAGCGTATAAACAGGATCCTGCTCCAGGGTTATGGTTTCATCTTTGGGAATGAGCGCATTACAGGCTGCAAAATGGTGGGACTATCTGCCTCGACAGGCTTGCAGAAACAGGTACCGGGGAAGGGAAACTCCTCGCTTCCGCCCGGCCTGTGATTGGCCAGGGATTTGGCTGAAAAGCCACAGGAGGCAGTTTGACCCGTTAAAAAACGCATTCGGGTCAAAGAAACACATGTTTTACGGATGTGACGTTCAGTGAAGAAAAGCCTGATGGCGGTGTTGGCAGAACGGGCTCACCATGCCCGCAAGAGACTGAAAGAGGAAATTTTAGGCCAAAAAATCCGGCTAAAGCAACCTTCTGCCGATTGGTGTGGTTCGGCAAGCAGTTTTTTTTACAATACCTTCATGCCCATTTTCCACAACCCCTGTCATGCCGGAACAGGGATGGCGATGGTGAAGGTCGTGCCTTTACCCACCTCGCTTGCCACGCTTATGGTGCCGTTGTGTTTTTTTATGATGTCGTAGGAGATGCTCAACCCGAGCCCAGTGCCCTTGCCCACCTCTTTGGTCGTGTAGAACGGCTCAAATATCCTGTTTGCCACCTCCGGCGGCATGCCGTTGCCGGTATCGGCTATGGCGACATAAACATTGCCGCCATCCTGCCAGGTGCGCACGGTGATCTCGCCGTGATTGTCGATGGCCTGCCCCGCGTTCACCAGCATGTTCATGAAAACCTGATTCAATTGCCCGCTGTAGCATTTGATCTTCGGGATGTCGCCGTATTCCTTTTTCAGCTCAGCCTTGTACTTCAACTCGTTCCATACGATGTTAATGGTGCGGTCAATCCCCTCATTTATGTCCGTCTCCTGATATTCTGCCTCATCCAACCTGGCGAAACTTTTAAGATTCTGCACGATTTTCTTCACCCGCTCCCCGCCTTCCTTCGATTCAGCGATGAGGCTGAAGATATCCTCGCTTATCAGATCGACCTTCATTTTTTTGCGCAGTTTTGCCACCTCCGCGCTGACCGTTTGCAAATCAGTGGCAGCTCCACCGCCTAGGGCCTCGGTCAGTTCCGCCTGGCCTCGGCTGAACTCGAGGAGCCGTTTGACGTATTTTTCCAGGGTGCCCAGATTGCTCAGCATGAAGCCGATGGGGTTGTTTATTTCATGGGCAACCCCAGCCGCCAGCTGGCCTATTGACGCCATTTTCTCCTGGTGCAGCATCTGCGACTGGGCCGCCTTCAGCTCGGCATAGGCGGCTCCCAGCTTCTGATTGGATTCTTCCAGGTCCGCCGTCCGCTCCGTTACCCGCTGTTCAAGTTCCCGGTTCATACGGATGATCTGCTCCTGGGTGGCCCTCAGCACGGCGTTCTTCATACTGGTGCGGAAGATTACGAAGGCGCCGCCCAGAATGACGATGCCGATCCCGGCAGTGATCAGCATCATTGTTTGCGGGGAATTTGTATACGGGTCATCGCTTGCGGGAATAAAAGTGGCCAGCGAAAAAGGGGTACCGGCCACCGGCGTCAGGTATGCACTGCGGAAAACGGGCAGGCCATCGCCGCCGGGCATACGGAAATCATAGGCTTTCCCCGTCGAAAGACTCGCCGGAGATGGAAGCCGGTCCGGCTGAAGCGAATCCGGAGCAAAGAGATAATGTTCCTTGTAAACCAGCGCGGCAACCAGCCGATTGCCCCCGGAAGCGGATTCGGCGAGAAAATGATCATAAACGAGAGCCGGCCGGATCATCGCCAGAATCTGTCCGGAATAGACGTCCTTGAACAGATACGGCAGGGAAAGAATGATCATTCCTTCCCTGCCGTATCCTTCCGTAAAAAAAACCGCTCTACCCGGTTTCCTGGTGACAAATTTCCTCCAGTTTTCCCTGCCGCCCCCACCGGCCCGGGGCGAATCGTTTTCATCCACATCAATCAGGGCTTCTCCTGATGAGTCAAGGAAGACAATCCGCGAGAAAATCCGGCTGTCAGCCAGTTTTCTGGATTCGACAAATTTATTAAAAGACCTTTCCAGACCCATAATACTGGCGGAAAGGCCGTATTGCATGGACATGCCGAGCGACAGATTCTCAAAATAGACCCTCAGCTCGGGACTCTCGGCAAGCCTTGCCATGTCATCCGCCCGCTCTGAAAAGAAATAGCCCACGGCGGTGGAGCGTTTTTCAACGTCATCCAGCATCTGCCCGAGATGATGCCCCTGCAGCACGCTTTGGTAGCGATACTGGGAGTAAAGCAGAAAACCAAGATAGACAACCAGCGCCAGGCTGAAGAGAATCGCGGCGATTGCGCGGAACACCGAAAATGACCTGTAATAGCCCATGCCGAAGAAGTCTCAGGGAGAAATGGCGGGGGCCGCAATGCCATGCAGTTGCCTGCCGCCCGCGCCGTTGATTGCGGCTTATCCTGTCACTGCAAGCCGTTAAAAAAGTCCGGGAAATAAGCCGTTGCCGAGGGGTAGTACTTGGTAACGATCTTCAGGTATGAGCCGTCCTGGTGTATTTTGTCCAGGAACCGGTTATACTCCGCCAGCAGATTGGGGGCATCCTGGGGGAATGCCGCCGCCATCACCTGCTTATTGGATATAGGGCCGATAATCTTGATCTTGCCCGGCCATTTTTCCAGGGCTATCAGCGCGTCCGGAACATCGAGGATGGTCATTTCCGCCTCGTTGTTGATAACCGCCGGCGCAAGCTCGTTAAGGTTTCCCGGAAACAGGATCGCATCCGCCCCAGCCGCCTTAAAGTCATACAGGCTCGGATCCAGGCACGTCTTTTCCATCGCCATGACGCTCTTGTCCTTCATCAGGGCCCGGGTGTTTTCGATGTCCTGGTTGATATCACCCGTGGGTTTGATCGGTCTTACAGGCGAATCAGCGCGGGCGATCAGCCATATCTGGCTGGGAAAGGTGGGATTTGAGAAATTAACCACCTTCTGCCGCCAGGGCAGAACGGTAAAGCCGTTTGCTATGATGTCGCCCCTGACAGGCGCATCGCCGAGAATTTCAACATCGCCGCCCTGTACCTTGACTTTCCGGCCGATAAGATCCTGCACCACGGTACCCCAGCCGGTGGCAACAAACTCATACTTCACCCCCAGATAGTCGGCGAACATCCGGGTAAGCTCCACCTCCATGCCGTCACCGGCCCCGGTAACGAAATTGGCGTAAGGTATGGCCAGATGACGCAGCACACCCCGCTGCCGGACATCAGCGAGATCGGCGGCAAGTGCCGCTGTGCAGAAGAACGCGCCGGCCATGATGAAGGCGACCAGGGAAAATGCATTTTTCACGCTAATCGAGGAACGTATCTTCATAAACCCTCCTTATAATCCATGTTGAGTGGATATTCGCTTGATGCCGCAACCTCATTTACACGCTGCATAATTCGCGTGTTCGCCCACTGCGGCTTGGGCTGGCAGGCAAAACTGAAATTATCCGTTGGTCATAAACCGTAATCGGCTGGCGAAAAGCCAATGAATCCGGCTTGTGTCAAAGGGCACACGCCAAGTCCTGGCCAGTACCATCATATTACGAAAACTTTCCCGGCAAAACAAGGGAAAGTCAACTTAATGCGTTTGCTAACGCCCCCTCCGGCCGGGGTGATGAGACGATTTACCCGCCTCAACCCGCTTAAACCCCATCACTTGCGCCCAACCACCACTTTTATCTCCAGGCAAGACTCTGCTTGATAATCACAACAAATTCATGCATTATTTCAATATCGCGTAAACCCGGCGGTCAAAGCAGGATGCCCCGCAAATAACCGGTCAGCAGCGCCTCGCCGGAACAGGCCGCGCCTTGTTTGTTATCGCGGAATTGTGGCCATACAGGGAGAAGGAAGCATTGCCATGCAGGCATATTTTTTAAAAAAACTGTCATTATTATTACGCAGCAATGCGGCGTTTAGAATCGCCTGCATTTATGCCGGTTTTTCCGCTCTCTGGATCCTCTTCTCTGATCAGATTCTGTTCTTCTATTTCAAGGAAGCGGGAATTCTGACCAGAATCCAGATAGTAAAGGGCTGGATTTTCATCACCATTACGGCCGTCATTCTCTTTCTCCTCCTGCGAAAAGAAATCACCAGGGTGAAACAGTCGGAAGACAGGGCGCGCGAGAGTGAACGGAAGCTCTTTACCCTGATGGCCAATCTTCCCGGCATGGTCTATCGCCGCCGCAACGACCAACGGTGGACCATGGCGTTCGTCAGCAACGGCAGTCTTGCGCTGACCGGATATCAACCAGCTGATCTGATCGACAATCAAACCATGGCAATGGATGACCTTATTCATCCCGCTGACCGGCAGGCTGTCCGGGAAATGGTGCGGCAATCCCTGGCCGGCAAGCAGGGGTTTCAATTACCGCCGCGAGGAGCTGCTCAACCAGGGGATCGAGATCCTGATCCCGGAACGCTTCCGGGAAAAACACCGTAAAAACATGACAGCGTTTTTCGCCTCGCCCCGGCCGCGGGCAATGGGTGCGGGGCTCGATATCCATGCCCTGGTCAAAGACGGCCGGGAGTTCCCGGCCGACATCAGCCTGAGCCCTCTGGAGACCAAGGAAGGCCTGTTTGTTCTGGCGGACATCAGAAACATCACGGAACGCAAACAGGCCGAACAGAAGATCCTGAAAAACTTTTATTTTGAAAATACATTAAATTCCGTTTTGAATATCTCGCTGGAGCCTCTTTCTCTGTCAGAGCAGCTGGTGCGCATTCTTGATGCGATACTGGCGATCCCGCTGCTGAGCCTGCAGCAGATGGGAAGCATCTACCTGGTCGAACAGGAGCCTGAACTGCTGGTCCTCAAGGCCCAGCGGGGCTATGCTGATACGGTGCTGCGGGAATGTTCCCTGGTTCCCTTCGGGACCTGTCTCTGCGGCCAGGCGGCGGAAACCTCCCTCGCCGTATTTGCCGATTGTCTGGCGGACTGCCATAAATGCTACCAGGGAATTTTCCCCCATGGCCATCACATTGTCCCGATCCTCTCCAGCCACAAGGTTCTCGGCGTCCTGAATCTGGTGCTGCAGGAAGGGCATAAGCAGGACAAACAGGAGGAGGAATTTCTCTCGTCAATAGCCGCCACCCTGGCCGGCATCATTGTGCGCAAGCAGACGGAACAGGAAAAAGAAAGCCTGCAGAAACAGCTTACTGAGTCGGAAAAACTTTCGGCCCTGGGCCGGATGATGGCAGGCGTGGCCCACGAAATCCGCAATCCCCTGACCGCCCTGGGCGGCCTTACCCGCAGGCTGCACAAAAAGCTCCTCGACAACACCAGGGAAAAAGAATACAGCCGGGTAATCATCGCGGAAAGCACCCGGCTGGAAAGGATATTAAACAGCGTACTCACCTTAACCAAAGAGCCAAGCCCCCACAGGCAGGAAAACAACATCCATGACATCATTGAGGAGTCGTTACGCGGCTTTGCCGCGGCCATTAATCAAAAATCGATCAATCTCAAAAAATCGTTTACCGATCTGCCCGGCATCCCGATGGCCCGGGAAGATGCGCGGGAGGTGATTGACCACCTCCTGGCCAACGCTCTGTATGCGACGCCGCCGGGCGGGACAATTTCCATCGTGACGGAAAAGGAACATTTTGAGGACAAGGTCCAGGTGGCCGTGAAGATAACCGATACCGGGCCGGGAATTGCCGCGGAGAACCTCAGCCTGATCTTTGAGCCTTTTTTTACCACGAAACCGGTGGGCCCTGAGCATGGCATCGGCCTGGGCCTGTCGATCAGCAGAAAAATCATGGAGGAATACGGCGGGAGAATCAGGGTGGAAAGCAAGATCGGCGAAGGGGCGACCTTCACCCTTTTCTTCCCGTGCCCGGAACCTTTACCCGAGACAGGGCATATTGAAAATCAGTGACCGGCGTGTTATGGAATCGCCTGCCGGAGAGTGCACAGTCAATATCAGCCGCCACGAAAAAAACAGAAAGATTCAGCCATGGACGTCATCGAAGTTGAAGTTTTCAATAAGCTCTTTGCCTCCATTGCCGAGGAAATGGGCATTATTCTCACCCGCTCCTCCTTTTCCTCCAATATCAAGGAAAGACGGGATTTTTCCTGCGCCATTTTTGACGCCCGGGGTGATCTGGTCGCCCAGGCGGCCCATATTCCCGTGCATCTCGGCGCCATGCCCAAAACCCTGCAGCATGTGCTGGCCTCCCACTGTTTTGCCCCCGGCGACGTGGTCATTGCCAACGACCCTTTCCACGGCGGCAGCCATCTGCCGGATATCACCCTGGTCGAGGGGGTGTTTGCCGGCCGCGGCAGGCCGCTTTTTTATGCGGTGAACCGGGCCCATCATGCCGATGTGGGCGGCAGAAATCCCGGCTCCATGGGCTTTGCCAACGATATTGCCGAGGAAGGGGTGCTGATTCCCCCTACCCTGCTTGCCTGCCAAGGCCACATAAATGAAGACTTTCTTGCCGGATTTCTGGCAAAGGTCAGGAATCCCGAGGAACGCCAAGGGGACCTCAGGGCCCAGCTCGCCGCCCTCAAACGGGGCAAAACACGGTTGCTGGAACTGCATGACAAATACGGCGGCAAGCACGTTGCCTCAATCATCGGCCAACTGCAGGACTATGCCGAGCGACTCATGCGGGCAACCATTGCCGCCCTGCCGGACGGGACTTACGAGTTCTGTGATTTTCTGGATAATGACGGGATAACGGGAAAAAAGCTGCCCATCAGGGTCCAGCTTACCATTGATCATGACGAGGCGGTGGCCGATTTCAGCGGGTCGGCGGATCAGGTCGGCTCACCGCTCAATACGGTGGAGTCCGTGGTGACCTCCGCCACCGTTTACGTCTTCCAGTGTCTGATGGGCGAGGGATTTCCCATCAACCAGGGCAGCTACCGGCCCATCCGCATCATCACCCGGCCCGGCTCCCTGCTTCATGCCCTGCCACCGGCGCCGGTGGCAGCGGGCAATGTGGAGACCTCGCAACGCATCGTCGACACCCTTTTCGGAGCCCTGGCCCAGGCCAGCCCGGAAAAAATCCCGGCGGCCAGCTGCGGCTCGATGAACAATATCGCCATCGGCGGCATGGACCAGCGGACAGGCAGGCAATACACCTACTATGAGACCATCGGCGGCGGCATGGGGGCGCGGCCGGAGAGCCCCGGCCTCTCGGCCATCCATACCCATATGACCAATACCATGAATACGCCGGTGGAGGCCCTGGAACACAGCTATCCGCTGCAGATTGACAAGTATGCGATCCGCTACGGATCAGGGGGGAAGGGAAAACAGCAGGGAGGAGACGGCATCATCCGTTCCTATCGATTTCTGTCAACAGGACAGGTGTCGCTGCTGACCGAACGAAGAGCAATGCCGCCCTACGGTCTGCAGGGCGGCTCAGCCGGCCGGAAAGGGCAAAATCTGCTGATACGCCAGGGGAAAATCAGAAAAATAGCCGGCAAAATCAACCTTGCCGCCCAGCCGGGCGACAGACTGATTATCAAGACACCCGGCGGCGGGGGTTGGGGCAGGCCCAGGTAACATTCATCAAGCGCGGTGACCTGAAAAAAATGCCGCACCTCCCCCTCAGGTCAAGGGCGAAAGCCCCTCACCGCCGGTGGCCGTATATTTTCCTGCCAGACAATCAATCCGCTTTCTGCTGGCATCTGTCGCGCAGAATACAAACCCCTTTTTGCTTGAGAATCTCATCAATCTCCTTGGCAGAGAGAATGGAATTCTTATGATGACTCAGATAAACGATACAGTCGGAACAGACATTTAAAGCGGTACGATAATCATCGAGCTTACTGGCAATCTCCCAGCAGGGGGTATTGCGCTGGATCCTGGCAGTGCACCTCTGATTGCCGCATTGCATAATTTCCCAGCAGGAATATTGAGAACTTACAGACGCCACCTTCGCTTCACTTAATGGTACTTCCACCTCGTTCAATGCTGTCTCTCTAAGCATTTTCACCCTCTCACTCAAGAGTTTCCCCTTATTCAGAGATGATCAATTTGAGCCTCATGTACTGCGTGAGACCCACACGCTTAACACTATACGGCAAACTGTTCGATTCTGGAAATGAGCTCCTCCCTCCCCTCCCCGGTTTTCGCGGAAAACAGCACCCGGTCCGCCCTGGCAATGCCGAAACCGGCATCAAGAAGGGCAGCATGGTGCAGTCTTTTATTGGCAGTCAACTTATCCTGCTTGGTATATACCAGCAGCAGCGGAATATGTTCATCTTTCAGCCAGGTTACCAGTTCAAGGTCCTGGCTCTTCACCTCATGGCGGATATCGATAATCACCACCACGCAGATCAATGTCGGTCGGTTAAGAATATAGGAAGAGATCAAACCTTTCCAGTCATTTTTTATCTTCCTCGGTACCTTGGCAAAGCCATAACCAGGCAGATCAACCAGATAAAGCTCCTGACCGAGCTGAAAAAAATTCAGGCTCTGGGTCTTGCCGGGCACGGAACTCACCTTGACAAGATCACGGCGGTTCAAAAGCTTGTTGATGAGGCTCGACTTGCCCACATTGGAGCGGCCGGCAAAGGCTACTTCCTGATACTCGGGCGCAGGCAACTGGGATGTGTTAAAAACACTTTTTACAAAAACCGCCTCTCCATTCTGCCATATGGCCATCAATTAAATCACCTTATTCAAGGCGTATTCGATGATGCCTTCGGCACCTGCCTTGAGAAGCCCGGGAATAAGATCACGCACCTGATGTTCGGAAATAACGGTCTCCACCGAAAACCACTTTGTGTTATAGAGAGGAGCAATGGTCGGGCCATTCATACTGGGCAGCATGGCGATCACCTTTTCAAGTTTTTCCTCCGGCACATTCATCTTCAGACCGACAATCTTGTCCGCCCGGAGCGCCCCCTGCAGCAGCATGGCGATATTTTCAATCTTTTCACGTTTCCACGGATCATTCCAGGCCGCCTTGTTGGCGATCAGCTGGGTATTGGAAGACATCAGTTCATGGATAATTTTCAAGCCGTGGGCCCGGATGGTGGACTCGGTTTCCGTCACTTCGACGATGGCATCGGCAAGGCCGGAGACCACCTTGGCCTCGGTGGCGCCCCAGGAAAACTCGATATCAACATGGATATTTCTTTCCGCGAAAAAACGCCTGGTATAGCCCACCAGCTCCGTGGCGATTTTCTTGCCCTCCAGATCCTCAACGGTCATGATAGCGGAATCGCCCGGCACGGCGATGACCCAGCGGGTGGGCTTGCGGCTGACCTTGGAGTAGATGAGATCCTCAACAACCACCACGTCCGATTCATTTTCCAGGGTCCAGTCCTTGCCGGTAATGCCGGCATCAAGGATACCTTCCTCGATATAGCGGGACATCTCCTGGGGGCGGCAGATGGAGCAGGACAGCTCAGGATCATCAATCTCCGGGAAATAGTTTCTGGAAGAGAGCTTAATCTGCCAGCCGGATTTGGCGAAAAGCTCTATGGTCGCCTTTTCAAGGCTGCCCTTGGGAATGCCAAGCTTTACTTGATTCATTTCTTATATACCTCCTGCGGATCAAACACAGGTTTGTCTTTGATAACCAGTTCCTCACCCTGCACACGGCGGAAAAAACAACTGCGATAGCCGGTATGGCACGCCGCGCCGCCCAACTGTTCAACCCGGTAGACAACCGTATCCTCATCGCAATCAACCAGAATTTCCTTGACCAGCTGCACATGGTTGGATGATTCGCCCTTGAGCCAGAGCTTGTTGCGTGAACGGCTCCAGTAATGGGCCTTGCCGGTGGACAGGGTTTTCTCCCAGGCTTCCTGGTTGATATAGGCCAGCATGAGAATCTCGCCGCTGACGTGGTCCTGGGCGATCACCGGCAACAGCCCGCCCCCTTTGTCAAATCTCAGTTTCTGCATCATTTTTTTCCTGCTTTTTTGCCCGCTGTTCCCTTTTATTTTCCTTTTCAATAAAAAAAATCATGCATGACGTCCTGAAACGGCAGTATTCACCCGGGTGGGAACAGGCGGCCTGTTCGGAGTCGACCTTTTCCTTATATTTCTCGCAAAGCAACTCCAAAAACTCTACCTGCCCTGGCAGTCAACCTGCCGTATCGTCTCATAAAAAGCCGGCACAGGCATTTCCTGACCTGCGCAAAGATTGCCAAACCAAACCCAAAGCCGTCAGCTTATGCTTATCAAAGGATTTTGTCAAGTTTTACCGCCAACACCAACATACCCGGCACTTGACAAGGCTGCCGTCCTTCCGTAACAATAGGGGCAAATCCGCCTGGTTCTCCTTTCAGGCCGGCGGCAGTCCCTACCCGGCGGGTGACGGTTTCACTTAAAGGACAGGAACACGGGACCGGGGCATCTCATTGCCTTGATATTTTTAAATTTCGAAATCGCCACAGGCGCATAAGCAATAAAGATGGGCGATTATTTCTTGTTGAATAAGCAACCGGCGACGTGATAATATCTCTCAATTATGAAAAACACTCTATCGTTACACAAACTTCTCATTGTTGATGATGAAGATGTCATCTGTGACACCTTTTCCCGCCTTCTCGACTATGCCGGCTATAAGTGCCAGGTCGCCCAGAACGGGAAAGAGGCGTTGCGAATGCTTGAGCAGCAGGAGTTTTCGCTGCTGCTGTCCGATATCAATATGCCTGGGATGAGCGGCCTTGATCTGCTGCGCACCGTGGTAGAGAAACACAATGATCTGGCCGTGCTGATGATAAGCGGCATCGATGACCGTGATGTTGCCATCAACTGTCTTGAAATCGGCGCCTACGGTTACATCATCAAACCCGTGCAGATGAACGAACTCGTCATCAATGTCGCCAATGCGCTGCACCGCCGGGAACTGGAAATTATCAACAAGAGATACAACCAGCAGCTAAAGGAATTGGTTGAGGCCAGGACGAAAGAGCTCAATCTTGCCAGAGAAGAGACGATCATGACCCTTGGCAAGGCCGCCGAGTTCCGGGACAACGAAACAGCCCAGCACACCATCAGAATGAGCCATTATTGCCAGATGCTGGCGCGGCAATGCGGCCTGCCGGAAAGCCAGTGTGAGCAGATCCGGCTGGCCAGCCCCCTGCATGATATCGGCAAGATCGGCATATCCGACACCATTTTGTTGAAACCAGGCAAGCTCACCGATGAGGAGTTCGCCATCATCCAGCAGCACCCGGAAATCGGCTATCGCATTCTGGTCGATGCCAAGTCGGACTCACTCCGCCTCGGCGCCTCAATTGCCTATACCCACCATGAGAAATTTGATGGAAGCGGCTACCCGCGAAAACTGAAGGGAACGGCTATTCCCATTGAAGGCAGGATTGCCGCCATCAGCGATGTCTTTGACGCCCTGACCACAAATCGCGTTTACAAATCAGCAATCGAGGTCGACCAGGCCGTTGAAATCCTGAAACAGGGAAGAGGGAGCCACTTTGATCCTGACCTGCTGGATATATTCCTGCAGAACATGGAGACCATTCTGCGCATCAAAGAGCAATGCGCTGATCATAATGAGTAACCGGCGGTTGGGGATTTTCCCGACCCATGGCCACGGAAGGTGGCCCGTTTCCTCCGGAGAGATAATCAGCCAATCCTGAATTTTTCCACCAGTTTCTTGAGCCCCACTGCCAGCTCGACAAGCTCGCTGGTTGAGGCGCTTATCTTCTGCAGTTCCGTGCCCCCGGCCTTGATTTCCTGATCAATCTGCTGGATATTGTCCGCCACCTGAGCAGCCCCGGAAGAGAGCAGATTAATCGCCTCCGCCACATGGTTGACCCCGGAATGGGACTGGGAAACCGTGCTGGAGATGGCATCGGTCATTCTGCTCTGGCTCTCAACCGAATCCGAGATGGTTGTTGAAGAGGCGTGGGACTTTTTGACGATTTCGGCAACATCCGCAATGGCCCTCACCGCCTCGTGGGTGTTTTTCTGCACATCGGTGATCTGCAGGGCGATGCGGTCCGCCGCCTGGGAACTTTGCAATGCCAGCTCTTTCACCTCCCCGGCCACCACGGCAAAACCCTTGCCCGCCTCCCCGGCCCGCGCCGCTTCAATGGTGGCATTCAAGGCCAGCAGCTTGGTCTGCTCGGTAATATCATGGATCACCTTGGTGATTTCGCCTATTTCTTCGGTGCCCGCATTCAGTTTTTCCATTGACACCCTGGCCTGCTCGGACATGCTCAAGGCCGTTTCCGTGATGCTTGCCCCCTGATCAGCATTTTTGCCGATCTCACCAACGGATTCCGACATCTGCCGCGACGATTCGACCACCATTTCCATATCCTTCAACATGTCACCGGCGATCAAAGAGGCCTGTTCCACCTGGCGGTTCATATCCTCCGTGGCATCGGTGACCTTGGCCGAATGGCTGATCATGCCGTCCGAGCTTGCGGCCAGCTGGTTGACGATCTCGGTTAACTGATCGGAAGAATGGTTCAGCCGGACGGAATTCTCCTGAATCTGCTCGATCATGCCGGCCAGATTCTCCACCATGCGGCTCAGCGAGTTACCGAGCACATCGTGCTCCGAGTAGACATTAACCTCCTTAGTCAGATCACCGGCGGCAATCGCTTCAGCCAGTTCCGCCCGCTTACGCAGTCCGGCGATCATGAGGTCCATGCTGCGACCCAGGTCACCCACCTCATCGGTCTGCTGCATATTGAGATTTTCACGCACATCACCCTGGGCCACCCTGTCGGCCATGGCCACGCAGGCCAGAATCGGCTTGCTGATGGAGATGGCGACGAAAACGGCCAAGGCAATAGAGATGACGATGCCGGCAAGGCCGACCACCCCCATAATGAGACCGGCTGAATCTATCTGCTGCAGGGTTTTCTGCCGGACCTGCCCCATCTCCTCCTGACTCATCCTGATGTGCTTGGCCTGAAACGTGCGCAGGGTATTCAAGGTATCCTGCAGGGCCTGGGTGGTATCGGAACGAAGTTTGAGGGCAACGGCGCTGTGGCCGGCCCAGATGTCGGAAAAATCCTCCAGATTGAATTTCATATCCCCGGAAAGGCCGGGCAGCACCTTTTCGAATTGCTGCTCAATCTGCTCCTTGTGTTTGGGGTTGGGATCTTTCATATCGGCTGAGACCAGATCAATCACACTGAGTATCTCATTGGCCTTTTCCGGCGGGACGGCAGTGAGAGCGGCGCGGATTTCCTGGATCAGGTCCATGGAAGAATTCTGCTGTTTGGCCAGGGCGGCAAAACGCACCCCTGCCGCCTCAATGAGCTGCTCAAGCTGGGTAAGGGCGTCCATCACATTTTTATCCCCGGCAATGGACTCCAGAGCTTTCAACTCGGCAATGGTGCTTTTTGCCTCATCCCGGTCAGCATCATCCGTAAAATAGAAATAACGGCTGGCAGTCTGCTGGGTCTGGCCGATGAGGGTCGTCAACCTGTTTTCCGAGGTCAGGGTCTTCTCCGAACTGTTGATGATGCCGGAAACCGTGGCCCCCAGAGAATGGAAATTTTTATAGCTCAGCGAGGCAATGACGATGAGAAAAAAAATGACGATAAATGACGGGATAAGGATTTTAAGCTTCACCGAGCCCCGGAAAGAAAATTTCTGCGGTATTTCCTTGATCATATTCAGCAAACTCCGGTTGCAGGATCTAAGGGACTCAGCAATTGCTGATAGCCTATTACCAAGTCTCGAAACGTCCGTCATTCCGGCAGATCCTGGATCAGGTCCAGGAGGAATCCTGGCCCTCCGCCGGATGCCAGCATGCTACTCGCTGGCATGACGAACAGCTAAACGGTACTTTTATAACTTCCAAGTCCCTGATATATTTTCACGCGCTCAGAGAAAACCACAGCAGCTTCCCCGGTTTTCTTTGTAATAAAATAGACCGCCCATCTTAAAAATGAGCGGTCTATTCCGGACAGGCCGACTCCGCTGACAACGGCTTAAAAACGCACATCCATCAGCAGATAGTAATTCTCCAGTTCGGCATCCGTCTCAACAGGCTGTCCCAGATGAGAACCGCTGCCCGTATAATCATATTCGATGAAAGTATAACCGATCCGGAAGAAGAGATTTTCGTTCACCGGCTGGATATAGTACAGCTCATAGGCATCACCCCGGGTGGCCAGTTTATTGAACATCTCGGTGCTGGCCATGGTCATGCTCATCCAGTACTTGGAGCCATGGTTGTACTCAAAGCCGATTTTCGGGTCATGCAGCGGGGCAAACGGGATGGCGTACGCCAGACCGGCAAAGATACAGGAACCGGAATGATCGTCAAGGCCGTCAGCTGATAAAAGCCCCATCGGTATATTTTGCGTAGTCACCCCATCAGGCATGAGGACATTAGGAAAGACCTGCACCTCGCCATTGGCGTTAGTCTTATTGCCCGCCCAGGAGACGAAAAGGTCAAAATTTGATTTAAGAAACTTGTTGGCCTGCAGATGGACGCCATACAAATCCATATCACCCAGACTTTGAGGCTGATCTGCACCGAGAAAAGAACCGGGCAAATCCGTCATACGGGCATAACTCAACACCACCAGACTGTTATCAAGCCCCGGAATCTCGCTTTCAAGAAAGGTGGCATACATGTCGGTATCAGTGGCGTACTCGTCGTCAAAGAAAGAGAAACTGGAGTTATTATCGTCATCGCTGTGGTATCCCTTGCCATAGGCAAAGCGCCAGCCTGAATTTTTCAGACCGGTATAGCGCTCAAGTCCGAGGGTTGCGACAATACCATCATTTTCCGCGTCAAAGAGCAGGGCAGGATAGGTGGACTGCCGTTGTCTGTATTCCTTAATCTCCAGAGGCGGGCCTTCGGTTGACGGATGACGGCCGACAGTCAGGGCGATGGGGACGGCAAAATCGGGAACCCAGTCGACATAGGCGCGGTCAAGCTTGACTCCGCTGGTTTCCGGACGGTGGGCCCTGTTCATGTCGTTATACAGGGCAGTGGTGGTGTAATCGGAATCGCCCCAGTTCTTGTAAACCGTCATCCGGCCATGGAAGCTCAAGGTCGGATTGATCTGGGCGTCCATGTTCATGCGAAAACGGTTCGTCCAGTTATTATCATCATTGTTCTCATTATCATCAGGTAAAACTGCCACCAAACCGGTGGAAGTCTGGCGGATTCCCATATCAGCCGCGGACAGATCCGACAACTTGTAATTATCCACCCGGGTGCGCAGTTCAGCCCCCCAGTTGATGCGGTCTTTCAGCGTCTTGGTTTCCACCACATCAAGGGTGTCGTAAATATTATTGACATCACCGTTCAGTTTATCGAATTCCTCCCGGGTGACGACGGCCGGCGCCGGGGCCGGGGCGGTTTTGCCGCCCTCCTCCAGCATATCAACCCTTTTCTGCAGGGCATCCAGTCTGTCCATAATGGCTTTATAGGTATTGGCGGGCATGGTAACGGTATCTGCCCCTCCCGCCAATGCTGTTCCCGACCACAACAGCAGCGCTCCTGCTGTCAGTAAGTATTTTTTCATCTCTTTTCTCCCTGATAATGCTTTTACTTTGGAATAGCCGCGGTCTCCGGACGGTCACTGTCTGCGGCAAATTGCTTGAGATACTCGATGACACTCTTCAGTTCATCAGCAGTAATAACTCCCGAGATATCGGCAGCGTGACGGTTTCTGTCAAAAAACTTTTGCCAAACCACAGCGGCCTTGTCCGCCGGGTTTACGGGTGGAGCCTGTCCCCCCTTCTGGTGACAGGAACCACATTTCTGCCGAAAAAGCGCCCCACCATCGGCGTACACAGCGCTGGTCGATAGTGCTGTGGCCAATGCCATACAGCAGACAATTCGCCATTTCATTTTTTTCCCCCAAAAAAATTTTGTGTTGTCTTTTAAGTGCTCTTCACGCACCACTCCTCCTGCAAGCATTTCTTCGTGCCGGACAGGACTTTCCACAGCGGAGATCAGGCCAGGAGGCCTGTCCCGACCGGCTCTGGAGTAACCAGCTCGACACCTCTCCGCACTCCCGCGGCGAGGTGCCGAAATTTCACGGTGATCATTTTTTTTACAATTTGCTTACAATTGAATATGTTATATATTGCCTATCAATAACTTGTCAAATTTTTAGGTTATTTTTTTCATCAAGCTGAAAAAAATCTATCCCATGGAAAATACAGAAGAAACCATTGCCGGCATTAAAACCATTCTCAGTCAATGCCGCTCGGAGTCACAGGGCATATTAAGTGACCCGATCGTAAGGCAATGGAGTAACATTGACATCGAACCACACGCGGCCTTCCTTGCCGATCTCGGGATCAACCGTCAAGAGGTGGCTTCAGCCGTCAGCGGGTACCGGAAAACAGTTGGCGATACACTGCAGCAGGTAACCAGGCTGGAAAATGAGCTGAGCAACCTGGAGGCGGACCTGCGCTTGAACAGCCTTGCCGATAATGAAGCCCAAAGGATGACCCGCAAACTGCTGACTGCCGCAAGAGAACTGCAGGTGCACCTGGCCAGGATAAGGAAATCCAAAGAGATACTGGTTGCCGCGGCCAAAGACATACAAGAAAAACTTTCTCTCAATGATCTCCTCCAGATTGCCAGGGCCGAGGCCGCCAGATCCGCCAGGGAACGGGAGATATTTGAGAAGGGATACATGGTTTTCAAACTGGTAACCCAGTCTAATAACTCAAAGGAGGATTTCTTAAACGTTCATGATGTTTCGGCAAAAGCTGACCGGATTGAAGCCAAATTCCGCCAACTCGACCTGCCGGCCATCCCTGAACTGGCCAAGGTCATCCTAATCTGCCAGATCGACACCTGTTATGAGGCCCTTCAAGAAATTCATCACTTTCTGGCATTCATCAACCGTTCGCTCAAAGGCGAGATCACCCAGATCGACATCATTAACGAAGACATCCGGTCATTGCGATCGAAACCCTTTGCAATAATTCTCGAATCGCTGGCTAAAGAAGGAAAAAAACTGGGCAGAAACATCAGTGAATTTCAGTATCAGGCAAACTTCATCAAAGAAATTGAAAACACCGAACAACTGCTTGAGAATTTACAAACCTTCTATGAATCCCTGCGCTACTGCTATTTCCCCCATCTTGGGGTGGCAATAAAAGAAAAAGGCTTCTGCCTGAGTCCCCAGGTCATTGCCGCGGAGATCGGCAGCGGTTATTTCCGGGGCCTGCGGGGAATTATCCGCCGTATCAAGCTGGCCTTATCGACCACGGACAGCAGTCAACGACTTGATGAAGAGATCCTCAGCCAAAAAATATTCATTGCCCTGTCTTCCTGCCCCTACTATTATTGCGGGAACAGTGAAGATGAGGCCAGGCTGCCCGCCTTTATTGACGGTCTTATCAGCAAATTCAGCAAGCCATATCCATATGAGGATCTTTATCGCCTCATAAATGAGGCAATCACAGCCTATGGTTCCCTCATGGAAAAAGACTTTGCGCAATTCAAGGCCGAAAAGAGACAGGACCCGGCAGAGGACAATTCACCTTCCCCGCCGAACAGCGCGGAAGTCCTGCTGGGCCGACTGTTGAACAAGATTGCGGCAGGCAGCGCCCGCCTCCGTTCCCTGCAGAATCACAATTAAGACCTGCCGGATGCCGGGAACAGACCCGGCAAGGCGCTAGCCGTTGTAAAAACAGCCAGAGAAATGCGCCCCAACGGCACTCTTTTCAGTACCCCCTTGAGGGGTATAAGGAGCCGTAACGAAATTGAAAAAATGGCCATGTTATTTCGTAACGGCTAAATATATTTTCTTCGGCGCACTACCTGCGGTCGGGTGACCTGGTAGCGGCCCGCAACATTTACAGAAGGAGTAAGGACACATGCTCAAGGCAAAACCCGGTGATCTTGTCACCGTCATTTATGAAGGTATTCTCGAAAACGGTGAAATTTTTGAATCATCCCAGGATACCGGTCCTCTGCAGTTCCGCATAGGAACAGGCAGCGTAATGATCGCTTTTGAAAAGGCCGTCATCGGTATGGAAATCAATGAAAGCAGGGAAATCCGCCTGCAGCCGGAAGAGGCTTACGGCTTGCCCAAGGAGGAATTGATCCATACCCTTAGCCGTTCAATCTGGGATGAAAAGGCGGACATCAAGCCGGGGGTCGTGCTGGGAATGACCATGGAAAAGGATGGTGAACAGCATCAGGTGCCGGCCATGGTCACTGAGGTTTCCGGTGACAAGGTGACCGTTGATTTTAACCATCCGCTTGCCGGCAAACAGATCCTTTACAAGATAACCCTGCAGAACTTAGAAGCCGTTACGAAATAACATGGCCATTTTTTCAATTTCGTTACGGCTGCTTATACCCCTCAAGTGGGTACTGAAAAGAGTGCCATTTGGCGCATTTCTCTGGCCATGTTATTTTTTACAACGGCTTAGAACCACTGCAAGCGGCCAGCTCCAGCCAGCACTGACCTGCGGCGGGCTGTTCCCGCCCATCCGGGCAAGGTTTTTTGAAATATGATGGCAATGCACCCCCAGAACAACAGGCCGATGGCGCTGTCCATTGCCGGATCAGATCCTTCCGGCGGGGCCGGCATCCAGGCGGACATCAAGACATTCACCGTCATCGGCGTCTATGGCGGGGCCGCGATCACGGCCCTCACCTCACAAAACACCCTGGGAGTATCATCTTATCTGCCGTTGCCCGCCGCTTTTGTCAAAAAGCAGATTCAAGACGTGCTTGATGACTTAAATGTCACCCACATTAAAATCGGCATGGTGGGCAACCAGGAAATTGCCCGGGCCATCGGCGAAGTGCTGACCGGATTTACCGGGGAGGTCATTTATGACCCTGTCATCAAATCTTCAGGCGGCGTTTCCCTGTTTACCGCGGGCAGCACGGCCATAACCGAACATATCATCAGCCAGACAACTGTTCTCACGCCAAACATTGCGGAGCTGGAAATCATTTCCGGCCTCGAGTGCGGCAATGAAGCCGGAGCCCTTGCCGCGGCCCAAGGCATTTTTGCCCTTTCCCCCCGCCTCAAGGCGGTTTGTGTCAAGGGAGGCCACATGAATATCCTGGGGAAAACCGTTACCGACTATCTGGTTCAGAAAACACCACCGGAAAAAGGGACGGGGGAGGCGGGCTTTCATATTGCCAGAATCGAGCATCCCCGGATCTCCAGCCGCAACACCCATGGGACGGGCTGCACCTTTGCTTCCGCCCTCACCGCTTATCATATGCGCACCGGCGACCTCAACCAAGCCTTCCGCCTCACCTGCGCCTTCATGGACACCCTGCTTGCCAGAAGCACCGCTTATGTTATCGGGCATGGCACCGGCCCTCTGCCGCACCATGAGTTTATCAGACAGAAAGATGAGACGGACCAGGACTTGTCGTAACAGATTATGAAGCGGGAATTCATGGAAATTTCCCGGAACCGCGTAGGGGCAGGCCTTGTGCCTGCCCTGTTCAACTGAGACGACAGTGAGGGGTGGGGACCAAAAAAATCAATACGTCATGCGGACCCGGCCGCAGTCAGGGCAGACCCAGGTGGGACCGTTGCTGATGCCCCAGAGATTTTCGCGAAAGCACTCCTCGCAGATCTGGAAGCCGCAGGGGCAGTTAAAACAATAGGGCAGGTTCTTCTTGCAGCAGTGGCAGACATACTCTTTTTTGCGGCGGTGACGGCTGTTCTTTTTTTGCTCTTCCATCAGGACTCGTGTTCGCCAATCCCTTCTATCGGCTGCAGCGGCAGCTTGATGACAAAAGTTGTCCCGCTGCCCGGGTTTCCTTCCACATGGATGGAACCATGGTGATAATGGAGGATATAGCGGCAGATTGCCAGGCTGATCCCCTGGCCTTTCTGATGATGGGCCACATCCTTAATGGCAAACTCATCAAAAATCTGCTCCCGCCTGGCGGGCTCAAGGCCTTCGCCCTCATCCCGCACGGTCACGAACAGGATACCGTCTGCCTGCCGGCTCTTGATGGTGATGGTGCCTGACTCCGGGGAAAATTTATAGGCATTGTCGATGACAAATTTAAAGACATTGATCAAAAGCGGCCAGTCAGCCTGCAAAATGATCGTGTCATCAAAATCAGTGGTAATACGGATATGCCGGGCGGCATTCTCCTCGACCAGATTATTGATGACATTGGCCAGCATGCCGCTGACCGGTTCCGGATTGAAATGCAGTTCCATGCCGGCTTTGAGCTTGCAGAGCAGGACCGCATTTTTCATGAACTGAAAAAGCTGCTGGCCGGATTTGGCAATGAGGCCCGCCAGCTCCTTTCCCTCTTCCGACAAGGTCGGATCATTGGCCAGCAGCTCGGCGCAGCCGATGATGCCGCTGACCGGAGTCCTGGTTTCATGGGTAATCAGGGTAAGCAGATCACCCTTGACCTGATCCACCTCTTCCCTGTTTTTCAGCTGGGTAAACACCCGCACTTTGGCCAGCAGCTCCTCTTTATCAAAGGGTTTGCCGATATAATCATCAGCTCCGGCCTCATAGCCCTTCAGGCGCTCGTTGACGCGGGCATGGCCGGATACCATGATTATCTTGGTAAAACGGTACTGATTGTCCGCCCTGATTGCCCGGCAGACCTCATAACCGTTCATGGCGGGAAGCTGAATATCGAGCAGAATAAGGTCGGGCTTGAATACGGGCAGAATTTCAAGGGCCTGCTCGCCTGACTCGGCAGTTTCAATGACATAATCACCAACCGAGGCCAGCAGATCCTGGATATAAAACAGGATGATCGGCTCATCATCGACGACTAAAATTTTATACTGAACCTTCAAATCTCCCTCTCAAGCAGCGATTGCAAAAAACAGATAAACCAGTGGGCAGGCCAGGGACTGATGTCATTTTTTTTAACGGAATCAATCCATTTTCAGGTTATAGTATTCCACAATTAACCCATTGTAAAAACAATTTTAGGGATGAGATAATGTTACTGGCAGTGGATATCGGCAACAGTCA
>CAVSQR010000099.1:0-45273 GCA_963729825.1 uncultured delta proteobacterium | reverse complement strand
GGGGCCATGGGCGTGGACTGAACTCGGGATGGAACTGACAGCCGAGAAACCAGGGGTGATCGGGAAGCTCAACAATTTCCACCAGATTCTTATCCGGAGAGGTGCCGCTGAGAGCAGACCTTGTTGCTCCAGTTCTTTCCTGAAGTCATTGTTGAATTCGTAGCGATGCCGGTGCCGCTCGATCCAATTCTCCTCCTGATAGGCGGCGAAGGCCAGGGTGCCCTGCCTCAGCTTGCAGGGATAGCTGCCGAGCCGCAGGGTGCCGCCCATGTCGGAAGATTCATCACGGACCTGTTTCTGGTTGGTGCGGTGATCAAACCACTCCTTCATGAGATAGATGACCGGATGCTGGGTGTCTGCGGTGAATTCCGTACTGTTGGCGTCTTTCATGCCGCAAAGCCGGGCAAATTCAATGACCGCCAGCTGCATGCCAAGACAGATGCCGAAATACGGATCCTGTTTTCCCGGGCAAACGTGATGGCCTTGATCTTGCCTTCCACCCCGCGATGGCCGAAACCGCCCGGCACCAGGATGCCGTGGCAGCCGGCCAGCAGTTCCTTGGCATCCTTCGTCTCCAGTCTTCGGAATCCACGTAGCGCAGCTCCACCTGGGTGTCGTTGGCCACCCCGCCATGGACCAGGGCCTCATGCAGACTCTTGTAGGATTCCTTCAGATCAACATACTTGCCGATGATGGCGATCAACACCCGTGGGCCGGATTCTTGATTTTGCGGACCAGTTTCTCCCACGGCTCCATACGCGGCGCACCGGTCCACACATTGAGCAGTTCGAGGATCTTGTTATCCAGCCCCTCCTGGTGGAAACAGAGCGGAACCTCGTAGATGCTCTCCACATCCTGGGCGGTGATGACCGCATCGGTGGGGACATTGCAGAACAGGGAGATCTTGGCTTTCAGCTCCTGGGAAGCGGGCTTCGGTGCGGCAGAGCAGAATATCCGGCTGAATACCGATGGCGCGCAGTTCCTTGACGCTGTGCTGGGTGGGCTTGGTCTTGACCTCGCCGGCGGCCTTGATATAGGGCACAGGGTGACATGAATGAACAGCGAGTTTTCTCGGCCCACATCGTGGCGGAACTGGCGGATCGCCTCCAGAAAGGGCAGCCCTTCGATATCGCCGACGGTCCCGCCGATCTCGACAATGACCACATCGGCTTCGCCGTCAGCTGATTGATGGCCTTCTTGATCTCATCGGTGATGTGCGGTACCACCTGGACAGTGCCGCCCAGATAATCGCCCCGGCGCTCCTTGCTGATCACCGCTGATAAATCTGGCCCGAGGTCTAATTGTTCCGCTGGCCCAGCTTGGCCGATGTGTAACGTTCATAATGGCCCAGATCGAGATCGGTCTCCGCGCCGTCATCGGTGACAAATACCTCGCCGTGCTGAAAGGGATTCATGGTGCCCGGATCCACATTGAGATAAGGATCGAGCTTCTGGATGGTGATGGTGAGCCCGCGGCTCTCCAGCAGAGCGCCGATGGAAGCAGCAGCCAGCCCTTTTCCCAGAGAGGAAAGAACACCGCCGGTAATAAATATAAACTTGGTCTTGGGGGGTTGTTTTGTTGTTTTCATGAAGGTCACTATATAGCAACTGCCTGCTATTTTCCAATAAAAAAAGTCGCCGAAAAACAAGAAAACAGGCAACAAATTTGTAGGAAAAATCACTATTTTCCCTGATTACCAGGCAAATTCAACGGGCGGCATGGAGAACGGGCCATTGCCATGCCAAATCGCAACTGTCGCAGCCTTTATTTTTCCCGAGCCCGCACCCTGACAGATACATTCCTCACCCATCTGGCGGAAATCGTCTCCAGGCTACGGTTTTTCTTCCCCCCCCGGCCCAACTGAAAAATAATGGTAATCAGAATTTTTTTGCACTCTTTGCGCATTTCGGGTTATCTGTTGCCATGATCCTGCGTCTACTTTTCTGCATACTCATCATCTGCACCGGTTGCAGCAGGGATGAGCCCAAGGAGCAAAAACCGCCGCCCGCTGCGGCCCCAGCCGCGGTGCGGGACTATTCCTGCCGGGACTGCCATCCGGTTGAGCTGGACGCCCGGCATGCCGGCATCATTTGCACCGACTGCCATAACGGCAGCGCCAGTGCCTCCTCAAAGGAAGCGGCCCATACCAACCTGCAAAAACAGCCGGCCCATCCCCTGCTGCTTGAGCGGACCTGCGGCACCTGCCATGAAAAGCAGCTCGCCAAGGCGCGGAACTCGCTGCATTTCACCCTGAAAAAGGAGGTCAATGCCGTGCGCCGCGCCTTCGGCGCCGGGCACGACCTGGCATCACTGGTCGATATTCCCCAGCACGAGGAAATCGGCAGCCCGCTTGACCTGGTGGATGACCTGCTCAGACGCCGCTGCCTGCGCTGCCACCTCTATTACAGCGGCGATAACTATCCGGAAACCCGCCACGGGACCGGATGCGCGGCCTGCCATCTGGAGTTTGCCCAGGGCAAGCCGGTGTCCCATGCCTTCAGCAAATCCCCGCCTGACAGCCAGTGCCTGCATTGCCACTACGGCAATTTTGTCGGCGCTGATTACGTGGGCCGCTTTGAACACGACTATCACTGGGATTACCGCACCCCCTACCCCAAGGAGGGTGAGGCCCAGCGGCCATACGGGGTGGAATATCACCAGCTTTCCCGCGATGTGCACCGTCAGGCCGGACTTGCCTGCATCGACTGTCATAGCGGAGCGGAGCTGATGGGGGACGACCAGGCGGCTATCACCTGCTCATCCTGCCACCTGTGGCGGCAGGGCGACAAAATCCCCCTGGACAACCTTACGGCCCAGGGCGGTTCCCTGGTGCTGACCGGCCGCCTCAGCGGCAAGACCCTCACGGTGCCCCCTCTGCGCCATCCGGCCCATGCCACCTACCGCAACAAGGCCGACTGCGCGGTCTGCCATGCCCAATGGACCTTCACCGATGAGGGCACGCACCTCTTCCGCATTGACACCGATGAGTTCACCCCCTGGGCCGCCCTGTATGTCCAGGAAAGTTCCGAGGTGGAAGACCAGGTGACCACCTCGCTGTACGGCAACGACTCCTATGAATATGTCTTCATGAGCGACAAGATCACGGGTGAACTCTATTCCGGCCTGTGGATGAAGGGCTATGAAATGCGGCGCTGGGAGTTCCCCATTATCTGCAAAGACGATCAGGACATGCTGCACATCTGCCGTCCCCTGCTCGATCTGCATCTCACCTTTGTCAACGAAAAAGATGAACTGGTCTTTGATGCCCTTGCCCCGGACCGCGGCCCGGCCATGGGACTCATACCCTACACCCCGCATACCATCGGCAAGGCCGGCGCCTTTTTCAAGGGCAGGCTCCAGGAGAACCTTGAGCTGCTCAAGGAACCGCTCAATTTGGCAAAAGATCAGCAGTCAAACAAGAAACCATGAAGATATTTTTCATCCCTCTCCTTTTTGTCCTGCTGCTGCTCCACGGCTGCGCCACCAAAACCACGCCGCCGCCACCCCCTGCCACGCCCGTCATGCCCGGCGTCATCCCGCCCACCCAGCGGCCCTATAAGATCATGGGCAAGACCTACTACCCCCTGCCGAGCTCCGAAGGTTATGTGGAAAAGGGCGTTGCCTCCTGGTACGGCAAACAGTTCCATGGCCGCAAAACCTCCAACGGCGAGGTATACGACATGTACGAGGAGACGGCGGCCCACAAGACCCTGCCCATGAATACCCAGGTACTGGTGCAAAACCTGGAGAACGGCAAGGAGATGGTGGTCAGGGTCAATGACCGGGGCCCCTTTGTCAAAGACAGGATCATTGATCTCAGCCTGACCGCGGCCCGCAAACTGGGCGTTGTCGACCATGGCACGGCAAAGGTCAAAGTGACCGCCCTGGGCGAGGCAAGGACCTACCGCCAGGGCAACCTGGAGGTCGCCCGTTTTCTGCCCCACCAGAATTTCCAGCAGGGTGATTTCTATGTACAGATCGGCTCCTTCACCAACCAAAATAACGCCCTGCGCCTGCAGGAGAAAATGCAAAAACAGGGCAACAGCGTCGTCATCACCCAGTTCGGCCGGGGCGACCGCCGCTTTTACCGGGTGCAGGTCCAGGCCGGCTCGACGCTGACCATGGCCAGGAACATGGAAAAGGAGTTCAACGGCAACGGCTATCCCGATGCCTTTGTTGTGGCCCGCTGAGCGGTTTCCGGTAAGATAAAGAGGCAGGCTGAAGACCGGGGCTTACCGCCCTGCCGGCTTCTCACTCAACGAGCTTTAGCCGCCTGTTGCCGAAGCCGTGGATCTCATTCCGGCAAAAGCCGGAATCCAGGGTGGACGGGAGTTCCGGTCCCGGCCTTCGCCGGTGACGGCTAACTTCTGACTTCCTCCTGACTCCTGACTCCTGATTAATGACTTCTGACCTCTTATGACCCGTGACATCATTCATCTGGACCTGGACGCCTTTTATGCCTCGGTTGAGGTGCTGGACAACCCGGAGTTGCAGGGACTGCCGGTGATTGTCGGCGGCAGCTCCGACCGGGGGGTGGTGTGCGCCGCCTCCTATGAGGCCAGGGCTTTCGGGGTGCATTCCGCCCTGGCCATCGCCATTGCCCGCAGGCGCTGCCCGCAAGGGATTTTCCGGCCGGTGCGCATGTCCCGCTACGCGGAGGTTTCGGAGCAGGTCATGGCCATCTTCCGCCATTACACGCCCAGGGTGGAGCAGATCTCGGTGGATGAGGCCTTTCTCGATGTCACCGGCTGCCAGGGCCTTTTCGGCTCCGCGGTGGAGATTGCCGGGCTGATCCGCAGGCGGGTCAGAGCGGAGATCGGGCTGACAATTTCAGCCGGGGTGGCCGGCTGCAAGCTGGTGGCCAAGATCGCCTCGGACCTCAACAAACCGGACGGCCTGACCGTGGTGCCCCATGGCCGGGAGGCGGAATTTCTCGCGCCCCTGCCCATCAAGCGCCTGTGGGGGGTGGGCAAAAAAACCCTGCCCTGCCCTCAGCCTGCTCGGGGTGCAGACCATCAATGATCTCACCCGTTTCTCCCTTGATTTTCTTGAGAAAAAATTCGGCAAACACGGCCGCCACATGTATTTCTGCGCCAGGGGCATTGATGAGCGCCAGGTGGAGTGCGGCCACTGCACCAAGTCCATCGGCAACGAGGAAACCTTTGACCGGGACGTGACCGATCTCCAGCAGATCAGAAAGGAGCTGCTGCGCCTGGCCGTCAAGGTGGGGGAACGGCTGCGCCGTCACCACTTCAACGGCCGGGCCGTTACCCTGAAAGTCAAATACCATGATTTCATCTCAATCAGCCGCTCCCTGACCCTGAACCAGCCGACCAACGACTCCCGTGAGCTTTATCAGGCCGTGCTCAGCCTGCTGCCCAAGACCCTGGCCGGCAGCAAACCGGTCCGCCTGGTGGGGATAGCCGTGGACAAACTGCAGGACGATTCCCTGCCCCGCCAGCTTGACCTGTTCGGCAGCAAAAAAACAGACCGCCAGGAATTAAACAAGGCCCTTGACCGGATCAATACCCGCTTCGGCTCCCATACCATCAAACCGGCAACCCTCACCGACGAATCAAGCGACTCCTGAACCGCAGGGATCACCCCGGCCCCGCAGGGGCGGTTCGCGAACCGCCCCTACAACGCCTCGCAGGTTCGGCGGGGAGCGGCTGGGCGAAAAACCCGGCCCCGGCGCATGGGGCAACCACAAGGGTTGCCCCTACAAAACTGCCCGACATCCGATGCACCCCTACCGGATATAAACCCAATCCACCATATCAGAAACCGCCGGTGCGGATAAACTTCAGCACCAGGGCCGCCACCTGCTCCCGGTGATGGATCTGCAGATGATTGCAGGCAACGGTGACAAACTCCTTCTGCCCGCTGAAAGAAACGGAGTCCACCGCTACCCGGCCGTCGCTTTCCTGCTTGAAAAATCGGCCGAACAGGATATTGTTTTTGTTGCCGGCGATCACCCCGATCTCCGGCGGCGGCTGGTTGCGGGGCGGGGCAATGAGCAGCCGGCCCGGCAGAAAGGACTGGATGGGTTTAAAGATCCCCAGGGAGAACCGGCAATATTTTTCCGCCAGTTCGGCAAGGTAGGTGCCGTTGTTCGGGGTGCCGATCAACACGCAGCGGCCCAGGCCGGCCACCTGATGGCCGGGCCAGATACTGCCGGATGATCAGGCCGCCCATGCTGTGGCCGACAAAATGGATGCGCTGCCAGGGCCGGGGCTGCTGCTGCAGTTTTTCCGCCAACCGCGCCGTGCACTGGTCAAGAGAACTGAAGAAGGTGGGCAGGGTGGGCCGGAAGATGGCATAGCCGTTTTCTTGAAAATAGCGGGCAAGATATGCCATGTCCCGCCTGGTGCGGAAAAAGCCGTGCACCAGCACGATCAGTTCATTTTGCCTTTCCATGGGTTCTCACCCCTCAGCCAGGCCAGCTAACCAGCCGGGTTTTCACTTGCTGATTTCCTTGACGCGCCCCACTGCCCCGCTGGCCAGCCGGACCTTGATGCCATGGGGATGGGTGGATGATCTGGTCAGAATGTCCTGCACGATCCCTTCGGTCAGCCGGCCCGTGCCCTGATCCTGCTTTAAGACGATCAACACCCGGAGCCCTTTTGTTAACTCGCTGCGCTGCGGAATGGCGGTTTTGGGCCTGAAGTTTTCAGTGGTCATAACATCCTCTCAACTCTGTGCGTTTTTGCTCTGCCCGGGCGGGCGATTTCATCACTCCGGCAATCTGTCGGCATTTACCAACACCTTGCGGCAAAAGGGCTGGCCGGGGAAAATAGTATGGCGGTTTCCATGTAAATGCACTTGCACCGGCCCTGCCGACATATTATAAACCATATAAAATGTCCCCCTTTCACGAATCCCACATTAAAGGAGTAAGAGTATGCAGCGACGGTTCATAAAATCCATCAGTTTTTTTCTCATTTTTTCCTTCCTGTTGCTTGATTTTACCGTGCAGAAGGCCAAAGCCGGGATGATCGACACCGGCAGCATCGTCACCCTGGCCAGACAGGAAAACGACCGGGCCCGCGTCATGGCCTTTCTGGACCGGCAGGACGTGCAGCAGGTCATGGAGCAGCAGGGCGTTGCCGCCGAGGAGGCCAGGCAGCGGGTTGCCGTGCTGTCCGATGACGAGGTGAGGCAGATCGCCCAGGCCATGGATCAGCTGCCCGCCGGTGGTGACGGCTTAGGCGTGATTATCGGCGCCGCGGTGCTGGTCTTCATCATTCTGCTCATCACCGACATCGCCGGGCTGACCCACGTCTTTTCCTTTGTCGATCACCGCAGATAACCGCCATGGACGCCATTCTTCACGCCGGCGGCAGAAAGGCTGCCGGCCTGCTGCTCTTCTTCTGTGTGCTGGCGCTCAGCGGCTGCGGCGGACTGGCCGGCAAACCCTCGCCATGGCGGGATGAGGCGCCGCAGCAGGTGACCATCGCCGAGGTGCCCTTCTTTGCCCAGCAGGAATATCAGTGCGGCCCGGCGGCCCTGGCCATGGCCCTGGGCTGGAGCGGCGTGGCGCTCACCCCGGAGGAGCTTGTTGACGAGGTGTATACCCCGGGCCGGGAGGGCAGCCTGCAGTCCGCCCTGGTCGGTGCGGCGCGCCGCCATGGCCGGGTGGCCTATCCCATCTCCGGCATGGATGCCCTGATGGCGGAGCTTGCCGCAAACCACCCGGCCATCGTGCTGGTCAATCTGAGCTTTGACTGGTACCCCAAATGGCATTACGCCGTGGCAACGGGCTACGACCAGCCGGCCGCTGAAGTCATCCTGCATTCCGGAGCTCAGGCCAGCGAGCGGCTTTCCCTGCGGGTGTTCAACAATATCTGGGAACGCAGCGACTATTGGGGGCTCCTGGTCCTGCCGCCCGGCGAACTGCCCGCCACCGTCCGCGAGGATGCCTGGATTGAGGCGGTGCTCGGCCTGGAACGGGCGGGCCATAATGAGGCCGCGATCAGCGCCTATGAGACGGCCCTCAAGCGCTGGCCGGAAAATTTCTCCGCCTGGATCGGGCTGGGCAACTGCCGATACCGGGCAGATGACCTGACCGCAGCGGCCCAGGCCTTCGGGCAGGCGATCCGGCTCGATCCCAAGTCAGGCCCGGCCTTGAATAATCTGGCCTATGTCCTCTGGAAACAGGGACGGCGGGAAGAGGCCCTTAAGCTCGCCAGACAGGCGGTGGCGCTCGGCGGGCCGCTGCAGGAAAAATTCCGGAAGACCCTGACCGAAATCGAGAACAACCCCGGCCCCTCCACCCCGCCTCGACCAGGGAAAGACGCGGTGGTCAGATAAGAGGGAGCTGCGCCGTATCGATCAGCTCCTTCTTTCTGGTCAACGGCAGCTTCTTTAACTGATATTCCCGTTTTGCCGCAGCTGACCGCGAGTCAGCCGGTTCCGCATAGACCAGCCTCACCGGCCGGCGGGAGCGGGTATATCTGGCCCCGCTCCTGGTGGAATTATGCTCACTGATGCGCCGGGAAAGATTTTTGGCAATGCCGGTGTAGTAGGTGCCGTCCCCGCAGCAGACGATATAGACATGCCAGCTGTTTTCTTCTGTTTTCATTGCTTTTCCCCCGGCTCCCGCCGCTCGGCGCCGCAGCGCCAGCACTGGCTGAACTGCCCCTCGATCTCTTCATGGCAGCCATGCGCACCGCTCAACCGGCCTGCTGCGCCCTGGCCTGCAATTTTGCCTCGATCAGCTGTTTATGGGTCAAGCGCAGGAGATTAGCCAGTTTATGGGCAAAATAATCTTCGTGCTCCTCCAGTCGGCCATCCGCAAAAATAATGCGCCAGACAGCCTCCAGCAGCGCCATCTTCTCCTCCTGAGAGTAATGCTGGTTCATCTGGTTGGTGAACTGCCAGAGATCAAAGGCCTTTTCCCGTTCCGCACCGGCCAGCGCGAGCAGTTCATCCACATATTCCGGGGCAAGATTGAATTCAGACCGCAGGGTATTGACCACATTGGCCATTTCCTCCTCGGTGCACTCATCGTCAATATAGGCGGTCTCAAGCAGCAGGACCCCCGCGGCAAGACGGATTTTGTCCTGCCCGCCTCTGCCCGGTTTCGCCGGGCCGGGTTTGCTGCTGATAATTTTTTTAATCAGATCAAACATGCTTCACCTTCAGGTCATTCCGTTTCGTTTTTTTCTGCCGGCAGCTTTCCGGTCGGGACTCCGCCGAGCTTTTTCCCACCATAATGCCTGATATCCCGGAAGGAAACAATAATTTTGACCAGCATGGTGCGTGGGCCAGGGGGAAGCATTGGCCCCGCTCTTACCACTGCAGCCTGCGTTCTGAGACGAACTCCCTCTTTTCCCCGCTAACCGGGTCACGGAAACGCACCGTCTCGGCCAGCAGCTGCAGGGGCCGGTCGAAATCATCCTCAGTTTCCGGCTGCAGTTCAGGATAAAACCTGTCGTTGATGATGCCAAAACCCAGACTGCTCATATGCACCCGCAGCTGATGTTTCTTGCCTGTTTCCGGCTGCAGGGCAAAGCGTCCCCGGTCTTCTCGTCTTTCCAGGAGCCTGATCCTTGAGCAGCTGTTCACCCGGCCCGGGGCGGTTTGCATTCTGAACCAGGGATGGCCCGCCACCAGGCGGTTTGCCACGCACCACTCGCTCTGCGGCGGGGCAACGCGGCAGACGGCCACGGCCTGATAGATTTTCTCCACCAGGCCGTGCAGGAAAAGATCATGGTAAAGACCCCTGGTTTCGGGGTTAACCGAAAACAGGACAATCCCCGCGGTTTCCCGGTCGATTCGGTGCAGCGGCACCAGATCGCTGTTGCCCGTTTTCTTTTTCAGCCGGTGCAGCAGACATTCGTTCACATAGGGGCCGGCGGGAATGACCGGCAGGAAATGCGGCTTGCAGGCCACCAGCAGCTCATCATTTTGCAAGATAATTTTTTCGGCAAAGGGGATGACCGGCTCCCTGGCCACCTCCCGGAAATAGCGAATTTCTTTGCCGGGGATATATTGGGTTTCCAGCGTGAGCGGCCTGCCGTCGCCGTCAAGAACCCTGCCTTCGGCCAGCCGCCTCTCCCAACTTTCCCGGGTCACCTTCGGAAACCTCAGCTGCAGAAAATCCAGCAGGGAAGGATAGGGTTTTGCCCGGTGCGGCAGGGTAACGGTGGAAAAATAATCGCTTAGAGTCATAG
The DNA here is from genome assembly GCA_963729825.1 of uncultured delta proteobacterium. Lineage (GTDB taxonomy): Bacteria > Desulfobacterota > Desulfobulbia > Desulfobulbales > SURF-16 > SURF-16. The sequence continues at coordinate 35,098 of CAVSQR010000099.1, read as the reverse complement.
GCAGGCTTTCTGCGGCAGGGACGGTTCCGGCCGGCGGATTTTTGCAGCGCAGCCGGTGCCCCGGCTGGCTTCTTCGGCATTAATGCTTCAATCCTATTGCCCGCCCACCCTTTAATCAAGTTTTTTCTCACCCGGCCCAGGCACCGGGGCGATCATGCAAAGCGGTTGTATTGCCCTGATGTTTTGGCTATACTCTGGACGAAATTGGTCAACAGGGGCCTTTTCTTGCCGGAAGGCAAATTCCGGCCACGCAAATACTATGGGTATCGGCAGCCATGCAGGATAAATCATTCATACATCAGTGCCTGTTCAACGCACTTGACGGGGTGCAGGACGGTCTTTCCCGGTTTTCCGGCCCCAGCCGGGTCGCCCTGCTCTATGCCATCGGTCCGGCGGACCCGATCCAGGTGGTCGATCCCCAGAACCTGCTGCAGGGGCATGAGCCCAAATTAAAAGAGCTCTTTCTCGACTCGGATGATTGGCGCTCCGGGTCGGCCAATCCCTCCAGGATAGACGGCTTCAAACAGTTTCATTCGGTAAAGAATCTTGATCTGGCGGGCCTTATTTCCTACGGAGCCCGTTCCAATATCATCTTTTACCAGATATGGTTCACCGAGCACCATCCGGACATGTGTTCCATCGGGCCCACCGAATGCTGGCTGGAACATGCGGCCTGGCTGCTGGCCCATGACCTGGGCACGGACAGTGATCTCTATACCCGCACCACCGGCTATGTGCTGCGCGGCTATGCCAGCCATGCCGTGCGGGATTTCATGGTGGATGAAATGAATGTTTTCCTCGGCTGGGATACCTACATCCGCATCTACCCCATTCTCGATGCCGTGCTGGGCATCTCGGAAACCAGGGAAGAAGGGGCCTGGCCCCGGGGCGAGCTGGTTTTTGTCGAACCGCATGCCGTGCAGCAAATGGACTTCATGGTGCAGTTCCCCCACGAAAGCCGGCCTCTGCTCAGCAATTTCAAGCATGTGCGCAAGATTCTCCAGGCTGTGGAAAATTCCGATCGCCGGCTGGTTTCCAACGGCCAGCACATCGTCGGCATTACCAACGCCGCCCTGCCCGCCTTCCATATCATCGCCGATTTCCGCCGGGGTTACGGTTTTCTCAACTTAAACGACAAGCCCGTGTGCAGTTTTTTCAACGGCAGCTTTCACTCCACCACCCACAAGGCCAAACTGGTGCAGCTGGAGGAACTGCTGCTGGAAACCTCCCTGGAACTGACCTGCACCCATCACCTGTTTCAAATCATCTCCGCCCTGGTCCACAGCGCTGAAACGGAAAAACACGGCTGCACCCTGGTGCTTGACCTCAACCCCCTGCCCATCGAGATTTCCGGCCAGCGCCTGGAACACCCCCTGGACCTGCGCCAGTTCTCCATTCTGGAACTGGCCAAGTCCCTGGCCAAGGTTGACGGCGCCCTGCACATCGGCACGGATATGCACCTGCACTCCTTTGCCTGCCTGCTTGACGGCCGCACCGTGCCCGGCGAGGACCGCGCCCGGGGGGCACGCTATAACTCGGCCCTGCGTTTCAGCTCGGAACACCGTGATATCATCGTGGTCGTGGTATCATCCGACCGGCCGGTTTCCATCATCAAGGAGGGCGTTGAGGTGAGCGCCCAATGCCAGTTGAAACCGGTGGCCCGATATATCGCCTCGCCGCCCACCCTGACGGCCTGGCTGGCCGGGAAATAAGGGGCCGCGCAGCCGCGTGCGCAACCGCCCCCTACGGCGGGCAATCGCCTCTGCCGCCGCCTCCCGCCTCGCCGGCAAAGGCCCTTCCGCCATGCTCAGCTTACGCCTCAAACTCTTGCCAGGCTTGGTATTTCCCCTTTTTCGCCAGATAAAAAAAATACTGTTTATCATCTTTGCATTTGACAAATAAAGGATATCAGCTGAACATATACCCGAGCCCCGATGCATTGACTTTGCAGCTTTCTCAGCCATTCCGTTACGGCTCTTTATGCCGTTTTGATCAGCCAGATGAGGACATGAGGAGGAGACGCGAACATGAGAAGGCATGACCCAAACGGGATATCCCGGCGGCACTTTCTGAAGAATGCCGCAGGCACCCTGTCCGGATTGGCGGCGGCAGCTTTGATCCCCGGCCTGCCCTTTGCCGGGGCCTCAGCTGCCGCGGCTGATATTGCTGCCCCGCTGATCACGGTTGAACAGCAGCCCCTGCTCCGGGTGCTGCGCTGGGGAGGCTTTCTCAAAAATGACGAGGATATCTGGCTGGCGAACACGCGGCGCTGGGAAAAATTGACCGGCGGCCGGGTCATTACCGACATCGTCCCCTTCCAGGATGTGCGGCCCAATGCCGCCATGGAAGCAACCCTCGGCACCGGCCACGATATCGTGGTCGGCTGGTTCGACGACCCCCATCTCTATCCCGATAAGCTGCTGGATCTGACCGACCTGGCCGAATACCTGGGCAGCAGATACGGCGGCTGGTACCCGGTATGTGAGACCTATGGCCGGGATGCGCAAAACAAACAATGGATCGCCCTGCCGGTGGGATGTTCCGGCCAGTGCATCAACTACCGCTTGAGCTGGGTACGTGCGGCGGGGTTTGCCTCCATGCCCACCGATATCAGCGGCTTTCTCAGGTGCTGCAGGGCGCTCAAGGCCAAAGGCCACCCCACCGGCTTTGCCCTGGGCCACGCCGTGGCCGACGCCAATGCCTGGTGCCACTGGTGGCTGTGGTCCTTCGGCGGCAAGGCGGTTGAAGCCGATGGCCGGACCATTGCCATCAACACCCCGGAAACCCTGCTGGCCCTGGAAAACGCCCGCGAACTCTTTGCCACCATGATCGCCGGAGTGGATACCTGGCTTGATCCCCACAACAACCGGGAATTTCTGGCCGGCAATATCTCAGTCACCAACAACGGCAGCAGTATCGCCTACGCCGCCCAAGGGAAATTTCCGGACATTGACGCCGACCTGGCTGTCATCAATTTCCCCATCGGTCCGCTGGGCAGCCCGGCCGAACTCTCCGCCCTGAGCCAGGCCTTTATTTTCAAACACAGTCTCATGCCCAATGCGGCCAGGCACTACCTCCGGTTCATGTTTGAGGAAGAGCAGTATGGCAGCTGGATAAGCGGTTCGTGGGGTTATATCAGCCAGAGCCTGAAAAAGTTTTATGATGCGCCGGGCTGGGGGCAGAACCCGAAAATCACCCCCTACCGGGAATGCATCAAGCGCATGCGCTCCAACGGTTTTGCCGGCCCGCTGGGCACGGCATCGGCCGCCGCCATGAGTGAATTCGTCATCGTCGACATGATCGCGGATGTCTGCACCGGCAATAAGAGCCCCCGGGCCGCGGCCCTGCGGGCGGAAAAAAGGCTCAGCCGGCTGTATGTGTAGCCGGCCGGAAGGAAAGAGGGTGCAGCTCGTGGCAAGAGAAAAAAAATATTGGCTTTCCCGCCGGGATTTTCTCAAGACATCGGCCGCGGGCCTGGCCGGCGCCGGCCTGAGCTGTGGGACCTCCGCCCTGTTTCGGTGCAACCCGGCCCTGGCGGCGGAAATCCCGGCCCCCCGCTTTGAACTGGAACCGCAGCCGGTGCTCAAGGTGCTGCGCTGGATGGGGTTTGTCAAGAGTGATGAGGAGATCTGGCGGATCAATACCAAGAAATGGGAGATCGCCACCGGCGGCAGGGTGATCACCGATTTCATCCAGTGGGGAGATGTCCGTTCCACCGCCGCCATGGAATCGCTGCTGGGCGCGGGCCATGATATCGTCTTCGGCTGGTTCGACGACCCCCACCTCTATCCGGACCGGCTGCTTGATGTCAGCGAGGTGGCCGAGTATCTGGGCGGCAAATACGGCGGCTGGTATCCGGTCTGCGAGGTCTATGGCCGGAATGCGCAAAACAGACAGTGGATCGCCCTGCCCCTGGGCAGCGCCGGCATCTGCCTGAACTACCGCAAAAGCCAGGTGCAGGAGGCCGGCTTTGCCAGGGTGCCCGATGATGTGGCGGGATTTCTCCGCTGCTGCAAGGCGCTCAAGGCCAAAGGTCACCCCACCGGCTTCGCCCTGGGCCATGCCGTGGGCGACGCCAACGCCTGGACCCACTGGTGGTTATGGTCCTTCGGCGGCAAGGCGATGGAAGCGGACGGCAGGACCATTGCCATCAACAGCAGGGAGACCGGCGAGGCCCTGGAGGCGGCGCGCGAGTTCCATGACACCATGATCCCCGGGGTGGAAAACTGGCTTGATCCCCACAACAACCAGGCCTTTCTGGCCGGGCAGATCTCGCTGACCGCCAACGGCAACAGTATCTTTTTTGCCTCCATGCAGAATTTCCCGGAGATCAACCAAGACCTGATGACCATGAATTTTCCCATCGGCCCGGTGGGCTTTCCCAGCGAACTCTCCCTGTTCAGCCTGGGCTTTATTTTCAAGCATACCCTGGTTCCCAACGCCGCGAAACATTATCTGCAGTTCCTCTTCGAGGAGCCGCGTTACGGAGCCTGGGAAAGCGGCACCTGGGGTTTTGTCACCCCCACCCTGAAAGCATATTATGATATGGCGGCCTGGCACAAGGACCCGCGCATCACCCCTTACCGGGAATGCACGGGACGCATGCTGTGGAACGGCTACGCAGGTCCCCTGGGGGCGGCATCGGCCGCCGCCATGAGTGAATTCATCATTGTGGATATGTTCGCAGACGCCTGCACCGGCGGCAGGACGGCCAAAGCAGCCATGCTGGCGGCCGAAAAAAGGCTGGCCCGGCTGTACCGCAGCTGACGGACATCGTCACGAAAATTCGGTGCTGAGATTTATTATGAGTTCATTATGTTTCGTAAAACAAGCATCCAAAAAATAACCTTTCTCAGCTTTCTGGTGATCATTTTCCTGTTCACCATCTGTCTGAGCGGCGGCTGGCTTTACGAAACATACCGGCATTCCGCCACCGACTCCAGCAGTTATGAAAATGAGTATCTCCGGGATCGCCAATGGGTGATCCGCAATGAGGCGGAAAAAATAATCCAGCTCATTGACTTCCTGAGACGCCAGAGAGAAAAAGAAGTCCGGGACACCCTGCGTGAACGGGTCCTGCAGGCCTATACCACCGCCCTGCACGCCTATCAGCAAAATAAGGACAAACTGCCGCTGCCGGAGATCAAACAGCTCGTCATCGCCACCTTGCGGACCAGCCGTTTTGATAACGGCCTGGGCTATTATTTCGCCACCACCGGCCAGGGGGGAGACGAGATCATTGCCGCCAGCCCGGAACTGGCCGGCCGGCAGCTGACCAATGTGACCAGCAGTTCCAGCGCAGCCGCGGTGCGAAGCATGGTGGCCATGGATACCGCCGATGCGGAGGCCTTTTACCAGTATCAGGCCCCCGCCCCCCATGCTGGTGAGCAGCCCCGGACCAAGCTGGCCTTTATCAAGTATTTCGAACCATTCGGCTGGTATATCGGCACGGCTGTCTACAAGGACGACATGACCCGCGAGGTGCAGAAGAAGACCCTGGATTATCTGTACGGCATGCAGCAGGGTATCGGCAGCATCACTCTCTTTCGCGAAGACGGCATCGCCCTGTTCCATTCCAGAAAGGAAAACATCGGCCGCAACATGTTTGCCTACACGGACGACAAGGGAATTGAGGTTTACCGGCAGCTCCTCCATGTGGCGCTGGGCCCCGAAGGCGGCTTTATCTCCTCGGCCTGGGAGGATGCCGCCACCCAGGAGGTGGAGCCGAAGATCGCCTACGCCCGCTCTTATCCGGACTGGCAGTGGATTGTTGCCATTGATACCAATACCGCTGACATTCTCAGCGCTCTCCGGCAAAAGAGGCAGATGCTGAAGCAGCAGGTCAACGGTTACATCATCAAGGTCCTCATTCTCCTGGTCGGCTTTGTCGGCTTTATCATTTTCCTGTCCCACTACCTTTCAGGCAGGCTTGACCAGGAATTTCAGGCATTCACCGCGTTTTTTGAGGATGCCGCCTCCGGTTACCGGGAGATTGACCGGAAAAGCCTGACCATCCGGGAATTCAGGAATCTGGCCGAGTCGGCCAACCGCATGATCCGTGACCGCCGGAAAAACGAAGAGGAGATGCTGCGGCTGCGCGCCATGCTCAGCAACATCATCAATTCCATGCCTTCGATTCTGGTCGGCGTGGATCAGGACGGCAAGGTCATCCAATGGAATCATGAGGCGGAAAAACAGACCGGGATCGCCTCAGCTGCGGCACTGGGCTGCCCCCTGGCCGAGGTATTGCCGCAACTGGCCGGCCAAAAGGAAAATATCAGCAATGCCATTGCCGACCGGCAGCCCAAAAAGACGAGAAGCGTGGTGGACCAGCGTGACGGCAGGACCCACTATGCCGATATCGTTGTCTATCCGCTCATCGGTGAGGCAGTGGCCGGCGCGGTCATCCGTATCGATGACGTCACCGACCAGGTGGATGCCGAGATGGAGAGAAGCAAACTGGTCAACCAGCTCCAGCACTCCCAGAAAATGGAGGCCATCGGCACCCTGGCCAGCGGTATCGCCCATGATTTCAACAACATCCTCACCCCCATTCTGGGCTATGCGGATATGATCAAAAATGAAACCCCGGCGGGAAGCCATGTTTGCGCCTATCTCACCGCGGTGCTGAACGCCGGCAACCGGGCCAAGGATCTGGTCAGCCAGATACTTGCCTTCAGCCGTCAGAAGGAACAGGACCGCCAGCCGGTGCAGATCCACCTGATTGTCAAGGAGGCCCTGAAACTCCTGCGGGCCAGCATCCCCAGCACCATTGACATCAAGACCGACATTGACTCCGAGTGTTGCCAGGTGCTGGCCGACCCCAGCCAGATCCACCAGATCGTCATGAATCTCTGCACCAACTCCTACCACGCCATGCGCGCCACCGGCGGCGTGCTGAAGATCAGCATGGCGGGGCTGGATATCGGGCAGGAGGCTGCCAAAGATATTTCGCCGGAACTGGTCCCCGGCCCCTATGTGCATCTGGAAATCAGCGACACCGGCCACGGTATGGATCAGATGACCCTGGAGCGGATATTTCAACCTTACTTCACCACCAAAAAGGAGGGAGAGGGCACCGGGCTGGGACTTTCCGTGGTGCACAATATCGTCATAAACCATGGCGGCCATATCACGGCAGCCAGTGAACTCGGCCGGGGGGCAACCTTTCATGTGTATCTGCCCCGCCTCCCGCCAGCCGGCGCTCCGGCCGCCCAGGCCGTCGAATCCCTGCCCACGGGCACTGAAAGGATTCTGGTGGTGGATGATGAAGAGATCATTACGCGGATGGAGGAGCTGATGCTGACCGATCTCGGCTATCAGGTTACCGCCCTGCTGGACAGCGAAAAGGCCCTGCAAACCTTCATCGCCGGGCCGGATGATTTCGATCTCATCATCACCGACATGACCATGCCCCACCTGACCGGTCTGGAATTAGCCAGGGGAATTCTGGCGATCAGACCGGACATGCCCATTATCATGTGCACCGGCTTCAGTGAGCTGGTCAATGAAGAGCAGGCCAAGGCCCAGGGCATCAGGGAATTTCTCATGAAGCCCGTGATGAAAAGAGATATGTCCCAGGCAATACGCCTGGCCCTGGATAGCGGGCAAAATGCAAAAGTGCCTAAAGTACTTGAAGTACTTGAAGTGCGCTAAAGTTATGGTACTTTCTAATCAGACAACTCCCTTTCTCCATTGCCCAGCCGGATCAACAGACACCAGGCAGGCATACCGCAAGCCGGCAGACCCTCATGAAACCCCTGGAGCCCGTTTGTCACCACCGTTTGCCCGTGCCGCGAAAAAAACTTGTGCTCCCTGACCGCCATGGTATATCTGCAGGAAATGAAAAAATTGTCTGCAAACGCGGGACATCCTCTGCGTTTTTTCCTGCAAATCAAGCATTGATTCATGGGGTGGTGCATGAAACCGCTCATCGACACCCAGGAGTTTCTTTCCCTCTCCTCCTTTCTCAACTATCAGCTGGCCGGGGAACCGGTCAACTGGCGGGGGATACTGAACCTGGTGACGGGAAATCATCTGGTGCTGGACAAGGTCTCCCAGGGGTTTCTCATGGAGGCCCTGGAATATCTCGGCGAGGCCTACGGCAACCAGAAACGCTGGCTTGGCCCCCTGGCCATCCTCCATCCCATCCGGGCCTCCGCCCTGCTGGCCAGAGCCCAGGAAAGGCCCGGCACCCTGGATCTGCTCACCGCCCTGCTGCACGACAAGTCAGAGGATCTGACCCCGGACAAATACAGTCCCGAGACCTGGCGCAGGCTCGACGACAGATACCGCCGGCTCCTGGAGAAGATCGACTCCCAGGCCAACTGGTTTCTCAATGAACGCATTGCCTTTCTCACCAAACCAAAGGGCCAGAAATACACGGAATATCTCGGCCGGCTGCTGACCCAGGCAAGAATCACCCCGGAGCTTGCGGTGATCAAGCTGGCGGACCGGCTGGACAACACCCTGGATCTGCGCATCGACCTGCAGGATTTCACCGACCGGGCCCGCTCCTTTCAGGTCATCTTTGATATCCTGTTCGTCAATTCCTACAAAGGGCTGCACCTCAGCCAGTCCCATCCCTCTGCCAGCAGAATCAACGGCGCCAGGCGGCTTTTCCAGCTCTATAAAAACGTGGTTTTCTTAACCATGCTGCGGGCGGAAAAGCTTGCCCTGGGCGTGGCGGCGCAGAAACTTTTCTATTCCCTGGCCGTGGCGAGCATCCGGGAGGCCCAGACCATCATGCTGCATATCTTCGCCTACCACCTGACCTCGCCCGCCGACCAGCGTGCCCTGCTGCTCGAAGCCATGGAGTATTCCCACAGCGGCGGCTGCGACACGCATCAGGGACAAAGGACCGTCCGTGCTCGACGGCCTTTTCCGGCGGCATTTTGTCTATGACAATAAGGAGATGAAAAAGAAAGGCCTGGATGACCTCTACCACGACAAAAGACTGATGGGACTGGTGGCGGTCACCTTCCTGATTATTTTTGCCAACTTCATCAACAGCGAAGAGTATGTGGTCAAAGGCATCTCGGCGGCCGGCATCATTGCTCAGGACTGAGGCTCGCCCCGGCCAGGCGCCCACGAGGGGTGCCCCTACGGGAACCGTCGGCGTTTGCCATCGCCCGGGCAGCAATCAGATGGCCGCCCCCTCTTCCTTCTTTCCCGGCCAGGGGAAGAAATCGCTCAAACGTTCATGGAGGTCGGGGAATTGCCCCTTGAGCCAGGCGCTCACCCGGTTCAGCAGAGTTTGGCGGCTCTCCGCAATGGGCACGGCCTTGCCTGCCAACTGCAGCTCCAGCCGGTCCGCCCGTTTGTCCGGCGCCGGGTGGCTGGACAGGAAGGAATGGTCATTGCCCAGGGCGGCAAGCTTGCGCAGGGCGGTCACGGCATCACGCGTTTCATAGCCTGTGCCCTGGAGAAACGCCAGGCCGTAGTCGTCCGCCTCTTTCTCCTCCAGCTGGGAGAACTGGGCCGTCATCAGCAGTTCGGAAAAGGCGCCCAGCTGCGAACGGGCAAGCTCGCCCACTGCGCTGTTCAGCGAGGCGATTCCCTTGCGCATTGCGCTGGCCGCATAGGCCAGCTGAATTTTTTTGCGGATATGGTTGCCGGCCACATGTCCCATCTCATGGCCGATGACAAAATGCAGTTCGCCGTCGTCCAGCAGGTCCATGAGCCCGCTGTAAATGCGGATGGTGCCGTCGGCCATGGCAAAGGCGTTGACCTCCTCGGCCAGATACACCTTATAATTGAACCGGAGCGCGCCTTCCTGCCGGTATTCGCCCACCAGCTTCTGCAGCCGGCGGGCGTAAGGGTCGCCTGCCCCGGCAAGCCTGTGCCCGTTGTCGGCAAACTGCGCCGACTGCTGCGCCAGCTCCTGCACGGCCTTATCCGACAGGGTGACCGCCCTGGCGGCATCGAGACCCGCCTCGGCCGCCATCCTGACATCGGTATCCTCGCAGCCCGCCAGACCCAGGCAGAGACAGCAGAGCAGGGTTAATTTCTGCAGCATGAATTTTCCCATCGCGGCCGGTTCTCAGGTATCGTTATCAGCAGGTGAGATGGAAACCGGCGGCAACCTGGTGTCCGGCGGCAGCCAGACGGTTAAATGTCTCCACCGCATTGTCCGTGGGTTCCGCCACCAGCTCAATGCCCCGCCCTTGCAGTTCCGCGGCCAGTTCCCCGCTGACCCGCATGAGCCCTGGTTTTCCTTTGCCGATGACCAGATACTGGGGTTTGACGGCCAGGATGTCCGTCACATCATCCACATCCACCACATGTCCTGCCTTGCGCCACCAGTCCGCCACCACCCTGTTGTTGATGATTTTCAGATCAGCGCTGTATACGTTGCCGGAGATCACGATCCTGCCAAACGAGTACTGTTCAATCATTACCATCACCCTGTTTCAGATTTTTTCCGCCATACGCCGCGCACCACAAGCCTGAGGGGGCACGGGACATTGCCGTCACAGCTTCTGCAGATAATCGGTGCCGTTCAGTTGCCGCATCTGGGTGGCGATCCACCGCCTTCTCGCCATGACATAGGACGACGGCTTTCTCGCCTTCAGCACCTTCGGATTGGGAAGCACCGCAGCCAGCAGGGCCGCATCCCACCTGGTCAGCTCACTGGGCGGCTTGCCGAAAAAACTCTCCGCCGCGGCATGTGCGCCATAGATGCCGTCGCCGAATTCCGCGATATTGACATAGACCTCAAGAATCCTCTTTTTCGGCCACAGCCATTCCAGCAGCACGGTAAAATAGGCCTCCAGCCCCTTGCGCACATAGCTCTTGCCCGGCCACAGGAAGAGATTCTTGGCCACCTGCTGGCTGATGGTGCTCGCCCCCCGCATACGGCCGCCCTTCCGGTTTTTTTCCAGGGCCTTGCCGATGGAGTCAAAATCAAAACCGGCATGGCGGGAAAATTTCTGGTCCTCCGCGGCAACCACGGCAAGGGGCAGGTGGGGCGAAATCTCCTCCCAGTCGACCCAGTGATAGCTGATCCGCCGGCTGGAGTCACTGCCGAAGAGCTGCGCCAGGTGTCCCCCCGCCATGAAGGCGCTGGTGGGCGGCGCAACCCAGCGCAGCATAAGGACCAGGGCAACCGACAGGACGACCGCAGCCAGAAACAGGCGGCCGGCAAAAATCAGCAGTCCGGCCGGCCGGCTCCGGGCGGCATGTCTCCTGCCCGGGCGGGCCCGCGAAAATAAAGATCCGACAGCAGTATCCTCCTACCTAATTCTCAACGCCAACGCCTGCAATAGAAATAACTCAACTTTCTGACTTGATCTATTTTGTCGGAATAACGATATTTTTGTGACATAGTTGCTGCTCTGATCTCCGTCATGGGAATTCAGGAGACAGGAGACAGAATTCAGAATGGTTGATTTTATTACGTTTTATTCTGGCTCCTGATTTCCGGCTTCTGAATTCTCTGGAAACAAGCTGCGGGGACCATGAGGATATCAATTTAATTTCAACATGTTACCACAACTCAGAAAGTTGAAGAAATAACAATAGCGTTTTATCCATGGCTGCGCCCGGCCGGCAGTGGCTCCAGAGGGTCATGACGCGGTTATTGATAAAACGCTATTTATGAGCCTCTTGCAAAATGAACATCTACTCCGATCGGCTAAAAATAACCTGTGCGGCGTCTTCCTGGTGAAATCGTCCTCAACGTAGCACTGCTACGCTTCCGGGCGATTTCACAACTCATCCTTGCACAGAATATTTTTCTCTCGATCTCGCTACGACATTCATTTTGCAAGAGGCTCTTATGAATGCTGACTTTAAAAAAACCGATTTTTCGCGTCAAACCTGACCGCCCGCCTCGGCAGCGTCTCCCAGCGGCAGGGCCTCGATGGCCTCCCGCATGCTCCGCAGGTCAGTGAAAAACTGATCGCTTTTATCAATGATCATCTGCCGGGGAAAGCTCTGATAATATTCAATGCCCTTGAGCAGATTTTCCTTTATCTCCTGCAGGTATGCCGGGGCGCGGGTGACAAGTCCCGCGGCGATCTTGTCCATTTCACCCCGGAGATAATCGATAAAAATGCCGATCTCCCGGACAAACATGTGGGGCCGTTCCGGCCTGGCCAGCAGGGAGATTCTGCCGTAAATATGGCCCACCATCTCTTCCAGGGTGGCAACCTTGCCGAAATTGACAATGTTGGGTCCGCAGCAGATAGCGGGGGTGGCAGTGGGATCGATACCCGTGGGCAAGGTAATGCAGCCGGCCAGATCATGGCAGATACAGGATTTGACCATCACCCCTTCCCGTATCTTTTCAAGCAGCGGCAACGGGTATCCTTCCTCCGGCAGCTTGGCCAGCTTCTTTTTCTGGTAGGCCCGGGAAGCGAGACAGATGGGCCGCTCAGTGAATTCCGTATTGATGGAGATATGGCCTTTGGGGCAGGCGGAACCGGGCTTGCCCTCGCTGATCCGTCGGCGCCGCGCCTCCTCACTGGCCGAGGTGCGCAGATTCCAGAACGGCACGCCCAGGGGTGAACTGTCGCTGAGATAGACATCCTCGCTGGTGGCATTGAGCAGTTTCTGCACATGGGCAGCATCAATATTGACGATCTCGGGAACGAGCAGAAAAGGCGTGCCCCAGCCTGTGCCGTCGACCCCGTAGTGGTTGAGCAGCAGCTGGTCTTCGGCCGGGGTGCCGATGCCGCCCTGCACGGTAATGCGCACCTCCCGGGGATTGCTGCCGGCCGGCCGGCCCTGCCCGGCAATGGCCTTGGCGTAAACCAGGTGCAATTTTTCGACAAGTTCCTTCTTTTTCAGTTTGAACTCCTCGAGGATCGGTCCGAGCAGAAAGCCTTTTGAGGCAAAGGCATGGCCCCCGCAGTTCAGACCGGACTCCACCCGGAATTCGGATACCCACATCCCCTGCTTTGCCAGGAATTTACCCTGGATTTCCGCCGAGCGGTAATCGCTCACCTTGAGCACGATCTTTTTTTTGCTGATGCCGTTTTGGTCCGGGAAAAAATCGTCAAAAGAGGCGAGGTAACTGTAGAGATGCTTATTGATGCCGGCCGAAAAGATAATGGAGGAGCGGACCGTGCTCAGGGCATAGCCCCGCAGGGCCGCCATGGCATCGGAGAATTCCTGGCCCAGGGCCTTGCCGTGCAGGTAATTGACCCGGTCAAGCTTGGTCATGATATTGACGTCAATGGTGCCGGGCACGGCATGCCCGCGCAGTTCCTGCTGCAGCCTGGCCTTCTCCGCGGCATCGTCAGTGGCCAGCATGGCCAGGTAATCCTGTTTGATCGCCGCGCCCTCGGGCAGCATTTCGTAATAGCGGGTGATATCGCTGCCCGGCGAGAATGGAGCGGCCTGCAGCTCCCGCACCTGGCGCTCGATTAAGCGGTCCAGCAGATTGAGATAGGCGGTGATGCGCCGGGCCCGGGCATCTTCCTGCCGGCTGGAGATCTCCTCGTAGGGTTCTCCGGCCTTCTCGCAATGGTATTTCCGCATCTGTTCAATCAGCAGATCATCGACCAGCGAGATGACCGAGCTGATGCCGTATTTTGCCACCCGTAATGCTGTATCAATGGTAAACCCCGTACCCATCACCGGGATGTGAAATGTATGCGCACTCCTGAAAACTGAACTTGCCATGTCCTTTGCAACGATCCCCGCATGAAAAATTAAAGTGTTTACGCGTAAGTCCCCGCAGGACTCGGTCATATAGAGATGATGATGCGACAAAATCAGGAATAAATCAATAGCAGGTTGGACCGGAAATCTCAAAGAAAATATGCAACCAAGGGGCTGATTTATTTCCTGCCTGAGGCACTAAACTGTTTTTTATTTATTTGTTGCCGTTTTGCCCGGCCCCCGGCGGGGTGTATCTCTCAAGAGCTGATTAACGACAGGCTTTTAATCTGCCGCAGGCGCCGCAAAGGCGGAGGAGCCTCTGATCAGACCGACGGCGGTCAGGGTCAGCGCCAGCACCAGAATGCCGATGAGCAAAAAAGACCAGCGCAGGCCGAAAAGATCCATGGTGAACCCGGCGCCCAGGGAACCGCAGAAGACCCCGACGCTCATGGCCAGGCTGAAAATACCCATCATGGTGCCCTGACCATACCGGCGTCCCTCCTCCATGGCATAGGCGCCCAGGGTCGGCCAGATCATCGCCTCGCCCATGCCGAGCAGGATGAACAGCGCCAGCAGCCACCAGAAGCTGTTCGCCAGCGGGACCAGACACATCACCGCACTGATGACCAGGCAGCCGGTCAGCAGGAGTCCGCTCTTGTCGCGGCGGTCGGCCATTCTGCCGAAGGGGGTCTGCAGCAGGGCATTGACCAGGGTGCGGCAGGCGATGACCAGGCCGATCTCCATGCCGCTTGACTGAAACCACTGGTGCATGAGCAGGGGCAGAAAGGCCATGGTCGGCACCATGATGATCATGGTGGCCATCCTGGCCAGCAGAATCCCGCCGGTTCTCCGCTGGCTGAGCATGCTGCCCAGCGCCTCGAAGATGCCCATGCGGCGGACCCCGCGATCCTTGCGCTTCGGCACCCGCAGCTGGAAAAGCACCAGCAGCAGGGCCAGACAGCTCAGGCCGGCCATGGCGTAAAAGGCGGACGCCATGCCCCACAGATCGGTGAAAAAACCGCCCAGCAGCGGTCCGCTGCCGATGCCGGTAAAAATGGCGATATTCAGCATTCCCATATAGCGTCCCTCCTGGCCCGCCGGCGCCATGTCGCTGACACAGGCCATGGCAACCGGCACGATCATGGCCGAGCCCACGCCGTGAAAGGCCCGGATGACGATCAGATTGAGCACCGAGGTGGCCTTGGGCATGGCCAGGCCCACCAGGGCATAAACCAGCAGACCGCAGACCAGAAACCCCTTCCTGCCCCAGCGGTCGGAAAGATTGCCGACAATGGGCTGGAAGATGCCGCGGCTGATGGAAAAGGCGGCGATGATCAGCCCGAGCGCCAGCCCTCCTGCCCCGAGGCTGGCGGCAAAGACCGGCATGACCGGCACGATGATGCCGATGCCGAGCAGCGCGATAAATATCGATAAAAGAAGGGTGACGAGCAAACGGCCTTGCATGGTGGAAATGGTCCTTTTCCCGCAGATCCGCTATGACACGGGTCACTGGCCGGGAAAGAGCTTTGCGTCCATGGGCAAAAAAATCCAGGGGAAAGCGCAGTAAAAGGGATAGCTTTGGGCAAACGAGGCGAAATGACGGCCGGAGCCGTATCAACCTGCAGGTTTTCATGAAAATAACACATTCCGGCCGAAACCTCGATCATTAGTCTCAAGGCTGAAACAAAAAAAGATTGCCGCTGTCTGATGAATTACGCGGGTTCAGGCGCCTCACCGGCTTTGCCCATTTTTTGCCGGTTACAATTTCCCTTTCCCGCCAAGAACTGTTACATTCGCCTGGACGCCTGCCGCATCGTTTTTTATGCCTCCATTTGCGAAGGGCCAATAAGGTCGCACAACCCCCGGAGAGAAATATTCCATGACAACGCTGCACCCCAAAAATTCCATGCTCTGCCCCAACTGCCGCCGCCTGATCAGCCGAGACGAGAGGGTTTGCCCCTATTGCGGCACGAGCAGGCCCGGTTCCTGGTGGAAAAACAATCGTTTCACCGGGGGCTTTACCGATGAACAGCGGCTTATCAGCCTGATCACCTACGCCAATATCGGCATGTATATTCTTTCCCTGCTGCTCAATCCGCGCAGCGCAGGGCTGGCCGTCAACCCCTTCGACTTTCTGTCGCCCAGCAACAGAAGCCTGCTCATCCTCGGCTCCACCGGCACCGTGGCCATTGCCGAGCTGCATCGCTGGTGGACCCTGGTGGCGGCCAATTACCTGCACGGCAGCCTCCTGCATATCGTCTTCAACCTCATTGCCCTGCGGCAGATAGCCCCGCTGGTCATCAATGAATACGGCAGCTATCGCATGTTTATCATCTATACCCTGGGAGGCGTTGCCGGTTTTTTTCTCTCCTATCTGGCCGGCATTCACTTCACCATCGGCGCATCCGCCGCGGTGTGCAGCCTGATCGGCGCCATGCTCTACTACGGCAAAAGCCGGGGCGGGACTTACGGCCGCAATATCTACAGCCAGATCGGGGCCTGGGCGGTCAGTATCTTTGTTTTCGGGCTGATGGTGCCGGGCATTAATAACTGGGGACACGGCGGCGGCATGGCAGCCGGGGCTCTGCTGGCCTTTGTTTTAGGCTATCAGGAGAAAAAACGGGAAAACATCGGCCACAAATACCTGGCCATCGGCTGCGCGGCGCTCACGGCGGTGATACTGGCCTGGGCCGCATTAAACGGTATCTTCTACCTGCTGCTGGCCTAGCGGGCCGGGGCAAGGTCAGCGGGCGGTGCGTACCGGCAGAGCCCGCATGCTGCTGGAGGTCGATTTCGCAAAGGTGTTGATTTCACCGGTCATGAAAAAGATGGTCCGCGCCCGGCTGCGCCGCGTATCCGAAGTCCACGGGCAGCAGCCGGTGAGGGTGATGGGCTGGAAGGCTTTAAAACGGCTGGTCGAGCCCTGATCAAAAAGGGTATCCAGTTCGGCCAGGGTCGGCATCCGCCAGTCAGTATGGCCGCCGCCCGTAAAACTTTCACAGTAGAATTTCGCCTGCTCCCAGGTGATATCCTCACCATTATCCGTTACCGCCCACATGAGGCCGGTACCGTGGTCAAGCACGGCATCACCGCCGACCGGCGTAAACCGGGGGGCCTGCATCTGGGCCCAGGCACCACCCCGCAATGAAAACAAGGCAAACAGGCATGTTGCCATGACGATAAACAGGCGACATGATTTTCCCATGGTTATTACCTCTCCGTAGCTGTGCGTGCAGTTTGCCGGCTCGCCCGGCCCTTTGCCACGTCTTCTAATGTGCGTTCAAATGAAAGAAAAGTCAAGTCCGTACCGGCCCGCCAATGGCCTGTTGGCCCAATCTGCACGCCAGGTCCCGCGCCGCAAAGGCCCTCCGGGTTCGCAAAAAATTATCCTCCGGCAAAGCAGGCCGTGAGTACCCCGGGATAGCAATTCGGCCCCGCTAATTTTTTCACCCGCTGCCTGATGAATAATTACCTGTAAAAAATTTCTCTTCCCTTCTCCCTGAAATAATCTTAAAATCATTTTTTGTAAAAATTGCGCATCTGCAGCGAAAACTCTGCAGATGGTGTTTTTTATTCTTCACCCTTACGGGCTCCTGCGGTGATCGCCTGGCTGCTGCCGCGGCCGGTGCCCCCTGATATGAACGATACCCCTTCATTCCCTTTCATGACCTCCACATTCCTGCAGCGCATATTCCGCTATCTTCCCTGGCTGATCGGGCCTCTCTACTGCGGTGTTCTCGCCCTCTGCATGGGCCAGGACGCCAACTGGGACCTGCGCAATTATCATTTCTACAACGCCTATGCCTTTCTGCACCATCGCCTGGATTATGACGTGGCGCCGGCCCAGGTGGCGACATTCTACAACCCGCTGTTCTATGTCCCCTTTTATGAAGCGGTGCGGCTGCTGCCGCCCATGCTGGTCGGCTTCCTGCTCGGCGCGCTGCAGGGGCTCAACTTCCCGCTGCTGCTGGCCATCGCCCGCAATGTCCTGGGAACTACCCCGGCTAACCCCTGGTGGCGCGGTTTCCTCATTGCCCTGCTCGGCATCCTGGGCGCCGGCACGATCTCGGAGCTGGGCACCATGTTCGGCGACAACCTGACCAGCCTGCTGGTCCTGGGCGGGCTCTGGATGCTGCTGGCCAATTTCCCCAGGCTGACTGACCGGCGGATGATTGGGGCCCTGCTGCCCGTCATCGCCGCAGGTGTCATGGTCGGCCTGGCCGCCGGGCTGAAACAGCCGGCCGCCGTCTTCGCCATGGGCTGGTGTGTGGCCCTGCTTTTCCTGCCCCTGCCGGTCGGAAAGCGGCTCGGACTGGCCTTTATTTTCGGAGTGGGGGTGCTGGCCGGCATTGCCGCCACTGGCGGCTACTGGCTCTATGAGATGTGGAGCCGCTACGGCAATCCGCTGTTTCCCTATTTCAATCATGTCTTCCACTCCCCCATGGCATCCCTGGCCGATTACCGGGACGCCCGTTTTCTGCCGGGCAGCCTGCTGGACGCCCTGCTCTTCCCCTTTATCATCGTCCAGTACCCCTTCCGCACCGCGGAAACCCCTTTCCGCGACCTGCGCCTGCCGCTCTTCATGGTGCTGCTGGTGGTGAGCGGGCTGTCTGTTCTGGCGGCAAAGATGAGGGTCAGTTTGTCAGCAGCGGCACCGGTCTGCCCCGTTTCTTCAGAGGGGCACAAAAAACGCTTTCTGCTGATCGGCAGTCTGGTCGCCTATGCGGTGTGGCTCAAGCTTTTCGCCATCTACCGCTATCTGCTGCCCCTGGAGATGCTGGCCCCGCTGGGCATCTGGCTGCTGATCGACACGCCTGCCCTGGCGGATGCCGACCAAAAATTA
Source organism: uncultured delta proteobacterium (assembly GCA_963729825.1). Taxonomy (GTDB): domain Bacteria; phylum Desulfobacterota; class Desulfobulbia; order Desulfobulbales; family SURF-16; genus SURF-16. The sequence goes on along the minus strand of CAVSQR010000099.1, from coordinate 16,647 downwards.
TGCGGCCGCGTTCTGCATCCTCCTGCTGCTGGTCACCCTGCAGCCCGGCAACTGGGGCCGGGTTACCTGGGGGGATGACTATTTCGGCGTCACGCCGCCGCCGCTTGCCGACCCGGCCCATTCCATGGTGCTGATGACCGGGGTCGATCCCATGGCCTATGTCATCCCCTTTTTCCCTGAACCGGTACGCTTTCTCCGCATTCAGAGTTACTTCACCGGTCCGTCCGACACGCCCAACGGCTTTGATCGCCGCATGCAGCAGCTGGTGGCCGAACATCGCGGTCCGCTTTACGTGCTGTACCGGTTTTATGAAGAAAACCAGAGCAGAGACGCCCTGCAGGCCTACGGACTGGCCATCGAATCCGGCAGTTGCCGGACGATCTTCCCGCATATCGAGAAATGTCTTAACTATCCGCTTATTTTCTGCGCCGTGGCGCCAAATAATACCGTAAACAAAAAGGAATAAACCTATGATGCAGGGGGTTTCCGCAGCTTTCTCCCAACGTATTGCCGTGCTTGTCCCGTGTTACAATGAGGAAAAAACCGTGGCCCAGGTGGTGCAGGATTTCCGTGCCGTGCTGCCCCAGGCGAAGATCTACGTCTATGACAACAACTCCAGGGACCAGACCGTCCAGCGGGCTGCCGCGGCCGGGGCCATTGTCCGCATGGAAAAACATCAGGGCAAAGGCAACGTGATGCGCCGCATGTTCTCCGACATCGAGGCCGATATCTATGTGCTGGTTGACGGCGACAACACCTATCATGCCGCCAGCGCCCCGGCCATGATCGACCGGCTGCTCAGCGAACAGCTGGACATGGTGGTCGGCTCCCGGCTCACCGCCCATGAAGGGGCGGCATCCTTCCGTCTCGGCCACCAGTTGGGCAACCGGCTGCTCACCGGCTTTGTCTCCCTGCTGTTCGGCCGCAGCCTGACCGACATGCTGTCCGGCTTCCGCGTCATGTCCCGCCGCTTTGTCAAATCCTTCCCGGCCCTGTCCAAGGGATTCGAGACCGAGACCGAGCTCACCGTGCATGCCCTGGAACTGCGGATGCCCATTACCGAAATCGTCACCCCGTACGGCTCCAGGCCAGAGGGCTCGGAAAGCAAGCTGCACACCTACCGGGACGGCTTCCGCATCCTGCTGACCATCATCAACCTCTTCAAGGAGGAGCGGCCCCTGGCCTTCTTCACCATCCTCTTCGCCCTGCTGGCCAGCTTCTCGGTCATTCTCGCCGTGCCGCTGTTCATCACCTATGCCGAGACCGGCCTGGTGCCCCGCTTCCCCACCGCCCTCCTGGCCACCGGCACCATGCTGCTCGCCTTTCTCAGCCTGACCTGCGGCCTGATCCTCGACACCGTCACCCATGGCCGCCGCGAGCTGAAGCGCCTGAGCTATCTCTCCATTGCCGCGCCGGGGCATGAATGATAACGGCAGGGGCAACAGCATGGTGACGGAATTCTTCAAATTCTCCCTGGTGGGCACCCTGGGCTTTGTGGTGGATGCCGGCAGTCTGCAGCTCCTGGTCAGCCTGGCCGGCATCAACCCTTACCTGAGCCGGCTCTTTTCCTATCTGCTGGCCGCCACCACCACCTGGTGGCTCAACCGGCGCTTCACCTTTGCCGCCTGCAACGACACCTGCTGGAAGGGCCAGTGGCTGCGCTATCTGGTGGTCAATGCGGCGGGCGGCGGGGTCAATTACGGGGTCTACGCCCTCTGCCTCTTCCTGTCGGAGTTTGTCAGCCAGCACCTCTACCTGGGGGTGGCGGCCGGCTCCATCGCCGGCCTGGCGGTCAATTTCACCGCCTCCCGCTATCTGGTTTTCCAGGTATGCAAGACTGTCTGATTTTGCCCGTATTCCTGATAATTGCTGCACATTTTCCTCATTCCGGTTTATAGTGGCCCCATGCTAAAATCCCTGTGAACCTCTGAGCATTTCCCGGGCATCCTGGTGAAAAAGTACCTTCTCCTCACTTCCCTGCTGCTGGCCGCCATCCTTTACTGCACCGTGGCCAGCGCTTTTCCCGGCCTGTATCCTGATCGGAGCGCAGGCAATGTTCCATGCAGCGCCTCTGCCCCTGGCTTTACCGATAAACAGCAAGCCGCCGCAGACCAGCCGGCAATGGACACCACCTTTCATATCCCCTTGCTTGGCGACCGCGACGCCGGCAGCTACTCTCTTTCGGTGCTGGCCGTAATCCTCGGGCTGGTGGATGGTTTCAACCCCTGCGCCATGTGGGTGCTGGTTTATCTCATCTCGCTGATCATGGGCCTTAACGACCGCAAAAAAATCTGGCTGCTGGTCGGCTCTTTCCTCATTGCCTCAGGGGTGCTCTATTTTCTCTTCATGACCGCCTGGCTCAACGCCTTTCTGTTCATCGGCTATCTCCGGCCGCTCACCCTGCTCATCGGGCTTTTTGCCCTGTGGACCGGCATCCGCAACATCCGCGAGTTCATCGTCACCAGGGGGGCGGCGGTCTGCAAGGTAACGGACGGCGAAGCAAAAAAGAAAACCATGGACCGCATCCGGCAGCTGGTCGCCTCGCCGCTGACCATGGCCAGCATCTTCGGCATCATTGTCCTGGCCTTTGCGGTGAACTCCATTGAGTTCCTCTGCTCCGCCGGCATACCCGCCATCTTCACCCATGTGCTGGCCATCAGCGCCAAGAGTAGCCTGCAGTATTACGCCTATATCCTGCTCTATGTCTTTTTCTTCATGCTCGACGACCTGTTCATCTTCGCCAGCGCCGTTTTCGCGGTCAACTCCTCGTTGCGGCGAGAAATACACCAGGCACTGCAAGGCAGTGGGGGGCATCATCATGGTCGTGCTGGGGGTGCTGCTGACCTTCTTTCCGGACATGCTGCGCTGAAAAAATTGCGTGGCATTGCGATTATCCAGTTGCTTCCATCCATCCCTTTGCGCCGGTGCAATGCGGGGCAACCCAGGCCTTATTGCATTATCACCTTGCCTGACGACATCCGGATGGAGTAAAAAATAAATGAAGAAGATACCTATAATCAATCCGCCCTTCACGCGGCATCAAGAGAGGATACAATGAAGAAAAATCAGGCACTGAAAATTCTTAACCCCGCCATCGGCCTGCTTGTCCTGAGCCAGGCCATTACCAGCTCATTAAACGACTTTTTCCCCAAGGAACTCTTTGAGGCCGTTCATGGCGGCGGCGGGGTTCTCCTGGTTTCCGGGGTGGCGCTGCATCTTTACCTGAACTGGAGCTGGGTGCAGGCCACCTATCTGACTAAAAAGGGGCCGGGGGCGTCGTAGGCTTCAGGAGGGAGGCGGTGCCGGGAAAGAAATTTGACGGCTGACATGCTGATGCGCGACATCGGTCTGAGGGCTATACATGGGTATGGATTCCGGCTAAAAACATGCCGGAATGACGACCAGTAATATTGTCATATTACTCACGATTTCAATCCGTCTATTAACGCGCACCGAGTTCTTTTTCTATGCGCTCAGCTAAAAAAATTTTCAAAAGAGACTGATAGGGGACGTCTCTCTTATTTGCCAAAAGTTTTAGTTCTTCCAGCATTGATTCAGGAAGACGAAGGGATATTGTTTTGACAGAGGGCTTAAGATTTGAAAAATGTCACCCTTTCAGCCTTCTTCCAATTAATGAATTCCGTTGAGTCGTGAGTTGCCCAGAACTCCCTTTCTTCATCTTCGTTTTTAAATTCAGGAATTTGTTTCTCATTACCGAACAGCCTCCTTTCCTTGCGGCTCATATCTCTGGCCGAAATTACACGAATACGATTATTTCGTGCCGTAAATGCAATGAAGAGAAATCTCTTCATGTCTGTTTTTCCAAGTGCATAAAACCTTTTCTCAGTATCTGAATGCTGCATATCGTCCTGTATCACCAGAGGATGATTGAAAAAGATTTGCTCACACTCTGACGGGCTGACCTTGTGATTCTGCCAGTTCTTCTCAATGTTTCCCCCATCCCAATCAAAACCGCGGCAATGGCGCAAAATTTGTCTGTGATATCTCATCCATACTATATGTATATGCTCAACACATACATTTTGTCAAGTTTCAGAAGAGAAAGAAGCGCAATATTTTCCGCCCTGAGCCCGGCTATAAAAGATCATACCCAGGTTTCCGCATATCATCCCCGAGTAAATGATATTGGGTTAGAAGTAAACAAAATATCCTCTATTTCGTTGTCAAGAATGTTAGGTTGGGGTAGATATCAATAGACTTGATAATAACCTATTAGGTTTCCCCATGAGCGCGTTACACAACAGTCGGCTTCTATACATCATTGGCAACGGCTTCGACCTACATCACCAAATTCCCTGCAGCTACACCGACTTTGGCCGTTATGTTCAAAACATTGATTCAAGCCTCCATGACCTCTTTGAGAACTATTTTTCATTCGAGGGTAATTGGGCTGACTTTGAAAACACCTTGGCCCATTTGGACGTTGACCATGTCCTTGATAAGGCGTCCACCTACCTCGTGTCGTACTCGGCGGAAGACTGGAGCGATGCATACCACCATGACTATCAGTACGAGATAGACCGGGTTGTCAGTTCTCTATCGGAAAAACTGAAAAGACGATTCACTGAATGGGTATGTGGGTTAGAGATCCCGGAACCTCCCTCATGTCGCGCCCCATTGCTCGACCTCGACGTAGATGCCAAATTTCTGACCTTCAACTATACGAACACGCTCCAGAAACTCTATGGTGTCCTTCCGGCGCACATCCTCCATATCCACGGTCAAGCCGCTGGCCTCGGTTCCGATCTGGTGCTTGGGCATGGCGTCAATCCCACAAGCATTGCGTCGCTCAATTCTGGGGCAGACTTAGAAGATCAGGACATTCGTTTAACGCAGGCAAATGAATGCATTGATGACTACTTTTCTCGTACCTACAAGCCAACTAACCGCGTTATTTCAGCGTATCAAGCCTTCTTTGATTCTCTGTCTGACGTCAGATACATTTCTGTCCTTGGGCATTCTATTTCCGAAGTCGATTGGCCGTACTTCTCACTTATCGCCCAGATGACCGGGCCATCTAGCCCTCACTGGATTGTCTCGTACTATGATGAAGTCTCAATTCCGCTCATGATGCAAGCTTTCTCGCAGTTCGGTGTGCCAACTGAGAAAGTCATATATGAACGCATCACCGGCATCCATCCGAAAACCTAACCCCGCCGGTTTACCGGGTACTGCGCGATTAAGCCACGTAGCGCCGGTGACCTCCACGTTCAACCCTTAAAACTCCCACACCAAATATCAAATTGCCCCAACCTCCCCTCAGCTCGACCCTTCTCACTGAATATTAACCTTTGGAAAAACCAGCGGCTCAGCCATCTGCGGCAGCCCCTGTTCCCGCACCACCGCCGGCTGGGCCGTGACCTCGATCTCCCGGGCCGGTTTTTTCTCGCAGAAGGTGGCGGGTTCCGGGGTCCAGCCCTGGGCCAGCCGTTTTTCCTCCCGGTGCATGGCAAAATGGATATAGCGGCCGACCAGGGGGGCATAGAGCCTGGTTTGCCAGCCAAAGGTCTGGTAGAGCTGCTTCAGCAGCAGGCGCAGTTTGGCCGCAAGCGCCGGGTTGCTGTTGCTGTACCATTTCCCCATGGCCCAGACCGCGGCGGCATAGGTGGTGCGCAGCGGCTGCATTTCCTCGGCATAGCGCCGCCTGATGCGGCTATCCTGATGGTCCTGGTAACGCAGCCAGCCCTGCAGCATGGTCCTGATCAGGCGATAGAGGCTGGGGCCGTTTTGTTCAAAATCACGCCGGAAAGCCTGCTGGATAAGTTCTTCCTCCTGATGATCATGGATGTGCGGGTGGCGATGATTAAAGCGGTACTGGCCGTGGGTGTCGGCATGGGCCATTGCCGTTTCCGGCAGCAGCAGCTCCTTCTCCTGCAGCTCCCGGTGCAGCGGCGTGCCGGGCAGGGCGGTATAGAGCATGAACTGGTGGAAATCCGTGTCATGGCTGACCGCGTAATCAATGACCTGGTCAATATTTTCCAGGGTGTGGTTTTCCAGGCCGATGATGGAAGAGCCGAGCACCCGGATGCCATGGGCCTGCAGTCCCTTGACCAGGGCCAGGGTATCGATGCCGTTCAGTTTGCGGTATCTGCTTTTCTCGCCCTCCAGACCCATCCAGACCCAGGAGACCCCGAGGCCGACCAGCTGCTCCATAGTGTATGACTGCAGCACCCGGGCGGAACTGAAAACGTACAGCGACCAGCTCTTGTTGTGCTGCTGCTGCAGCTCCAGCAGCCTGAGCGCCCTTTTCCGGTGCAGGAGAAAGTTCTCGTCCAGCATAAAAAAGGAACTGACCTGGAGCTTTTCCGCGATCTCGCACATGACCGCAAAGAGTTCGTCGCCGGTCTCATAAAAATTGATAAAATGGCCCTTGCCGCCGAAGAGATGGGAGGTTGAGCAGAAATTACAGCCCATGGGACAGCCGACCGAGGGCATGAGAATGGCCGCGGTATCGCCCGGTTTTCGGGCCAGGGAATGACCCAGGATTCTGGTGCCGAGGGCCGAGAGAACCTGGGGATGGCGAATGGGCCTGGTCTCATCCTGGCCCAGATAGCGGCGGAACCAGCGGATGCCGTCGCCCTTGACGATGTGATCGGCGTAGATCCGCTCAGCCAGATCCGGCAGGTTGGCCACATGGCCGCCGATGACAATTGCCGCCCTGGGCTGATAGCTGCGCACCAGTTCGCACATCTTCTTGACCTTGCCCACATTGGGAATAATGGAGCTGATGCCGACGATATCGTAGTGATTGTCCCGGATCTCGCTTTCAAAGCGCTCCAGATCCGGAAAGTCGAGCAGGGTGCACGGCGCGTCGATATTGGCCTGGATCATCAACAGGCCGAAGGAGCGGTGGAACATGCGCAGGGAGAACACGCCCTGGGCCCGGGTCACCTGGTTATGATAGAGTTCCATGGGGTTGATCTGTCGGCTGCCGTAGGCATCGTCCTGCGCATAGGGGCCAAAGACGCTGGATAACAGCACCTTTGCTTTGGTTTTAAAGGGGTGGGTGGGGTGGCTGGCTGGCATGTATACTCCTTACTGAAAAATCAATGGATTTGCGGTCGCGCTCTGCTTGCCCGGCATGACGTCCTGGTTGAGACAAGTGATATCGGGGAACAAGGCGCATGGCGGAGAAAAGATCCGGGCCTCTTTTCTCCTCACTCCTTACTCCTTACTCCTCACTTCTCACTGTACCGGATCCTGCCGGCAGGCGATACTGGGCCAGGGTTGGTTTTACAAAAGTTTTACAATCCAGCGCCTGGATGGATTACAATACTTTCCATAACACATCCGGTTTCACCATTTTCGGCGACCGCTCCCACGGTGGATGCCTTGATCCCGCCGTCCACCTCGATGTCGAGCTCGAGACCGCGCTCGTCGGCCGTTCGGCGCAGGCGCCGCACCTTCTCGGTGACCGCCGGGATGTAGCTCTGGCCGCCGAAACCCGGGTTCACCGACATGAGGAGCACGAGCGAGACGTCGCCGAGGACGTACTCGAGGCAGTCGAGCGGCGTGGAGGGGTTGAGCACCACGCCCGGCCGGGCGCCGGCGCCGCGGATGGCTTGCAGCGTGCGGTGCAGGTGAGGGGAGACCTCGGCGTGCACCGTGACGGTGTCGGCCCCCGCCTTCGCGAAGGCCTCCACGTAGCGCTCCGGCTCGACGATCATGAGGTGCGCGTCGATGGGAGCCGGGTGCACTTCCGCACCGCCGCCACGACCAGCGGGCCGATGGTGATGTTGGGGACGAACCGGCCGTCCATCACGTCGACGTGGATCCAGTCGGCGCCGGCGGCCTCGACGGCCCGGACCTCCTCGGCGAGCCGCCCGAAGTCGGCGGAGAGAATGGAGGGGGCGATGCGGATGGGCATCTTCATGGCGGCAGTCTAGTGCACGAGGCGCGCGGCGTAGAAGCCGTCGCCCCCGTGGAGGTCGGGGAGGGTGAGCAGGTCGCCATCGGCGGTGAGGGCGTCGGCGGGGAATCCCGGGGGAGGGGCCGACCGGCGGGCCGCGCCGGCCAGGCGGGCCACCACCTCGGGCCCCTCGGCTCGCGAGAGGGAGCAGACCGAGTAGGTCACCGGCGCTCCCGGCTTCGCGTAGAGGAGGGCGTTTCGCAGGATGGCCTCCTGGAGGTCGGCGAAGCGCGCCAGGTCTGCCGCCGTGCGGCGAAGCTTCAGCTCCGGGTGCCGCCGCAGCGTTCCCAGACCGGCGCAGGGAGCGTCGACCAGCACCGCGTCGAAGCTCTCCAGCTCGAGGCCGGGGATGGGCTTCGAGCCGTCGGCGCAGACGACCCGGATGCCGACGTGGCCGCGAAGCTCGGCCTCCCGGCGGAGCGCGTCGGCCTTGCGGGGATGGATCTCCACCGCCACCACCTCCGAGCCGGGAGGGAGGATTCCCGCGAGGTGGAAGGCCTTCCCGCCGGGCGCGGCGCACAGGTCGAGGACGCGCACCGGGCCTTCACCGAGGCCGCCCGCCGCGAAGAGGGTGACGAGCTGGGCCGACTCGTCCTGCACCTGGAAGGGGATGCCCTTCACCGCCCGCGACACCTGCTCCACGGCGCCTCCGCCCACCACGATCCCGTGCGGGGACCGCTCGGTGGCGCGCGCCTCGATGCCGGCTGCCGAGAGACGCGTCAGCAGCTCGTCGCGCCGCGGCGTGCGGAGGACGAGCGGGGCCGGCCGGTTCATCGCGGAGGCGAGCGAGCGGGCCCGCGCCTCGCCCAGCCAGGCGATCCACTCGGCGGCGAGCCAGCCCGGGAGCGACTCGGAGACGGCCAGGTTGGCCACCGGATCGAGGTCGGCCGGGGGCGGCGAGGGGGGCGACGGCGCCCGGGAGAGGGAGCGAAGCACCGCGTTCACGTAGCCGGCGGCCCGTCCGTGGTCGACGCCCTTGGCGAGGTCGACCGTCTCGCCCACCGCGGCGTGCGACGGCGTGCGCAGGAAGAGGAGCTGGTAGGCGCCCAGCCGGAGCGCGACCCGCGCGGCGGGGTCCACCCGGTCGAGGGCCCGCTTCGAGTGGGGTGCCAGCGCCGCGTCGAGCTGGAGGGCGCGCCGCAGCGTCCCGTAGACGAGCTCGGTGGCGAGCGCCGACTCGCGCGGGTCGATGGCGCCGGCCTGGTCGAGCGCCGCGTCGAGCGCGCGGGAGGCGTAGGCGCCCCCCTCCTCGACCCGGCGCAGGACCTCGAAGGCGATCTCCCGGGCGTTCACGGACCGAGAACCGTGCCTTCTGGCAGCGGGTGCCCCTTCAGGAACTCGGCGGCCGGCACGCGCCGCTTCCCCTCCAGCTGCACGTCGGAGAGGAGCAGGGCAGAACCCTCGCCGCACCCGACCAGGATGCCGCCATCGGCCTCCCGGGCGGCGCCGGGGGGAAGCCCCGCGCCCGCCGCCAGCACCGCCGAGTGGACCTTGAGGGTTCGTCCGCCCACGGAGGTGAACGCACCCGGCCACGGGCGGAAGCCGCGGATCCGGGCGGCGAGTCGCGCGGCCGGAAGCCGGAAGTCGAGCCGGCCGTGCTCCTTCTCGAGCACCGGCGCGAGCGTGGCCCGCGCCCCGTCCTGGCGCACCGGCACGATGGCGCCCGCCTCGAGCAGGCCGAGCGCCTCGACCAGCGCCGCACCGCCCAGCGCGGCGAGCCGGAGAGCGAGCGCCTCGGCATCGTCGTCGCCGATGGCCAGCGCGCGCTGCAGGAGGATGTCGCCGGTGTCGAGCCCGGCGTCCATCTGCATGAGGGTGACGCCGGTCTCGCGCTCCCCCTCGGCGACGGCCCACTGGATGGGGGCCGCCCCGCGGTAGCGCGGGAGCAGCGAGGCGTGGACGTTGACCGCACCCTGCGGCGCGAGCCGGAGCAGGTCCTCGCCGAGGATGCGCCCGTAGGCAACGACCACGAGCAGGTCGGGGGCGAGGGCACGGAGCTGTGCCGCCAGCACACCGTCGCGCACCTTGAGCGGCTGGAGGACCGGCACGCCGCGCGAGCGGGCCCAGGCCTTGGTGGCCGGTTCGCGCAGCTCCTGGCCACGGCCGGCCGGGCGGTCGGGCTGGGCCACGACGACCGCCAACTCGTGGCCCGCCGAGGCGAGAGCGTCGAGGGCCGGGACGGCGAAGGCCGGCGTTCCCAGGAAGGCGATGCGCATGATCAGGCCGTGCCCCGCCGCCCCTTGCGGCCGGGCGTCGCCGCCTTCTGCCTCCGGGCGGCATCGCGGCTCTTCTGGCTGAAGGAGGAGGGGAGGACGTCGAAGGGGAGGAGCTTCGCGAGCAGCGGGAGCAGCACCATGCCGCCCGGCGCCGCGAAGATGGCCAGCGCGGGCACCGTCTTGGCGAGGTCGATGAGCTGCTCCTTCACCTTTCGCCGCTCCACCGCGTCGAGCGGCTGCCCGGCGGCCGCCTTGGCGAGCAGGGTTCCGAGCTCGCCGGTCTCCCGGATCTCGCTGGCGATGGCGTCGAGGTTCTCGTTCACGACCGCCGCGACCTTGTCGACCATGCGCTCGCCGAACTCGTTCCACTCGTCGGCCAGCTCGCTCCACCCGGCCTCTTCCGGCAGGCCGAAGGCACGGAACCAGGCCTGGTGGTCGGCGTGGAAGGCGGCGGCATCGACCTGCATCGCGGCCAGCCGGTCGGCCGGGATCTCGGCGGCCGCTGCGAACCGCGCCAGGTACTCCGCGCGGGGCGTGGAGCTCGTGGGCATTCCCAGGGAGGCGAGGAGGAGCTGCTCGACGAGGAAATGGCGGAGCCGAGGAGGGGTGTCGGCGATGATCTCCTCGGGCTCCCGCGGGGAGGAGGCGGCTGCGCGGGCGGCCTGGACCCGCTCCCGGTCGAGCCCGACGCGCTCCACCTGGCGGGAGACCACCCTGCGGTCCGGGCGCGATGCGAGCGGGTCTGCGATGGCGAGGCCGGCCAGCGCCTCCACGAGCAGGAGCTCCTCGTCGCGGGCCTGCTCCAGGTCGGCGATGGCGTCGTCGGCCTCGAGCTCCCGGGTCCGGGTAGTAGTCGAGCGCGAGCCGCGCCAGCAGGCGGCGCTGGATGGCGACGGTGCCGGCATACAGCGGAAGGCCGTTCCCGGGGTCCCCGGGGGGGAAGTGCACGCGCAGGAGGCGCTGTCCGGCCCGCGCCAGGGTGCGCCGCACCTCCGCGAAAGACGGGGCGACGCCCTCCCGGGGAGCGACCTTGAGGGCGCCGGCGATGTCCCCCGTCGCGGCGGCCAGGATGGCGGCGAGCTCGGCGCGCCGGACGGCGGGTTCGAAGGGGACCTCGAGCAGCGCGGCCAGGTCGAGGACCATGCCGACGTGGCCGTCGACGGTGCCCACCGTGGTCTCGTCGTCCATGGACTGCCGGTCGAGCAGCCGGTGACGCAGGGACCGGGTCACCAGCATGCGCGCGCGGGCCTCGAGATCGGGCCCCTCCGGATTGGCGTCGCGGAGCTCGCGGGGCAAGCGGCCGCGCACGGTCGCGGGGTCGTGCCCATCGAGGCGGGCCTCGAGGGTCGCCGCCAGCCAGTCCTTGGAGTCGAGGGGGCCGCCCATGAAACGCCTACTGTACCGTCTGGCGCGGCGCCGCGGGACTCCCCCTCGTCCTCGGCCCCTACTCGACCGCCTTCACCTTGGCCCGCTTGCCCTCGTCGGCGGGCTCCTCGGCCGGGACCGCCACCGGCGCGCGGTGGACGCCGAACTTCTCGAGCACCTGCCCCTCGATTTCTTCCGGAGGATGGCGGGGTGCTCCCGCAGGAAGGTCTTGGCCTGCTCGCGGCCCTGGCCGATGCGCTCGCCGTCGAAGCTGTACCAGGCGCCGCTCTTCTCGACGATGTTCTCGTTCGAGGCCAGGTCGAGCAGGTCGCCCTCCTGGAGATGCCGACGCCGTAGCATGATGTCGAACTCGACCTCCCGGAAGGGCGGCGCCACCTTGTTCTTCACCACCTTGACGCGGGTGCGGTTGCCGACGACCTGCTCGCCGTCCTTGATGGCGCCGATGCGGCGGATGTCGAGGCGCACGCTGGCGTAGAACTTGAGCGCGTTGCCGCCGGTGGTGGTCTCCGGGTTGCCGAACATCACGCCGATCTTCATGCGGATCTGGTTGATGAAGATGACGATGGTCTGGCGACTTGGCGATGGTGCCGGTGAGCTTGCGCAGCGCCTGGCTCATGAGGCGGGCCTGCAGGCCCATGTGGGCGTCGCCCATCTCGCCTTCGATTTCGGCCTGGGGCACGAGCGCCGCCACCGAGTCGATGACGATGACGTCGACGGCGCCGGAGCGCACCAGCGTCTCGGCGATCTCGAGCGCCTGCTCGCCGGTGTCGGGCTGGGAGATGAGCAGGTCGTCGGTCTTGACGCCGAGCTTTCGGGCGTAGCCCACGTCGAGGGCGTGCTCGGCGTCGATGAAGGCGGCGATGCCGCCCTTCTTCTGGGCCTCGGCGACCGCGTGCAGCGCCAGCGTGGTCTTGCCGGACGACTCCGGGCCGTAGATCTCGATGATGCGTCCCCGCGGGAGGCCGCCGACGCCGAGCGCGATGTCGAGGGAGATGGAGCCCGTCGAGATCGCCTCCACGTCCTTCACCATCGCCTCCTCGTTGCCGAGGCGCATGATGGAGCCCTTGCCGAAGGCCTTCTCGATGGAGGAGACCGCCAGCTCGATCGCCTTTTCCTTCTCCGGTGCCACGGGCATCTTCACCGCTCCTTGTCGGGGCGCGCCGCGCCCCCTCGTTCGTCCGTTCGTTCGTTCCGACGACCCGCCTCATAGCAGGGGGGTCCGACAGCGCACCTGAACGGAAGAATACTGAACATCCGTACAAAGGCAAGGAAGCGACTGCCGGTCTCAGCCCGGCGCGTCGCCCGGGTGGCCGAGCGGGGCCCGGAGGAGCGGCTCGTAGCGGGACCCCCCGGGTCCGAGGTGGGACCGGAACAGCACCACCTCGTCGGCCCGCCAGGGGATTGGCTCCGCGCCCGCCGCGGCTGCGATGGCGCCGCCCAGGCCGGCGGCTCCCCGTCCGTCGCGGGATTGACCGAAGGTGAAATGCGGCGTGAAGGCCCGCCCTCCGGCCGGGAAGCCGAGCGGCCCGAGCGCGCGCCCCAGCTCGAGGACCAGGGCCTGGAGCCCGTCCACGTCCCCGGCCACGCCGCCCCAAATCGCCCGGGGTCGCCGTGCCGAGGGAAAGCCGCCGGCGCCGCGCACCTCGAGGCGGAGGGGGCGCGACGCGGCCGCCGCGCCCGCCACGGCATGGCGGATCGCCTCGAGCCGCTCCTCCGGAACCGCGCCCAGGAACTGGAGCGTCAGGTGCAGCCGGTCCGGGGCCACCCACCGGACCTCCTCGGCGTGGCGCCCGGCCGAGCGCCGGAGCTCGGCCTGCGCCGCGGCCAGGCGCCGCAGCACCGGGTCGGGCGGCTCCAGGGCCACGAAGAGGCGCAGGTTCACTCGACGGTGACGCTCTTCAGGTTCCGCGGCTGGTCCACGTCGGTCCCCTTCAGGTCGGCGACGTGGTAGGCGAGGAGCTGGAGCGGCAGGATGGTGAGCAGCGGGGCGAGCAGCGGCGGGCCTGGGGCACCACCAGCGCCATCGTGGCCAGGCTGGCCGCGTGGGTGTCCCCCTCGGTGACCACGGCGATGACCTTGCCCGCCGCGGGCGCGGACCTCCTCGACGTTGGACAGGATCTTCTCGTAGCTGGGCTCCTTCGGCGCGAGGACCACGACCGGCATGTTCTCGTCGATGAGGGCGATGGGGCCGTGCTTCATCTCGCCGGCGGCGTAGCCCTCGGCGTGGATGTAGGAGATCTCCTTGAGCTTGAGCGCGCCCTCGAGGGCGATCGGGATAGCTTGAGCCGCGGCCGAGGAAGAGGAAGTCCTCGCGCCGCGGCGTAGCTTCGGCGAGCGTCGCACGATGCGCTCCGTGCCGCGAGGACGCTCTGCGATCTGCGCGGGACTGCGCGCAGCTCCTGGATGAGCTCCGGCGCGCGCTCCGGGTCGAGCGTGCCGCGCATCCGGCCCAGGCCAGAGCGCCAGCAGGAAGAGGGCGGCGAGCTGGGTGGTGAAGGCCTTGGTCGAGGCGACGCCGATCTCCGGGCCGGCGTGCGTGTAGAGCGCGCCGTCGGCCTCGCGCGGGATCGGTCGAGCCGATCACGTTGCAGATGGCGAGGCGCGGCGCGCCCCGCTGCCTGGCCTCCTTGCACCGCGGCCAGCGTGTCGGCGGTCTCGCCCGACTGGCGAGATGGCGACGACGCAGGGTCGCTCGGCCCGACCATCGGGTCGCGGTAGCGGAACTCGGAGCCGCTAGTCCACCTCGACGGGCGATCCGGGCCAGGTCCTCGATGCAGTAGCTGCCCCGACCAGGCCCGCGTGCAGGCTGGTGCCGCAGGCGACACGACGGTCGAGCGCTCGAGCTCTTCGATCGCGGCAGGGCGAGGTCCACCGTCGAGGACCGCGTCCCGCTCCTCGAGGGCAGCCGTCCGCGCAGGGTGTCGGTCACGCCCGGGGCTGCTCGAAGATCTCCTTGTGCATGAAGTGCTTGTAGCCGCCCTTCTCGGCCTGGCGAGCGACCACTCGATGCGTCTCGGCGGGCGCGCCGCCGGCGTCCGGCGGCGTCCGACGGTGGGAATCCCCCGGGGTCAGACGGCCATCTCGCCGTCCTCCAGGAAGACGACCATTCGTGGTGTGGGCGAGGATGCGCCGGCACGTCCGAGGCGAGGAAGCTCTCTCCCTCCCCGATGCCGACGACGAGCGGGCGAGGCTTCGTTGCGCCGACCACGATCCTGCCGGCGCTCGTCCGGCAGACGCACGGCGATCGCGTAGGCCCCGCTGCACCGTGCTCGAGCGCCTCGCGGACCGCGGTCGCGAGGTCCTGCCCGGGCCTTGAGATCGTCGTCGATCAGGTGGGCGACGATCTCGGTGTCGGTCTCGGAGCGAGAACGCATGCCCGCGGCTGAGGACTGCCTTGCGGAGCTCCAGGTGGTTCTCGATGATGCCGTTGTGCACGACGGCGACGCCCGGCCGAGCGAGTGCGGGTGGGCGTTCCCGTCGGACGGGCGCCCGTGGGTCGCCCAGCGGGTGTGGCCGATGCCGATGTGCCCGCGAGCGGCTGCGCTCGAGCGCCTCGTCGAGGTTCTGCGAGCTTGCCCGACCGCTGCGACGGAGCTCGATCCCGCCGTGCCCGACGACGGCCACGCCGGCCGAGTCGTAGCCGCGGTACTCGAGCCGGCGCAGCCCGTCCTCGATGAGGCCACGCAGGATCGCGGACCGACGTAACCGACGATGCCGCACATGGGCTACTGCCTCTTCCCCGACGTCTTCAGGGCCGCGCGCTTGCGGGCCCAGCCTTCCTTGTTCTCCTGCCTGCACGACCGAGCGCCAGGACGCCCGCCGCGACGTCCTCCGTCACCGTCGAACCCGCGGCGATGACGGCTCCCTTCCCCGAGGAGACCGGCGCCACCAGGACCACGTCGGAGCCCACGAAGACCCCGTCGCCGATGAGGGTCTTGTGTTTCTGCGCCCCGTCTAGTTGCAGGTGATCGTCCCGCCGCCCACATTGACCCCGTCGCCGATGATGGCGTCCCGAGGTAGGTGAGGTGGCTGACCTTGGAGCGCTTGCCGATGGAGGTCTTTGTAGACTCCACGAAGTTGCCCACGTGCACCCCCTCGGCGAGCCTGGCCTCGGGACGGAGGCGCGCGAAGGGCCCCACCCGGCAGCCATCACCGATGCGGGCCCGGTCGAAGTGGCAGTCAGAATGTGCGTGCCATCACCCACCCGGGTGTCCACCAGGATGCTCCCCTGGCCGATGACGCACCCCGCGCCGATGTGGGTGGTCCCGCGCAACCGGACGCTGGGCTCGATGACGGTGTCGGGGCCGACCTCCACCCCCTCGTCGGCGTCGAAGCGTTCGGGGTCCTCCAGGGTCACGCCCGACTTCATGAGCGACGACGCGATGCGCCGGGTCATGGCGCGGATGGCGAGCGAGAGGTCCTCCTGGTCGTTCACGCCCTGCGCCTCCACCGGCGAGACCCGCACCGCCACCGCGCCGGGGCCGTCGGCGGCGAGCGCCACCAGGTCGGTGAGGTAGAACTCGCGCTGCGCGTTCTTCGCGTCCACGCGCGCCAGCGTGGACCAGAGGAAGCCGGCGTCGGCGACGTAGAGGCCGGCGTCGCCTCCCGAATCCGACGCTCCTCGGCCGTGGCGTCCTTCTCCTCCACGATCAGTGCGGGGCCCTTGCCCGGGGCGTGGACCACCCGCCCGTAGCCTTCCGGGTTCTCCAGGTCCATGGTGGCGAAGGCGAGCGACTGCGGCCCGGTGCGCGCGTCCACCACCGAGGCGAGGGTGTGGGTGGTGAGCAGCGGCGTGTCGCCGGAGAGGATCATCACCGGGCCGGTGTAGCCGCGCAGCAGGGACTTGGCCGCCAGCACCGCGTGGGCGGTCCGGAGCCTGCCTCTCCTGGCGGGCGAAGCGGAGCAGCGCGCCGGGGAGGGAGGCGCGCAGCGACGCCTCCACCTCGTCGCCCTGGTGACCGACCACCACCACCACCGGGTCGAGCCCCGCCTCGAGGGCGCGCTTCACCGGGAAGTAGACCATGGGCCGCCCGCAGACCTGATGCAGGACCTTGGCGCGGCGAGCCTTCATGCGCGTGCCCTTGCCGGCGGCGAGGACGATGGCGGCGAGCGGGG
>CAVSQR010000098.1:0-91707 GCA_963729825.1 uncultured delta proteobacterium | reverse complement strand
GCTGGACAAATTCCTGCATAACTGGTCGGCGCAGAACGTCGCGTCTATAGCCGCCCCCCGCCGCCTCGCCCAGTTTAAAAAGCTCTTTAAAAACGACTATGCCGGCATGTACGTAGAGCAGCGGACGGAATGGATAAAGAAAGTCTTCCGCTTCCTTGACGAAAAAAAAAGCAAAGGCGGCGTGAAAGTTTCTCCAACTAAAAGACAGCCAGTAGTTTTTCTCCCATAAAGAATAAAGCGCCGGTTGCCGTAAAAAAAGTCTCTCCAACAGATGGCGGGAAATCCCTGGACGCGACGGTAACTATCGTTAAGGGCATGGGGCCGGCCCTCGCCGCTAAATTCGGCAAGCTGGGCGTAAAAACGGTGCGCGATTTGCTTTATTACTTCCCCCACCGCCACCTCGATTACAGCAAGCTGAAGCTCATTTCGCAGCTGGTCGAGGGGGAAGGCTTCCGGGCGATTTCACAACTCATCCTTGCACAGAATATTTTTCTCTCGATCTCGCTACGACGTTCATTTTGCAAGAGGCTCTATTGATTGGTTATATTTGCCGTTATTCTCCGATCAGGGAATGCGCCCAGTCAAGGATCGGCTTGACCCGGTCCGCCACCAGTTCCCGCGCCTGTTCATAGGTGCACCAGCGGAATTCATCATGCTCGGGATGCCCCAGTTCGGGATTAACCGGCAGGCTGACCTCGCCCCGGTCCGATTCCGCCACATAGTAGCGGGCCACCTTGCCCATGGCATAGGGCGGGGTTTCCCGGAAATCCCCGCCCCAGCGGAAGCAGAGGCTGGTGAGCGTGGTTTCCTCCTCCACCTCCCTGAGGGCGGCGGCCAGCGGCTCCTCGTCCTTTTCGGTAAGGCCCTTGGGAAAATCCCAGTAACGATAGACCCTCAGCAGAAGGTAATGCGGTCTGTCCGCCAGCCGGCGGACGATGATAACGCCTGCCGATAACACGGGAGATGCCATAAGCGTTCTTCCTTGATTGAAATCTTCCAGTTCAAAAATTCTCACATCTTCACCTGCTGGGCCTGAGGGGTTCCGGCAAAGTCGATATCCTTCCAGCGCCCTTTTCTGAAACGGATTGACATGAATATTCCCTGCAGGATCATGGAGAAGACCATGGCCCCCCACACCCCCGCAGCCCCGAGCGGGGTCGCCAGGGCAAGGACCGCGGCCAGGGGGATGCGGATCACCCACAGCGAGCCAAGCACCACCTTCATGGTGCCGGCGGTGTCCCCTGCCCCCTCCAGCGCCCCGCCCAGACAGACCCCGACTGCCATGAACGGCTGGCTGATCATGTTAAACCGCAGGTAGAGATGGGTCAAGTGCTGCACCACCGGGTCCGGGCTGATCGTCCTGGCAAGCTCCATGGAATAGATGAATACCGGCACCGCAAGCAGGCTCAGCACCAGGGCGGCGATCCCCGCCACCTGCCAGCCCAGCTGTTCCGCCCGTTGCCGGTTATGCCTGCCGAGAGCCTGGCCCACCAGCACGGCGGCAATCATGTTCAGGGCGTAGGCCGGCAGATAGAGGATCGCCTCAAGGCGCAGCCCGTTGGTCAGGGCGGCCGTGGCCGCCACCGCCTGGGCCGGCAGATATCCCAGAATCGCATAAAGGGTCAGGCTGCCGAACTGCCAGCCGAGCTGCAGGAGCGCCATCGGCCAGCCGAGTTTCCAGAGCCGGCCGGCCAGCTGCCGGTCCGGCCGCCAGTTTCTGACCTGCATGCCCTGGCGCATTAAAATCAGCATGGCCAGCAGGGCGCCGATCAGCGAGCTTGCCATGGTGGCCATGGCGATTCCTTTTGCTCCCACCCCCGGAAAAACCCAGAAGCCGAAAGGCAGGAGAAAATCCCCGGCCAGATTCAGCAGGGCCGTGAGCCCGTAACAGAGCAGGACGGCCAGCATCCGGCTCCTGGCCCGGCAGACCGCCGCAACAATGGTCAAGACTCCCTGGGGCAGCAGGGAGGCGGCGTAAAAGGGCAGCAGCCGTGCCCCCTCCACGGCAACCTTTTCCGGCAGGAACCAGTATAGCTGATAAAAGGAGCCGAGCACAATACCAATCAGTGACAGGGGGGCGGTGACCAGCACGGCCAGGAGCAGCCCCTGGCGGGCGGTGTGCCACATGGCCTGCTGGTCCCGGGCGCCGACGCTGCGGGCGATGATGGCCACGATCCCCACCCCCAGGCCATTGGCAAAGACGCTGAAAAAGAACAGGATCTGGCTGCCGAAGCCCACCGCCCCCTGGACCTCCGGCCGGAAAAGTCCGGCCACGTAGACATCGGTCAGGCCGACGACAAACTGCAGGAACATGGTCAGGACCAGCGGCCAGGACAGCACCCAGATTTCGATCCAGCCTGTTTTTACATCATCGGTGTTCATCAAGCTTATGCCAGAGGTAATGGTTGCGGCCGTGCCCGGAAAAATAAAACATCATTGCCTTGCCGGGCGCGTGAAATTCATCTCTCTGGAAATACCAAAAAAATGAACCGCTGCAAAGCATTCTTTCCCATGACGGCGGCCCTGGCGGCGGCGTTTCCTGACGGCGGTAACAATTCTTTCTTTCAGCTTGACATTGATCGTCCCCGTGTTAATGTCGACATTGATTAATAGGAATGAGGGATCAGAGCTGAACCTGTACCCCCTCGGGTCTCCGCGCGGAAAAGCAGTTTCTTTTCACCCTTTCCCCATTTCTGATGGACAAACCGGCCAAAAAACGACCAGCAGATCAGTTGGCAATCGCAAAACCTGCCGCCAGGTATTCCAGCCCAAATACCAGATTAATTGTTCCCCTGTTCATTACCGCCATCGTCATGCTGTTCGGCATGTCTCTGTATCAGTGGCTGAAGCTTCTGCTGTTGCCGCATATTTCCCTTATCCAGTCGAACATTATCACGGTTCTTTTCAGTTCCGCCATGGCAACGGCCGCCGCCTATTTCATCCTCCGCAAGCGCCAGCACCTCCTGCAGCAGACGCTGAATGAAGTTGCCGAGCGCAGACGGGCGGAAGAAGAGGTTTCGAAACTGAACAAGGAATTGCACAACAACATCACCCAACTTGAGACTGCCAATAAGGAACTCGAATCATTCAGCTATTCCGTGTCCCATGATCTTCGTGCGCCACTCAGACATATTATGGGGTACGTGGAACTGCTGCAAAAAAACGCATCGCAAGACCTTGATGCAAAGAATCTGCATTACTTGACGACCATCTCGGATTCGGCAAAACGGATGGGGATTCTGATCGACGACCTGCTGACTTTTTCACGGATCGGGCGCATTGAAATGCGGATGGCGGAGTTCAGCCTCGAACAACTCATTCAAGAAATCCTGGGCGAACTGGAACAAGAAATGGCAAACCGCGGGATTCAACTGGAAATAGGGCCGTTGCCCGCTGTTTACGGCGACCGGGCGCTGATCAAGCTTGCTTTGCTGAACCTGGTGGCCAATGCCGTCAAATTCACCTCGCCGCGTCAACAGGCAAGGATACAGATCGGCACCGGCCCGGACCGGGAAGGGCAAACAGTGCTGTTTGTCCGGGATAATGGCGTGGGATTTGATATGAAATATACAGACAAACTTTTCGGGGTATTCCAGCGTCTTCACAGCGCAGGCCAGTTTGAAGGTACAGGCATCGGGCTTGCCAATGTCCAGCGGATTATTCATCGCCACGGGGGCAAGACGTGGGCTGAAGGCGCGGTAGATGGCGGCGCAACCTTCTCAATTTCCCTGCCAAAGTAAACAATGGAGGAATAAATGGTCTCTAAACTGAAACGTATTCTGCTGGTTGAGGATGATCCACGGGATGTGGAACTGACCCTGGAAGCCCTGGGTGATTACAACCTGGCCAACGAAGTGGTTGTCGCGGGCGATGGCGAAGAGGCCCTGGATTACCTTTATTGCCGTGGGAAATTCCAGGACCGTCCGAACGCCAATCCCGCCGTCGTGCTGCTCGACCTGAAGCTGCCGAAAGTCAGCGGCATGGAGGTGCTGCGGCACATCAGATCCGATGAGAAGCTGAAGATGACCCCGGTGGTCATCCTGACTTCTTCCAGGGAGGAGCGGGACTGGATAGAGAGTTATCAGCTGGGCATAAACGCCTATGTGGTGAAGCCGGTTGATTTCCATGATTTCGTGGAAGCGGTCAAAGAGCTCGGGGTATTCTGGGCAGTGATCAACGAGCCTCCTCCGGGAAGCGTGGACAGAGTTGGCAAACGTTAAAAAATATGAACTCATCATTGCGCATCCTCCATCTTGAAGACGATTTTAATGATGCGGAACTCGTCCGGGCCGCACTCGAAGAGGCCGGTTACCGTCTTGACGCGGCCTGTGTTGAAACCGAGGCAGACTTTACAGCGGCTCTGGCGGAGAAAGAGTACGATATCATCCTCGCCGATTACCGGCTTCCCTCCTTTGATGGTCTTTCAGCCCTGGCCATAGCCCGGGTAAAGACTCCTGATGTGCCCTTTATCTTTGTTTCCGGCGTCATGGGCGAGGAGCTCGCCATCGATACCCTCAAAAACGGGGCAACGGACTATGTGCTCAAGCAGCGCCTGTCCCGGCTTGCCCCTGCGGTATGCCGGGCGCTGAAGGAGGCAAAGGAACTCGTTAAGCGCAAAAGGGCGGAAGAAGAATTAAAAAAATACCATGAACAGCTTGAGGAACTGGTCCGGGAACGCACCGCTGAACTCAGCACAAGCATTGAACAGCTCAAACATGAAATCAGCGAGCGCCGGCGGGCGGAAAAAGAACGGCAAAGGACCGAAGAGCAGTTTCGCCTGCTGGTTGAGGGAGTCAAGGACTATGCGATTTTCATGATCGACCCGGCCGGCAGAATCTTGAGCTGGAATGAAGGGGCGGAACGAATCAAGGGCTACCGGGCCGAGGAAATATTCGGCAGACATTTCTCCTGTTTTTACCCGGAGGAGGATGCAGAGCAAGGCAAGCCCGGTGAACAGCTGAAAATTGCCGCTGAACAGGGCAGCTATGAAGAGGACTGTTTGCGGGTCAGGAAGGACGGCTCAAAATTCTGGGCCAATGTTGTCATCACGGCGCTGACGAGATGAGGCGGGACAACTGAGAGGCTTTTCAAAAGTGATACGGGACATCAGCGAGCGCCGGCGGGCGGAAGAGAAATTGCGGACCACCGCTGACGAGCTGGCGCGTTCGAATGCAGACCTGGCCAAGTTTGCCGCCATCGTAGCCCATGATCTGCAGGAACCGTTGCGGGTGATTGATGGTTTCGTAAATCTTCTGGCGCGCCGGTACCAGGGCAGGCTCGATGAAAAGGCGGATCAGTATATCGAGTATACGGTGGACGGGGTCAAGAGGATGCAGGACCTTATCAAAGACCTGCTGGACGTATTCAAAAGTGGGAAGCCGGGGTACGATTTTAGAGACGGTGGATTTCTCCGCGGCGGTGGACAATGCGGTTTTAAATCTTCAAGCCGCTGTTGCCGATACCAGCGCGGTCATCACCCTGGACCCGCTTCCTTCTCTGCTGGCCAATGCCTCGCTGATCCGCAGGCTGTTCCAGAATCTCATAGGTAATGCCCTGAAGTTTCACGGCAAAGAAGCCATGCGAGTTCATATTTCGGCCGAACAAAAAGAAAACAGCTGGGTTCTTTCAGTACGGGACAATGGCATCGGCATTGAACCCAAATATGCGGAAATGATATTCGGCATCTTTCGGCGCCTGCACACCACCCGGGAATATCCCGGCACCGGCATCGGTCTGGCCATCTGCAAGAGAATCGTTGAGCACCACGGCGGAGCGATCTGGCTGGAATCGGAACCGGGCAAGGGATCGACTTTTTATTTCACCATCCCGGACAGACAAGCGCCGGAAGGCGGCATTTGACGGACTCGCAGCAACTGAAAAATTTACCACAGAGCCCGCAGGGCAAACGGTCTGCAATAAAAAAATTCTCCGTGATCTCCGTGTCCTCTGCGGTGGGAAAAAGACTTTTGCCGAGTCCATCAGGCCGGCAGATTGAAGAGAAAGGTCGACCCCTTGCCCGGCTCGGACTCTACCCATATCCGGCCGCCATGGAAATCGACGATCCGCTGGCAGACGGCCAGACCGATGCCGGTGCCGTTATATTTCTGGCGGCTGTGCAGCCGCTGGAAGATGAGAAAAATCCGTTCGTGCTGCTCCGGGGCAATGCCGATGCCGTTGTCCCGGACGGCAAGCAGCCAGTGTTTCCCCTGCCGGGTGGCCGAGACATGGACCTCGGGGATGACATCCTGTTTGCGGAACTTGACCGCATTGACCAGCAGGTTCTGCAGCAGCTGGCACAGCTGTGAGGGCTCCCCCTGGACCACGGGCAGCTTCTCGCAGGTGATCACGGCGCCCGTCTCCTCGATGGTGGTCCGGCAGTTGTCCGCGATCTGGCTGAACAGCTCGTTCAGATCCACCGGCGCCGGCTCCCAGGTGCCGCGCCGCACCCTGGAAAACATCAGCAGGTCATGGATGAGCTGACTCATCCGCTGGGACCCGTCCTGGGCATAGCTGATGTATTGCCGCGCCTTGTCATCGAGCTGATGTTCAAACCGCCTTTCCAGGAGCTGCATGAAGGAACTCACCATGCGCAGCGGCTCCTGCAGGTCGTGGCTCGCCACATAGGCGAACTGTTCCAGTTCCCGGTTGGAGCGTTCAAGCTCCCCCACCAGCCGCTCCAGTTCAAGCTTGCTGGCGTTCAGCTCTTCCGTCCGCTCCCTGACCCGCTGTTCCAGCTCCTCGTATGATCGCTGCAGGGCCGCTTCCGCCCGCCTGCGTTCGCGGCGCACCACAGCTTCCCGCAGTTCCCGCTCCACGGCGGGGACCAGCCTGGTCAGATTGCCCTTGAGGATATAATCGTGGGCCCCGGCCTTCATGGCGCCCACGGCAATGTCCTCGCCGATGTTGCCGGAGACGACGATAAAAGGCAGATCCTGACCGCTCTGCTTCAGGATCTGCAAGGCTGCCAGGCCGCTGAACCGGGGCAGGACATAATCGGAAATGACCATATCCCATTGCCCTGTCGCCAGGGCCTGCTCCATGGCTTCAGCCGTTTCAATCCGTTCGGCCAGGGGTTCATAGCCACCCTTGCGCAGCTCGCGGAGCATGAGAAATGCATCATCCTCCGAGTCCTCAACGATCAGAACCCGCAGCGGGGTGGCCATCTCACTTTTCACCGGAGGTTTTTCGCTGCCCATCACGGCGCCTCATTCAACACCAGCCAGTAGAGCCCCAGCTGCTGCACCGCTTCCAGGAACTGATTGAAGTCCACCGGCTTGCGGATGTAACTGTTCGCCCCCAGCTTATAACTTTCAATGCGGTCCCTATCCTCGCTTGAGGTGGTAAGAACAACCACCGGCAGGATTCTGGTCCTGGCATCATCGCGGATGCGCTGCAGAACTTCCAGGCCGTCCAGTTTGGGCATTTTCAGATCAAGCAGAATCAGCTGGGGCATCACGCTCAGGTCGCGGTCGGCAAATCGGCCGGTGCCATGCAGATAGTCAAGGGCCTCCACCCCGTCCTCGGCCACCACCACCTTATTCAGGATATTATTCTTCTTGAGGGCCCGCAACGTCAGCTTGACATCATCCGGGTTATCCTCCACCAGCAGGATATGTTTATTCTTCATGTTGTTTCCCTGGCCGCTGTTCTCAGTTTTTTTCGTTTAAAACGCCCGGCCTGCTTACAAGGTAAAAAAGACGGCAGCCCCTTTGCCCGGTTCTCCTTCGATCCAGACATTGCCGCCGTGACGGTTGATAATGCGCTTCACCGTGGCCAGCCCGATGCCGGTGCCGGGGAATTCGCTGACAGTGTGCAGCCGCTGAAACGGCCTGAACAGTTTGCCGGCATAGGCCATGTCAAAGCCTGCGCCGTTATCCCTGACCAAATAGACCCTTTCGCCGTTCTGTTGTTCGGTAACGCGGAACTCGATGATTGCGGCCGGCTGTTTCGCCGTAAACTTGAAGGAGTTTCTGAGCAGATTATCAAGCACCACATTAAGCAGATACTCATCCCCCTCCACAACAATATCTGCGTCGATACGCCACTCCACCTGCCGTTCCGGCTGGCTGTTTTTCCCAAGAGAATCAGCGATCCGCCGGGCCAGATTGCTCAGGTTCACTTTCTCGTGGCGCATCTCGGCCCGCGACACCCGGGACAGATTCAACAGGTCGTCGATGAGCCTGCCCATGCGCTGCGTACCGGCTATGATCCGGGCCAGCGCGTCCAGCCCCTCTTCATCCAGCTTATCGGCATAATCTTCCTGCAGCGCCTGGCTGAATCCGGAGATACTCCGGAGAGGTGCGCGCAGGTCGTGGGAAACGGAGTAACTGAAGGCCTCAAGCTCCCGGTTGGCTGCGGCCAGCTGGGATATGCTGATTTTCAGATTTTCGTTCAGTTTCCTGATTTTCGCCTCATCCCGCTTGCGCTCGGTGATATCCCGGGAGACATGCACCGTGCCCAGCAATTCCCCCTCTTCATCAAGCAGCGGGGTGGTGGTCACCAGAAAATCGCCGCCGAGTCTCTCCTCATGCACCTCAGCCGAATGCTGCCTGCCGTCCGCCAGGGACTTGCTGTGGGGGCAGAAGGCGGGTGGGCCGGCGGCGCCGTGCACACACTGGTAACAGTTCAGGTCAGCACATTGATCGGGCGTTGCTCCCAGTCGCTCGGCCATGGCCCGGTTCACCCTGATAATCCTGTGATCCTTATCCAGGATGGCGATCAGGTCAGGGACGCTGTCAAAGGTCCTTTCCCACTCCTGCTTGGCCCGCAGCAACTTCCCTTCGGCCAGTTTACGGGCTATGGCAATAGCCACCTGCCCGGTGATGGCGTTCATCAGATCCAGCCCATCAAGATCGAAAGCGGGCCGGTCATAGGTGCCAAAGGAGAGGGTGCCCAGGGTGCGGCCCTGGTAGATGAGCGGATAGCAGGCATAGGCCTGAATGCCCAGGGCACGGACCAGATGAGCCCTCTTATCTGTTGAGTTGGCGACATCCTCTAACACGATCCTGCGGCCCTCGCGGGCAACGCTGCCGCACACCGATAAGTCGAAATCGAGCCACTCCAACTCTGCCGATCTCTCCTCTCCTATGCCGGCACAGGCATTGAGACGCATGCCCTGGCCGGATTCATCGATCAGATAGTTCAGAAAGACATGGCAGCCAAGATACTGCATCACCTTTTCACATGTCGTCCGGACAATCTTTTCCGGCGTTTCGCTGGTCAGCAGCAGTTTGGCCGATTCCGCCAGCAGGGCGAGTTTTTCATTGCTCTTCTGCAGCGCATTCTCGATGATCTCGCGTTCGATGATCTCATCCTGCAGCTGCTCATTGGCCTCCTCCAGCTGGCTGGTGCGCTGTCGCACCAGCTCCTCAAGGTGATGGCGATGCTCGACCAGCTCCGCCTGGGCCAGCTTGTGTTCCGTGACGTCGATTCCCATCTCCAGGATCAGAGGAGAACCGTCCGTGTCGGTAAAGGGATAGTCGAAGATGGCATAATTGCGGTTGTCCGGACCAATCCATTCCCACTCGCCGGGCCTTTTGGTCCCGCAGCACTTTGAAGGTTTCGCAGATCTCGCAGGGTTCCGTGCGGCCAAACAGGTATTCATAACAGCGCCTGCCTTCGGATTCGCCGAAGCGTTCACGGAAAAAGCGATTGGCAAAGGGCACATGATACTCCGGGGTCAACAGTATCACGTAAACCGGCAGCACGTCCAGCACCTCCAGGAACCGCCGCCGCTCGGCGCCCAGCGCCTCCATGGTTTTGTTGAGTTCGGCGGTCCGCTGCCGGACATGCAGTTCCAGTTCGTCATGCGCCCGGCGCAATGCCTCCTCGGCCAGCTTCCGTTCGGTGATGTCATAGGCGTAGATGCGGGCCGCGGCAAACTGCGGCACCAGTTGGACCGTGGCCGCGAAAACCTTTCCCGGCAGGACAATCTCGCGGTGGATGGTCTCTTCCTCCCTGTACTCCAGTTCACTCAGGATAAGGCCCAGGTCAACGGGCAGAAAGGCGCTGACATTTTCCCGGTCCAGGCCGGCATCACCCAGAATGTCCTGCACCGCGGCATTATAAAAAATGACCTCGCCGGAGGAAGCCACCTCGAGCACCGGATTCGGATTGAGCCGCGGAAATGAGGAAAAGCGTCTTGCCTGCTCTTCCTGCTCCCTGACCCTGGACACCAGGGCGGCATTGTCTTCAGTCAGCTCCCGGTTGGCGGATTTCAGCTCCTCAATGAGGCTTCGCAACTGCGCAATCTGTTCTCTGCTGTCTGTGTCTTCCATAATATAATGCCGGTAAAGTGCGAGGTCTTATTTCTGAAAATAACGGCTGATTTCCGCCCTGACCACCCCGGCCGGATTCCAGGGCCCAATCATGCCGGCATGGCCGGCACGCCTTTCATAAAATCAGAGATCCAACCGACAAGAGGTTCATGGCGGCTGCGATTATCATGCGGCCAAGACCACCCGGAAGGAAAGAATGGGACGACGCGCGGCCCAACCAGATATTCGCTGGCTTTCTGAGCAAAAGAGACAAATGTAAATGGTCAGGCACCATGGCGCAAGAAATTTCTTTTACCAGGGTAGAACAAGGAAGGGAGACTTTTCGGCTGGAACTCCGAACCATCAGAGTCAGGGGAACAGCGGAGGGGAGAATCAGGGCCGGAAATCAACAGAGGCCGGGAGAGGGGGCAGGCGCAACAAGCTGACCCGCCTCATAATTTGTTTATCTTCTCCTTCAGCCGCCGGGCATTCAGCAGATCTTTTTTCGCCTTGAGGTCATCCGGCCGCAGCCGCAGAACCTCCTCCCACTCCCTGATGGCCTGGTCAAGGTCTTCAGAGAGATAATAGCTGATGCCCTTGCGGTAATGGGCATCGGCCTCCTGCTGGATGTGCGCGTCAGTTGTGGCGATGATCCTCGCCACATCCCGGTAATTTACGTCAATCGTGCGCAGGAGGCGCAAGGCCTCCACATATTTCTGCCGGCCGAGCAACTCCTTGGCCTGCTCGTATTTCAATGAATTCTTTTTCGCCCCGTCCTCCACCACCTGCGTCTCGTTTGAGGCCCCAGCCTCACCCTGGTTGTAAACTTCCTCCCTCTCCTTTTTTTTCTGCCGCTCCGGGGCAAGCACCTTTGCCCCGTCCGGCTGCGCTATGGCATCGGTGGGCTTGGTGTCTCCTGCCAGCGCCTGATCCAGCACAACCAGCTTCAGCTCAGTGCCGGGAATCAAATTTTCACAGCTGTTCACCTTATTGAAGGCGCTGAGCAGAAACGCCTTATCCGGGTCGTGATAGATCCTGCGGGCGATCTCCCTGCAGGTATCCCCTGGCTGGACCTGATAGGTGATGAACACCTTGTCATGCAGCCTGTTCAGCAGATAGTCCAAGGCCTCGGGATGTGTCCGGTTCATAGGTGAGGGTGTAAAGAAACTCCCGGCGGGCATCGGCCGGCAAACCTTTCTCATACAAGGCAACCCCCTGCTGAAAATGTTCTGCGGCTTTTGTCCGTGTTTCCTGTTTCAGCCTCTCAACCCTTGCGGCTGATTTCCTTGTCATGGGGATTAAGGGTCTGCAGAATGCCCCAGCGCAGCAGCGCCTGCCGCAAATCTCCCCTGTTTTCATATTCAAGGGCTTTGCTCCGCAATGAATCCGACAGGGAGACAAACAGCTCCTGTTCCGGCGGGGCCGGCACCTGCGGCTGCGGGGCGCAGGCGCTTAAAAAACAGACAAGGCAGCAAAAACACAGAATTGGCCAAAAAGCAACGCCGCAGGGCGCCCGGAAGGGGGCAACGCAGCATGGCCAGCAGGATGACGTCATCAGCGCAGCGCCTCATTGCTGTATGTTTCCAGATTTTTCTTAAAGGTCTCCAGACTGAAATCGCCGTAAATCATCCTGCGGTTCAAGGCATACGGGTCCATGAAAAAGGGATTGCTGTCCCTTTTGACGGTAAAGGCTCCCTGGTAGCCGTTTTTCTCCAGAAAGGCCATGGCCAGCTTATTCGTCTCCCCATAGGGGTAAGCCATATATTTGACCTGTTTGTGGAGTTTGCTCTCCACTATTTCCGTGCACTCGGTGATCTCCTGCTCGATTTCCGTGGCATACTGCTGAAACGACTCGTGGTCCAGCACCCTGTTCAAGTTGCGATGGGTCTTGGTATGGCACTGAACGTCAATTCCGGCCTTGTCCAGTTCGGCGACCATATCCCAACTCAGGGTTTTGCTGCTGCCGTTGATCAGATCCGTGTAGACAAACAGGGTGGCGGGGTAACCGAATTTTCTCAGAATGGGGTAGGCAATATCATAAACACCCCGCCAGCCGTCATCGATGGTAATGACCACCGCCTTGGGGGGAATATCCTTGCGGTATTGCAGAAAATCGAACAGCTCAGCAAGGCTTATGGGGGTATAGCCGTTGTCTTGGAGAAATTGCATCTGGGCGGCAAAATCACTTCTTCGCACCACCATCAGCCCCTCTTTTGAGTCGGAGAAATTATGGTAGGCGAGTATGGGCACGGTCTGATATCCCTTGCTGGAGAGCCGGGCCTTGTCAAACGGCTCCAGCGGGATGATCAGTTCCTGCCCCGGACTGATATCCTTGACATCATTGAACTCGGCAATGATCCAGCTTTTATCGGCATCGCCAAGGTATTTGGCGGCAAGAGAGGGCAGAGTGTCGCCGAACTGGACAATGAGCGGGATAAAACTCAGGGTCCCCTCAGGGCGGGTCAGATGCACCACCCTGGCGGGAGTTGTTGCACACCCCTGCAGGAGCAGCACCAGCAAGAGCATGCCCAGGATACGGAAAAATGACGGCAACCCGCCGGCTGGAAAGAACTTATTGATCAGCATTCTTTTCTTTGAGGTTAAGAAAGCGGTAAGTCCTGATGGGCTCGGAGGAACCGGCCACCTGCAGCGCCTCAAGCTGTTCAACCAGAACCTGGTCCTTTACCTGGCCGTAAATCCCCTCGGCCAGTATGATTTCGCCCGGCTCTCCCAGCCCGATGAGCCAGTAGGCCTCTTTGATACTCTCGCCGATGGAGCTGTACTCGACTTTGGAGTGGGAGCCGATATTGCCGGACAAAACGATACCCGCGCTGATGCCGACACACACATTGGAGAGCAGCTGACTCTCCATTTCACTGCCGGCTGCCAACGTCCTCTGCAGCTCCACTGCTGCGCGCAGGGCCCGGGCGGTATGCTCCTCCCGGTAGAGGGAAACGCCGAAGATGCCGACCACCGCGTCACCGATAATCTTGTCCACATAACCGCCGTGTTTGCTGATGATTCTGGTGACGATTTCGATATACTTGTTCAAGGCGGCGACCAAATCTTCCGGTTTAGCCGTGCCGGCATAGGAGCCGAAGCCCTTTACCCCGGCAAAAAGCACCGCAACCTGATGCCTGGCCGCATAGGATTCCCCTTTTGATACCGGACCTTCCAGAATCCGGTCAACCGAGGAAAATTCCAGATAATTCTCGAGCTGCACATGGTTATCACCGCGGGCCAGCAGTTGTTCCGCCATGGTGTTCAACGCCAATGCGGCATCGCCCAGATCATCGTCGTGTATTTCATCAATCCTGTGCCGCAGATTGCCTTGGCCATATTCGGATGCCGCCTCAACAAGGGCGGTGACACCTGCACGAATCCTTTGGGCATAGAGATAAGCAAGAACAAAAAGGCCGGCAAACACCAACAGAGCCGGGATCAGCAGAGCCGGCAGCAGAGAGGTCTGCTGGGCCGACACACTGCTGTGGATAAAATCAAGGGGTATGCCGAGATGGACCACCCCGAGGGTCTTGTCATTATAGAAAACGGTCCTGGACAGATCATAAATCTGCCGGCCTTCACTATCCTGGTACTGGACAACGGCACCCTCTTTATTTTCACTGGCCACCGCCGCATTGGCCGGGGGAGAGTATTGCCTGCCGAGCATCTCCTGCCTTGAATGGGCCTGGATGACCCCGTTGCGGTCAACGACAAAGGCATAGTCAATCCCGCCAAGACCGACTGCATCCCGGGCAACGGCATTGAGGCGCAGGGTATCATCAGCAAGCAGGGGAACCTTGGCGCTTGCCGCAAAATACCCGGCCACAGCCTCAATGGATTTCAGGGTTTGGGCAAAGAAGACATCCCGCTGTTTTGCCATCATAAAGGAAACAGGCAGCCCGATTGACAGGGAAAAAAGCAGCAGAACAGCAATGCTGACGCGGAAAATAAGAGACTGGCGCAGATGTTTAATCAGTTGTTCGTTTTGCACTTTGTCTTCCCCGGGAAATTGCATCTCCCTGCCCCCGTTGAGCAGGAAATGGATATTAGATAGTACCTAAAAGAGCACAGCTATCTCAATGTTTTTTTTGCAACTATACCGCGTTCCCATGCAGTTTTACAATAAAATTGCCATATTATCCCGCGGCAGCCGATCATCACAAACCGGTGCCTTTCCAGGCGGACACCTCGAACAGTCACTCTGCCGTCTCAGTCTCATCCGGGATATCCATTTCAGATTGATGGTTCAAATACTCCTTGACGGCCAATAGGATGTTCTGCATATTATTTGTATTACTATAAAATTTAGGAGACTCCGGATTTTCATGACAACTTTTCAGAAACAGCGGCTCGGGAAATACATTCTCCTTGATAAACTTGCCGTGGGTGGCATGGCCGAACTTTACCGGGCCATGATCACCGGAGTTCAGGGATTTGAAAAACTGATCGCCATTAAAAAAATCCTTCCTCATCTCGCCAACGAAGAGGAGCTGGTCAGATCCTTCATTGACGAGGCCAAGCTCGCCGCCCTGCTCCACCACCAGAACATCGTCCAGATCTATGATTTCGGCAGCCTGGGCGACACCTACTTCATTGCCATGGAGTTTCTCCTGGGCAAGGACTGCCGCATTATCAACAGCAAGGCCAAGGAAAAAAATCTTCCCCTGGAACTGCCCCTGGCGCTGCTGATCGTTTCCCGTATCTGCGCCGGGCTTGATTACGCCCACAAGCTTAAAGATTTCCAGGGCAAACCGCTGAATATCATTCACCGGGACATCAGCCCGCAGAACATCCTCATCACCTATGAAGGAGACGTAAAAATCGTCGATTTCGGTATCGCCAAGGCCGCCAGCCAGACCACCATGACCCAGATGGGCATGATCAAAGGCAAAGTTGCCTATATGTCACCCGAACAGGCCGCCGGCAAACCCATCGACCACCGCTCCGACATTTTTTCCTGCGGCATCATTCTCTATGAAATGGTGACCGGCAGGCGCATGTTTTCCGGCGACACCATGCATATTCTCGCCAAAGTGCGGGAGGCCCAGTTTGACAGACCGGAGGAGGTGCGGCAAGATCTCCCGGAAAAACTGCTGGAGGTTCTCTACCGCGCCCTGGCCAAGGAGCCGGCTAACCGCTACCAGAGCTGCGGCGACATGCTGACCGATCTGGAGGAATGCATGCCGCAGCTTGGCACGCATTCCACGGCAAATGTGCTGACCAAATATATGAAGACTCTTTTTGCCGAAGAGATTATCGCTGAAGAGCAGCACATGCAGGAGATCACCCGAATCGGTCTCATGCAGGAGGAAGATGAGGCCAAACCTGTTGCTGCCCGGCCCCCGGCCAAAGAAAAAGAAACGGCTGAGAAAAAAACATCGCCTGCCACGGATGCCCTGAAAAAATCCGCTGCGGATGAACCGCCCGCTCGGCCATCCCCTTCGGCCGAGTCGCGAAAATCACTTTTTGCAGGCATCGCCGTGGCAATTGTCCTGGTTATTGCCCTGTCGACAACCTTTTTCGACAACAAGGAAGAACCGCCTCCGGCAGAAAAACAGCAAACCGCCCAGGAGGCTGCCGACGGGTCGGCCCGGGTTGCGCCGGCAGAGCAGCAGAGCCCTCCTGCGGCCGAAGCCCCGGGCACGGAACTCTATCAGCAGGCCATGGACGCGCTGGTTGCCAAACGTTACGGCGACGCGGTTACATTCTTTGAAAAACTTCTGCAGCTCGGCCCGGGCATGCAGGACAAGATTGCGATCTCCTATGCGGAGGCGTTAGTGGGACAGGGGGAAAAGCTGGCCAAGACGGATATCAAGAAGGCCACGGCGCTGCTGGAGAAATCAACCCATATCAATCCTGACAGCGAACAGGCCCATTTTCAACTCGGCATGCTCTATCTGAACCAAAAAGATTACCCCAAGGCCATCGGCAGCTTCCAGAATGTCATCCATATCAATCCGAAATTTCCGGATACATTCTTTAATCTCGGCTTCATTTATGCCCTGTCAAAGGATTATGCCCGGGCGGAGGAAATGTATAAACGGGTCGTTGAGCTTGCGCCGGGTTATGGGGATGAGGCACTTTTCAATCTGGCGCTGGTGCAGAACGCACAGGGTAAAAAGGCGGAGTGTATCGCCAACCTGGAAAAGGCGGTAGCCGTCAATCCGAAAAATGCCCCGGCCCGGAATTACCTTAAAAAAATAAAAGAAGAGTCAGGAGCAAATAAGTGAAGATAAGTATACGGCCCTCCCACTTTCTCTTGTTCATCTGCCTTGCCCTGTCATTTGTCCTCGTCAGCTGCGCCGCCAAACAGGCCGAGCCGCCCCAGCCTGAAGCGCCGCCCCCCGTTGCGGCCCCGCCTGCAGCCGCGCCTGAACAACCCGCGCCGTCTGTTGCCTATTTTGTCCATACCGTCACCTTGCCGGGGGAAAGCCTGTCAATCATCGCCAAATGGTACACCGGAGATCTGAAAAACTGGGAAACCCTGGCCTGGCATAACCCGACAATCAATCCCAACCGCATTTTCAAGGGTGACCAGATCCAGATCCCCCGCGATCTCCTGGTCAGAGAGGATGCCATGACCCAGGAATTTGTCGATGAATCACAACCCCGGGCAAAACGGAAGAGCGGCAAGCCGGGACAAAGACCAGCCGGCGGAACCGGTTACCCATGAAGGCGTTCCCTTATTCGGCCCCAGGGATTACAGCAAATAATCCGCCTCAGGGCGTGCGTTCACCCCGCATCTCGCTTTCCACCGTTATCGAGCGGCAGATGAGCATCATCAGCGGCAGCACGCCGTGCCCCTCGGTGTTGAGCAACAGTTTGCCGCCATGATCCAGCAGAATCTTATGGGCGATATTTAAAAAGAGGCTGTTGCACCATGGCTTGTCGCGAAAAACCGGGGCAAAGGGATCACGGAAGGTGCTGGTGTCCCCCCCTGGCCCGAAGCGTATGGCCAGGGCCCTCCCTCCCCATCCCCCAGCCGTATGGGCAGCTCGCTGCCCTGACCTATGCCGAACAGGATCTCCTTACACGCCGCGGCCAGGGCTTTTTTCATGAGCTTTCTGTCCACCGGGGCCATCACATTTGCCGTGGCTACGGCAAACTGCGGGTGGACCTGTTTTTTGCCCAGCTCCTCCCGGCAATCATCAAGCACCTCCTGCACCAGCAGATCCATTCTGACCAGCTGCTTTTCCGGCAGGGAAATCCGGGCAAAATCGTCCACCTCCTGCAGCACGGATTCGATGCGTTCCACGGATTTCACCATGCTCTGCATTTTCAGCTGCTGCCCGGCTGCCTCCTGGTCCGGTCTGGCGATCCTGCGGATCAGTCCGCCCAGGGAAACCAGGGGATTTCTGACCTCATGGGCCATGGCCTGGGCCAGGCGCACGTAAGCCGCCACCCGTTCCGTATCGATCAGCCGCGCCTCCGTAGTGCGCAGCTTATCCACCGTGTCGGCATACTTTTTCTGCAGCTCACTCCACAGCCGGGCATTCTCGATCAGGGGGGCGATGATGGCGGCAATGGACTGAAAGAGTTCCAGGTCACTGGTACTGTATGCGCCGGGAATATTGCGGTCAAGGTAGATCAGCCCGTTGATCTGATTGTGGTAGATCAGCGGTGCGCACATGGCCGACCTGATGCGCAGATTGATGATGCTTTCCTCTTTCTTGAAGGAATCGGAGCTTAAGGCGTCTTCCAGCAGCAGGGATTCCCCGTTCTGCAGCACCCGCTTGACGATACTGCGGCTGAGCGGCAGGGCGCTGTCCCGGTAATCGCAGCACAGGGGCTTCAGGCTGCCGTCTTCCTGGAACAGGGCGACCACGCCATGGTCCTGCTGAAAATACTCCCGGCAGCTGACAAATATCTTTTCGCTCAGCCGGGTCACGTCACGGCTGCCGGGCAGTTCCGTGGTGATATCATAGATCAGCTCCAGCCGCCGGCGGTCCAGCTCCGGCGCCGCCCTGGCCCGGTCCAGCACATGGAGCACCACCGTCTGCTCGGCGCTTGCGGCAGCCGGTGCGGGCAGCAGAAACTTCATCTTCCCCACCTGGATAGAGTCGCCGGGATGCAGGAAGGTCTTGGTGCTGATCCTGCCGCCGTTGACCCATACCCCGTTGGTGCTCTCCAGATCCTTGATCCACAACTGATCGTCCGGGGTGGCATCGAGCAGGGCGTGGCGGTGGGACACGGCCGGATCCGGCAGGACAAGATCCGCCTCCCTGCCGCGCCCGATCAGACAGGGCAGGCTTATGGAGTACTCTTTGCCTGTTGCGGCATCTCGAAGAATCATAGGCAGGTCACCGGCTCACCTTGCGGCAGTTTGCACTGTTGATTGCCATGGAGACTCTGCTCCGGGAGGGTTCAGCCGCCGATCATCACCGTCGGGCAGCCGACAACAATGCTGCCGCCGTGGGCCGTGGAATCACCCAGGCGGGCCGCAGGCTGGCCGCCGATCAGCACCGTGGCCGAGCCCTTGACAATCGCGTCGGGAGGGCCGACACAGGTCGCCGGGTCACCCATACGGGCGGCGGGCTGGCCGGCGATCAGCACCGTCGGGCAACCCGGCGGCAGAACCGGCCCGCCGACATGGGGAATCGGTCCTGCCGGGGTCGGCGTCTGCATCGGGCAGGTATGCATGTCCCCTACTCTGGCGGCCGGCGGCATGGTTGCATCTCCTTTTTAAAGTGAGGAGTAAGGAGTGAGAAGTCAGGAGACAGAATAAAAAAGCACGGCAAATAAATTAGTAATTCCGGCTTGTTAAATCTGGCTCCGTAGCGGTAACCAAACTGCGACTTAACTGCGGCAAATCATCTCACAGGTAATTCATTGCGCCGAGCTCGGTCCTTCCGTAAAGCTCGCGCTCCTTTTTCAGTTTTCTACCCAATTATATGCCACTTGCAAAGCTATTTCATTTTCGAGGGCAATTTGATCGTCTCCCCGGCCACCATGAAGACGCCCTTGCCGCGATGATGGATGGTGCGCGGGGCGTCCACGGCGGGGTTGATCCAGGCCTTGACCACCTCAAGGACAAAGAGGTTGTAGGCGGCGACCATCTGCCGGTCAACGACCTGGCATTCCAGATTGGCGTAGCACTCGTCGATGAGCGGGGCCTGGACGGTTGAGGCCGGGGCCGGGGTGAGGCCGAAATGCTGGAACTTGTCCACCTCGCGGCCGGAGGTGTTGCCGCAGCCCACCACCTTTTCCGCCAGCTCCACGGTGGGGATATTGAGCACGCATTCCCCGGTCTGATCAAGGATTTCGAAGGTGAAGTTGCTGCCGCTGATCACGCAGCCCAGCACCGGCGGCTCAAAATCCAGCATCGTGTGCCACGACATGGCCATGATGTTGGCCCGCCCCGTCCCGGGCCGTGCTGACCAGCACCACCGGCCCCGGCTCAAGCAGGCCGTAGACCTTGGATAAGGGATACGATTTTTTCGCCATCTCTGCACCTCCGTTTGCGAAGATTTTCGATCGCTCAAATTTATTAGAATATGCAGCGCACCACGCTCCACCGAGCGCACACGCAACGTAGGAGCGGGCCATGCCCGCGACAAAGGTGTTTCCGCAATGGCAGAGGTCGCGGGCATGGCCCGCTCCTACAAACCCATGGTGAGTCAACCTTTTTCTTGCGGGCCCCCGCACCGGGGCTGACCGACGCCGCTCCCCGGCGTCTGTCCGCCCCGGTGCCCGGCCTGCCCTGCCTTTACTTTTGACCTCGGGAAAGACGCAGGCCGATGTTGCCGAAGCGATTGCCCGGAACATAGCCGTGGCGGTAGGCCGAGCGCACATCGCGGCCGAGGTTGTTCCAGCTGCCGCCACGCAGAACACGGTAGACGCCTAGTAGCCGGCCCCTGGGGATCCGTCACCGTGCCGGCCTCATAATCACCCATCCAGTCGGCGCACCACTCCCACAGGTTGCCGTGCATCTCATAGAGCCCCCAGTCATTAGCGGGCAGGGATTTAACGGCCACCGTCTTTTGCCGGTATTGCCCCCTTCGGCCCGTCATGATAGGGATAGTTGCCGTCATAGTTCACCTGGTCGGTGCTGATCTGCGGGCCGAAGCTGAAGGGAGTGCAGGATGCCGGCCCGGCAGGCGTATTCCCACTGGGCCTCCGTGGGCAGCCGCAGGTCAAGGCCGGGGATGAGGCGGTTGATCTTTTCGATGAACTCCATGCAGTCATCCCAGCTCACCGAATCCACCGGCAGACTGTCATCCCCCTTGAAATCGCTGGGATTCTCGCCCATCACCGCCTGCCATAGCCCCTGGGTGCAGGCGGTATCGGCCAGCCAGAAGCCTTGGGTTAACACCACCTCATGCTGCAGCTCATTATCATATCGCTCCGGCTCATCCGCGTGGCGAACCCATCAGGAAACGGCCGGGCGGAATCCAGCGCAGCTGCTGCCGCACCCCTTTGCAGGCAAAGGACTGCCACAGTCCATACCTGTCCTGGCCCCAGTCAACGGCCCAGGCAAAGGGAAAGGTGGGCGGGCTCAGGCTTGATTGCCGCGGGTCTTGCCCAGGAACGATCAATGCATCCATGCCATTTCGTCCAGCACCTCACGGTAGTCAATTTTCCCCTTGCCGGCAACATCGCCATTTTCATCCCGGTGCAGATAGCAGATGCAAAACGACCAGAAGCTGTTGCGGCCGTCCGCCACGAACTGCTTTTCCACCGCGGCGATGCGGTGCTGGCCGCAAAAACGGTTCAACGCCTCCACAGCCTCCATATCCCCATGGGCGGGGACGGTAAAAAATTGAAATCTCATTGCTCTCCTTTCTTCCAAGCAGCTCCAATGCATGCCATCTTGCGGTAGGAGCGGGCCATGCCCGCGACCTTTGGTATCGCGGAAACCCAGTTATCGCGGGCATGGCCCGCTCCTACAAACCCAATATTTTCCGCCCCGGCACAGGGAGCTGACCGGCGCGCTCCGCCGCGCCTGTCCGCCCCTGTGCCCTGCCCCTGGCTTTATTGACCTCGGGAAAGACGCAGGCCGAGACTGCGGTTGCGATCAGCCCGGAACACCGCC
The DNA here is from genome assembly GCA_963729825.1 of uncultured delta proteobacterium. Taxonomy (GTDB): domain Bacteria; phylum Desulfobacterota; class Desulfobulbia; order Desulfobulbales; family SURF-16; genus SURF-16. The sequence goes on along the minus strand of CAVSQR010000098.1, from coordinate 70,416 downwards.
GCCGCGGAGGGCCGAGCGCACATCGCGGCCGTCGTAGTCTCCAGCTGCCGCCACGCAGAACACGGTAGACGCCTGTGGCAGGCCCCTGGGGATCAGTCACCGTCCCGGCCTCATAATCACCCAGCCAGTCAGCGCACCACTCCATACAGGTTGCCGTGCATCTCATAGAGCCCCCAGTTATTAGCGGGCAGGGACTTGACGGCCACCGTCCTTTGCCGGTACTCCCCCTTCGGCCGCCATGATAGGGATAGTTGCCGTCATAGTTCACCTGATCGGTGGTAATCTGCGTTCCGAAGCTGAAGGGGGTAGTGGTGCCGGCCCGGCAGGCATATTCCCACTGGGCCTCGGTGGGCAGCCGCAGGTCAAGGCCCGGTATCATGCCGTTGATCCTGGCGATGAACTCCATGCTGTCATCCCAGCTCACCGATTCCACCGGCAGATTGTCATCCCCGGTAAAGTGGCTGGGATTGTTGCCCATCACCGCCCGCCACAGCCCCTGGGTGCAGGCGGTATCGGCCAGCCAGAAGCCCTGGGTCAGCACCACCTCATGCTGCAGTTCATTATCGTACCTCGTTCCGGCTCATCCGCCGGCGAACCCATCAGGAAACGGCCGGGCTGCAGCCAGCGCAGGCGCTGGGTATGGGCGCCGACGCTGAACTCGACATAGAGGCCATACTGGTCCCGGCCGATGGTGTGGGCCCAGGGGGGCCTGGTCATGGCGTCGATGGTAAGGGCGGCATGATCCGTTATGATGGTAAGGGGGGTGAAGCTCCGGCTGGGGCACTGTCCGTCGGCGGCTGATGGCGATGGTCCGCCGCTGGTCGGCGATCTGGCCGCTCGCCGCTGACCGTGGCCCGGCCATGATCAGGATGGGCAGGGTGACTTGCAGCGGCGCCAGGGACAACGGCACACCGGGGCCAGATATTTCCCAAACTTCCGGGGTCACACTTTCCATCTGCTCCAGCACAAAGTGTTCCCCCACCTGGCGCAGACTGAAACTTCCGATATCCTGCCCGCTGCCGAAGACCCAGGGCACCCGCAAGGGATCGCAGCCCGGGGGCAGTTCCACCGTCCCCTGTTCGATCTCCTTTTTATGGACCAGGGTCCACAGGGCCAGCAACTCCGGGTTTTGCCAGCGCTCGGGCGGCTGGCGTCCGCCCAGGCGCCGCACCCAGGATTGCAGGGCGCCATCCGCCCCCTGCCGGGCGGTTTTCACCAGCCGCCGCAGCAGCCCCTTGTCCTGAAAGCCCAATTCCTCAAACAGGATGGCCGGCGGCAGATGGGCATGGTGGCTGGTGATCAGGTCCGTGACCTGTTGCTGCAATCCGGCTGGAAATTTCCTGAAGGCGGCCCGGTACTTCTGCCGGCTCGCGAGATTGGCATAGACAAAGTAATTGGGGGTGGGGATGACATCCCGGTGGCGCCACGCCACGGCCTCGCTGCCCACATCACAGGCAGCAGCCGGCAACAGATAACGGACGGCCCGCAGCAGGGCCGGTTCCACCAGGACGGCAGGCGCGAGCAGGGCAAGCAGTTGTTCGGCCTGGGGCTCGGCGGTCTCCTCCGGACCCGCGGCAGGCTGGGGCCGTTGCCCGGTCAGCCGCCGCGGCAAGCGGGCGCCCCGGTCCCAGCACGCCTGAAAAAACAATCCGGCGAGTCTCCGCCGCCATCTCCGCCTGGGGCTGACCGTCAGGGCCACGGCGTTCACCTGGCCGCTCTGCAACAGGCGGCCGAAACGCAGCCAGCTGTTGCGCCGGGCCTCATCGTCATCGAGACAGCCGAGATCGCTCAGCACCAGCACCGGGGTGCCCGGCCCGGGCAGTTTATAGGGACGCAGCGGCTCATCGGCCTTGAAATAGTCGCGGCAGCGACCGGCCGGTCCGTTTTCCAGCTTGAGGATTTCCAGGCCGGCAGGCCGCGCAGCCTGGCCACCCCCCGGCACAGCCCATGGAAATCATCCCAGAAGGGCAGCAGCCGCTCATGGCAATCAACCAGGATCTGGCAGGAGCGGGCCCAGCCAATCCGCTGCTGGTAGGGGAAACGCCGGACAACTTTTCCCCTGGCAATGCTGTCCACCACCCGGCCGAGGTCTATCTTCCTGGTGGTGACCCGGTCACCCAGGGCGGTGCGCAGAAAGGGCCAGAGCCGGGACCAGGGGACCAGGGGCTGGGGCCGGGGCGGCAAGGCCAGAGGATCGATTCGGCTGTCGTCTGCACGGAGTCCCGGACTTTCCGCCAACCAGGTCGGTTCCACTGCTGACCGGCTATCCGGTTTTACCTCTTCATAGCCTGAAACATAATAAAATTTGGCGTCAGGCACCACCGATGCCCTGCCGTCGGCAGGCAACTACGTATGTCCGCGACTGCTCCTCTCGCGCGCTCTGGACAGGGGGGACAGGGGCGGCAGGCGGTTTTTTTTCTTCTCCTCCGGTGGCGCAAAACCGGCAAAACAGGCCATGTTTCGCAAACCTTCCGTTCCGGCCCTGGCCAGAAACTCGATCAGATCAGCCCTGCCTGCGCCGGTGCGGCGGATGGCCCCGTACTCCCGCTCTTTTGCCGCCGGGATCATTGATTCTCCGGGGGATATTTTTTCAGGGCGAATTCACTGATCTGCTCCAACACCGCGAGCTGCGCCTCCTCCTTCTTCCCCTTTGCCACGTCTCCGGTCATTCGGCAGACGGCCCGGATCATATCCAGATACTCGGCCTGGCCCGGCGGGGTCAGGCCCTGGCGTCTGGCCTCCCGCCGGTCCCCCAGCAGCTGCTCCGCCGCCTTTTCATACACCGCGGGAAAACAGCCCTGCTGGAAATGATGGCCGCCGCGCACCACCAGCCAGTCAACAAATTCCCTGTCATCCGCCGGCAGGCTGAGCTGCAGGACCAGACAGCGGCGGATAAAGGCGCCGGGCAACTCCCGTTCCTCATTGGTGGTGATGATGACCAGCGGGGCCGCGGCCTCCCCGGACAGCCCCACGGCCCTGTCCAGGTAGGGCACGGTAAAGGCGCCGTTGCCGAGGGTTTCCAGCAGGCTGTTGGGAAGATCGGCGTCGGCCTTGTCGATTTCATCGATCAGCAGCACGCAGCCCTTCTCCGGGCTCCAGCCTTCAGGGGGCTGGGGCCGTCTGATATTATGCCGGCAGCGTTTATGCTGCTCCTCTGCCGAATGCCAGTCGAAAACCCACCAGAGCGGGCCGGGGCTCAGATAACGTTCAGCGGCCAGCAGCCTGCCCACCTCCTCCCCCTGGCCGTGGAACAGAGGGCCTGGGCCTCGCCGAGCCGCGCCACCGCATCAAAATGATACTGCAGGTCCTGCCCCTCGGTCCGGCTGTTCACCACCTCCGAGACAAAAAGACGGCCGAGCGCATGGGCCGCGGCCCGGGCCAGCTGGCTCTTGCCGGTGCCGGGCTCCCCCCGCACCAGCAGCGGCCGCCCGGCGGCCATGGCTGCATTGACGGCATGAATGCTTCGCTCGTCAAAAACATGCACCGACTCCGGCCAGGTGCCGGTCCGGGGCAAGGGGACAGGGGCATCGATAACAGCATCCAGTAATTTCATTGATATTCCTTGATTAATTGCAGAAATTCATAGACCAGCGCGAAGAGATCAACCTCGGAGAGCAGCAGGACTCCCTCACCATCGCCGATGCCGAAATGGACAAGCCGCAAGCCGGTTAACTCCTGCCTCAGCAGCTGGTATACCTCCGGATTTCGCAGAGGGTTGTTTTCTTCCGTGACCGGGATGGAAAGGTAATGATTTTCGCCGCGGCTTCCTTTTTTCCTCAGGATGGCGTTTAATTTTTCCGTATGCTGCTGCGTGAAGGGGTGCGGCGGAGTAGCATTGATGAATTCTCTTGTAAATGCGTTTTTTAATCTCCAAGGCGCAACTGCCGATGTCCCAGCCAGCCTCCACCGCACTGCCGCTGATGCGATGCTGACCGATGACCTCCGTGCCGCCGGGGTCAAAGGTGAATCGTGCCGGCTCCTTCGCCCCGACCCTGGCTACCAAAGTTTCAAGTCCCGCCCCGGTGCTGCAGGGGACTACAAAACGCACCTCGGCACTGCCGTTGGTTAAAGAAGAGCCGTGTTGCCGCACCCATTCATGATCCACTGACAGCAGCACCAGCCAGCCCAGAATATTAAGTGCCCCCTGCCACATCGCCTGCAGGGCATCTTCCCGCACACCGTCGTCGGCCAGCTTCCCCAGGCATTCTTTGGTGGCCTCATGAAGCAGATCAACTGACTCCACCAAGTCCCCTTGACACAACCAGGCGGCGGCATCCGCATGGTTTTCCGAGGACCGGCGGCAGCCGACACCTGTTTCTTCAGTATCGCCGCCAGGGCGGTTTAATGGTTTGCGCCGCAATTCCGTCTGAATCTGCAGCCGTATCCTGCCGACAAACTCATCCGGCGCAATCGCTGCATCGGCTCCCTTTGCCGGGGGCCGGTCCGGCAGACAGCCGGACTGCACGAGAAAATCCCTGAAACTGTTCAGCCGGACCAGATAGGTTTTATTTTTGTCATGATGCCTGGCCCTGATCAGGCCGACCACCCGGCCGTTGGCAATGACCGGCCCGCCGCTCATGCCATCAGCTACCGAGGTGTGGGTGACATCCAGGTCACAGTCACCGTCGTAACTGCTGATCGGTGACCAGAATGTTTTCCAGATCGGAATCGGCGGTACCGAAACCGAGCAAGGTCACAGTTGAGCCGGTTGTCAGATCAGCATCTTTCTCAGGTGCTAAAGGCAGAAAGATTGGTCTATCTTCTTTTTTCGTCAGGTATAAAATCGCCACATCGATATGCGGATTTTCATGACAAAGAGCATCCCGTAGACTCCTGATGCCGCTCCAGGCCTGGCCCTGCAGATAAATCTCCGAGGCCGGTCTGTTTTCAATGACATGGCAGGCGGTCAACAGACACTCTGGGCTGATCAGAAAGGCAGTGCCACGATACTTTCCGCCCTCACTTGGCTTGCCATGCCAAACCCGGACAACGGCCCTGTCATCCATAGCCTATGCGCCCTCCTCTACTTCTTCTTCCAGGTTGCCTTTATCCTGATGGCCACACTGGCTTCCCCGCTGACAATCACCGGGACGGGGTTCACCTTGCCCTTGAAGCCGATATTCAGCTCCATGGCCCATTCATCAGGTTGGGCCTTCACAAACGCCTCATGCACCGCCTCCGCCACCGGCTTGAGGGTATCGTGCAAAAGCTGGATAGTATCCCTGGCCATCTCCCGCGCCCCGACCTCTTCCGCACCTGCCGGCAGCCTGCGGCCGGTTGCCGCCAGTGCTGCCGACATCCGGGATTGCCACATCCTCCGTCTCGACAAAAAGAACGCCGCCCCCTGCCAGTTTAATTTCCCCAATCTCGCTCATCAGTCAACTCCCCATTTGCAGAATTGCAATAATTGCCAAATTTTATCGCTCAACAACTGTTACCTGCCCTTTTTAAACAGGGCGTCCAGTTTCTTCTTCACCTCATCGGCTGCAGGCGAGGCGTTTGCCTGATTCTCCGCCGGCCGGAAGTACTCGCAGAAGTTGGCCCGCTCCTTGTCCAGCACCAGCTCGGCGCTTGATTCCCGGCAGTCATTTTCCGCGCCGGTATCGTAATACAGGCAGTTTTGGCAGATGTGCAGATCAGCCCGGCAATGGGGGCATTCATCACGAAAGAAAATCTTGCCGGTGGTACTTGCGATTTTGTTACAGGTTGCGCAGCGCATAAATATGATTACACCCCTCCTCCTGGCGTTCAGCAAATTGTTCGGCCGGCCTTGCCGCGGTCAGCCTTTCAGTCTGTCCCGGTACACCCCCGGTGACGAGCCGGGGATCGCCAGCGGCATTGACTGCTTCTGGCATAAAAATCCGCATCCCCCGCGTCGCCGATCACGCCGTAAGCATAGCCGGCGGCCGCCATGCCGTGCAGGCAGCGGAGCAGCAGGGCCGTGCCGATGCCTCGGTGCCGGAAATTTTCCGCAACCCCAACCGGCCCGAAAAAATTTTTCATGGTGCTGTCATGGCAGGCAAAGCCGGCAATGTTGCCGGCAGCGGTGGCGATGAAACAGGAGATGGGGGCATTGGCAAAGGCCACATCGCATTCCCCGGCCCAGCCCGTGCCGAAGTGAACCCGCACCCAGTCAACCACCTGGAATTTTTCATAGGCCATGGCCCGGCGGATGATGATGCCGTTGGCAGAGAGCCCCGCCAGCCGCGGCCGCTCATCCGGCAGCTCATAGAGTTTGACCAGCAGATCAGCCATCCCTTCAGCTCCATGGTCCGGCAAGCCGGGTGGGCGGCTCGGCAATGGACTGGAAACGGGCCAGCCGCACCCGGTCCTGGTTGACAAAGGAGAGCAGGGGCATGAACCCCCTCTCCATGATCAGCTCCGCGGCCCGCTGGGTAAGCACCACCTCGGCGCAGGGCTTGGTCCGCGACTCGCCGTCTTGTTGATACACATGCAGCGGGAGACTACCGATCTCGTCCACCTCTCCCGGCCTCATCTGCCAGCCCTGGCGGCTGAAGGCCTGACCCAGCAGCAGGGCGCAGGCGAGAACGGGGTTGCCCCACAGATACCTTTCATGGCCGCCCTCCTCTTCGCCCAGTTCCTCAAAGGTCATGGCGTCAAGCGGCTCGGTGTCCGCCCCAAAAGGCAGCCGCAGCAGCAAACGGGGCAGCGCCAGCCCCAGGTATTGCGCCTCGGGCAGACGTGCGCAGCAACTGCCAGGCCTCCTCCGCCTCGGCTTCCGCCTGGGGCTGCCAGTCATCGGGATCAGGGGTCTGGTGCAGGGACCGGCCGCAGAGCATGCGGTCGCTTGCCGCGGCGATAAACGGCGCCCCGGCCGCCCCGGCAACCTGGGCCATGCGGGCCAGCAGGCCGATATCCGCCAGGGTCTTTTCCAGGCTGTAGCATCCCGCCACCACCGCCCACGGCACCCCGCCCGGGGTCTGCACCGCCTCCTCCACCAGCAGGCGGAAGATGGCGCTTTTGCGCAGATCACTGTCACCAGCGAGATCGGCGGCAAGCTCCTCCTTGCTCATATCGAGCAGATAAACGCCAAGCTGCTCAGCGGTTTCGAGCCTGGTAACCAGAAAATCCAGCCCCCGCCAGGCCGCCTCCATTGCCTGAAAATGCGGATGACTTAAGATCAGGCGCAGCAGCTCACCGCTGGCCCGGTCCACCGCGTCACGCATCTCCTGCCGGCGGGGATGGGCCTTGGCCACCAGATGGGGTCTGACCAGCTCCCGCACCAGGCTGTCCAGCTGGGAACCTGGCCGCTGCGACATTTGCCGGGATGAGGAATGGGTGGTCTGATCAATGATCTGGTCCAGCAGCCCGACGCCCTCCGGGGCTGCTGGCGCGGCGGCATCTGTGTCATCTCTGTTGCGGGGGGCTGCTCCCGCAGTTCATCGCTGAGCATGGCCAGCGCGGCCGGGTCATCCAGGGCTTCCCGCATGTCCCGCAGTTCCGCAAAAATTTCCAGGCGCTGATAGATGCGGTCCGGATGGAAATCATCCATTTCCGCAAAACCGATGGTGACCGGCCCCTGTTTTTTGCCGGCCAGGGGCAGGGCGATCTCCACCTGCATGCTGCGCAGCACGGCATCGATATTGTCCCGGTCAATTGCCACGGGCCGCAGTCTGGCGGGGTTCCCCTCCCCCCGGCTGGTCCTGCCGCTGAAATCACCCACGAGCAGGATGCGAAATGGTGTTTCCGGCTGGGGTTTTACCGCACGCTTTTCCAGATCGCCGGCAATGGCAAAATCATACTCACTGATGGTGATGGGATCAGGCATCTTCAGCCCCCTTTTATACGTTAGTGCTTCACAAAAAATAGATTTTATATTAGGTAAAGTAAACAATCGTATATTTTCATTAAAATAGCGTATTTACTCCCGTCTGTCATGTCAATAGATAGAAAAAATCCAAACCAATGGGTGCGCGCCTCACCCCGTTTGCTGCGGCTCGGCGTAGGAGCGAGCCTTGCTCGCGACAACCAGTAGTCCCGCAATGACCGAAAGTCGGGGGCATGGCCCCCTCCTACGCCACAATGACTTGCCAAACTTCTCCCAGGGAGGATAATGATGAACCAGGCCCACAACAGCGCCCCCTTATTCGCCTTTACCGACCCGGACGATTACCGCCGCCTGCGCGATCTGCTGGCAGGTGCCGGCTTTCTTGATGAGAGCGTTCTCGATGCCATCGGCGTCAGCGATCTCCCCTCCCTGGAAAACGATCATCCCCTGCTGCTTGACCGGACCGCCGGCGGCTCGGTTCTGCATACCCTGATCCGCCTCTTTCTCATGGAAATGCCGGTGGAGGCCGATATCTTTGCCAGGGCCATCCACCCCATGACAGCCGACTCCTGGCAGCAGGCCGGGCTGGTGCGCCGCCACGGCAGCCGGGTGACTGCCGCGCTGAAATTATTGCCCTTCCGCAACCTGATCCTGGCCTTTGATCTGCCCGCCATGCTGCAGACCCCGCAGCGCAGCCGGTATGTCATGGGCATCGGCGGCAGCACCATCACCCTGAGCCAGCTCACCGTCCGCCGGCCCTGCCGCCAGACCCTTGATCTGGGCTGCGGCTGCGGGGTGCATGCCTTTCTCGCCGCCCCGCACAGCAGCCGGGTGGCGGCGGTGGACCTCAATCCCCGGGCCGTGCGGCTCGCCGCCTTCAATGCCAGGCTGAACAGTATCAGCAATGTCGATTGCCTGGAGGGGGACTTTTTCGGGCCGGTGGGGGAGAGGAAATTTGATCTCATCATCAGCAACCCGCCCTTTGTCATCTCCCCGGAAACGCGCTTCATCTACCGGGACGGCGGCATGGAGGCCGATTCCGTCAGCCGCCGGATCGCCCGGGAGGCGCCCGGCTTTCTGGAGGAGGGCGGCTTCTGCCAGATCCTCTGCAACTGGGCGGAGAAAGGCGGCAGCGACTGGCAGCAGCAGCTGGCCCAGTGGTTTAGTCGATAGCCACTGCGATGTCTGGGTGATGCGTTCGGAATCGCTGTCCCCTGCCGCCTATGCCTCCAAGTGGATCCGCCATACCGAGTTCGGCGACCAGGAGACGGAGTTTTCCCAGCGCTTCCATCACTGGCTGGATTACTATGAGCGGCTGGGCATCGCCTCATTCGGCGCCGGGCTCATCACCATGCGCCGGCGGGCGAACGGCGCAAACTGGTTCCGGGCCGATGAAAGCCCGGACAGGATGCTCGGCCCCTGCGGCGAGTATATTGCCAGGGGTTTTGCACTGCAGGATTTTCTGGAGACGATGAGAGAGGACCGGGCGCTGCTCGCCTGCCGGCTGAAGTTTTCACCCGATCTGCGGCTGGAGCAGCAGTTTACCCCGTCGGAGCAGGGCTGGCAGGTGACGGGGTCTTCCATCCAGCTGGCCAGGGGACTGGCCTTCCGGGGCAATTCCGACACCTTCATGGCCAACCTGATGATCCACTGCGACGGCAGGAAAACCCTGCAGGAACTGCTGCCGGACATGGCGGCGGCGCTTCAGGCCGAGCCGGCCCAGCTCGCCCCGCTGGTCTGCCGGCTCATCCGCAAACTTGTCGAGCAGGGCTTTTTAATGCCTACAGGGTAAGGCAATGGGTCACCGCCTCTTATTCTGACAGATCAGTCTCCTCTGTCAGCCCTCACCTCACCCACATCATGGGCAAGCCGACAATGAGAGAACAAAGGGGAGAATGCAGGGCCTTGCATGTACCGTAAATCTTGCACAAAACCTCCATCCACCAGGCAAATTAACATATGATAACCCATCATGAATTATGCAAAAAATAAAAAAATGAGCTTGACTTCATTTTTTTATTTTATATATATGATAGTTAGTCTCATAGGTTGTTATGATTAATCGATTGTTAGATTTATCTAACAATCAAATTGTGCAAACAAAATTACATACATTTATAATGATGTTGGGGGATGTTTCTTTTTTAATTTCAAGCGGGAGACAGGAGACAAATGAAAACAAGAAGCTACAATACAAAGAAATTACTCAGTCTAATTATGCTGCCTTTTATAGTCAATTCCATGGCGGGAGCGCCGGCCTTGGCGCAGACAGACATTGCCCCCGGCGAGGGTGAAAGCGTCACCTTAAGCGGTACGACCAATGTCGACCGGATAATAGCCACCGGTGATAATGTTACGGTTACGCTGCTCCCAGGGGCGGAACTCAATGTGACTGATCAGTATCCGGCAATTTCCCTGCTGGGTGATTCAACCGTCACCCTCAATGCCGGATCCAAGATCACGAATACAACCACAGATGCCTATGCCGTAGGTGTCGCTATCATTAATAGTAACGGAACAGCCCTTGCCGATAACACAGTGACCCTTGATCAGGCTGAGATAAGTGCTTCCGCGACAGCGGATATCAATGAAGTCGCCGGGATTTTCATTAATGATAATAGTAATGGGGGCACGGCTACAGTTTCTTTGGATAATGGCTCCAGCGTTTCCGCGACCAGCACCTCAACCCCGGCAGCTGACACCTCCGGCTCGGCAGCAGCCGGAGGCATTGTCGTGTATAACACGAGGAATACGACTGTCAGCCTGGATAACGCCTCCACCATTGCGGCGACAGCATCGGTAACAACAACCGGCACCGGGACTTCTACCGTTAATTCTGTGTATGGCATTTATGCAGAGACGGAAGATAACGGAGGCGCCCTGGTCAGCCTGGACAATGGCTCCAGTGTTACAGCAACCGGCACGGCAATCTCTGCATATAATGCAGATGTCAACAACGTACATGGTATCTATGCTGACAATTGGGAAAATGGCGATGTCAGCGTCACTCTCGACAACGGCTCAACAGTTACGGCCAGCGGTTCCGCAACCGTAAATGGGGCAAATACACTGACTGATGCTCGTGTTTCTGACGTATATGGAATATATGCCGCCACGGATGAAGGTGACACAAGCGTTACCCTTAACAACGGCTCCAGCGTTACCGTTACCGCCTCGGCAACCAATAATACCACAGGTGACAGCAGTGCTAATGCCAGTGTTGACTGGGTTCAGGGCATCTATGCCTATTCTGAGTATGGCAGCAGTACGGTTACTCTGGATAGTGCCTCAAGCATTGCTGTTACCACCACCAGCACCTCCCATGATTATTCCGGCGGCGAGGCGTTCGGTATAAAATCATATGCTGAGGATTACGGCGATGCGACGGTTACCTTGAGCAACGATTCGTCAGTGAGCACGTCGGTAACGTCAACAGTTACCGAGGCAGCCTTTGATAACGCCAGAGCGAATGCCAATGCCACGGGTATCTATGCCTACAGTGATTATGGTGTCACCACTGTTACCCTTGATTCTTCCTCGGTCACCGCTGCAAGCTCTGCTTCCTTGACCAGCACGGGTGCGGATGTAGATTATACTTCGGCGAATGCCGGGGCATATGGCATATACGCGGATGGCTATGAAGGCGGCACCTTGGTCACCTTGAGCAACTCCACGGTTGCTGCCACGGCCACCGCGGCTAACGATGCCACGGCCAGCAGCACTGCTGACAGCAATGATGCTGACGCCTGGGCAACTGGCATCTATGCGTACAATGAATATGAGCCTGTTTCGGTCACCTTAAATGATTCAACGGTAACCGCAGAGGCAACTGCCACCGCAACAGGGGCTTCTGACAGTACAGAAAATGATGCTTCGGCAGATACAAAGGGCATCGAGTCTAATGCTTATGAGGGGGGAAACACCGTTTCTCTTTCCAATTCCAGCGTCTCAGCCACAGCTAATGCAGCCGCTTCGGACGATGCGAATGCGACAGCATACGGTATTTATTCATATTCTGAGTATTACCGGGGCGCTACGGTCACCCTGGATAATTCAAGCGTTGATGCTGTTGCAACGGCAACGGCTACCGGTGCCGGTGCAGACTTGAACCCAAATGCGTATGCCGAGACAAAAGGCATTTATGCCTATTCGGGGGGGGATATTGATGCCGTAGTCAGCCTGGATAACGGCTCAACGGTAACGGCCACCGCCAGCGCCACCGCCAGCGGTGCAGATGCCGCCGTAGCTGATGCCCAGTCATATGGTATTTATGTTGAAACCGCTGACGCGGACGCCATTGTCACCCTCGATAACGGCAGCTCAGTTACCGCCATCGCTGCTGCAGATGGCGTCGGATCTGGCTCTGCCTGGTCCTATGGCATTTATGCGGATGGCTACGACAACGCCGTGGTCAGCCTGTCCGGTTCCGTTGTTACCGCCACCGCCACCGCCACCGCGAGCTTGGATGGTGGAGGTGCCGCCACCGCGAGCTTGGATGGTGGAGGCGAAGGTGCTGATGCTTGGGCCGACGGCATTGATGCTGAATCGTATAACTATGACAGCACCGTCACCCTTGACGATGCCTCAGTCACCGCAACCGCCACCGCCACCCATACCGGTACCAATGGTGGGGCCTATGCAGTCACCAACGGCATAGACGTCGATGCCAACCAGCAGGCGATCATCTCGCTGAGCAACGGCTCGACGGTCACAGCCACCTCCACGGCTACCACCTCGGCAACAGGCGGCTATGCAGTTGCTGAAGCGACCGGCATGGAACTCTGGGCAGGTGAACAGATCAGTGTGACCCTGGACAACTCCAGCGTCAGTGCCGCAGCCACTGCCACCGGCGAAACTTCCTATGCTCTTGCCACCGGCATATATGCCTACAACACCGATCTTGCAACTATCAATCTGGCAAACGGCTCAGTCGTCAGCGCCACGGCAAGCGCATCCGACCCAATATATGCATCTGCTATGGCTATTCATGTTAGCAGTGTCACGGATGCAACCATCAATATCGACGCAACTTCGTCCGTCCTCAGCTCTGACTACGCGATCTACAGTGACACCGGCATGGTAATGGAAGCAGCTGCCTTAGCGGAAAGTGGGGGAACGGTGGTGAACAACGCCGGTCTCATTTCCGGCCGTCTGCAGGTTGAGGAACTCAACAACAGCGCCACCGGTGTCTTGGAGGCGACGTTGTCAGCTGAAAGCGCGCAGATGGTTGGCGGCGCCAATGATGACGGCAGCTTCTACAACACCGTGGTCAATACCGCTTCACTGGCTGACGGTTCCACCGTATCAATTGACATGGCTGATCACAATCTCGGCCTGCTTGCCCCTGGAGACAGTGAGGAATACCGCATCCTGACCGCCGGCGCCGGCAACTGGACCCAGGCCAATGTGGATCTGCAGCAGTCTGTCGGTTACTCACCCATGTTGAATCTTTCCTGGTCAGCATCAAGCGATGCGAATAATCTTTTTGCCCAGGCCACCTTCCTGACCCCGGCCCAGGCCGGACTTTCCAGAAACGCCACTGCCGCATTTAACGCGGCCTATGCGGACAGGCTTTTCAACTTCTACAGCAATCCGGAAGACTGGACGCCTGATGTCAGCGGCGCCAACGTGTTCGGCAAGACCCAGTTCGTGGGCTCATCCCAATTCAGCATCTCGAAACGGCTGAGGCAGCAGGAATCCGGGGCCAACAGCGGCGACGGCACAGCGGTTAACGGCGCATGGGCTGATGTCCGCTATACCGATGCGGATCAGGACGAAAGGGACGGCATCGAAGGATTTGATGGCGACACCACGAGCTTCACGGTTGGTTATGACCGTCAGATCGATTCCGCGGTGACGCTGGGCGCGGCCCTCAGCTATGGGTCATCCGATGTTGAAACCGATGTCAGCAATGAAGAATTCGAAATGGATGACTATCTGCTGACCGCCTACGGCGATTATGAAGCTGACACCTGGTTCGCCGAAGGACAGCTCTCCTATGGCTGGGGCGATGTTGATGGCGAAAGAAACCTTTTCAACACGACCCTGAAATCCTCCTACGACAGCAACGTCTACTATGCCAGGGTGGCAGGTGGGCTCAAATATGCTTTCAGCGGCTGGCAGGTTCTGCCCCAGACATCCCTGGATTATACCCGGGTGTCATTTGATGACTACACGGAAAAGGGAGGTTACATGGCCCTTGATGTCGAGAATGACGATTACGACATCGCCAATCTCGGACTGGGCGTGCAGTTGCTGAAGAGCTATACGGTGAAAAACAACATCATGCTGACACCTGAGGCCAGCGCCATGGTTTACTACGACCTCATTGGCGATGACATTGAAACAACCTCGACCTTTGTCCACGGGACTCACTCCTTCGTAACCATGGGAGCAGACTCGGACCGCACCACCTATGATTTGGCCCTCGGCCTGACCATCGGCAGTGTGGATTCTCCGGTCAGCTTCAAGGTCGGCTATGAATACATTGCCCGGGACGATTTTGAATCCCATAATGTTAACGGCAGACTGAATTACGAGTTTTAAGCGGTCTGACATTTGATACAAAAAAATGCCCCGCCTCAAGCGGGGCATTTTTTTGCCTTTTGTCAGCAGATCTGCTAAAAATCATATTGCCACAATAAAACATAAATATCAGAAGGAACACGCATGGGAGAAAAACTTAGACAGGTGCCGCAGGCGCGAATAGTTGGCGACGATGTGTCTGCTGAACCCAAAAACCCCTTTCACCTTAATTTTTCCGACAAGCTTATCCCCTGGCTTGCCAGTATCAATGGGGCGCTTGCCCTCAGCACTTACACCGCCGGCAAGGTTGTCATTGTCGGCCCCAATCGGGGAAAACTTGCCGTTTCCGAACGGAACTTCGACCGGGCCATGGCCATGCTGCCCACGGAAGAAGGCCTATTGCTCAGCACCGACTATCAGATCTGGCGTTTTGAAAACGCGCTGGATCCCGGCAAGATGTATGATGACTGGGACAAAATTTTTCTGCCCCGGCACTGTCATGTCACCGGCAAAGTCGATACCCATGACTTGAATTACGACCGCAACGGCAAGCTGATTGCCGCCATCACTAAATATAACTGCCTGGCCTATATTGAGGAGCACGGCTGTTTCAGCCCCATGTGGACCCCGTCTTTTATCGAGGGCGAGGAGCTTGAAGGCGAGGACCGCTGTCATCTGAACGGCTTCTGCATGGAAAATGGCGAAGCCGCCTATGCTACTGTGGTCGGACCAAGCAATATCCGGCAGGGGTGGCGGGAATACCGGGCTGATGGTGGCATGTTGATCGACATACGAACCAACAAGACCGTGCTTTCCGGCCTTTCCATGCCCCATTCACCCCGTTTTTACCGGGGACGACTCTGGCTGTTGGAGGCAGGCCGAGGCTATCTTGGCTCAGTTGATCTGGATAAGGGAGAATTCAAGCCCCTGGCCTGGTGCCCGGGTTTTGTGCGGGGACTGCGTTTCTTTGGCGATTATGCCATTGTCGGCATCTCAAAGCCGCGCCATAACACCTTCAAAGGCTTGCCTCTTGACGATGAACTGCCCAAACACAATGCAGAGCCCGTCTGCGGCATTTACTTTATCCGGCTTGATAACGGACAAATTGTTCATAAGCTGACAATCACCGGCTCGGTTGAAGAAATATACGATGTTGCCCTGCTGCCCAACACCCAGAGCCCTCTCCTGGTCGGAACGCAGGGGCAGGAGGTCCGCAGCTTTATCAAATTCGGTAGAAATCTTGTAAAAAAATAAGCAGAATCGGCAAGAAGGCCTGCACCAAACAGGAAAGCTCCGATCAAGCAATTAATGACATGAAATCCTCATACTTTCCTGCTTTTGATCTGGGTATGGAGTTAACATAGGTGAACCGGATATTAAAAGGTTGGGGCAAGCTTTTTTGCAGTATGAGCCGCATCTCTTTTTCCTGGTCAGGGGTTGCTTTGTTTTCAACAACAAGCTGCGCTTCCAAGTCCGTTACCGAGTGCTGCAGAATGCGATACTGCCGCAAGGAAACGATCTTGCCAAGTGCCTTGTAGTTGAATGCAGGCCAAAACTGTTTGCCATTGGGCAGGGTGAGCATATTCCTTACTCTGCCCATTATTCTATTGATAACCGGGAGCCCTCTGCCGCAGAGACAGGGTTCCCCGGCTTCGGCATAATCGCCGATATCATAGCGTATAAGGGGTGTCGCAAAATTATTCAACGAAGTGACGATTACCTTGCCTATCTCGCCGGGCAGGCATTGCCTGCCGTTGGCATCCAGTATCTCAACCAGGACATTCTCAGCCTGCACATGGTAGTTCCGATGCTCTGGACACTGCAGAGCGATATAGCCAACTTCACGGGCGCTGTAAATATCGATGACCTCAACAGCAAATACTGACTTGATTTCCTCGATGATTTCCGGCGCGCCGGCTTCACCCAGCGTTCGAATTTCCGATAATGAGGATAACCTGCCGCCGGACCTGTTGAAATAGCGCGCCAGGGCAAGGGCATTGGTGGGATACGTGAGCAGATATTCCGGTTGCACACGCATAAGCCAGGCAGCCTGTTCGTCAACAGGCGTTTTGACATCAAGTACGCAGGCTGGCCCTGTTTTTAAGAGGAGGTCTGTTGACGGCCCCCAACCGTTGAGGCGAAGGCCTTCCGGCGGCTTGGCATCAACACCTTCCGGGGAGCGGATCGCGGCGAGCTTTCCGGCAAAATTACGTTGGTGCCAGAGGTGTTCGCGAATGGTAAAGGCCCGCCAGAAAAAGGTGGTCAGATCTGTATGCCAGACCGTCACGGGTTTTCCCGTAGAACCGGAGCTGGTGGTTTTATAAATTTTCCCGTGTCTTCCGGGTAAATTTGCCGTCAGTAAATTTTGCCCGGCGGTTTGGATATCATCGCGCGTGAGTATTGGAAATTGCTGCCAGATTTCCCAGGTGAGATTGTTGCTGTTTGTATTAAGAGCTTTTTTGAGATGGGTTTTGTAAAAGGGCACCTGCTTAAGTGCATAGGCGCATACCTTCTGGATTTGTTGTAATTGCTTCTTCCTGATTTCGGCAGGTTTTAACCACTGGGTGCATTGGAGTTGATACTGGAATGCCAGATGGGCAGAGGCTTGAGGAGTTGTCACTACAGGCCAGGCGATATCCTCGAATGAGGATTTGAGGGGCTGCTCGAAAAGGGTGTTCATATATTTTGGCTCCAGAAAAAAATCTGCAACAGCATGGTGTTATTTGTTAATTTAGGATATAGGTAAGCAAATTTTTTTAAGTTCGCCAATCTTCACTTTTATCGCGAAATATATCCATGGGGCAACAACAGAAATTCCAGAAACAGTTCAAATCGGTGGAAATTAAGGCAAACTATACGTGCAACTCGAAGTGCGATTACTGCTGCATCAGCAACAATCAGCACAAGCGCAGCATGAGCCATGAAGAGATTACCAGTAATGTCATTTTTTTTAAAGATAAGTATGGCATAGAGGAAATCTGCCTTTCTGGAGGCGAACCGACGATCCATGAAGGATTTTTAGCGAATCTGAACTTTATCTGCACCCAGGGGCTGCGTGTTTACCTGCACACCAATGGCATCAAGTTCCATGATGGGCATTTTGCCGGGGCATGGGTCAGGGGCTTTGGGCGAACTTGGAAAAACTTTGTCGCTGCCACAGTAAGAAACTTGCCGATCTCTTATGAAAATTGCCGCAGGTAAACACTTTTATGAACAGTTCGGCGGGCAGGCTGAGGCAATCTGCCCTGATCTGCGCTGGTCCCTTTTTGCGCCTGACGGCAGCTGGTCGTCACCTCCACAAGATTCAGATTTAGCGGTTTTGATCGGTGATGCATATTGTGAGATGTTTAAAAAAGCACTTCATGGTGCAGCAGGGCTACGCTGGGTGCATACCGAAAACACAGGGGTTGATGGAGCCTTTTATCAGCAGCTGATAGAAAAAGGCATCATGCTCACCCGTTCTTCCGGCGCAAACGCACCCGAGGTGGCGGAATTCGTCTTCGCCCATATCCTTGCAGCAGTCAAGAGGATTGCCGTTTTTCAAGGAAATTTTTCACGTAAGAAGTGGATAAGATTCCCCTTGGATGGTCTCTCCGGCAAAACCATACTTGTTGTCGGTCTCGGTTCAATTGGCAGCCGGGTTGCGATGATTGCCAAGACATTTGGCATGTATGTGCTTGGTATTCGAAAATCCGACAGAAAAAATCCTCATGTTGACGAAACAGGATCCATTGCAAGTCTCGGGGCTTATGTTGCAAGGGCCGACATCATAGTCCTGGCATTGCCACTTAATGCTGAGACGACAAACCTTATCGATATGAAAATATTTGAGGCAATGAAGAAGAATGCCCTGCTGATTAATGTCGCCAGGGGTGAAATTATTGATATTGCCGCTTTGAAAAAAAATGTTTTGGAAAAGAAGGAAGTACGCGTCGTGCTCGATGTGATGCCCGTTGAGCCTTGGCCTGCTGATGACATGCTATGGGGTTTGCCCAATGTGCTCATCACACCCCATATCGCCTGGTCATCGCCGTTTTACAGGCCTCGGGCGGCAAGGATATGGCTGGATAATCTGGAACGTTTTATCCATGGAAAGCCTCTGGAACATCTCGTATCGTCAGGATGATGGTCCTGATTTACCATTCTTCGGCATGGGAACGTTTTTTTTCTCACACGGAAAGGGCTCATTTAAAAGGGCCGGCCACAAGGACAGCCAGCCTGCGGCATGATCCGCCTCCGGTACCTCAATGAGTGCCGAACAGCTATCAGGTGACTGCTGAGCAATGAATTGTGCGGCAATCATTGCCGGCACAATGCTGTCCCCGCCGCCAACGAAATGAAGCTGGGGTATGTGCCGGACCTGATCGGCTACATCAGCAGGGTTTAAGGAATTATACAGCGGAGTAATGCCGTGGTGTCGGCTGAATGCCTGATGGTCGAGATTTGCCGCTATTGTTCTGAGGTTGCAGACGTCATGGCGGCGTGCCGCGACCAGCACCGCGAGTCCTCCTCCCCCCGAGTAGCCAATCAAACTGACTTTCGGCGCATGGCTCATTTCCTTCATAATGGAAATTGCCAGGTCAAGGGCAGCGACGATATCCTCTGAGAATCTTCCTGTCGACCAGCAGTCTTCCGTGCAGTTTTTTCCCTTATTAGCTTTTAATACATACTGACAGGGACGTCCCAGGTAAACGACATTAGGTGTTGGGTCCAGCACGGCAAGCTTCAGTGCCAACGGATTTCTCGGGGTCGGATCGCTGGACAGCTGATGCCGGGTTCGCCACGCATTGCCATCACCTTCAATATAGACAGT
Source organism: uncultured delta proteobacterium (assembly GCA_963729825.1). Taxonomy (GTDB): domain Bacteria; phylum Desulfobacterota; class Desulfobulbia; order Desulfobulbales; family SURF-16; genus SURF-16. Next base: position 51,289 of record CAVSQR010000098.1, on the reverse strand, counting down.
GAGTGTTGTCCCTTCTGAGGAAATGTGGTTATAAGTCAGAAGTTCAAATTTGCCGGTATCGATATATTTTTTTTCAAAACCGGCATGGCAAGCAAGTTCATCAGCAGCAAGATAAAGTGATGTTTTGGATGCACAACCTTTTGTTAATAGGACTAAAACGATAATTGATAGGTAAAGAATACACTTTCGCAAGCCATTAAAGCTGATGCAATTCGGCATATGAGCGCCCTTTACAATGCAGAAAATTAAACCCGCTCTTCCGGATCCGCCATCAAAAACCCTGCGTCAGCACATGCAGGAACGAAAGGCCAAGGCCGACCGCGGGGAAAATGACGGCCAGGCGCAGCCGGGTTTTGGCGTGAGATGGTTTTCCTGCCCTGCTCCCGAAGATAATCCCGCCAGGACAAGCCGAAAAAAACCAGCGCCAGACCGACAAAGGCGATTCCAACTATCAGAGTGATCTTCATGGCCACCCGCTATTTCATGCCCAGCAGTTTCTGCTGCCGGAAACCGGGCGCCCGCACTGCAAACAGGGGTTGCCCCGGCTGCAGCAGCGCAAGCTCGATGGCGGCGGCGGCCCGCTGGCGCTGAAGGCCGGTGCGCAGGACCTGCTGCAGGTGTTCCCGGCTGAGCGGTTTCCCCGCCAGATACCTGACGCCGTTTCGGAATTCTCCCTGATGGGCATCCCACCAGCGGGCGATAAGTTCCGGCGCGGGCCAGGGCAGATCCTCGTCCGGGTCCATGGCCACCTCCTCATCCTCCGGCTCTTCCGTGGGACCGGCGCTAAAGCCTGCCGGCCACTGGCCTTCAAGATCCGCATAAGCCAGATCGACGCCGGTGATCAGGGAGAAGGCCTCGCCCGCCGGCCGGGCCAGCTCCGGGACCTCCATCAGCTGCAACAGCCAGGGGATGCTAACGGGATCACCCAGAGCCCCGGCGCCGGTCACGGCCAGCCGCTGCTGCTGCTTTTCAGCCGGCCAGACTGCGCAGCCACTCCTGGGCCTCGGCCAGGGGCAGGCCGCGCACCGCCATGGCGCAGGCCTGCCCGCTCTGTTCGCTCTCGCTTTCGGCAATGGCGCGCAGCACCGGCACGGCCCCTTCCCCGCCCAACAGCAGGGTTGCCCAAGCGGCCTGAAAACGCTGGCCAAGATTGTCCGCCGTCAGATTACCCGTGATATGAAAGAGCAGATCAATCCGCCCCAGCTCGCCCGCTGCCCGCAGGGCGCGGCACTTAAGCAACGGATCGTCACTCACCAGACAGGCGGCCAGCGGGGTTCCAAGGTCCTGGCGGTGGGCAGCCGCCGCGGCAAGGCCGAGTCGGCTGGCCGCAGGCGCGCCAACCTCCAGCAGGCCCTGCACGTATCGGGTGACCTGCGGCCACTCCAGCCAGCCCAGAGCGGAAATGATGCCGCGGCCAAGTTCATCTTTCCCGGCAGCCGCCGCAAAAACCTGTTCGATCCGCTCCTCACTGCCGCTTGCAAAGGCCAGCACGGCAGCGGTAAAGACCTCTCCCGCCTCTTCCAGGGCCAGGGCCTCCCGGCAGATCTGCCAGCCCGAATCGCCGGCGATGCACAGGCCGTCCAGATGGGCCTCCACCCGATTATCCAGTGCCGCCAGATCACGGAGATGGTAATGGGGCTGGCGCACGGCAGAGTCCCGCAGCAGCCAGAGAAAGGCTGCCTCTTCGGCGTGCTGGGAAATGACAGCGGCAATGGTATTTCCGGGATCATGCGGCATAAAAGGTATTTCCCCCTGGTCTTAATCTAAAAATCTGCATATGCCATTTTTCCATGGCATCCCGGGCCGCCAGGCCATCCTGATCAACAAAATAAACAACCCGGGCCGGGATATGTAATTTCCCGTTATCATGAATAAACTTTGCAAGCTCCCGCTGCAGGGGCAGCAGGTCCCGCCGGTTCACATCTCCGGTCCGGGGTTCTTCCCCCAGCTGGATCAGGCATTTACCGCCGGCTAAATCCTTGACCGTCGATTGCCGCAGACAGCTGCGAGCGCAAGGCGGCAATGCCGCCCAAAGAGCTGCTCAGTTCCGGCCCCAGCAGGGTCAGCCAGTAACTGCCGGCAGCCTTGGAACCGAGATCGGCCCGGATGCTGGCCGGATCCGCGATATCCAACCCGGGGTAACGTCTGGCCAGGGCCTGTTTCTTCAAGGCATCCTCCCCGGCAAGGCCCAGACTGGCATAGGCGAAGCTAAACGGCAGGTTAGCGGCAAGGGCCATAATATAGGCAAAAACCTGCTCGCTGTGGCTTGCATGGAAGCTTCTCGGCATCCAGCAGCAGAGATAGCTGACTTCGTCCTCCAGGCCCGGCACCGTCAGCGCACTGCCGTAATATCTCAGGTAATAATCCGGGGCATAGATACCGCTGCCGATAAGTTCAATCGTCGCATTGGGTGCCCGATAGGGGCCATGCAGCCTTTCATGGATTAAGGCGCGCAGAGATTGCGCCGTTAAATCCTCCTGCTCCCCTTCGTAATTATAATAGCCGGGCAGGGCCTGGAGGGAAACCAGCTCAACAAAGCCCGGAATCGCCTGGTCGATGCTCTCCACGATTTCCAGATTAGGCCGGCGAATGTAAAAAACAATCGTGAATATCTCCCTGACACTGACCGTGCCATCCGCATGGATAACTTGCATATCCGCTCTTTCACCTGTCATTACAGAACCTTCCTTGCCCATGACATTATTGATTACAGGTTTCGCTGTTGGGATGGATCAGTTTGGGTTTGGCGCCGCAGGAATCCGCATAAATTTCAGCCTGTGTTTTCCCGTCATAATGCGGATTGGGAGGGGTGCGCTGGCCTGGCGCATTGCCGTAGACCGGCCAGCCTGGTTTACTGGCTGGGGTCAGGGGACAACTCGATTTAAAGTCATAGACGGCATCACAGGCAGGCGGCGTGCCAACCATGACATCCGGCCTGCACGATCCGCCGCCGGGCACCGGCACAGATTTTTCCGCCGCCACTGTTTTACTGAATGCCGTATCTGATTTTGCTTTTCTTTGATTTACCTTTTGTTCACAGCATTTACTTTTCTCATCCCCGATATCCAGATAATTTTTTTTCCCGGTGGCGCTGTTGGTGGAGTTGCACCAGGCCTTGTCGGGCTTGCCGCCAGGCCCGAATTTTTTTTCATTCACTTCCTTTTCGCATTGCTTGACGATCTGGCACAGCGCCTTTTCAAAATTCGCCAGGACCGGGGCTTCGACATTGGGCATTACAGGCTCACCGTATTTGCATGATTATTGGTCATCGAGTCGGAAAGACGGCAGGCATTCTTGCCTTCCAGTTTGACATCAAAGGAGTAGGTGATCCACTTCGCCTCCTTCATGTTGGTGCTCGATTTCACCCCTCCCGCCGTGCCCGGCTCGTCGCCGTTGCTGCTGGAGTATTCCGATCCCTTGTTGGCGCACATGTTGTTGCCGTCGGCCTTGACCGTCTTGGTGCCGTTGGCCAGACTGTCCGACCTGGCGATATTGGGGTAAGGAACCGGCACCGGTCCGCCCGGACTCGGGGTTTTACACACATCCGGGACGGTGGCGGCAGCTATGCCGTTTGCGCCCTTGTGAGAAAGAGATTTTTTATTGATGGCCACCGTTACGCCCATTCCCGTTCATCCTCCTTCCTGGTTTCCGCCCCGCACAAGCATCGCCGTCCGCTCGCCCGTCTCGGCCCCGGTAAAAATCATGGTATGCGGGCCGCCGGCATAGCCCTTCAGGCCGGCCACCAGCGCCAGCATGACAAAGAGCGGACCAGAGGCCGCCCCGAGATCCCCCCAGCAGTCGGCCGGGGTCATGAAGTCCGTCGGGTCGGCAAAGTGTTCCCCAACCCGGACCAGGGCATAACCCCACTCATTGCCGCGATAGGGCTCCCCGTTCAGATCGCAGATCGTTTGCTCAATCCTGGCCCCGTCCGGTAATCCAGCGGCCGCCTGCCGCACCGCCTCGGTCAAGCCCTCGCCCAGGCAGACGCTGTCGGTTTTGATCAGGTTGGCCTCCCTGGCCGTGGCTGCGGCCAGAATTTCACCCCGCACCGGCAGGGCAAACTGGTGGGCGGTGCGCGCGGAACAGAGCAGACAGAACCCCGCCCCTTCGCCGGGAATAAACCCCCAGCTGTTGGCCGCGGAATGCAGCTGCTCCTCCGCGTCCAGCCATTCCAGGGTTTCGGGCGCCAGGTACGAATCGATCCCGCCCACCAGGCAGAACGAGGCGGCCCCGCTGCCAACCCGCCGCCACCCTTCTTCGAGCGCCATCAGGCCGCCGCCATGATCGCACTGCACCACCTCCACCCGGGCCCCGGGGAAATGCCCCTGAAACCCGCCCAGAATTTCATCCTCCAGATCCTCCGGCAGTCCCGGCCGCTGACCCGGAAGCCCGATCAGTATCTGCAGCTGTTTGGCTATCCCTTCCTCCCCACGAAGGGTTCCCAGCGCCTCCTCCGCGGCGGAAAGGCCCAGCTCAAGAAAACGCCCCGCTCCGGCCAGCTCCCCGGCCAAAAAGGCATCCATGGCCACCACCATCGGCTCGCCGGCCTGGTCGATCATATAGGGGTGGTCGTTGAACATGGAGATGGCCGCGCGCACGGCCGCCGCCGAGGCAAATGCCGTCCGCCCCACCGGGGTGCGCGCGCCGAAACCGCAGATGCAGGCCATCAGCTCATCCCCTTTTGCTCGACCCGGCACCAGCAGCAGGGAGAGTTTTTTGCCGTGGCACGGCAAGGCCGTATGCCAGACCAGCATCACCCGCGGCACATCGGGCTCAAGGATCACCGTGTGCAGCCTCGCCCCGTGTTCCATGGTGCGGCCCCCCAGCCTGGTGGTGAAACCCAGCTCCACCCGGGGCAGGTTAAAACGCAGCGGCCCGGCCGGGGACAGATTGAGCAGCTCCACCGGCTCCCCGCCGGTGAGATGGGCGGGACTCTGCTGATCCGCCGGGGCGCACTGCAGGAAGCGCTCGTTGAAATCCTCGGGCAGCAGGGGCAGCCGTTTCTTTTCCCACTGCTCATCATAGGTGCCGGCAAGCTTCAGCCGGGGCGACCAATGGCGGGCGATCGGCCCGAAACCAGCCGGCGGCGGCCGGTCCTGCCAGGAGGAAATCAGCAGCCTGGGATCTTCCACATTGGCTGCGGGCCGGCCGATGATGTGCTCCATGGCCGTGGCAAAGCCCCGCCCCACCGGATTGCGGGGCTCCCAGCCCTGGGCCTTTACGTCCCGGGCCTGCGGATCAATGCCGCCGAAGGCCCGCTCATAGGTGATGGGCAGCTGCTGAAAGGGCTGCGGGTCGCTGAGCACGGGGTCCAGAATGCCTCTGTCCCAGACCCGGTCGCCAAAGACCCTCAGGGTCTTGGCCAGGCTGCCGATGCGCATGGTAACATCGACCTGCCGGCTCACCCGTCCCGCCGGGGCACAGGCATGGCCATGCAGGATAATATCCGTGGTGGGTTTCGTGTAATCAAGGTCCGCTTCGTACAGCAGGCTTGAAACAGCGGGGTCGCCGCGATGTTTGGGAGCCAGCAGAACCTCCTGCTGTTCCGGGGCCGGTTCAAGGCGATGGTCGCCGGTGATCAGGAACGTCCCCTTGACCGCCACCAGCCAGAGGTCGGCGCCGTTTCGGTCACAGGCCAGGGTCCGCTCCGCGGCAAAAGGGGTATTATTTTCCAGCACCCACATGGATGGCTCTCCGGCGATGAATTTCTTGAAGATGGCACATCAATTAATCTGCACCGAGCCGCCCTTGATGCGGTTGACGCCGGTGGAGCGATTGAGCACGTACGTCCCCCGGATAATGACCTTGCCGGCCCGGGTCAAGCGTAATGCTGGCCTGGCCGCAGCGCAGCACGATCTCCTCCCGGGCCTCAAAGGCGATCTTCTTGCCGTCAATGCGCAGTTCGGGCAGCTCATCAGAGGTCAAGGAAATTTCCTCTTGTTGCTGCGGCTCACTGAGGCGGTCCTGGAGAATATCGACAATCACCGGCCGGGCCGGGTCGTTTTTCTCAAAGGCCAGCAGCACCTCGCTGCCGTCCTCGGCCGCCCGGCGCAGCACCTCCGGCGGCAAAGAACCGGCAAACCGGGCGGCCAGCGGCCCCAGGGTGTTGCCGCTGAAGTCCACCAGCGGCCGGCCGTCTTCGATAGCCGTCACCCTGCCGCTGCGCACCCCGTCCATCTGCCTGGAAAAATCGACATGGTGGATATTTTCCGCGTTCATTCGTTTCATCATCAGTTCTCCAGTATCTTGCTGCCCTTGATCACCACATCGCCCGAGCCCTTGATGGTGATCTTCTTGCCCGGATAACAATATCGCCGCTTTTCTTCATGTTGATCATGGCCTTGCCGGTCTTGATGGTAATCTCGTCATCCGCTTCAATGGTGATCTTCTTGGCATTATGGCTGGAATTCTTGGCAACCTTCACCGACATGTCCTTACCCACCAGCAGGGTGCTCGAGGCGCCGACCTCCACTGCCTTGGCCGCGCCCACGGTTTCGTTCATGGCCGCACCCACGGTCACCTGATAAGCGGCGCCGATGGTCAGCTCCTTGGCCACCCCGATGGTCTCGGCGCAGTTGATGGCGATGGTTTCGGTCTGATTGCTGCCAACGGTCAGGGTCATGTTGGCACCGATGTTTTCCGTGTGATTGGCGCCCACGGTCATGGTCTTATTGGCGCCGATCATCTCAGTCATGGTTGACCCCCACATTGATGGTCTTGTTTTTGCCGATGGTTTCGCTCTGGTCGACGCCCACCGTCTTGGTGCGGTTGTTGCCCACGGACAGGGATTCGTTCACGCCCACTGACTGGGTTTTGTTGTTTTCAATGACAATATTCCAGTCCTTCTGGCCGTGCAGGAAAATCTCCTCCCCGCCTTTCTTGTCCTCAAAGCGGAACTCGTTGGAACCGCCGCCGCCCTTGGAGGAATCGGACTTGATGGTGCTCTTGGTCATCTCATCGGGGAGCTTGTAGGGCGGCATGTTGCTGCCGTGATAGACCCGGCCGGTGATGATCGGCCGGTCCGGATCGCCTTCCACGAAATCGACGATCACCTCGTGGCCGATGCGCGGTATCAACATGGCGCCCCAGCCGGCGCCGGCCCACAGCTGGCTGACCCGGATCCAGCAGGAGCTGTTTTCGTCCTTTTTCCCTTCCCGGTCCCAGTGAAACTGCACCTTGACCCGGCCAAACTCATCGGTGTAGATCTCCTCCCCGGACGGACCGACGACAATCGCCGTCTGCACCCCTTCCACCACGGGTTTTGCCGTCTGCCGCCGCGGCCGGAAGGGAACCTCATGGGGAATGCATTCAAAGGTATTGGTATAGGCCTGCATGCCGGTCTGGGAGCCGGCTGCACCGGAACCCTCAAAGGAGTCCCGCAGCTTGACCTCATGAATGATGCGGGTCAGGAGAAACTCCTTCTGGTTCATGTCGTCGCGGAAATAATCCTGCAGGCGGAAACGGCCGCCGCTGGTAAAGGAACGGCAGCGGCTGTCGCCCCTGATGGTGGTGATCCGCGCCTCCTCTTCCTCCATGCGGATGTTGGCCAGCCGGTCGCCTTCATTGCGCCTGGCATACTCGCCGGGATAATCATATATTTCTCTTTCCCCGGGTCCCAGCTTTACCCTGGAATTGACCGAAACCACCAGATCCGTGCCGGGGGTCTTGAAATTGAAATCGTTCAAACTATATTTGCCGGACCGTATCTGCTGCATCACCTCAAGCTGGGTCAGCACATCCTCCTGCTCATTGCCGCTGCCGCTTATCTCATATCTGGCCTCTTCCTGCCGCGGACAGGGTTTGTTCTCCGCCGGGGAGTCAGCCAGCACCAGCACATGCTTGACCTTCTCGTGTTCAAAAAAGTAATGGATGCCCTCCTCCTCCATCAGCCGGGAGATGAAATTGAAATCCGTTTCCCGGTATTGGACCACATATTCCCTGGGTTCATAACTGCCGTGCAGGCGCAGGCTGTAGTCGGAAAAACCCTGGTCGGAGAAGACCTGTTCGATAATGTCCGGGATATTCTTGTTCTGAAAAATCCGCGAGTCGGCGGTGCGGGTGAGCAGCCAGAACCAGGGCACCATGGTGGCGTTGTAAGAGGAGAAGCGGGTATCGGTGCCGGTCTCCCCGCCGCCGCGGCCATGGCAGAAACGGCTGATGATGCCGTTGAAATAGCGCTGGCTGCCGTCGGCCAGGTAAATGGAGAGCGTGACCTTCTCGCCGACAATGTCGGCAAAATTGATGCCGTGGTTCTCCGATAAGAGCTCCAGCTCAAAATTGAACAGAGTGGAGATGCCTTCCACGCCGCGTAAGCCGGCAAGCAGCAACACATCCGCGCCAAGCGGTGATTCAATGGCGATGAGCCGGTTTTCCTGGGTGTAAAGAGAACTGCCCTTTGACATGGACCCTCCGTTTGTTTAAAAGAGGAGAGACGGAAAATAGACGGGTACTATCCAATAATAGCAGTATAACGAATGTCTGCCGGGAAATACATTTTTTTGTTGCCGGTCAGGGAGCTGCCGAGCCCGTCTTCATGCCCCATGGGTGGTTATGCCCCTTAAGGGCAATAAGTCCCGGCTCCGGCAGGGACGGGCAAGGCGAGATGAGGGCGAAGCTGCCGGCAGCCTAAAAACTGCCGGCGTACAGCAGCACGAGCGAATGGCCCTGGTAGGTGACGTCGTCCGTGTCCAGCCAGCCCTTTTCATCATCCATATGAAAGACGCGCAGCATCAGCTCCAGGCTGCCGGTGGCGCTCACCTGCCGTTTGAGGCTGAGACCGGCGGTGTATTTCGTTCTGGTCCCCACGTAGAGAGGGGATGATTCAGCATACTGGTTGTCATCAACATAGAGCAGCTGGACAAAGGGGGTGATGCTGTCCTTGTCGCTGAAAAAATAGCGGCAGAGCAGATCAGCCGCGTATTCATCGCCATAGCCTTCCCGGCTCTCCGTTTTCAATCGGCTGCTCGCCTCGCGAAACTCGCTTTTCCCCCGGAAGGTCCCCTTGATATCCAGCCGGGTTTCCCATTTTTGCGTCAGATAACGGGTTTCCCCGCCCAGCAGAAAAAAATCCGACTCCCGGTAGAAATCATCGCCATCAAGGGTGTCCTTGGAAAACGACCCGTAATCGCCGTAGAGCCTCAGCAGCCCATCCTCGGCCAGATAATAACGGATCTCGCCGGTGATATAGGCGATATCACCCGGATCATAGTCCTGGTAATCCCAGCTGTAGTCGTATTCGCCTCTCCACAGATAACCCGCGCCAAGGCCGGCTCCCCAGTCCGTCCAGTCCCTGGTCATGCTGATATTGGGATTGACATTGAACCCCTCGCCGTGATCGACAATGGAAACCAGGTCCGGGTCCCGGATAACCAGCATTTCGTCGCCGTCAAGGTCGGTTTTGCCGGTCGGACAGTTCAGGTCAAGCCCGAAAAGGAAGTTGACCGGCAGTTTATCGACCAGCAGATAGGAGAGGTCCACCTTGGTGTCAACCACCGAGGAAAGACTCTGCTTGCCCACCCCGCTGATGTCGCTTTCCGTTCGCGTGAAGGCGGTGATCACCCGGGCGGAGAAATCATCCATTTCAGCGCCCAGCTCCACCGGCACAAACACCTGATTGCCGTCCGTGTCATTATTGCCTTTCCACCAGTCATAGTGCAGACCGCCCTGAAAGGTGATTTCGCTGGCGCAGACACCGGCGGCGTTTGCGCAGAGGACCAGGGGAAACAGCAGCGTCGCCCATCGTTTCATCATCATTTCTCGCTTATGAAATATTTCAAACGTCACTTGCGTCAATCAGCATTCATCACAACAGCCGCAGGGTGAACCGGCTTCGTCCTTGCGGGATTACTCACCAAACGGGAACGGGTCGAGACAATTCGGGATGCCATCTTCATCCGAGTCAGAAGTACTTCCCTCCGTATCCGCCACCCCGCAGCCGCAGATGCCCGGATCGATTTTATCGGGATCAGTGGGGCAGAGGTCAAGGCAGTCCAGGGTCTCATCCCCATCAGTGTCCACATCGGCCACCCCGCAGCCGCAGACACCGGGCGACGTCTTCAGGGCATCAGCCGGGCAGAGGTCATTGCAGTCCAGGATACCGTCCTGGTCGGAATCGGTATCAGCCACCCCGCAGCCGCAGGCGCCCGGGGCTGTTTTCAGCGGGTCGTCCGGACAGAGATCCGGGTTTATCAGTCTCTCGCGTTCGACGATCTCAGCCGGGTTCCTTGTCCGTCTCACCGGATAGACCGGGGTCAGGCTGTCGGTGAAGGAGGCCCGTTCCCGCAGTTCCTTGAGAAAGGACTTGCCCCGCCAGCGATTCCCCGTTCTCCGGCGGATAAGCCCGAGATCGGCGAGTTCCTGCAGGGCGTCGGCCGCCTGGGCCAGCCCGGGGTCCTTCTCCAGGGCCTCCTTGTAATACTCTGCCGCCTTGTCATACTCGCCCCGGTCGCTGCAGTCAATGGCCTTAAAAAAGGCCAGCAGGGCCCGGTAATCGGTGGAAAGAGGCTTCTGCAGGGCTGCTTTTTTCTCAGGGGACAACTTGATCCCCAGGGAGTCGGTAATGCCGAAGAGCAGCTCTTTTTCGATCCTGAAGAGTTCTTCGACCATGCCCTTGGAGCCGAAGCGGTCCATGACCGATTCCCGGGGCACATCAAGCAGGTCGGAGTCTACGGCAAGAGACTGCGACGCATCCTGACCGAACTCACCGCCCACCAGATGCCGGGCTCCGACAAAGCGGCCGATCCGGGGCGCGCTCGCCTTATCCACCTGGCCGGAGGCCCCGAAGCCGATCTCTTCGACCAGGGCCTGCAGCCGCACCCGCTCCAGCACCTGCAGCTCCTTGATCTGGGCCAGGTCGGTGATCAGCATCACCGTGAGTCCTTTCCGCCAGGGATCGAGTTCGCTGCGGCCGGTCAGATTCCGGAAATAGAGGACCGCCAGGGTGTTGTCAGGAAGGTCCGCCGAGCCCAGGGATTTCTCCTGGGCAATGGCGTCCCTGGCCCAGTTTCTGAGGTCTTCGGTAACCACCTGGCCGGCCCGGGTTGGCATGGGAGCGAGGAGTGAAATAAAAACAAGAGAGAAAATAACGGCAAAGAATTTCTTGGGCATAAAGCATTCTTCTGTAGGTCGGTTATGGGTTCATGCTGATCATATTAGGGGAAGTTACGACACAACCGAATTACATTGCCAACCATTGCGCAACCGGCCCCTGTATCCGGTCTCCTGAATCCGGTCACAGTACCTAGAATATTTTTAAGTTATGTTGCCACTCAGAAAGTTAACAACGGCTTATTTGCCAAGCCGGGCGCTGTCCACCTGCCGGGTAAAGCCGGGGTCCAGTTCAATGGTTTTTTGAAAATAGGTTTCCGCCCCTTGCCGGTCGCCCCGGTCAAGGGCTTCCAAACCCTTGGCAAAGGCCAGGGCGGCATTCATGGTATTGGCCGAGGCTGATGGCTGGGCGGAGGCCAGACGCTCCTGAAAGGCGCCGGCAATCTTAACGGCCAGGTTCTTCTCCAGCTGCAGAAACTGGTCCGAGGTGCCGCTTATGGATTCAGCCAGCAGCGTTTCACTGGTTTCAACATTCACCAGCCTGGCATCGATGCGGACCTGCTCGCCGAGCACGACAAAGGAGCCGAAGGCAACGGAGCGGGCGCCAAGCAGTTTGCCGATGCGCAGGGCCGTGGCCTGGTCAACATAGCCGCTCTGGCTCAGGTCGATCTCCTGCAGCAGCTCCTTGATCCTGTTGCGCTCAATGATCTTGAGGTTCGTTGCGTCGTGGCGCAGATCGGTTATCAGCATGGCAGCCAGCCCCCCGGTCAGCGGCTCATACTCTTCATGCCGGGTTACCGCGTTATTTTCAAAGGGGAAAATCGCCAGGGGAGTCGGCAGCTCAGCGGATGCCCCCTGCACAGACTGTGCGGGAGAGGGCTGCTGCACCTGGACTTCAGCACAGCCGCTGATAAAAAAAATAACGGCCAGCAGACAGAAAGCACAGATGAGGGTTACTTTGTGCATGTGGATGCCCATGAAGATGAGGAAACGCTTTTCCAGCTTCCGGCTGAAAGTGGCTGTGGTGAGGCACGGCAGCCTCTGAAAACCACATTTTATAAACGATTCCTATAAGTAATGGGCGCTATTTGAAATGTCAACAACGAAATGACAGGAAACCGCTTTTCAGCATTGCGCGCAAAGCGGTTGAAAGAAGAATCCGCTCTCCTCCGGATGGAGTATTTCCACCGGTTCCAGGGCGGTTGAACAGGCCCGGGGGGCCGGCCAAACCGGCCGGCGGGCAGCGCACCAATCCGGCTATCTCCCACCGCCGGGATCCGCGGCCAGTTGAGCCCGGCCCCGGGTCCGGCAGAAATCGACAAAATGGGCGGCGGCCCCGGGATTTGCTCCCAGATGGAGATGCAGGTAGCCGGCCAGGGTATTGTTGCAGCAGTAGCCTTCCCTCCGGCCGTCATCAAGCTGATAAACCCTGTCAATCCGGTCGGACATGGCATCGATCTGCGAATAATGGAATTCATGGCCGGCCAGGGTGGCCCCCGCCGGCCACAGGGTGTTTTTCACAACCGTCGCCTGGCGGTAACCGAGACGCACCAGACGTTTTTTCATCTGGGCCCGCGCCGGAAAAATCCCGGCCATGGGATACTCTTCACCCTGGGCCGTCACCAGCGACTCACAGAGGTACATAAAGCCGCCGCACTCGCCATAGATGGGCAGGCCCGCCGCTGCCCGGCTGCGGATCATCTCCCGCAGGCAGCGGTTGTCGGCCAGGGCCGCGGCGTAAAGCTCCGGATACCCGCCGCCGAGGTAAATACCGGCCAGATCCGGCGGCAGATCCGCATCGGCCAGCGGGCTGAAGAAAACCAGCTCCGCCCCTGCCGCCCGCAGCAGGTCAAAATTATCCTCATAGTAAAAACAGAAGGCCGCATCCCTGGCCACCCCGATCCGCACCGGCCGGGCTGTCCGGATTGCCGCCGCCGGCCCGGGGGATGGCGGCAGCGACTCCGGCCAGGGCGGACAGGCGATCAAGATCGATACGGGCGCCGACAATACCGGCCAGCACCCCGAGCCGCTCCGGCGGAAGCGCGCCGTCATGCCCCATATGCAGGCCGAGATGGCGGCCGGGCACGACAAATCCATCATGGCGCGGGATAGCGCCCAGCACCTCCGGCCGGCAATGGGCCGCAACGCTCTGCTTCAACAGGCGGTAATGCCCATCGCTGCCCACCCGGTTGAAAATGACCCCGCTGACCTTGACCCGCGGATCAAAGCTTGTAAAGCCGTGCACCAGGGCGGCAATACTCTCGGCGCAGGCCGCGGCATCCACCACCAGCACCACCGGCAGATTGAGGACGCGGGCCAGGGCCGCGGTGCTGGCCTCCCCACCGTCAAAGAGACCCATCACCCCTTCGACAATGACGAAGTCCGCATCACAGTGCCGGGCAAAACTTTCCCGCACAAAGGCTGCCCCGCACATCCGCAGATCCAGGTTGCGCGACACCCGGCCGCTCACCAGGCGATGCAGGCTGGGGTCGATAAAATCCAGGCCCGCACTTGAAATACTGCACCGATTGCCCGCGGCTTACCAGGGCCGCGCCAAGTCCCAGGCTCACCAGGGTCTTGCCGCTGTCGCTGCTTGGGGCCGCCAGCACCAGGCCGCGGCCGCTTTTTTCGTTTATTGTGCCCACCGCTTCCCGGTCTCCCCTAAACCGCCATTACCGCGATTTGTTGATAATGCAACTTTCGGCGTTGCCATGACGGGTTGAAATCGTAAAGTATCAGATATTACCAACTCAGAAAGTCGGATTGCTTAAAAGTGCCCCAGGGGCTCTCTTTATCCGGTGCTGCAGGGCTCTCTTCCGCGGCGCAGACCCCGTTGATCAGCGCCTCCAAGGCAAGGGCCAGTACCGGCGGCAGATCGCCTGCGGCAAAGCGGTGCCGCCACTCATCGTCCGCGGTTTGGCCAAGGGAGCTGCTGACCATTCTCCCCCAGTCGCCAAAGGCGCGCAAATCGGTGAGCAGCCCGGCCTGCTCGGCATCGCTTGCCGCCAGGGCGGCGGCCATGAACCCGGCATACCGCGAATCAACAAGCAGCTTCTCCACCTCGGCAATGGCCGCCGCCCTGCTGAGATTGCAGCCCTCCAGTTCGTCGGGCAGCAGCTCGCCACAGGCTGATATGCCGCTCGGCCAGCCGGGCAAAGATGGTGCGCTCCCGGGTGATGCCGTTCTGCCTGGCCACCGCCTCCAGCACCCCATCATACACCGCCCGGGCGATGAGTTCCCCCATTTTTGTATGGCCGCCGGCATTATCAATGGCCTGCCCCTCGCCCTGCACCACCAGGATGTTGTCCGTGCCGGTGCCGGTGGCGGGCAGGTTGGGAGAATAGCTGCTGCGGATGTCCAGCTCGGTCAGGGCCGCGGTTTTCCCTTCGGTGACGCTGATCATGGCCCGGGTCATGGCCCGGGGCGAGAGCTGCATGTTGGTCAGAATCAGGACGTTGATGGTGCCGGGCTCGTAGAAATTGCCGGTATCATGCCCCATGCGCACTGCGTTGGAGGTGACCCCGGCCGTGACCAGGGCGTACACCGTCATCTCCTTGAAATCCTGCCGGCTGACGGCCAGATTGTTCATGTCCGCGCCGGTGAACAGCAGGCTGGTATCCTCCGGCGCCTGGCCCAGGACGGCGCAGGTGCGGCGGCGCCATGGCCTCCACCCCTTCATCATGGCCCAGGCCCCAGGCCGGGGCCGGGTAATAGTGATTGCCCACCGTGGCAACTCCTGACCGCGGCCCTTCCAGGGTGGAGAGGATGGTCTGGGGGGACTTGAAATCAACCAGCAGGGTGCGGTTTTTGAAATCGCGGATGCTGCTCTCCACCACCCGGGCCCGGCGCACATAGGGCAGATCCACGGCCACGGCCTGTTCGGAAAACACCTGATCGGGCCGCACCTGCTGCCCGGGGTCGGAAAACTCATCGCTGTAGATGCGGGCGGCCAGCCAGGCGACAAAGTTGCCGACATTGACCCCGCCCCGGCAGGTGAAATCACAGGGAAAGGAAAAGTACCTGTCGTTCTGCAGGGCGCTCACCTCCCGCACCCCGGCTGACTCCAGGATGGCCGGTTTGCCGCCCCCGCAGCCGTAGACGACCTGCGGGTCGAATTGCCGCCACTCTTCCGGGCTGATGCTGATGATCTTGCCGTTTTCACCGAATTGGGGCGGGATGGCGCCCGCGGCCCGGATAAAATCATTCTGAAAGGAATCATCGCCCGGCACCATCAGACTATCGCCGTCCATGAGCCGCACGACCCGCTGCCTTTTTTCGGCCGGGATACCTGCCACCTTGCGGGCGACGAGGTCAAGCAGCTCGCGATTTTCCGCCACAATGCCGCGGGCCGCCTCTTCGCGCCCGAAAATCCGGCCCAGCAGTTCGATGCGCGCCATGGCGCTGTCGATGCCCGTGACGTTTAAGGTCAGCAGCCGGCATTTACCCTGAAAATGGTCCCGCACCGCGCCGTGCAGGTCAGCCGCAAAGATGAGATCCGGCCCCAGCGCCTCAATCTCCTCGATGCCGGGGGCAAAAAAGCCGCCCACCACCTTTTTCCGCGCAGCCGCGGCCGGGGAAACCGTATGCTCGGTGATGCCCACCAGCGCGTCACCCGCGCCGAGGGCAAAGAGGATCTCGCTGATCTCGGGCACCAGGGAGACAACCCGCTGCGGCCGCTGCTCGATGACATAGGCCAGCCCCTGGCTGTCCGTGCCGCTCACCGGCCAGGCCAGGAGCCTTTCCGCCCGGGCCAGACAAAAAAACGAGAAAACCAGCAGGCAGCAGACCACCTTTGCTAATGGCACATTCTTCATTTCGTATCTCTTCAGCAATGGCTCCCGCCTCCGGATTCGGAGCGGGAGCCCGTTTGTCTGATTGTAAAATCCGCGCAGGCTTAAGGGGCTCAGCAATTAGTTCAACTTTCTGAGTTGTGGTAACATGTTGAAATTAAATTGATATCCTCTTAGTCCCCGCAGCTTGTTTCCAGAGAATTCAGAAGACAGAAATCAGGAGCCAGAATAAAACGTAATAAAATCAACCATTCTGAATTCTGTCTCCTGTCTCCTGAATTCCCATGACGGAGATCAAAGCAGCAACTATGTCACAAAAATATCGTTATTCCGACAAAATAGATCAAGTCAGAAAGTTGAGCAATTATTAATAGACATTTACCACGTTTTGCAACGTCCGTCATGCCGGAAGGTTTTTAACCGGAATCCAGATGTCAGCCGCATATCAGGCATATTGAGCACTTTTATTTTCATCGCGTTGCAGTAATCGGGCCAGAGGGCAATTTTTCAAGATGGCCTAAAACGCCACCCTGCCCCCGGCATAAACCGAAAGCCCCCATGCGGCATGCTTAAGGGACCAGGGATGAACACCTCTCAAGCGAACGCCGGATTGAAAATCGAATTTCTTGACTTTTGCCAGGATGGGTGTTAAAAAAGCCGATTCTTTTTTGGGAATACAAAAAAACCGCAGATAAGGAGTTAATGATGGAAAGAACCTTTGCCATAATCAAACCGGACGCCTTTGCCGCCGGCAACGCCGGTAAAATTCTCGCCCGGATCTACGCCGAAGGCTTCAAGGTCGTCGGTCTCAAGAAACTGTACCTGAGCAGGGTCGAAGCCGAGGGTTTCTATTATGTGCACAAAGCCCGGCCGTTTTTCGGCGAACTGACCGATTTCATGTGCAGCGGCCCCTGCATCGTCATGGTGCTGGAAGCCCCCGACGCCATCAAGAAATGGCGTGACCTGATGGGCGCCACCAATCCGGCCCAGGCCGCCCCCGGCACCCTGCGCAAGGAGTTCGGCTCTTCCATCGGCGAGAACGCCACCCATGGTTCCGACGCCCCGGAAACCGCCGCCTTTGAAATCCCCTACTTTTTCTCCGGTCTGGAACTGCTGTAATTTTTTTTCGCAGGAATCATTTTTCCGGGTTGGGGCAGTTATAAAAACAAAAGCTGCCCCGGCCTGCCCTAAAACACCCTTCCAATTTTCATGCTTGCCTGACGGATCATCCGGGATAGGGGGGGGAGTTTGCTTTTGGCTTTTGATTAGTCTTTTTTGTGAATTAAAAGTCAACGGCAGACTTGCCCCCTTCCTTCAACATGGATGGTTGCTCAATCCCCAAAAATCTTGCCACGAAGCACAACCGCCCGTTCCCCGCCGACCGCCTCGATGCGTATGTAGGCCATGGCCATTCGCATGAACTCCGCATATCAGGCACCACGACAACTTCGCCCTACTTCACGACAACTTCGTCCTACTTTATAACAAAGGCGTGGCCTTCTCCGGGGGTTGGTATGTCAATCCCAATGATATTGCCTTTCCTCTGAATCGGGACTTCGTTAACAAGTCCCCAAATTATGCACCCGTCCTGATCTTCTGCGACGAAGTTAAACCACCGTTGCGCGGGGGCTATGAACACATCGTCCGGGATATGGACAGTGCCAGTCGTACCAGAGAGAACGACCTTCGTGTTACTCCGTAACGTCATCCCACGCTTGGCAAAAAACTCGATTCGGACAGACCGATATTGCTTGCTACTATCCAGATCGTACTCGATCGTCTTGCCGTCTGCGCTGTAAACGTCCCGGACAAAGTTGACGGGACTCCTACAAGTCCTATTTGCGATCGCAACGCACCCCGTGACAACAATGAGGATTATCACGGACACTATCGACTGACAAACTCGGGTCCGGATCACTTTTAACTCCCCCTCGATTTCCCTCTTGATATCTGCGGTCACCCACTTTTTTGCCTCCTCAAGTAATCTTCCTCTTATATTGAGCTTTGCATTTGCTGCTGCTATATCTTCGCGAAGTTGGGTTACTGCTGCGGCTTCATTTTTTAATCGAGCAAGTTCCACTTCTAACTGGCGGTTCGCCACCTCGACCATCTCCAAACGAGCCTGAACCTTGTCGAACTCAAAGCTCTGACGTTGAGAACTTTCGTGAGTGATGGTTTCGGATACTCGGTTAGCTTCCGAATATTCTCATTCTTGATTGACACTGGTGGTATCGGTTGAGGGGGCGCATGAAAGCTTTGGATTTTCAATTTAGCCGTCTCAGCCTGCGCGGCCTCTACTTGTTCCTTCAATAAGGATGTATGTTCCTTTAGCTCGTCGATTTGGTTCTGATATAAGTAGGACGTGACGCCGAACGTCACTGAACCGAAAGCAATGGCAATGGCAGCAGTGCGTCTCTTCGATGGAGGCCTTTTTATCCAAGCGAAAAATGCTTCTATTGTCATTGTGTCCTCTTATGATAGTGAACGAAGGGTGCCAGCCAAGTGTAGACTCCCGAAGAGACGTCGAGTTTTACGTCTCTTCGGGAGCATAAAAAATTTTATCCTTGCATTTCTAACACATAATACCGCCTTATCCGGTTTTATCCAGCTTTTTTCCATGCTGAAAATATTTTCCCCAGCAGTGTTTTGCCCTTGTCGACCAATCCATTCCATTTGCTTCCCCTCACAATGGACTTGCCTGCCAGGCCGCTGCCCAAAGTGTCGCCGCCATGCGTCAATGCTGACTTTCCCCGCGCCAACATCTCGATACAGGTTGAAAAAATGCGGCAATTGCGATAATGGTAATAGCAGGAGAGAGGAGAGCCCCAGCCCCATCACATCTTAATCAAGATACCGGCAAACCGCTTAACGCCCGGTCCCGCAGGTGTGGTCAATCACGGCTCCCGGGGAGCGCAAATCCTCAAAACAACCGGACAGACCGGCCGCCGTGGCCGCGACCCGGGCCGGCTGTTTGTTTTGCAGAATGTAAGCCGTTATTCAAAAATAACTGTAACAGCGAAATACTGTAAACGGCATAAGGGGCCGTAACAAAATGGTTAGATATGTAATGGTTATCTTTAACGGCCCCTAAATGATAAGCATATCACCCTATTGACAGGAGAAAAATCATGAAGAAAAACGTTTTCCTTCTCAGCCTGTTGCTGTTCGTCTTTGCCTGGACGAACAGCAGCTTCGGCTTTGATGAAGACCTGAAGGTGGAAACACCCAAGGTGAAATCAAAACTGAACTTTCTCGTCTTGAACGAAAACAAGGTGCTGGTCTCGGTGTTAAACGAAGAAAACGAGGCCATCCTCGGCTTGCAGAAAGAGGATTTCCACATCACCAAGGGTCCCAAGACGGCCCAGATCGTCTCCGTGGAGGATGTGACGGAACAGCGGGACCAGGGCCTCAACATCGTCCTGGTGGTGGACAACTCCTATTCCATGAAGATGCGCAAGGCCGTCAATCCGGTGCTTGCCGCCATGGATGAATTCCTCTCCCTGGTCCGGCCCATTGACGATGTCCACATCATCACCTTTGCCGATCCCGGCAGCAGTGACCAGCCCGGCCGGCCCAGGGTGTCCACCAGGACTACCCAGTCAGGTGATTCCCATCTGCTCAGCCTGGCCCTGAAGGAAAGCTACGCCGACCCCACCGACGGCACCTATCTCTATGACGCCATGATGGAAGGTCTGAAAATCATCCGCAACATGCCGGAAAAGAGCCAGAAATTCATGGTGATCTTTTCCGACGGCGAAGACATCAACAGCATTATCAAACCCGTGGACCTGCAGCTGGCATCCGCCGGGCTCAAGAACTTTACCGCCTTTGCCGTGGACTACATGGATAAACCCGGCCTGGACCCCTTTCTGCAGCTCCTTTGCCGAGGGCACGGGCGGTTCGATCCGCAAGGCCAGATCAGCCGAGTGATTTTCTGCCCATCTTCAAACAGTTCTCCACCACCATCTTCCATCGCTATGGCGTGACCTTCCGTTTCCTCAATCCGCCCACCGGCACCCTTACCAGCGAGCCGGCCGCGGTCAATATCGAAGAGATCACCATGGTGGACAGCTCGCCATTCCTCAACTACGTTTATTTTGACACCGGCATGAGCGAAATTTCCGAGCGCTACGTCACCTTCACCCAGCCCGAGGAAACAGAGGGATTTGCCATAGAAAAGCTGAAGGACACCATGGAGAAGTATCACCAGATCCTCAACGTTATCGGCAGGCGCCTGGTGGACAACCCGGATGCCCTGATAACCATTGTGGGCTGCAATTCCAACACCGGAGAAGAAAAAGGCCGGCTGGACCTGTCCCGCAGCCGCGCCGACAAGGTATTTTCCTATTTGCGATACGTGTGGGGCATTGATCCCTCACGCATGGAGGTCAAGGCCCAGAATCTTCCCAGCGTGCCGAGCACCGACCGGGTGCCGGAGGGGGTCATGGAAAACCAGCGGGTCGAGATCTATTCCACTCATCCCGCCATCCTGGACACCATCAACAGCACCTACATGGAGGAGGAGTGCGACGCCAGTGAAATCCGCATCGTTCCGGCAATTGAGGCCCAGACCGTGATCGAGAAATGGCAGCTCAGGCTGCTGGGCGGCGGCAAGGAGCTGCTGACCAGGGAAGGCACCGGCAAACCGCCCGCCTCCTTTGCCTTTGACATCAAATCCCTGGGCGTGCAGAATGTCGCCCTGATGGGACAGATCACCGCCGAGTTGGAAGGCCGGGACAATGAAGGCAATACCTTCTCCATTGCCACGGCAGTACCCACCAAGATCAACTTCCTCAGACGGGAGGAGCGCCTCGCCCAGAAGCTGGAATCCAAGGTCATTGAGAAATACGGCCTGATCCTCTTTGAATTCGACCGCTCGGATCTGAAGGACCGCAACCAGGTCATCGTCAACCGGGTTATCACCAGAATGTCCCAACTGCCGTCGGCAGTGATGGATATCGCCGGTCATACGGATATCATCGGCAAGGAGGATTACAATATCAAACTGTCCGAACGCCGGGCCAGCGCCGTCTACGGGGCCATGCTCGAAACCGGCATCGCCGTGGGCTCGCAGATCACTTACGTGGGCGACGGCCCCAATAATCCGCCCTATGACAACGGCATTCCCGAGGGCCGGGCCCTGAACAGGACCGTTATCATCACCCTCATGTATACGGAAAACGGGCAGTAACCCGTGACTGCCGGGTAAGCCGGCAAAACCAGAGACCTGCCGCCCCTGGGGCGGCAGGTTTTCTCCCCCGCTGTCCCCACTGGTCATGAAGGAATCGGAAATAATCGACAAACTCCGCGGCGAGATCAAGCGGCTGCGGGCGATCATCGCAAAAACCTCCCCGGATCTGGAAAGCCTGCTCAAGACCAGGGGGCTGACGATCCATAAAAGCCAGCCACCCCAGGACCTGCTGCTGCCCGCCGCCCCCCATCTCGACAGCTTTTACCGCAAGCTCCGCCATTACTCCTTCCGGATCTTCCTGCGGGATGTCATCAAGCACCAGGAGCAGTTCTCGGTCAGCCAGGTGACCCGCTACACCTCGCCGGCCAAGGCCGGGGAGTACATTGACTTTCTGCTGGCTGTCGGCCTGCTGGAAAAATCGGACAGCCGCTGCTTCCGGCTGGTCCGAAGGCCGATCCGCAGCTTCGGCGCCACCCTGGAATGGCTGCTGGCGGAAATCTTGAAAAGGGAGCTGGGGGTGGAAGCGCTGTGGGGGGTGAAATTCCGCGGCCAGGGGGTTGGCGGCGATTACGACATCCTGGCCAGGATCAACTGCTCGCTGCTCTACATGGAGAGCAAATCAAGCCCGCCCAAACAGGTGCTGGCCAACCATATCGCCGCCTTTCTCGACCGCATTGGCGATCTGCACCCCAATATCTCCATCTTTTTCATGGACACCGAGCTGCGCATGAAAGACAAGATCGTTCCCATGTTCGAGGAAGAACTGGCGCGCCGAAACGCCCACCCGCCGCGCATAAGCAGGATGGAAAAAGAGCTGTTTGCCGTGGGCGCCACCCTGTTCATCATGAATTCCGCCGGCTCCATCCGGGGCAATATTGAAAGAATCCTCATGGAATTTTTCAACCCGGACAGGCTAAACCCGTGAAAGGACTATTGGGGGAAGGGCGGTTCGCGAACCGCCCCTACAGCCCCTCGTCATATTGCGTGCAGTTTTACGTAGGGGCGGTTCGCGAACCGCCCTGCAATGATGGCAACTTCAAAATATTCCAGACACTTCAGCCTGGCCGAAACCATGAAAAAAATCTTCATCACCGTCATCGTTCCCGCTGTGCTGCTGGCCGGGCTGCCGCTGCTCGGCATCCTGGCGGCCGGGGAAAACCTCAGCCTGTACTGGGAATTTCCGCCGCTGACCCGCTACGTGGCCCACGCCCCCTTCTCCTGGCCGCTGTTTGCGGCCCTTGTCCTGCTGGGTATGCTGGTTGCCGGGGTGTTCCTGGTGCAGATGGGCAGAGGGCCAGCCAACGCGCCGGCCATGACAACAGGCGGCAAATGGTCTCTGCCCTGGTGGGGCTGGCTGGGGCTCATGCTGCTTGCTGCCGGCTGGGTGCTGGCCTGGAACAGGTTCCCCTGGTTTGCCGCCCTGCAGCCCCACACCTTTCTCCCCCTCTGGCTCGGGTTCATCCTGGTGGTCAACGGGCTTACCAGAATGCGCACCGGCACCTGCCTGCTCACCGGCCGCACCGCTTACTTTCTCGCCCTTTTCCCGCTCAGCGCCCTGTTCTGGTGGTTCTTTGAATATCTCAACCGGTTTGTGCAGAACTGGTATTATGTGGGGATCGAGGATTTCAGCCCCCTGGCCTACGTCATCCACGCCAGCCTCTGCTTTGCCACGGTGCTGCCGGCGGTGCTCAGCACCGAAGAGCTGCTGGCCTCATTTCCCCGGCTCAGCGGCCCGCTTGCCGCATCATGGCCGGTCACCTGCCGGGGCGGCAGGTATGCGGCCCTTGGCTTTTTTGCCGTAAGCAGCCTGGGGCTGGCCGGTATCGGCCTGCGGCCCGATTATCTCTTCCCATTGCTCTGGCTCTCGCCCCTGCTGCTGGTCGTCACCCTGCAGAAGATGACCGGCCGGGCCACCATTCTTGCCCCTCTTGGCCGGGGCGACTGGCGGCCGGTCTGGCTGCCCGCCCTGGCTGCCCTGTGCTGCGGATTTTTCTGGGAACTGTGGAATTTCAAAAGCCATGCCCACTGGGAATACTCCATCCCCTTTGTCCAGGGGTTCCACATCTTTGCCATGCCGCTGGTCGGCTATCTGGGCTATCTGCCCTTCGGCCTGGAGTGCAAGGCGGTTGGTGCGCTGCTGGCTGAACACCTGGAGGGGGAAAAGGCTGAATAGAGCGTCCGAATTCCAGATCGCCAGTTTAACTGCCGTTTTCCCTCAAACCCTACCTCCATATATTGAGGGCTTCACCATATATAGAAGCCAAACAGTCCCTGCCTGCCTTCTCTTCTGTTCTCCACGCTTATTTAATCCGTCGTTATTAAAGCCTAATTTTATTTCCGCGCCCATTTTCGCCCGCGGGCATGTTTCTTGCGGATATCATTTCTTTTATATTCCTGATCATTATGAAAAGGAGGTTGTTATCAGAAAAAACAATCAACCGAAAAATATTCCAGAAACTAATGGAGCGTTTTCAGGAGGAGACATGCGGTATCAAATTCTCGCCACCGATTACGACGGTACCCTTGCGCACAATGGGGTGGTCGATGCGCCCACCATTGCGGCACTCAAAAACCTGCTGGCCACCGGTCGGCGCCTGGTTCTGGTAACCGGCCGTGAACTGCCGCAGTTGCAGATAACCTTTCCGCACCTGGAACTGTTTGAATGGGTGGTCGCCGAGAATGGGGCCTTGCTTTACCACCCTGCTACCAAAGAGGAACTGTTGCTGGCCGAACCTCCGCCGGCGCGGTTCAGCGAAGCATTGCGCGCCAATGGCTGCGAGCCCATTTCGGTCGGCCGGGTGATTGTGGCGACGTATGAGCCTCATCAGCAACTCGTGCTGAAAACCATCCAGAATTTTGGCCTGGAATTGCAAATCATCTTTAATAAGGGCTCCGTGATGGTGCTGCCGGCCGGCGTCAACAAGGCCAGCGGGCTGACTGCGGCGCTAAAGAAGATGGGACTTTCGCCGCACAACGCAGTAGGGGTGGGAGACGCAGAAAATGACCATGCGATGCTGAAACTGTGCGAGTTCTCCGCCGCCGTCTCGAATGCACTCACGGCCCTCAAGGAAGCCGTCGATTGGGTAACTCCCGCCGATCACGGGCAGGGCGTGGCGCAGCTCATCGAACGGATGATCGCCAGTGACCTGGCGGATTTGGATGGTAAACTCACGTGGCATCACCTGGAGCTCGGCGTTGGTGAGGATGGGCCCGTGTGCCTGCCTCCGTACGGTCCCAGTGTGCTCATTGCGGGCCCCTCAGCCAGCGGCAAATCGACCGTGGCAACCCAGATTGTGGAGACGATTGTCGAGGGGCGGTATCAATTTTGCCTGATTGATCCCGAGGGGGATTACGAGAACTTCGAGCAAGCCGTCGTCCTGGGCGGCCCCAAGGCGGCGCCGCAGTTAGGCGAAGTGCTGCGGGTGCTCGAAAACCCCGAGGCGAGCGTGGTGGTTTCGATGACGGGCATGCCGATCCCCGATCGGCCACCGTTCTTTCTCAAGTTGCTGCCGCAATTGCTGCAAATGCGGGCGCAGCTCGGCCGGCCGCACTGGCTGATCCTCGACGAAGCTCACCACCTGCTGCCGGCAGAATGGCTGCCGCCGGAAGGCATGCTTCCCGACGAGTTGATAAGCATTGTGCTGATCACCGTACACCCGGATCTGCTGTCGGCCGCCATCCTGGGGCGGCTCGATACGCTGCTGGCAATTGGCCCTGAAGCAGCAGACATTTTGCAGCATTTTGCCCAAGCGGGAAAAACGCCGATACCGATCTGGAACAACAAACCACCTGCCATGGGAGAAGTGCTGCACTGGACGCGAACCGGTAAAGCTCCGCCCCAAGTCGTAAAAACTCACCCGTGCCAGCAGGAGCGCCGCCGTCATCAGCGCAAATACGCGGAAGGCGAGCTGCCGCCAGAACGGAGCTTCTACTTCCAGGGGCCGGAGAAGAAGCTCAACCTGCGAGCGCAGAACCTGATACTGTTCTTGCAGCTCGCAGACGGTGTCGACGACGCGACCTGGGAGCACCATCGCCGTGCGGGGGACTACTCCCGGTGGCTGAAGGACAGCATCAAGGATGCCGACTTGGCCGCGGAGGTCGCATGTATCGAAGCGATAGCCAAGATCGACCCCTTGGAAGGCCGCCGGCAGATTCGTGTGGCAATTGAACGGGATTACACCTTGCCCGCGACGGGTCCGCTGCCGGTGCCAGGGGCGCAATAATTAGAACTTCCGTTTGTTATCGCGCTTTGCCCGGCAGATGGGCCTGGCAAGCCACCCGATTGATTCCGGTG
This sequence comes from uncultured delta proteobacterium, assembly GCA_963729825.1. Classification (GTDB taxonomy): domain Bacteria; phylum Desulfobacterota; class Desulfobulbia; order Desulfobulbales; family SURF-16; genus SURF-16. The sequence continues at coordinate 25,968 of CAVSQR010000098.1, read as the reverse complement.
GTCAATTCATTTGTTCCTGGAATATCGTCAACTCCTGCGCCACCGCCTCCACCTCAGCCCTGTGACTGCGCCAGAAGACAGCCGGATCCACCAGTTCCTTATCATCCCGGGTGGTGAAGCGGCTCTGCTCAAGGGCCGTATTTTCCAGGGGGAAAACCGCCTTGTGCATGCTGTCCACATAGGCGAGCCGTGACCAGTCGCTTACCACGGCATACTTGCGCTCCCGGCTGGGCCAGGAGATTGTAGCCGAGGGAATAGCTGGCGGCCGGGCTCTCCACCCCGAGCAGCGGCAGCAGGGTCGGGACGATGTCCTGATGGGAGGTCAGCCAGCCGATCTCCTGATGCCCCGCGCCCGGCACCCGGATAATCAGCGGAACCCGCGTCTGCTGCTCGGTAAACGCCGAATTGTGGCCCCAGTTGCCGTTTTCCAGAAGCTCCTCGCCATGGTCGCCGGTGATGACGACAATGGTCGAATCAAGCAGCTTTTCCTCCCGCAGAAAAGCGATGACCCGCGCCAGCTGGCTGTCAAGATGATGGCAGGCGTTGGCGTAGCGGTTGCGGATCAGACCGATATCATCGTCAAGCGACATGGTGGCATAGTTGAAGTTTTCAAGATAGGGCTGCCTGATGGCGTCCTCCGGCGGGAAATAATAGCGGGCGTGGGGCGACTCGAAAAACATGAAGGTCATGAAAGGACGGGCCGGGTCCCGCTGCCTGATGAAGGAGAGCATGTCGCGCACGTTTTTTCTGTCACTCTGCCAGCCTGACCCTTCATCCGCTTCGTGCAGCGCAGCTTTCGGCACCCGGGCAAAGATCGTCTGGTCAAACTCCGGGTAGGAAAACTTGGCGCTGGTATACATGCTGAGCTGATAGTCCTGCTGCTGCAGCACATCCATGATCACCGGACTGCGCCGCTCCTCGAGAAAACGGAACCAGTAGGCGCCGTGGATGCCGTAAAACATGGTGAACATGCCCATGCGGGTGCCGTTGCCGCCGCTGTAATGCTGCCTGAAGAAACTGGCCTGATGGGCAAAGGCCCAGGTCGCCGGCATGATTTCCGGGTCCAGCATGTCCCAGCGCCAGGATTCCGCCACCAGCCAGACGATGTTCAACGGTTTTGCCGGCCGCTGCATGGCAAGCGCTGCCAGGGGATAGACCAGGCGGCCGCCTTTTTGTTCAATACTGAGGCCCGGATTCTGCTGCACCGGGTAGCCGAGACGTTTGGCCAATCCCCTGAAGGTGAGGGGCTGATAGAGGGGAAAGGCCCGCGCGGCATCCAGAACCGGCCCGCGGTTCTGCAGGTTGCTCAGGCCGTAAATGGTGCTCTGGGTCAGCGCCATGCCGATGATTGCCGCAACAAAGAATTTCCTGCCCGGCAGACTAAGCCGCAGCGGCAGATGCCGGCCGGCCCTCCCGCTGCGCAGCCAGCCCCGGTGGATGAGGGCCATGAGCAGTATCTGCAGCAGCACAAAACCGGTTGAGATGACCCCGTAGGTGGCGTTGGCCGTCACCGTCCCCCCCATTGAACCGATCCCCCCGGGGGTGGTGATCAGATTCCAGACAAAGCCGTTGAGGTGAAAGCCCAGAATCCGGTAAATCAGCTGATCGGCAAAGAGCAGGATGGTCGTGGCCGAGGTGGTCAGCACGGCAACAGTGCAGACGAGCCCCCAGCGCCAGCGGCGCACCTGCCTTTTCCCCTGTTCCCAGCCGACGAGCAACCGGTGGACGAGGATGGTCAGAACAGCGGCAGGCAGCAGATAGATCGCGCCATAGCTCAGATAGGTGAGAAAGGTGAAGAAAACTGTCCACGGGTCAGCAAACGGGATTTCCCTGAGATAATTCCGGCACAGCAGCAGCACCACAATAAATGTGCAGAAAAAATAAATATGCAGGATCGTCGAACGTGCACGCGATTCCATCCCTGACTCCGTTGGCCTCTTTCTTCCAGATCAGACAAAATCACCCTCAGCCGTTATGCACTGTTCATCCTGCCGGGAACCGTGTCCGCCCCGGCTGCGGGTGCTGCCAGTTGGACCGGCTGCTGTGGGGTATGAAGCAAAAGCCGTTCGTTGAAAAACAACTGTTGTCATTCTGAATACCAATACGGCAAAGGAACCAGTAAAGGAACAGTCAGAATTGTCTGAATCATTTCTTAACAAATTCTAAATATATGGTCAGATTATTTTTTTTTCAACCCATTTGCAGGGAAAGAATTGCTGGTTGCCGGCAACCGGGAGATTTTTCATCGGGGCGGCGGGGATGGGCAATACCCTGGCCGTCGCACATGAGCACGTCCGGCGTGTGCCGCAGTTTGCGCAGGACGGCGAGAATAGCCGGGGCCTCGCGAAAGGTGAGAGGCCCGGGAATATAGGGGAAAACCAGCCGGCTGCTGGCCAGTTGCTGCTCGATCACCGCCGGCTGGGGCGTGACGGATCAATTATGGGGGGCACGGGATATCCGCATCGCATGGCATGACCGGTCAGGAAAGAAGGATGCATCGAAAGCTTGCCAAGCTGAGCACCATGCCAACCCGGATCAAACCTTGTAGACATTGAGGTATGTTGTGTCCGGGAATATCTCCACCGGCGGCAGGATGTGGAAATAAAAAAATTCTTTCCAATTTTTGCTATAGAAATGATCGCGATATCTCACTGTTCCTATTAATTTACGGCTCATATAGAACGTCCACCCTACCTTGACATCCCTGTATGCCGTAACATTGGATTCTTGTTTCAAGAAATTCTATCCGTTTATTGGTGTTCCACTTTTGTTTATAGAATTTCTGCTTCTCTATCAACCCTGCAAATTCGCTTGTCGCCTGCGCTTTCTTTTCGCCAAAAACATCCCTGTATTGACTGGGCTGCAACCCCTTCCCCAACTGGGGCTTAACAAATTTCAACGGATCGGGCTGCACAATTTTCTTGGCGTCTTTGGTCATATGCTGGGCGCGCAGGTCATAATCCGCCTCCAGCGCTCCCTCCTCGGTCAACAACAGTTTCTCCGCCTCAGAAATTTTTACGCCCATGGCATTCATATGACTGATTAAAGGGGCCTGCCTATCTCCTTTAAAATCCAGAGAGCAACCATTCATCATTGCTGTCATAAAAAAAAGAGGCTGGCTTGTCGTCTTTTCACTCTTGAGATTAATGGTTCTGGTACTATTTTCGGTTGCCAGTCCAGATAGAACAACTCTATATGTTCATCTGTCTCTGGGTTTATTGGCATGGATGATGATGTCATATTCCGGCAGATTGGCAATTTTCTGATTTGGCTGGAGCTGTAAAGTGTTATTCAACACCTTGGTCGCATAAAATAACGGCACGGCATTTTTATTTATATTCGCCATGTGTTCGGTTATTTTATCTTCGACCAGCTTTCTGTCCGCAGCGCTTGGTTTGGCCGTGACATTATTGACAGTAAAAAAATCCAGAACATTCCCGCTAAAAAATTTCTCCAGTCGCATTGTTCTCATCTCACCAAGCTGATAAGTTATTAAGCTATTAAGCTGACGAGCTGTTATGCCATTAAGCCTTTAAGCTGATAAGCAACATCAAAAAATCTCAACCCTCATCAACTCAACAGCTCATCAGCTCATCAGCTTACCTCATAAACAAACCCCGCATCCCCCACCGTCACCTTCACCTCACTGATCTGCTCGCCGGTTGCCATGCGGGAAAGCAGCTCCCGGCTCATCTCCGGCAGCAGGGTATGGGACATAATATGGTCGATGTTGCGCGCCCCGCTGTCCACCTCGGTGCAGCGGCCGGCGATGGCCTCAACCACGTCATCGCCATAGACGAAGCGGGTATTGCGGTTTTCCAGCATCCGCTTGCCGACCTTGTTGAGCTTGAGGCGCACGATCTTGCGCAGGTTGTCATCGGTGATGGGATAATAGGGAATAACCTTGAGCCGCCCCAGGAAGGCGGGCTTGAAATGCTGCTGCAGCTCGGGCCGCAGGGTCTCGGCCAGGGCCTCGGCCCCCGGCTTGGTCTCGTCATCGGCGCAGACCTTCATGATGGTAGCGGTGCCCAGGTTTGAGGTGAGGATGATCAGGGTGTTCTTGAAATCAATGCGCCGGCCCTCACCGTCCTCCAGGGTGCCCTTGTCAAAGACCTGGTAGAAGAGCTCCATGACATCATTGTGGGCCTTTTCCACCTCATCCAGCAGCACCACGCTGTACGGCCGCCGCCGCACCGCCTCGGTGAGCACCCCGCCCTCGCCGTAACCCACATAGCCGGGGGGCGAGCCCTTCAGGCTGGAAACGGTATGGGCCTCCTGGTACTCGGACATGTTGATGGTGATGACGTTCTCCTCGCCGCCGTAAAGCAGATCGGCCAGGGCCAGGGCGGTTTCCGTCTTGCCCACCCCGCTGGGGCCCACCAGCATGAAGACCCCGGTGGGTTTGGAGGGGTCTTCAATCCCGGCATGGGCGGTCTGGATGGTCTGGGCCATGGCCTTGAGGCCGTGATCCTGACCGATGACCCGCTCAGCCAGCAGTTTATCGAGATTCATCACCGTGGTGATCTCATCGGCCCGCATTCTGCCGGTGGGGATGCCGGTCCAGCCGGAAATGACCTCGGAGATGGTGTCCGCGTCCACCGAGATCTGCACCAGTGCCTCCTCCCCCTGGACAACGGCGAGTGCCGCCTCCATCTTCGCGAGTTCCTCCTTCTTGCCAGCCAGCACGGGATCAACCGGATTCTTTTCATAGAGGGCCAGCATCTCCTGCCGGGTGGCGACAATGCCCCCGGCCACCTCCATCTCCGCCTGCCATTTTTTGGTAAGCCCGGCCAGCAGTTTTTCGGTGGCCTCCCTGTCGACGGCAAGTTCCGCCAGACGCTGGCTATGGTCCTGGCCCATCAGCACCTCTTTATCCAGAATCCTTGCCTCCCGCTCGATCTGGCCGATGCGCCGGCTGGCCGCCTCCACCACCGCCGGGCTGGTGGTGAGCCCGATGGCCACCCTGGCGCAGGCCGTATCCAGCACACTGACCGACTTGTCCGGCAGCTGGCGGCCGGAGATGTAGCGGTGGGAGAGGCGCACCGATTCCCGCAGGGCCTCGTCGGTGATCATCACCTTGTGATGCTTCTCGACAAAGGGCGCGATGGCCCGCATCATCATCATCGCCTTGTCCTCATCCGGCTCCTCGATCTTGACCACCTGGAACCGGCGGGCCAGGGCCGCGTCCTTTTCAAAGTATTTCTTGTATTCCGCCCAGGTGGTGGCGGCGATGGTGCGCAGCTCGCCGCGGGCCAGGGCCGGTTTGAGGAGATTGGCCGCATCGCCGGCCCCGGCCGAGCCGCCCGCGCCGATCAGGGTGTGGGCCTCGTCGATGAACAGGATGATCGGCACCACGGAGGCCTTGACCTCGTTGATCACCTGTTTGAGCCGTTCCTCGAACTCGCCCTTGATGCCGGCCCCTGCCTGCAGCAGCCCCAGATCAAGGGTGTGGATGGCCACGCCGCGCAGGGGCGGCGGCACGTCACCCTCGGCGATGCGCAGGGCAAAGCCCTCGACCACCGCGGTCTTGCCCACCCCGGCCTCACCGGTGAGAATGGGGTTGTTCTGCCGCCGCCGGATGAGGATATCCACCATCTGGCGGATCTCCACATCGCGGCCCAGCACCGGATCGATCTCCCCCTTTTTCGCCTTGTCGGTCAGGTTGATCGGTATACTGGGCCAGGGCCTGTCCCTTGCCCGCCGCCACGCCTGCGGCCCCGCCTGCCGAAGCCGGACGCGCCCCGGCAGTGGCGACCGCCTCGCTTTCTTCCACGGAGCCTGCGGTCAGATCAGCAAAAGACTGCCGCAGGGTCTCCACCGAGATTTTCTTGAACAGCGACGAACTGGCCGCAAGCCCCCTGGCTGCCTCATCATTGGCCAGCAGGGCGAGGACGATGTGGCCTGAGCGGATGCTGTCCGCCCCGAAATCCACCGAGGCCACCAGCCACGCCTCCTGGATCATCTGTGGGATGCGGGGGGAAAGGGACGGCGTGCGGGAGTTGCCCCGCTTGAATTCCTCGATGGTTCTCGTCAGATCACCCACCAGATGGGATTCATTGATCTCGAAATACCTCAATATCTTCTGCAAATCCGTATCGTTGATATCAAGGAGCTTTATGAAGAAATGTTCCAGTTCCACATCATAATGGGTATGGGACAGGCAGAGCCCCGCGGCCGACTCCAGACTCTTGCGGCAGGTGGTGTTCAATTTCCCGATGAGTGATTTGAGATTTGCTATGGCCATAGAAAAACTCCGTATTTTAGCTGTTAAGCTGTTTAGCTGATGAGCTGTTTAGCAACTACAAAAAAGCTCAAAAGCGCATTATTTCTTCATCGACTTTCCTGATGAATTAAGCATTTTGGTTATTTCCTCCGCCAGTGATGAAAGTTCCGCCGGTCCAAACGCTTAAACGCTTGAACGCTTGAACGTTTCTCATTAGCTTCATTCCGCAAAGGTAATACTTGGGTCCTGCCCATGGACAAAACCCGGGCTCTTGCTCCAGGTCGTCCAGCCGAGCCGGGGCGCGGCCGGGGTCTGCGCCCCGAGGATGCAGGGCGGCACCTCTTCGCGCCGCAGCAGGATGCGGACCTCGAATTCATATTCAATGCCCACCATGTAGCGGACCAGCGAAAAAATGGGGCGCAGCAGGTCGCCGGTGGGCAGAAAGCGCAGAAACTCAGGTAGATGCATGGGGCCGAGGTTGACGCGGAACTTGGTCCGGCAATCCCAGATAAAGCTGCCGCATACCGTATCCATCCCCAGTCTGGCGTTGGCTGCGCCGATACTGGTCTGGTCTTCCGGCGACAGGGGGATCATCCTTTCGATGAACTGCTCAACCTTCACCGTGGTGCCGGCGTAATAGGAAATTGCCGATTCGATGGAGACGGCGGCGGGAATCCCCCGCGATAACAGGCCGCTGTAAAACGACAGGGACTCCTCGGGCAGGCCGATCCGCCCCCGCAGCCCCTGGGTGCCCAGTCCGGCCAGGCTCAGCAGATAACCGGACAGCTTGTCTGTCGCCCCGGGCAGATAGGTTACCGGGAACTGATGTTTTTTCCAGGCCAGGTAGAAAAGGGAAATGAGCCGGTGATGGAAGATGTCCAGAAAGGCGGTGAAGCTGAAATCCTTGGCTCGCCAGCGCTCAATGGCCAGCTCATTGTACCAGTGCGGCAGGACCCCGGAAGGCCCGATGAGGCCCAGGAAGGCGACATCCATGGACACCGGGTCCCCGTCCTGGCCGGGAGAGAGACCGGCGATGTCGCTCGGCGCAAATTCCAGGCCGGGTCTGACCGTGAAACGCACCGCTTCCCGGCGGGGATCCAGGGTCTGGCCCAGGGGTTTACTGTCCGGGCACAGTTTCTCCAGCAGGTCCACGGCCTTAAAAAAGGAAAAGGTATAAAATTCCTCAAAAAGACTTTCCGCTAGAGAAGAATTCGGTTGCCGCTTCTCGGAGCCCACTCCTTCAACACCTCTTTTTTCTGAATGGTCCGTGCCACCATCTGACTGAAGGAATTGACCGACACATACTGGCCCAGAAACCTTTCCAGAACACTGGCAAAGAGAAAGATGCCCGTACCGACATACTTGTCTTCGTCGAATTCAATGACCACCTGCACCCCCCGTCCCATTGACCTGCCCAGCCGCTTGGTGAGGTAACGGGAGGTCAGACGGGTGATGCCGTTGATCTGCTGCCTGGTGGCAGGTGAGTTATCAAAATCATAGAGCCGGAGAATCTCCCGGAGCGCCTCTTCTCCTCCCTCAACAAGGGAGAGATAATTAAGCGACAGATGGGAAATCAGACGCCAGTGCAGCGCCCCGCCCAGAGAGGGCCGGCGGCTGGGAGTCGGTTTCATGATACCCACCACCCTGGCCAGGGGTGCTGCGATCTCCAGATCAAAATCTCCGTCCGGGGCGCCGATGGGCAGCCGGGAAGGCAGGTCCCGGTTGGTGCAGGTGGTATGAATGGTCAGGATCTCCACCCCCGGATCCGCGGGCTGGAAATCAAGATCGGTAAAGGAGAGATAGACATCGGTGCCGTTGTCCCCTTTTCTTTCCGACTGCCGCCGCTGGATATGCCAGAAGGCCTGCCGGCTGTTTTCGTCATCCTCCCGCAGGTGATGGCGCATGGAGTAAAACGGCCGGTATTCGAACACCTCCCCGGCCCTGGTCCCCAGGGAGGCGGTGACCCGGTCAATACTGTATACCTCCATGGCCTCCTGGCGCCGGATATCCGGCATCACCTGGTATTCGGTCTTGCGCTGCTCAACCCGGATGGGCTCGGCGGTCTTGGCAAAGAGATTGACCGCCGGCGCCGCATTGAGGCAGAAGGTCTCCCGGTTGATGACCAGGTTGGCTTTGGCGGTTCTGTTCAGATAGATCCAGATGTCCAGGGTGTCATCGATCTTTATCCCTTTTAAGCTGTCCAGCCCCAGCAGATCGAAAAACAGAAACTTCTCGGCAAAGGAAAAGTACTCGAACAGCAGCCGGTAGCCGGGAAAGGACCGCTTGGAAAACGGCAGGACACCCTCATCATCTTCAAAGCCCACCGGGCCGATGGCTGACGCTCCCAGGGAGATGCTGCGCCCTGGTCCCTGGCCGCCCGGCGCTTCGCATTCCACATGGCAGACATTATTGAACAGCAGCTCGTAGAGGTTAAAGACGTGCTCATGCTGGCCATGCAGAAAAAAGCGCAGATTCTGCCAGGTCAGGCTGGAAAAAGGAATCTTGTTATTGGTCCTGAGCTGGAGATGAATGGCCTGCTGGGCGCCTTTCTTCAGCACCTTGGGATCCTTGAAACCGGCGGAAACCACCTCCACCGGCCAGATGTTCACCGGCTGGCAGGTGCGGAACTGGCAGGGAGTGCTGTTGACCGCCCGGGAATAGAGTTTGGTGCCCCGGTCGATGAGATAGCCCGCCTCGGAGATGTTCTGCATGATCGGCTCAAAACGGACAATGGTCAGGGACGGAATCGGATTATTGTAATGGGGGTAGATGATGTTGAATAAGGATTCCGTGATCTCCGGGAAATCATCATCAATTTTTTTGTGGATACGGCCGCTGATAAAGGCAAAGGCCTCGATCAGCCTTTCCGTGTGGGGATCCGTCGACCTGTCGCGCTCCAGGAGAAGCCGGCCGGCGATCTTGGGATACTTGCGGGCAAACTCCGCCCCCATCTGCCTGACATAGCTCAGTTCCCGTTCGTAATAGCTCAGCAGTGCATCATCCATGGCTGTTCATCAGGAGACCGGAGGCAGGAGACAGGAGACAGAATAGGCTGTTTCCAACCCCCCCTACTCACCCAGGGCGGTTCCCGAACCGCCCCTACGCACTCCTAACTCCTCTCTCCTCACTCCTCGCTCCTCACTTTTCACTTTTCACTACTTCAAGATGGAATATCTGCTTCTGTTCAAATCAAAACTGGTGTCGAAAACCACCTGTTCGGAGATGGATTCCACCACCAGCACCCCGGTAATTCTGAATTGCAGATTTCTGCCCGTGGCCCCGGGGGAATCAATATGCACCGCAACATTTTTCAACCTCGATTCAAAACGGGCGATGGTCTTTTCAATCTCCAGCCGCAACTGGGACCGCACCGCGATGTGGGCCGGATTCCGGCTGGTGAAATCAGGCAGGCCATAGACAAACAGGGAGCTGCCGACCTCCCGGTACGAAGCAGGCGGGGTAATGATATTTCTCCGGGTATTGAGGAGATTTTCCAGATCCCGCGCTACGGCATCCTTGATCTGGCCAACGGAGAAAAGCTGCTGAGCAGGCTCATGGGTGACAGCAGGTTCCTGATCCATGAGCCTGTCCAGAATTGACGCCTGGGCGCCCTGCATGTGCTTCATCACAATGACAAAAAAAATTAGAACGGCTTATTGGCTTCCAGATCCCAACCGGCGGGTACATTGCCGCCACCGGCGCCGTCCGCCCGTTTCTGCTTGATGTAGTTTAATTTGATTTTCCCGTAGTTGAAGGTCACGGATTCGGTCGGTTCTCCGCCACCACCGCCGCCGGTGCTGACCGAACTGACAACGACATTGTTCAGGGTATATTCCATGTAGGTCAGCTTGTCCCCGCCGGCACGGCAGAGTTCGAGTTTCACCTCCTTGATATGGTCCCCCTTGGCGCATGATTTAAACAACATGGGGGTAGAACTGTCCAGCAGCTTGACAATGCTCAGATCCTGGAGATCGACACGCTGGGTCGTTCCGCCGCCGGACGAACTTGCCGAGGCGGATGCCATCTGGGAAACGCCCCAGTTGTAGGAAAGAACCTCGATCCACCCCTTGTGCTTATCATCAGTACTTTCACCATCAATCCCTTCGATTTTCAAAAAATTATCAGCCGGCATAATTTTTCCTCCTTTTTTTAGTTTTTTTCCGTCTCATAGCTCATGGCTTAATAGCTCATGGCTCATTGCTCATTGCTTATCAGCTTAACAGCTTATCAGCTTCAGCTCAACAGCTTATCCCTTGGCCGGCGGCGGCAGCTCGGCAACCAGCCGCAGGGAAACGGTCAGCTCATCCAGCTGGAAGTGCGGCTTGAGAAAGCTCACCGCCCGGTAGGCCCCCGGCTTGCCCGGCACCTCGCTGACATCGATGCGGGCCTCCCGCAGGGGATACTTGGCCTTCATCTCCTGGCCGGCATTATCATCCAGCAGGACATAATTGTTGATCCAGCGGTTCAGAAAATCCTCGGCATTCTTGCGGGTCATGAAGCTGCCGATCTTGTCGCGCATCATGGACTTCAGGTAATGGGCAAACCGGGACACGGCGAGAATGTACTGGAGCTGCGAGGACAGCCGGGCATTGGCATTGGCCGCATCAGTATCATAAAGTCTTCGGCTTGTTGGCCGACTGGGTGCTGAAAAAGGCGGCATAGTCCGTGCCCTTGCAGTGGACCAGGGGGACAAAGCCCAGATCGGCCAGCTCTTTTTCCCGCCGGTCGGTAATGGCGATCTCGGTGGGGCACTTGAGCGCCACATCACCCTCGTCCGTCTTGAAGGTATGCACGGGCAGCCCCTGCACCAGGCCGCCGCCCTCCACGCCCCGGATGGCGGCGCACCAGTGATACTTGGCAAAGGCATCGGTCAGCCGGGTGCCCAGGGCATAGGCGGCATTGCCCCACAGATACTTGTTGTGATCGGTGCCGTCCACCTGCTCCTCGAAATTAAAGGCCTCCACCGGCACATTGGCCTTGCCGTAGGGCAGACGCATCAGAATATGGGGCATGGCCAGGGCCACATAGCGGGAATCCTCGGATTCCCGGAAGGACTTCCATTTGGCGTACTCAACGCTCTGGAAGATCTTGGCCATGTCCCGCGGTTCGCCCAGCTCGGTAAAGCTCTCCAAGTTGAACAGCTGCGGGGCTGCCGCGGAAAGGAAAGGCGCATGGGCCGCGGCCGCCACCTGGGAGATTTTCTCCAGCAGGGCAAGGTCCTGGGGATGGTTGCTGAATTCGTAGTCGCCGATCAGGGCGCCATAGGACGCGCCGCCGAACATGCCGAACTCCTCCTCATAGATCTTCTTGAACAGGGCGGACTGGTCAAACTCCGTGGCCTTTTCCATGTCCTTGAGCAGGTCCTTCTTGTTGACATTCATCACCCTGATCTTCAGCTTCTCCCCGGTTTCCGACTGGGAAACCAGGTATGACAGCCCGCGCCAGGAGGCCTCCAGTTTCTGGAAATCCGGATGATGCATGACCTCGTTGAGCTGGGCGGAAATCAGCTTGTCGATCTCGCTGATTCGGGCATTGATCATGGCCTCGGTATTCTTGGAAACCGTTATCGTTCCCTCCATGATCTGCGAGACAAACTCGCCTACGATGTCTTTGGCCCAGGGCTTCTGGCTTTCCTCACGGGCCAGACGCCCTTCTTCGATGATCTGGTCCAGGAGGCTTTTTTCTTCCTGCACTGTGGTTGCCTGAGCGGCCTCCGGCTGGACCTGCTGTTCATTTCCGGCCATCTTTGCTACCTCCTTTACGCTTTATCCTTTTCATCTTCCTTTTTACCCACACCGGCCTCTTTGCCCAGTTTCTCCAGGGAATCGCTGTTTGAAATCACATCCTGGAGCAGTTCGTCGAGTTTGTCATTGCCGTCCAGCTTGTTGAGCAGTTCGGAAAGCCTGCGCCGCGCATCCACCAGCTTGCGCACCGGGGTGATCTGCTCGGCAACCCGTTCGGGATGAAAATCATCCATGGATTTGAACCGGAGCTCAACCGCCATCTGGGAATCGTCATTGGTCAGCTTGTTGTCGACCCTGATAGGCGAGACGCGGTTTCATGCCCTCCATGACATTGTTGAAATTGTCGCGGTCGATCTCGACGAATTTTCTCTCCTTCAGCTTGGGCAGGGGCTTGTCCGGCTTGCCGGACAGGTCGGCCAGCACCCCGACCACAAACGGTATCTCCTTCATCTCGATGGCATCCCCCACCTCCACATCATAGGTGATCTGGACCCTCGGAGCGCGTACCCTGTCCAGGGTATGCTGCAGACTTTCTTTTGCCATGTTACTCCTCCTTTTTCATTTTCCAAATACTACAAGGTCTTTCCAAAACCACATGCATCCCTTCATTATGCGCTGTTGCCATTCATCCCGGCCCGGCCTCAGTCAGGAGAACCCTAGATTACCTTGGTCACATCCAGGGTGCAGAGCCTGGTCAACAGCTCCCTGGCCCGGTAGCGATCATCATCCGAGGCCCCCTCAACGATGAGGCACATGTACAGCGTCTCCAGCACCTCGGCTATCCAGATGGGCGACTCCCAGCGCTCAAGCTGCAGCTCGCCGATGAGGGCATGGAGCCCTTCGGCGATGGGCCGGGCCAGGTCAGGCCGTTCGGCCTTCAGACAGAGCCGGGCCATGAGCAGACGGAAATTCGTTTTTTCCCTGACGGACTGGGCGCTGCAGGAGGCCCCGAGCAGCTGCTCCAGGGCCGGCTTGATGCCGCCGGACTTGAGCTTGGCCAGGGCGTCCTGCCATACCGCCTCTTCCATGCCGGCGGAACCGAGCAGACGGTTGACCTGGTACTGACCAGGCGGCAGCACCGCGGCCGCGGCCCAACCTGCGGCAGCCGGCACGCCTTCCGCCTGCCCCGCCTGGCGGGGGGCGGCATCCCGGGCAGGGACGTCTGCCGCCCCTTGGGTTTGCTCAGGGGCGGCCTCTGCCGCGGCAGGCACCGCATCAGGTTCCTTTTCCCTTTTTTCCTTGAGTATTCTGGCCACCAGCTGCTCACAATCGGCCAGCGAGGATTTCAATTCCGCCAGCCGCGGCGCCTCCCGGCCGAATTTCTCATCCACCATCCGGTCGAGCTCGGCAAACCGGGCCAGACAGGCGGCGACATCCCCGGCCAGGGCGACATAAAAGGCCTTGGCGGAGGCGGCAACCGCGGCGTCAAACTCCTCGGCCGGCAATTTCCCCTCGGCGATCAGTTCCTGGCGCTGGCGTTTCTTGTCATCGTCCACATCGCCATACTGATTGAGGGTGTCCTTTTCCGAACCCACCTGCCGGGATTCCTGCCACTTCATCCACGAATAGCCGGGGGTGGCCGCGCTGTCCGTGACCGGGATCTGTTTGATCGGCAGCCAGAGCTTGTCATTGATAAACTCCAGGGGACCGATGCGGAATTCCAGATCATCATCTTCCATGCCGGGGTACAGATGCTCCCAGAAATTCTGCAGATAGGCGGTGATGATGGTCAGCCCCGCGTTGACGCCGGCAAAACCTTCGGTATAGGTCAGGGCCTCAAGCAGCCAGGCGGCAATCTGCAGGTCCTTGGTCTTTTCCGTGAGGGCCTGCACACTGAGCGTCAGCACCCGGTCCCAGTCCGAGGTCTTGATTTCATGCTGCCAGTCACCCCGGGCCAGCAGGTCGTCCGCCCTTCTCGCCTCCTGGATCTCGTCATAAACCGGACTGTAGCGCAGATATTCGCCGGCCGGGTTGTCGCCGGGCAGCGGGGCCAGTATCGCTTCAATATCAATGTTTCTCTTCATCGTCGGTTGTCATTTGCGGAAAGTTGAAGGTGACATCAGTAAGCTCCAGGATGGCCATATCCTGTCCACCCACCTCAAAGACGTGCTGTCCGACCCCGCGGGCCAGGGAGCCGCCGAGAGAAATCCAGTCGGTCATCCGCCCCAGCCTGATCCGCTCATCCTCCAGGAGAAAGGAACCCGGGTACAATACCGGCAGAAAGCAGTTCATGGCATAGCCCTCCCAGGTGGTGACATGGGCCGAAACCCAGAGCAGATCAAGCAGGGTTTTGGGCGGGGTGATGGCAAGTTCCCGCAGGGATGCAAAGGGCACCCACAGATAGCGCTCATGGGCCATCACCTCCAGAAACGGCGCAAGCAGACTGTCGGTGTCGCGGAAACCGGCAAAGGGGCTGCCGTTGGCCATGCCTGAGATGGCGGGTATCTGCCCGGCCAGCTGTTGGCAGAGCTCTTCCGCCTCATCGGCCTTTTTTGCCGCCAGTTTCGCCCGGATGGCGGAATAAAGGGCGAGATAGGCCGGCGGTTCGGTGAGAAAGGAGGCGCAGCCGCCCGCTTCCAGGACGGCAAGCCGCTCCTTTTCCGCCCGGATCAGGTTGCGATAGCCGATAACCCCTGCCTCCCGGCTGGGGTCCTGGGTGGCTATGGCCTCCAGATGACGGTCCGCCTTGTCCCACTCCCCGAGGAAGCAGAGCACCTGAAACAGCAGGGTGCGGGCCGCCATATCGCCAGGTTTATCCCGCACCGCGTCCACCAGCTGCTGCCTGGCCTCGGCTGAGATGGCCTGCTTTGATCAGTTCTTTTGCGTTCACCAGAGCTATCCTTTCAGCAATCGTTGCGGCAGGCCGGAGCATGCCGGATATACAACTTTTTTTGGGTAGGTGCGGCAACCAGCATATTATCTTGTATCACCTGCAAATCTCCCATTTCAAATAAAAAGATCATATATCTGTCAGAGGCTGCCACATCCGGGCAAAATCACCGATATGCAGCGGCCTGGTAAAGAGGGCAAGGCCAGGCTGCTCAAGGGGTCCGCCGACAAACAGGGTATTGGGCACCACCCTGATTTTTTCTTTCAGCACCCGGTGCAGCTGGATGATCAGGGCAAAGGGATCGCCATGGTCCGCGCAGCGCAGGGGCAGGAACAGGGCGTCCTGGGCAGCGGCCCCAGGCACCGGCAGGTCGCCGGGCAACAATCCGTCCAGCAGCTCCGCGCTCTGCCGGTGCAGATCCTGCCAGCGGGCCTGGGGCGGCCGGAGCATGAGCAGATCATCCTTGAGCCGGTCCAGCCCCTGGTAATTCTTGGTGGCCAGCTGTTCCATCTGGCTCCACAGTCCTTCACAGGCCAGGGGCAGCAGCTCCCAGTTCTCCTCCCATTTGTCCAGCAGTCCCGAGCCCATGACCAGCAGCGGATAGGGCCGGCCCATGAAATCACAGCTGTTGCGCATCACCCCGCAGACCAGGGTTTGTCTGCTGCCGGTTTTGGCCCAGAACCGCCACGAACAGTTGGCAACGAGCAGCTCCCGGCCGGCGGTGTTCTGTTCGGTGCCGAGCCGTATCCACTGGGCAAAGGCCTCTGCCATGGGATTTTTGTCGCCGATGACAAAGAAATCCTTGGCCACCGGATGCTTGCCGGAAAGATGCCACTGCCAGCTCCCGGGGGATCTGCCTAATCCCAGCATTGCGCCACACGCGACGGCACCTGGCCCGGCGAGGCCTGCTGCAGCTGGAGAATGGGGCCGTTGCCGGTAAACTGATAGTTGACCTTGATATATTTTATCCCCAGCCGCCCCAGCTCCTCTTTCTGCTCGGGGAAGTCGCCGGGATAAAAGGACTTCTGGCCGGTTTTAAAATCCTCGAGAAAGCTGACAAAGGCCCGGCTGCCTTTGTAGATTTTCGTCAGCACCAGATTGCTCACCTCAATTTCAAAGATCACATCCCCGCAGGTTTCCGGCGCCCACTGGAAGCTTTTCATCTCCGGGAACTGGAAATTATCCAGCTTGACGCCGCCGCTGGCGCATTGCAGCTCAACATGGGTGGCATGGGGTTTGATCAGGGCCTCCGGGTTGACATCCGTGGGCAGTCCCTTGATGGACACAGCATAACTGGCCTGGACCGTTCTCTTGGCGCTCACCCCCTTGGTGAGAAAGGTGAAGAAGGCCGGTTCAAAGGCAATCTGGCCATCCAGGGCCTGCACCGCATAATACCCTTTACTGGGGTTTCTGCTGACAAAGGGCGCGGCCGGCCCCTTGACGAACTTCAGGGCAAAGCCGTCCTCGTCAAGCAGCAGCTGCATCACCTTCTGCTGGTCGCTGATGCCCTGCACCTCGACCAGCACATCCTTTTCCCAGCGGTCCTGCAGATAACAGGCGGCCTCGACCCGTTCAAAATCCCAGAGAAAGTCAACGGAACCATTGATCAGCGCCCAGAAGACATCCTCATCCTTTTTGCCGGAGGTCATGTAGGCTTTCATCCTGGCAATCGCCTGCCGGGCGGTGGCAATGGGGTTCTTTTCATCCCGGAACGCCGCTGCCGCCGTATCATAGGCGGCCTTGCGCGGCGATAGCGTCGGCAGGACCTCCTGCAGGGAATTCTGCAAGTCCTTGAGCGCTTTAGCGGCCTGCAGCTGGTTTTCGAGATTCTCGGTCCGGCCGTTGCCGTCAAGCTTCTGTCCCACCTTATCGATCAGGTTCATGGACTTTTCCTCGGCCTTGGCCAGCAGGCCCCCGCCGCCTTCGGCCCTGCCCAGCACCTCGGCCTGGGCGCGCAGATTGCGGTAGGTCGGTGGTCAGCGCCACCCAGGCGGGCACGGTTTTACCCTCCCCGGCCACTGCCGGGCACTCATCCGCCATCTTATCAAGCAGGGTCAGATAGGGGCCGGACAGCGAGGTGATCTTCTGGGCCATGGGCAGCCATTCCTCATAGCCGGCCAGCCGTTTTGCCCCCTGGCCGAAGCCCGCGGCAAAACTGCGCCACTCCTCCAGATAACTCTGGCGGTACCTGTCGGCGAATTCCATTTTCTGGCGGGCGATCAGCGACGGGCCGGGCTCCGGCAGCGCAGCCTCGATCTCCTGCAGAAAGGCGTCAATCATCGCCTTGCCCTTGCGGCTGAAGGCCGGGGCCACCCGGACATCATCCTGCACATTCCGGCTGCCGCCCCAGAAGTCGGCAAGCGTCACCTGGGCGAGCTCCTCCTGTTCGTTGGCCCAGGGAATGAGCCAGTCAAGCCTCCCCCCTTGGCGGCCAGGGCGTATTTCAGCCAGTTCTGCAGCTCGGTGAGCTCCAGGTTGATCTGGCTGTCATCTGAATTCCAATGCAGATAATGGAGATAGATGCCGCCCATCTTCTTTCTGACCTCAGGGATCAGCTCCTGCTGCTCCTGGGAGAGCAGGATGAGAAAAGGCACCTGGGGCATGCCGGACAGGGTATCGAGATCATTGGTCTGCAGCCGCTTTTTCAGCAGATTGATCCGGCGCACCAGATGGCTGATATGGCGGTTGAGCAGCTGATCAGGGGTGGAGAGGTTGAAGCCCGCCATTCTGTCCGCCATCCGCTTGTCCAGCGGCATGAGAAAGGTCTTGCGGAACTGCTGGCTGAATTTTTCCTTCAGCTGCCTTTCCACCTCAATGCTGTGGGTCAGCCCGAAACGCGGCATCCACCAGTTTCTGTTCCGCTCCTCAATGCGGACAATGGCCTGCAGGTACTGATCAAGATTGACCACATCCATCAGCACATCCCCCTGCATGAGCGGGCCGGACTGCTGCAGGAATTCCTTGGGCACCTCCCGCATGGTCTGCAGGTTCTTGACAAAGGAAAAGCTCATCAGACCGCAGAGGGCGATGATCAGGGCCACCCAGGAGGTAAGCCCCAGATTGCGGCTCAGCCGCTGCCACTCCAGGGAACGGGTGGTGGGGGCGAAAATGCCCCGGTCCATGGGCAGTATCCGGGCAAAGAAATCATGGAGGAAGAGCCCTTTGTTGGTGCCGGGCAGCACCTCCTTTTCCCCCAGCAGGCCCAGCTTCTGGAGAAAATGGGAGTATGGGGTGCCCTCCTGCCGGCCGCTGGTAAAGAACAGACCCCGGAGGATCGGGGTTTCCTGATAGGGGTTTTCCTGGAAGGCCTTGGCCATGAAGCTGTGCAGCCCGCCACGTAATCTCTCGAATTCACTGGGGAAGAGAATCAGGGCCGGGTCCACCTTTTTGGACTTGGTGTCATGCAGCACCCGCAGGAGCAGATTGCCGACCCGTTCACTGATGGTATCCACCGCATTGGTCCAGAAGGCCGGGGAGACCTTCATGTGCTGGGGATTGACCACGCCCATGGCCTGGTCCATCACCTTTTCCGGCAGCTTGTCGCAGAAATGGGTCATGCCCTTGATCAGGTCGCATTTGGTGATCATGACGTAGACCGGGAATTTGCTGCCGATGGCCAGCATGATCTCATCAATGCGCGAGCGGATCTGCAGCCCTTCCCGTTCCAGTTCCTCAGGGCTTGCCTCCAGCAGCTTGTTGGCGGAGATGGTGACGATCAGGCCGTTTAACGGTTCCTTTTTCCTGAACTTGGACAAAAGCCCGAGGAAACTGTGCCACTCGTCCTTGTCACGGCTCTCATGGACCGGGATGGCATAACGGCCGGCGGTATCGAGAATGATCGCCTGCTCAAAGAACCACCAGTCGCAGTTCCGGGTGCCCGAGATGCCCGACACCTGGGCTGACGCGGCAAAGGGAGAGGAGAGCCGGGCGCTTTTGATGGCAGTGGTTTTGCCGGACCCGCTCTCCCCGATCACCAGATACCAGGGCAGGACATAGAGGGGATTGCCGAATTTGCGCAGATGGGAGCTTTTCAGGGTGTCGATGGCCTCCTTCCAGCGGGCCTGGAGGAGCTGCGCCTCATCCCGTTCCTGGTCCGCCATGGCTTTGAGCTTCAGATCATCCTGGGAGATGATCTGGTCCACGAACTGCTGTTCCCGGCGCCGCCGCAGTATCTTGCGGACTAAAACAATGCCGATGGCCGCGCCGAACAGCAGCAGCAGGAAAAAGAAGCCGGTCCACCAGGGCCAGTCAAGGATGAGCACCAGGCCTGCCACCAGCAGCATGACCAGGGCCAGGCCCGTAATAACCAGGAGGGATTTTATCAGTATTCGCCAGAATTGTTTCATCAGGGCACCGCTTGCAGGAAGTTCTCGCCGATATTATTCAAAATGAACGTGTAAATGAAAAAAAGCACCCCAAACAGCACCACAGGTGAGATAAACACCGCGATGGCCGCCGGGGTGAAAATGCTCTGTCTGGCTGCGGCGGCGGGACCGGCGCTCTCCAGCGGGTAGGCCTCGGGAAAAAGCTCGGTCCGGTCCAGGGCCGGCAGGCCCACCGAACTGCCCAGCAGGTATTTGAGATTGGAGGTCTTGAGCTGGTCCAGCAGCAGATCGTCGCCCTCCTGGTGATACCTGCCCTTGAAACCCATGGCCAGGCAGAGATAGTAAATTTCCCTGGCGCCCCGCTGCTGCTGGTCAAGCCGGTTGAGGCGCTCAAAGAACTCCTCGCCGGCATCGGTGGTCTGGTAATAGCGGCGCTGCAGGAGTTCCTTCTGCCATTGCATCCGCCCCTGCCAGGTTGAATTGAGCATCGACTCATCGATCCAGGCACAGATGGCAAAACGCGCCTCATCATATTCCTCGCTGGAAATCTGTCCCTGCCGGACCATGGTGTCACTTTCCGACAGCAGCCGCTGCACATCGGTCTGCACCTGGCTGTAGGAGAGACTGTTCTGGATGTCACTTTTTAAAAAATAGGCCACATAGGCCACCAGTTCGGCAAAGCAATCCCGTAAACGCATTGGTCACGACCTCCCTACGACCATCAGTTCCGCCTTGAAATCATCCGGCGCATTGTCCCAGTATAATGCCAAATTGTTGCCTTTCACCACATTGCCCCATTGATCGCCGTGATGGTTGATCTGGAAATAGAGGCAATGCGCCCGCCGGGGCAACTCCTGGGGCGGGATGGCCAGATGTTCCAGCGCCACGCCGGGCAGGGCCCGGGCAATCAGCAGCGGCAAGGACTCCCTTGAGCCCAGTTTGGCGATGCCCTGCAGGGCGTCCAGCACCTGCTGGGGTTCCTCCTCGGTCTCCACCACCAGGTAATAGCGGTTGCCTTCGGTGAAATGGGCCGGCAGCAGATCGCCGATGTAATAGGTCCCGTCAAAGACCAGCCTGATGATGTATTCGGGACCGGCGGTGATCTCATCAAGCAGCCTGGAAATCAGGGACTGGGCGGCCAGGAAGCAGCGGCCCAGGTCATCATGGTTGTAAGCGCCGAGCAGGGCCTGGCCGTCGTCGAGTTCTCCCAGCACATTGACGGTGCTGGAAAAGGAGGAAAGCTCGCCGATCAGCTGGCGCAGCAGCCCGAAGACGGGCCAGGGATGGGTGCAGGCCGGCTCGGTGAGATGAAACAGCAGGGGCACATATCTGTTCAAGGTGCGCAGGGCCAGCATGAAGACCATGTCCCGGGCGCCGAAATCACTGGTATGGATGCCGCGCTGGGCCTTGTACTCATTGAGCTGCCGGCTGCGGCTGCCGATCTGGTCCCGGATGTTTTTGACCGTCTGGATGAGGACCTCCGAACTCTGGATGGAGACCGCGGGCGGGGCAAAGCCCGGCGCAAAGCGGATCACCTCGCCGTCTCTTTCCAGCTGGGCCAGGGGCAGCAGCAGATAATCGCCCACCATTTCCTTTTCGCTGTCCCAGAAAAGCTTCAGCACCAGATGCAGTTTTTTCACCTCGCCGGGCGGGCCGTTCTCATACAGGTCATTGATCTGTTCCGGCTCGGCCAGGGTCACATAGCGGGTCGATACCTCGCCTATCTTGTCCAGGCTTGTCAGCTCCGTCACATTCGTGCCGGCCTCATCCAGTTTTTTCAAACCGAGATAAACGGGGAAGCGTTTGTCCTCCTCAACCCAGGCGTTTTTGAAGGATCGCTTGGCCAGCACGGCGTTGCCGGGGAAGACCACATGGGTGCCGTCCTGAAAGACGAACTCGCCTTTCAGGATGTCAAAGGAAAAATTGTCCAGCGCCCCTCGGGAGGCCTCCATGGCCGCCACCCCCCAGAGGTAGGGATTGAGAAATTTCCGGAACGGCTGGTGCAGATCCTGGATATAGAGATCATGCTGCTGAAAATGATGGGGCTGGAGAAAAAGCCCCTGGTGCCAAAAAATCGATCTGTTGATATCCACCATAGTCCCCTTCCATGTATCGGATACTGTAACCCGAAAGCGGCATCAGCCTGGACCTGGGCAAGGCCCGCAGGCAGGCCTGCCCGGTCAGGCGGGCTGTTTACTTACCGGCAATGCTGGTGATCTTGGTCGGACCCAGTTCCAGGTCCACGGTGAGGACGTCCGGTTCCAGTATGCTTGGCGCCCCGGTTGTTTCAGCCTTTTTCTCCACCACGGGAATCTCAAAGAGCCGCACCACATCCTCTTTTCTGATACTGTAATAGCCTGCGCCCACGGCCACGTACTTGGTGCCCTCCGCCCGGTCCAGGGTATAGGTGACCTTCTGGTCGGGCTGGACAATGAAGCGTTTGGAATGGGTGACACTCGGGTCGAACTGGTTGCAGGCGAGCAGCTGGTAGATGCCGTTGATGTCTCCGCTCAGCCGGTAGAAGGCATTGGGATCGCTGAGCTGGTAAACACAGATCAGCAGGGTATGGGGGCTGGACTGATAGAGATTCAGCTGGGGATCGGAATCAATCTGAATCTTGACCGCATCCTTACTGTAGGAATACTGCGGCGGGGCAGGCGGCGGGGGCGGCACCGGCGGCGGGGGCGGCACCTTGCCGGCGCAGGAGGCAAGAAAAAAAAGACATAAAATTCCCCAGGATAGCTTCCAATACTTTTTCATTTACTCCCTCTTCAGGTAAAGCTTTTGACAATTTTTCTCAAATTCCTTCATGAACGCTTCCAGGAGCAGTCCGGATCGCTGCCAGTTCAGCAGGGTCTTATACTTATCCTGGTAGCAGTCAAACTGATGCGCCTTGCGCATCGGTCCGAATTTCAGACCATTTTCATTTTCTTCAGCAATACGTTCAGGATCCAGCTCACGTAAAATTTCGCCGATCTTGGTCTGGGCGGCCTCCTTATAGGCCCGCAGGGCAATGGCGAAAAACTGGCCGATCTGATCAAGATATTTTTCCAGGGAGGCAATCCCCTTCTTTTCATCAATACTGGAACTGATCACCACCCGGATGGTTTCCTCGCCGGAGGCACTGCCCATCAGGGTGGCATTGATACCGCCGATCAGCTTGTTGAGCGAATCAAAAACGGTATTCAAGGCGGCCGCCAGATGTTTGATCATCTCCTCGGTTGACAGCTCTCGTTCCAGTATCTCTTTGCCGAGCAGCATTGTCAACAGCTTGTTGAACGCCTCGGAATTCACCTCGGCAGGACAAACCGGCGCCACCTCCTGCACCGGCCCAGGACCGAGGCCCGCGATGCAGCTTTCCAGCAGGGCCAGCCGCTCGGACGGGCGGTAATCGGCCAGGGCCCGGTTGAGGTGCTGCTCAATCAGGTCCGGGGCATTAACCCGGTCCGCCTGATAGATCCGCCTGATTTCTGCGGTTATCTGCTCCAGCCGGGCGCTATTTGTCATTCTTTTTCAAATTCCTCAGCGCTGCCAGTTGTTGCGGGCTGATCATCACCGTTTCAGAAAGCCCGGCCTGGGCCGCATCAGGCAGCTGCGGTTTTGCCGGGACCGGCTTCTTTTCGCCCGAGGCCGGGGCGGCGGCTTTCCCGTTGCGGCCGGCCAGCAGCGCGGCCACAGCCTCGGCACCCATGATCACCGTCTTCTCCAGGCCAGCCTCCGCATCAGCGCGGGTTTTGCCTGGTTTTCCCCGGCTGGCGCAGTTGTCGGCGCCGCCCCCGGCCTGATGGTGGGCGGCACCTCATCATCTGCGGCAGCGGTCTTCGGCCCACCGGCTGACTGGGTTTGCTGCCCCATGAGCGTTGCCAGCTGATCCGCACTGAGCAGCACGGTTTTTTCCATCTCCCCCTGCTGCGGCGGCGCAGGGATCTGTTCCACGGCTGGCAACGGGCACCGCCTCGGCAACTTCCGTCACCGGGGCTGCGGCCGGCAGCTCCGTCTCCCACCTCTGCCTGATGCCGAGCAGGATGCGGCGGATGGCGGCATCGCTGTCTTCGGCGGCCATGGCCATCACCGGCACCGCCTCAACGGCGAACAGGCTCTGCTTGACCTCCCCGGCAAGGCTTGCCAGCCGGGCGGTAAAGGCTGCCGCCGAAAAATCGGCAACCGGCCGGCAGGATTGCCGCAGCAGGGACCAGCCCAGGGCCAGGGCCTGCTGCCAGAGGGCAAGCCAGGCGGCGGGAAGCTGTTGCGGGGCAGGCTGCCAGAAAATATTGGCAGGGGCAAACTCAGGGAACGGCCCGGCGGCGGCGAGAAAATCCGGCTCCTCCTCCGGCTGCTGCCGCTCATAAAAACCGGCGAGAGCCCTGGCAATGTCGCCTGCGCCCAGTCTGCTGTTGGCCAGCAGCACATCAAACCACAGCAGGGCAAGTGACTGGAGGCCAAGGGATTCCGGCACCTTCAGGAAAACGGACTGCGGCGGCGTCAAGCCGATGGCCAGCGGCATGGCCCGGAAATTCCAGAAATAGGGCAGCGGACCTTCATAGTCGGCAAAGTCAACCCAGAACTGATCAAGGGTAAGCCGCAGGTCCGCATGCTGCAGATGGGACATGGCGGCAAAAGTGGCGCCGCTGACCTGGGCCAGCAGGGCAAGTTTCAGAGAGAGCAGCTCCAGGAAACGCCGGGCGTCCTGGAAAAACAGGGGCACGCCGCCCGCCTGCCGCCCGCCCAGGGCCTTGACACAGGCCGCCCGGCCCGGCAGACCTGCGGCCTCGAGCCGGGCTGCCAGTTCTGCCGCGGACGCCCCGGCCAGCAGGGAGAGCCCAGTCCTTGATGGCCTCCGGCTTGGGGGCCAGCTTGGTGCCGGCCGGCACGATGCCGAGCTTGATCTGGCGGGCCAGCGTCCTCCTCGCGCAGCGCGTCCCAGCCCTTGTCGAACTTTCCCTTGTACTTCGCGATCCACTCCTTCGGGACGTGGGCGGCGCGTGGGTGGCGTCCGGGGCGAAGTACATGAAGAACGGCCGGTCCGGCGTCAGCGCCTTCTGGAACCTCACCCAGGCGATCGCCTTGTCGGTCATGTCGGTCATGAAGTGGTAGTTCGGGTCCTTCGGCACCTCCACCTGCGTCATGCCGTGGTAGAGGCTGGGCGCCCACTGGTTGGTCTCACCGCCGATGAACCCGTAGAACTCGTCGAAGCCGGAGCGGGTCGGCCAGCGGTCGGTCGGTCGCCGGACGGGCTGGTCTCCCACGGCGCCGTCTCGTGGCTCTTGCCGTAGGCGGCGGTGCTGTAGCCGTTGAGCCGCAGCATCTCGGCCAGCGGCGCCACGCTGTTGGGGCGCTGCCCGGTGTTGCCGGGGAAGGCGGTGGCCGTCTCGGTGATCCCGGCCATGTTGTTGCTGTGGTGGTTCCGGCCGTTCAGCAGGGCGGTCCGCGTCGGCGAGCAGACCGCGGTGTTGTGGAAGGCGTTGTAGCGCAGCCCCGACTGCGCCAGGCGGTCGGCGGTCGGCATGTGGACTGGGCCCCCGAAGGCGCTGGGGATGCCGAAGCCCATGTCGTCGATCAGGATCACCAGCACGTTGGGCGCGCCCTCCGGAGGCTTCACCTCGAAGCGCGGCGGCGGCGTGGCCTTGCGGACGTCGAGCTCGGTGATGGGCGGGTAGCTCGGCTCCAGGATGGGGAGCGAGGTGCGGTCCAGCTTCCAGGCCGGGACCGGTGTCGCCGGCGCCGCGGCCACGGCCGGGCCGCCGGAGCGGCCGGCGCCGGCCTGCGCGGCCTGCGTCTGCCACCCATCGACACCGCCAGCGTCGCGGCCAGCAGCCCCTGCAACCAGCTCTTCTTCAGTCGCATCATGTCGAGTCTCCTTCTCGTTCGGGTCCCACCGCGTATCCATGTTCGCGCCGGCCTGCGCCGGCCGGTCTAGTCGTCGAAGCCTCCGGCCAGCAGCTTCAGTGCGCTCTTGTCGGTCGAGACCTTGAAGTTCAGGCGCCAGATGTTGTTGGTCCAGACCAGCCCCAATCCGCTGGGCTGGGTGAACTCGAGGTAGTACTGGAACTCGACCAGCAGCCTGCGGGTTCGCGATGTAGCCGAGCGCGAAGCGCACGCGGAGCGGGATCGATCTTCCCGGTGTCGGAGCGCCAGATGGGCTCGACCTCCGGGAAGACGTACCAGGTCTTCGGCGTCCAGGCCCGCTCGGCCGAGGCGAGCGGGATCTCCAGCCGGAACTGGCTGCGGACCCGCGAGATGGTGTTCCAGGAGCTCGGTGTCCAGGGTGTCGATGAGCCGGAGCTCGTAGCGGGTCCAGTTGAAGTAGCGCCACTTGCCCTCGGTCATGTCGATGAACTTGGCGCCGACGAAGGGGCGCAGCTCCAGCGATGTTGCTGGCGACGGTGGAGTCGGTGTAGACGCCGATGAGGCCGGCCCAGAGCTGGAGCCACTGCTCCGGCGTGTAGAAGGCGCCCTTCCCCAGGTAGTAGGAGGTGTAGTGCCCCTCCGGCTTGGCGACGATGCCCACGTACCCGAAGCCGATCCACTCCTCGGCGAGGCGGTAGCTCGGGTAGGCCGTCAGCCGGTACTCGTTGGTGACGTCGGCGGCTCGGGTCGCGGCGGGCCAGGCGCAGAGCACGCCGGCGACGGCGAGCCAGGCCAGCCTGCGGGAGATGGGCTTCATGGGCTCCTTCGGCGTACTGGTCCTACTTCTTCACGCGCTGGATCGGCGGCGGGACCCAGCGGCCGTCGGCCACCTCGGGCCTCGGGGCATAGAGCCGCAGGGTGATGCCCAGCTTGCCCTTCGGGGCCGGCAGCCAGTTCGACTCCTTGTCGGCGCCGGGGGAGCCGTTCTGCATGTAGATG
>CAVSQR010000097.1:0-85325 GCA_963729825.1 uncultured delta proteobacterium | reverse complement strand
GTGGATTTCACCGTCAAACTGGACAATCTGGCCTATAATCTTACCATGGCAGAGGGATGAGATAGCGGTCAGCTGGCAGCGATCCGCTATAACCTGCCAACACATCCCTGCATCTTTAATAAGCTGATAATCAAAAATCATAGCATCGGCGTCTCGACTGTGCTTTACTGAGGTGCAGCGTACGAGCGTGTCGGGGCAGGCCGGACCTGGCCGCCGGAAATTAACGTCACCTTGAAAGGAGAACGCCGTGAGGATTCTCAACCTCTATTTTTCTTCCACGGGCAATACCGACAAAGTGGCTAACCGGATAACGGCAACCGTGGAAAAATTGGGACACCGGATCGACACGGTGAAAGTCACCGGGGATCAAAAGATAGATCTACTCAGTTATGATTTTATCTTTGTGGGGTCCGGGGTTTACCAGTGGCTGCCCGGCAAGGGGTTGCTGGAGTTCATCCAGGCGAGACTCGCCGATTATGCGGCGGCCGGCGAAATCAAACCCGCCTCGCCCCGACGCCCCGGGAAAAAGGTGGTAGTGTATTGCACCTACGGCGGAGCTCATACCGGCGTCAATGAAGCCGTGCCCGCTGTAAAGTTCATGGGCCAGCTCTTCGATCATCTGGGATTCGAAATCGTGGCGGAATGGTATTGCATCGGAGCATTCCCGGCCCACGGCAGGATGAAAGATTTCTCCACCCTGGGCCGTCTGGGAAACATCACGGACCGGCCCAACGAGGCCGACCTGGCGGATCTGGCCGAAAGGGTAACCGGGGTGCTGCGGGTGTAAGACCGGGCTGAGGCCGCCGCCGGTAACGCTCTGGCAGCAGCTTCAGGTCGAAGTTATCGCCGACTTCGCCTCGAAGAGATCAACTTCTCTAAAAAAGTAGGGGCAGACCTTAAGGTCCGCCCCTTTTTTTGGGTGTACCTGAAGGCGCACCCTGATTGTCCAGTTGACCAGTTAATTATTTTGGAGAAAACCTGCAGCCGAAGGCAAATTCCTCCAGTTCGTATTACGGAGACTTCCCGGCCGAATCAATTCCCTTTTTCAGGTTTGGTCAGGTTAAAGGCCAGGCCCACTGAGAGCGTCAGCAAGATCAAGCCATAGAGGGAACAAGCCCAGGGGTCGAGGAAGGTGAAGTAGCCGAATTGCGCCAGCATATCCATGATTCTATCCAATCTGTTTTATAGATAATTTATTTCGTTAATATGATTATAACTTGCAAAAATGAAAAATCAAGGGCATCAACAATTTTTATTTTATACATTATTGTATAATATGATGGCGAAGTTTTTGAGGATACGGCACGCCGTGCCCTCACAGCCAAAAGGCCCAATCGGCAGATAAAGCCGCGGCCATAAATAGTTGGTGGCCCAAAGCAGGGAAGATTTGGGGAGGGTTAAGCGGGGCGCTCCGGGAACTGCCCTGACGATTTACCCAGAAACCGGGGGGGCGCCTTCTACAAATTAAGGTAACTAGCCTCGCAGGAACTGCCCGGGGTGGGATTCCGGGTGGCGGCCCAGGTCCTCGAGGGAACCGGCGGCCCCTGGCCTGCAGCCAGAGCACCCTTCGTAAGCCGCCTGAGATATCGGTTGCCCCACGTTCCGGCTTGTATGGCGAAAAGATAGATTTCTTTAAGCAAATTATTTAAAAATCTGCTGAAAAGCCTTTTCAGAGCTTCAATTTGAAGCTTAAGAATAATCGAGTTGATGGTGGCCAGTCACTATTTTATCATGACTCTTTTACCCTCACTTGGGTCAAGGTATATGGCCTCCGCCTTTCCACCGTCTATCCATTACGGGAATGGCTTGCTTTAGAACGAAGCGGAGTCTTTTCACGAGAATCAGCTCTGAGACTTATTGGCTCTGGGTAGTCGGGTTCTTGATACCATTCCGCTCCCCTGCAAGAAGTCAAAATACCGTTGGTATAATACCTCTGCCTTCCTTTTGCCGGCTTCTTCAGAGTTGACCGGGATAGTCTTATTTAACCCAGGTAATTTGGGGGCTAAAAAGTACCCTCGCTCTGGATAGTAGGCAATGACGAATAATGTAACATGCCCAACTTTGCCATTTAGCGACCCGGCTTGGTTTTGACTCCATTTAAGTTGCCGCATACCTCCCTCCCGAGAATTGCCCTCCATTGGCGGAAATTAATAGATAAAGAGCCACAGAAACGGTTAATACCGTCCCCAAAGACCATATAACTAAATATAAAATAGGCTCACTCTCGAGCCAGTTCTACCATGATTTCTTGGGGCACCTGTCGGAATCGCCAGCCATTTTTTAATCCTCCGCGCCCCTGCCCTGACTTAAGTTATAAGACCAAATGGTCTAACCTAAGCCCTTTCCTCACCAGCCCCACTCAAAAAGACAGCCGGGTCACCTGCACAACAGGCAACCCGGCCGTCTTCATGAGACCCGTGGCTTTCCGTCCCCACCTCGCGGTGGGTTTGGCTTTTTCCACGATCACATAATAATATCTTTGTCAAGTGGAGTCAATATTTAACTTATTTTGTACATATATAAAAATTAGCGCCCCCGGGGGCGCACCCTGAAACGGGTGACATGCAAGTCCTGACTGCAACCCGGTATCAGGGCGACTGAGAGGGGCAATGTTTAGAGGAAGCGCAGGCGGAGGGGCCGGGGGCTAAAAGCTCCTGGCCCCAAAATTATTAGTGCAGCATTTGCCGCAGGAAGCGGCCGGTGTGGGATTCGGGGTGGCGGGCCAGGTCCTCGGGGGAGCCGGCGGCCACCAGGTAGCCGCCGGCGTCGCCGCCTTCCGGGCCCAGGTCGATGAGGCAATCCGCGGTCTTGATGACCTCGAGATTGTGTTCGATGACGATGACGGTGTTGCCGTCCTCCACCAGGCGGTTGAGGACGTGGAGGAGCTTTTCGATGTCGGCCAGGTGGAGGCCGGTGGTGGGCTCATCCAGGATGTAGAGGGTGCGGCCGGTGGCCCGTTTGCTCAGTTCCCGGGAGAGCTTGAGGCGCTGGGCCTCGCCGCCGGAGAGGGTGGTGGCCGACTGGCCCAACTGGATGTAACCCAGGCCCACGTCGGCCAGGGTCTGCAATTTATCCCGCAGGGCCGGCACCGGCCCGAAGAACTCCAGGGCCTGATCCACCGTCAGATCCAGGACCTCGGAGATGGTCTTGCCTTTGTAGCGGATCTCCAGGCTGCTCTGGTTATAGCGCAGCCCCTTGCAGACCTCGCAGCGCACGTAGACGTCCGGCAGAAAGTGCATCTCAATCTTGTTGATGCCTTCACCCCGGCAGGCCTCGCAGCGGCCGCCCTTGACGTTGAAGCTGAAGCGGCCGGGCCGGTAGCCCCGGAGACGCGACTCCGGCACCTGGGCGAAGAGCTCCCGGACGATGGTGAAGAGCCCCGAGTAGGTGGCCGGATTGGACCGGGGAGTGCGGCCGATGGGGCTCTGGTCGATGTTAATGACCTTGTCCAGATGTTCGATGCCCTGTAAGTCGGTATAGGGTGCGGCGGCGATTTTGGCGCCGAAGAGCTTCTGGCGCAGGGCCTGGTAGAGGGTGTCCATGATCAGGGTGGACTTGCCGGAGCCGGAGACCCCGGTGACGCAGAGGAAGACCCCCAGGGGGATATCCAGGTCCAGGTTTTTGAGATTGTGGCCGGCGGCGCCCTGGAGGCGCAGGAAATTCTGGGGCAGTCGCCGGCCGCGGGGCTGATGGATCTGGCGTTGGCCCGAGAGAAAGAGGCCGGTCAGGGAGCGGCTGTTTTTCAGGAGTTGCTCCGGGGTGCCCTCAAAGACCACCAGGCCCCCTTCCCTACCGGCGCCCGGCCCCATGTCCACCACGTAGTCGGCCTGGAGGATGGTCTCGGGGTCGTGTTCCACCACCACCACGGTATTGCCCAGGTCCCGGAGGGCCTTCAGGGTCTTGAGGAGCTTCTGGGTATCCCGGGGGTGCAGGCCAATGCTGGGCTCATCCAGGATATAGAGGACGCCGCTGAGCTTGGAGCCGATCTGGGTGGCCAGGCGGATGCGCTGGGCCTCGCCGCCGGCCAGGGTGCCGGTGGCCCGGTCCAGGGTGAGATAGTCCAGACCCACTTCCTCCAGGAAGCCGAGGCGCTCGGTGATCTCCTTGAGGATGCGCCGGGCGATCTCGGCCTGGCGGGGAGACAGGTCGAGACTGACGAACCAGCGCAGGGCCCGGGCCACGGTGAAGCCGGTGACTTCGCTGAGGTTGGCGCCGTCCAGGCGCACCGCCAGGGCCTCCCGGCGCAGGCGGGCCCCGCCGCAGTCCGGGCAGGGGCGCACTCCCATGTACTGCTCGATCTCCTCCCGCACCAGGGGGGAGTCGGTCTCCTTGTAGCGCTCCTGGAGCATGGGGATGATCCCGGGAAAGGGCCGGGGCTCGTAGAAGCGGCGGCCGCCCTGCTCCTGGAAAAAGTTGATGGGAGTCCCTTTGGAGCCGTAGAGAATGGCCTCCTGGGTCTCCTGGGGCAGATCCTTGAAGGGCGTGTGGATGGAGAAATGGTAGTGCTGCTCCAGGGCCTCCAACACCTGCTGGTGCCGCAGGGAATGGCGCGTGGCCCAGGGCCGCACCGCGCCCTCCCGGAGGCTCAGATTGGGGTTGGGGATCACCAGGTCGGGGTCGATGATCAGGCGGGTGCCCAGGCCGGAGCAGGCCGGGCAGGCCCCCTGGGGACTGTTGAAGGAGAAGAGCCGGGGGGTGAGCTCCGGCAGGGAGACGCCGCAGTGGTCGCAGGCGAAGCGCTCGGAGAAGAGCAGTTCCTCGCCGCCCTGCACGACGACGCGCACCAGGCCGTCGGCCAGCTTCAGGGCCAGTTCCAGGGAGTCGGTGAGGCGGGCCCCCAGGTCGGGCTTGATCACCAGCCGGTCCACCACGGCCTCGATGGTGTTGCGGCGGTTCTTGTCCAGAGGCGGCAGTTCCTCCAGTTCCAGGACCTCGCCGTTGATCCGCACCCGGCTGTAGCCCTCGTGGCGCAGACGCTCCAGGAGTTTCTGGTGCTCGCCCTTGCGGTTCACCACCACCGGGGCCAGGAGGGTGATGCGGCTGCCTTCCGGCAGGCCCATAATCTGGTCCACCATCTGGGGGACGCTCAAGGAGGAGATGGGCCGGCCGCAGCGATAGCAGTAGGGGGTGCCCACCCGGGCAAACAGGACCCGGAGGTAGTCGTAGATTTCGGTGGAGGTGGCCACGGTGGAGCGGGGGTTGCGGGAGGCGCTGCGCTGCTCGATGGCGATGGCGGGCGAGAGACCCTCGATGTACTCCACGTCCGGCTTGTCCATGAGTTCCAGGAACTGCCGGGCGTAGGCCGAGAGGGATTCGACGTAGCGCCGCTGGCCCTCGGCGTAAAGGATGTCGAAGGCCAGGGTGGACTTGCCGGAGCCGCTGACGCCGGTGATGACGATAAAGCGGTTCCGGGGCAGCTCCACGTCGATGTTCTGGAGATTGTGTTCCCGGGCGCCCCGGATAACGATCTTGCTGGTGGGCATATGGTCGCTTCAGGCCGAAGACGGCAGCTCAAACGGCAAGCACGGCAGCCGCGGCCGGCTGCTCCTTGGGTTTGGGCTTGCGGCCCCGTTTCTTCTTGATCTCGCAAGGGACAAACTTGATCCCCTGGGCCCGGCCGGCCCCGCCGGCCCACAGCAGGGGGCCATTGCCCAACTGGTGGACAATCTCGGCCAGGGTGCACTCCAGATATTTGGCCGGAATCACGGTGACTTCCAATTTCAGCCCGTTTTTAGGGCGTTCTTTTCCTCGAGGCATGAAACATTCCTTGGTTATCTAATAGACGCAAGAAGGGGCTTACGAGTAAGAGGCCAACGGAGCAGCGGCGATGTTTCCTAACTTGATCTCTCCCCAATGTTTAAATGTAACTCGCCGGGAGGCCTTTTGCCACAATTTTTATAATTTTTCCCTGGGAGCAGAATCATGCGCCCCAAGAGGCCAAAGGCTAATATGGATCATTTCTAACTAAAAATTGATCAAGGACGAAGAGGGATAAGTGAAATTCGTGAGCTTCAGGTCCAGCCCGGAAGGCCCGGATAGTCTAGACCCACGGACGAAATCTGAGGGCTTATAAACCCAGGGAGCAGGGGATGGTTGCGTTGACAGGCTGCAATAAGTGGATTATGTTTTTTATGATTGCTGGATTTTTGGGGAAGGTGGTCCAAGGGTTTCAGACCATCAAGAGCAATAAGGGCAACTTTAAATTCCACAGGAGGTGCATAGAATGAAGAGATTAGGCGTTTTGGTAATCGTCCTCATGTTGGGTTTGGTGCTTGGCTGCGGCAAACAGGAAGAGAAGAAAGCCCCGCCCAAACCGGCGACCCCGCCGGCCGCGACCGAAAAGGCCGCGCCTCAGGCTCCGGCGGTAACCCCGGCTCCGGCCCCGGCAGCCCCGGCCCAACCTGCCCCGGCAGCCGCCCGCGCCCACGCCTCGCCCTGCCCCGGGAAAATAGCCTAGTGAGCGACCCTCAATGGGGAGCCGGCCTCAAGAAATAATGCCGGCAAATTTAGCAGCAGGGTGGGCCACGGCCCACCCTGCTTTATTTAATCAAGATACCAGGGCGGCTGTTCTAGATTTTTTCCTGGGTGGCCGTGGAGGAATTCGGCGTGCGGAAAGGCGGCGCCAGGATGTAGCGCACTTTATTGGCCTTCTCGCCGTTGTGCTCCAGGAGGCCGGCGGTGAGCAGCAGGTTCAGGTAGGTCCAGGCGGTCTTTTTATTGACCTGGAAGTGCGCCTCGAAGTCCAGCAGCCGGAACCAGGCGCCGCCGTTACGGCTGAAAAAGTCCCACAGGGTCTCGGGACTGAGTTTGCGATTGCCCTTCAGGGGCAGGGCCAGACGGGCCAGGGCCTGGCGCAGGGCCTCGCCCTCGATGGCCACCGGCTCCGGCAGGCCGGGGGCTTCCCGGCGCCGGGGGGCGCCGAGCCAGTCAGCGGTCAGGTGTTCGAAATAATACTCCACTTTTTCTTCGATGAGGTTCAGGAGGCGATAGAACTGGGACAGGGTGATCTGGCCGGCCAACCTGGTGACCAGGTAATCCTTGGCCTTCTTGCGGACAAAGGAGACCCGCTCCCGGGGGCCGGCGGGCAACCGGGAGGCATCCTTCAGGACTTCGAAAAACATGCCGGCCACCAGGGTGGTGTCCAGGCCCGAACCGGGGGGCCGCGGCGGGGCGGGCCTTTCCGCAACCTGGAGCGCCCCGGCGCCGAGGCTGAAGTCAGCGAAATCATCGGTGAAGTCGGCCAACTTCTCGGGGGCCAGGGCGCTAATGACCTGCTCCGTCAGGGCCCGTACCACCTCCAGACTGCCTGCCAGCTCCATGTCAAAACCCTCCTGCAGATGCCCGATTATAGGACAGAACCAGGCAGAGGACAAGAGATTCCGGGCCGCGGCGGCAGCAGGCCGGTAATCCTCCTGGTAAAGTCTGAAATTGCGCGGGGCTCCGTCAGGCTAGCCACCGGCCCAGAAAATTTGGTTAGCCCCGGGCTTGACACCCTGCGGCCCAGAACTTACCTTCATATCAAATAATTCCTGTAAAATGGCCAAGTTGAGCTTGCCCAAGGCGCGGCTATAATCTTTTGGAGTGGTCACGGAGATGAAGACAGCGACTTTCAACCAAGCGATGCGGTGGATTATCCTGGGCAGCCTGTTGCTGGCGGCGGCCTGCGCCGGGGGCGGCGAGGTTCAGACTTACCGACCGAGCTCCTACCCTGCCTATAGGTCTCCTTACTACCCGGATTACTATGGCCCAAGTTACTACCCGTCAGATGACCCGCAATTCTGGCAAATGCAACAGGATAGCAGCGGGGCGGCCTTAAATAATTTCCGCCGTAATTCTTTGCCACTGTCAGCTGACCAGGAAGCTTGAAGGGCTCGCCAGCTGTGCCCTACTTGCGGCGATCACCGTAACCGGACTATTGGAAAGGGAGATTTATGCGGCCCGCACCATTACGCATCCTGCTTTACCTGGTGGTCCTATTTTTGCCGTTTCCTGATGGTGGCGACCTTCCACCTCAAGACCGAGGATGGCTTTATTTATAATCTCGGCCGCTGCTTCGCCCTACTGGCCTTTGCCATCATCGTCCTGCAAGTCGTGCTGGCCTCCCGGCTCCGCTGGGTGGAACGGCCCTTCGGCCTCAATCTGACCTTTCCGTTCCATCGCCGCATGGGGACCTTTGCGGCTATCCTGCTGCTGCTGCATCCGCCGTTGATGGCCCTGGGCGGCGACGAGGGCTGGCACCTGCTTTACGGGCTCAACGTGGACTGGTTCATCCTGGTGGGCAAAGCGACGCTGGTGCTGCTGCTCCTCAACGTCAGCCTCAGTCTCTGGCGGGTCCGGCTGGGGGTCAAGTTCGAAAAGTGGCGCCGGTGGCACGATATCCTGGGGCCCCTGGTGCTGGTCCTGGCCTTCACGCATAGCTGGTACGCCAGCAACGACTTCAAGGCTGCGGCCCATGCAGGTTTTGTGGGTGACGTACCTGGCCGCAGCCGTCCTGCTGTTTGTTTACCACCGCCTGATCAGGCCGCTGCAGCTTCGGGATCATCTCTACCGGGTCCTGGAAGTCAAACAGGAAGCGCCCCAAGGTTTGGACCATTAAATTCGCCCCGCCGCCGGGCGAGCGGCGCTTCGATTTTCTGCCGGGGCAGTTCCAGTTCGTCACCCTGTTCCGGGGCGGGGGGTTGCCGGTGGAGGAACACCATTTCACCATAGCCTCCAGTCCCACCGAAACCGGCTTCCATGCCTCGACCATCAAGGAGTCGGGTGATTTTACCGCCAGCATCGGCCGGACCAGACCCGGGGATACGGCCGCCATCCAGGCGCCGTTCGGACGCTTCTCTTACGTCTTTTATCCCGAAGCCCGCGACCTGGTCTTGATCGCCGGGGGCATCGGCATCACGCCGTTGATGAGCAACCTGCGCCATCTGCGGGATACCCAGGCGGACCGGCGCGTCTTGCTGCTCTACGCCAACCGCACCGACAGCGACATCGTCTTCAGGGAGGAATTGGCCCGGATGGAGGTAGGGACCAGACCCGAGCTGCGGGTGGCGCATGTCTTGAGTAAACCCGCGGAGGACTGGCAGGGCGAAACGGGGCATCTGGACCGGGAAAAGCTGGCGCGGCTGGTGGGCGAACGTCTGACGACCGGCACCTTTTTTCTCTGTTGCCCGCCGCTCATGCTCCAGGGCCTGGTGCAAAGCTTGCAACACCGTGCCGGTGACCAAATCGGCCCTGGTCATCGGCGGCGGCGTCTCCGGCATGACCGCAGCCCTCACCTTTGCCGAGCAGGGTTATCCGGTCACTTTGCATTGAGCAGAGCGACCTGCTCGGCGGCAACGGCCGCAAGGTCTTCCGCAACTGGAAAGGAGATGCCATCCTGCCCTTTATCAATGATCTGGCGGCCAGGGTCACCGGCCACCCGCAGATCAACGTCAAGTTCCACTGTGAGATCAAAGAGGTGGCCGGTTCGGTGGGCAAATTCACCACCACCTTTTCCGACGGCCAGAGCTTTGAACACGGGGTGGCGGTGATGGCCGTGGGCGGCGAGCCCTACCAGCCGGAAGGGCAAATGGCGGTTCCTGCACGGCAGCAATCCCCATGTGCACACCCTGCTGGAACTCGACAAACGGTTCATCGAGCAGGACGCAACGCTTACCAAGATCAAACAGGCGGTCTTCATCCACTGCGTCGGTTCGCGCATCCCGGAGCGGCCTTACTGCAGCCGGGTCTGCTGCACCCATGCCGTTGATTCGGCCATCAAGCTGAAAGAGTTGAACCCGGACATGGACATCTTCATGCTCTACCGGGACATCCGCACCTACGGCCAGCGGGAACGCCTCTACCAGGAGGCCAGGGGCAAAGGCATCATCTTCATCAACTACGATCTCGACCGCCTGCCCCAGGTGGAGGAAGTTAACGGTCAGCTCGTGGTCAAGGCCCATGACCCGATCATCGACGCCCAGGTCACCATCCATCCGGATATGCTGGTGCTGGCCACCGCCATCCAGCCGAGACACCAGAGCGGCAAAAACCTGGCCAAGTTCTTCAAGTGCGCCATTGACAGCCAGGGATTTCTGCTGGAGGCCCACATGAAGCTGCGGCCGGTGGATTTCGCCACCGAGGGCGTTTTCCTGGCCGGTCTCTGCCACTATCCGAAATCCATGGAAGAGTCCATTGCCCAGGCCAAGGCCGCGGCGGCCCGGGCCAGCATCATCCTGGCCCATGATGCGGTGCCGGCGGAGAGCATCACCGCCGAGGTCAATCGCGCCAAATGCACCGGCTGCGGCCTGTGCGTCGAGGTCTGCGCCTATAACGCGGTGAGCCTGGATGAAAACGGCCTGTCGGTGGTCAACACCAGCATGTGCAAGGGCTGCGGCAACTGCGTGGCCGGCTGCCGCTCGGACGCCGTCACCCTGAAGAACGTGGGCAACGAGCAGATCATGGCGGCCGTGGATGCGGCGTTTTGTGAAGATTAGTCTGACCAGTGAGACGAACAGCCATCTCCGCAAACGGGAACAACGAACGATGAAAGTCTCGGGTCGTAGGAGCGGGCCATGCCCGCGACCTTTGGCACCGCGAGAATACAGATATCGCGGGCATGGCCCGCTCCTACCGCAGGATCACATTGCGCCGGGGCAGGGATTTTCGGATAAATCGGATAAATTAGGACTAGTGAGACTAATATGACCAGTAAGACCATGAGACTAATCATGACCAAGACCAGCAGACCAACTGGGAACCGAAGATTATCGCCTTCCTGTGCAACTGGTGCAGTTATGCCGGTGCTGATCTGGCCGGCGTCAGCCGTTTTCAGTATCCGCCCAATATCAGGATCGTCAGGGTTCCCTGCTCGGGCCGGGTCAGCGAGAACATGATCATGTCGGCGCTGAAATCCGGGGCCGACGGCATCCTGGTGTCCGGCTGCCATCCGGGTGACTGCCACTATATCAGCGGCAACTATTTTGCCAGAAGACGTTTTGCCCTGCTGAGCAACCTGCTCGAATTTGTCGGCATCGAACCGGGACGGATCAGTTTTTCCTGGGTATCGGCCGCGGAGGGTGAGCAGTTTGCCGAGGTCGTCAAAACCGTGACGGAAAGGGTCAAAGCGCTGGGACCGGCAACCCGGCTGGTCAAAAAGATCGAGCAGGCGGCTTAGGCCAAAGCAAAATTTCAACCGTGAAATACGAACATTGTTTTTAATAAGGCAGAAGAAAGCATGCCAACAATAAACGAAAAATTAACCGAAGAAATCAGGGCCCAGGCCAGGACGCTGCTGGCCGACGGCACGGTGGCCGCGGTCATCGGCTTATGCCGCCGGGCAGCCTGCCGATGACCGTCAAACCGCTGGTGGTCCGCGCTGCCGAGGATTGCGGCAGACTGATCTGGAACAGCTTCTGCGTGCTGAACCTGGCCAACTACCTGCCGGAGGTGCTGAAATCCGTTGAACCGCCGCGCGGACCGCGTGATCCCAAACCGGAAGGCCCGCTGCCCAAGGTGGCGATTCTGGCCACCGGCTGCTGGTCCCGCAATATCGTGGTGCAGACCCAGGAGCACCAGGTGGACCGCGAGCGGGTGGTGGTCATGGGCGTCGGCCAGCCGCGGCATGGTCAGCCGGCGCAAGGTGGAGAGCCATTTTAGCCGGGCGGGAGATCCTGGCGGTGGAAGAGCTGTGACCACGACCTGCTGGTCAAGGGCGCTGACTTTACCGAGAAGATCAACCGCTGGAGCGTGGTGCGCGACAACTGCCAGACCTGCACCCATCCCGACCCGGTGCTGGTCGATGTGCGCATCGGCGAGCCTGTCTCGGAGCGAAAGAACCCCAACCCCTTCAAACAGGTTGACGACATTGAAGCAGAAAACAAGTGCGGACGCTGGGCCTGGTTTAGCTCGGAGTTTGCCACCTGCATCCGCTGCTATGCCTGCCGCAATGCCTGCCCCCTCTGCTACTGTCCCACCTGTTTTGTCGATGACGCCAAACCGCAATGGGTGGGCAAAAGCCTTGATGCGGTGGACACCGGTCTCTTTCATCTCCTGCGGGCCTATCACTGCGCCGGCCGCTGCACCGACTGCGGGGCCTGCGAGTCGGTCTGCCCCATGGGCATCAACATGCGCATGCTGACCAAGAAACTGAACAAGGACGTGCTGAATCTCTACGGCATCGAGGCGGGCATGCAGCCCGACTCCCCCCTGCCGCTGACCACCTATGCAACCGACTGATCCCCAGAAATTTATCGTAACCGAAGCCAAGGCTGTAAAGGAGGGCGAGTAACTGTGAAGGTTTTCAGATTATCACAGACCGAACTGGACAACATGGTTCAGCAGTGGAGCAAAACCCGCAGGGTCTACCGTCCGGCCGCGGGCAGACAGCAGTCGGCCCACGCAGATTGTGCCCCTGGCTGGCGAGAGGGTGGACGGCAGCGGGCCGCTCACCTTGGCCACCGGTCCGTCCAAGGCATCGGTGAAGACCTTTCTCTTTCCCCAGCCGGAAACCATGCAGACCTACAGCTTAAAGAGCAACGATCCGGACAAGGGCCCTGCTGAAGGAGCCGGAAAAGGCCACGGAAAAACAGATCGTGGTCGGCCTGCGGCCCTGCGACGCCAGGAGCGTGCAGCTCAACAATCTGCCTTACCGGGAAGACCCTTTTTACCAGGCCAATCTGCGCCCGCACCGTCATGGTCGGCTTCACCTGCAACGCCATGTGTTCCACCTGCTTCTGCGACCAGATGGGCGGCTCGCCCATGGCCACCGAAGGCCTGGACATCGCCATCTCCCAGCTTGACGACTCTTTTGTCGCCGAGGTCCTGACCCCGGCCGGCGAGGAACTTGATTGCCGATCTTGGTCTCGCCCCGGCAGATGAGAGCGACATCAAGGCCCTGGCCGCCCGCCGCCAAGGAGTGCCCCCAGGCCGGATAGCGCCAGAACTCGACACCCTGAAGGGCCGGGATCTCAATACACTCTATAAGGCGCCTCTGTGGCAGGCCCTGGGCGAATCCTGCATCAACTGCGGGGCCTGCACCTTCATCTGCCCCACCTGCTACTGCTTTGACGTGCAGGACGAGGTGGTGCGCGGCCGGGGCCGCCGCATCCGCTACTGGGATTCCTGCATGTTCCCCCTCTACAGCCTGCACACCACCGGCCACAACCCCAGGGGCCAGAAGATGCAGCGCACCAGGAACCGCTTCATGCACAAACTGAAATATTTTCCGGACCGCTTCGGACCCTTTTCCTGCGTGGGCTGCGGCCGCTGCGTCCAGGATTGTCCGGTTAACATTGATATCCGCGAGGTCATCAGCGACCTCCTGACCGTGGAGTAAGCTATGATTTCCTATTTGCCCTACCCTGTCCGCATCGACGACATCACCGTTGAAACGGAAGACGGCAACCTGAAAACCTTTAAACTCGTCTTTGAAAACGAGGCCCAGCAAAAGGCCTGGAAACATGTGCCCGGCCAGTTCGCCATGCTGTCCCTGGCCGGCCAGGGCGAGATCCCCATCGGCATCGCCTCCTCCCCCACCGAAGCAAGGCCACCTGCTCTTTACCGTCAACCGGGCCGGCAAGGTGACCACCGCCCTGCACCAGATGCACGCGGGCGAACGAATGGGCGTGCGCGGCCCGCTGGGCAACGGTTTTCCCATCGACACCGAGATGAAGGGCAAGAATATCGTCATCATCGCCGGCGGTTTCGCCGTCACCACCCTGCGCGCCACCCTGATCTACCTGCATGGAACACCGCGCAGGATTACGGCAAAATCACCTTCATCTACGGCGCCAGAACCCCCGGCATGCTGCTCTACCAGAATGAACTGCGGGAGTGGGCCAAACGGGACGACGTGGAGCTGCATATCACCGTGGACCGCGAGGCCCCGGGCTGGAACGGCCTGGTCGGCTTCGTGCCCACCATTGCCGGCCAGGTGGCGCCTTCGCCGGAAAACAGCGTGGCGCTGATCTGCGGCCCGCCCATCATGATCAAGTTCACCATGCCGCCCCTGGAAAAGATCGGCTGGACCGACGACCAGGTCTATCTCTCCCTGGAAAACCGCATGAAATGCGGCGAAGGCCTCTGCTGCCACTGCAATGTCGGCCCCACCCTGGTCTGCAAGGACGGCCCGGTCTTCACCCGCAGCCAGGTAAGGCAACTGCCGGTGGAGTATTAGGGGGAATGCCGCCCTTTCTCCTTCAGCCATCCGCCCCACTCCTGACAGGGATCACGGGGCCGATGGCTTTTTTTCTGCCCTGTCGTTTCGGGTGTTGTGGCACAATGCGACAATTTGCCCTCTTTGCAACGAACAAATTTCATTGTATGAGCTTGTCAGGATAAGTGAAAAAACTGGACCTGCTGCGCGGTGGGGATAAATGACATGGATATTTGCAAGCAA
This sequence comes from uncultured delta proteobacterium, assembly GCA_963729825.1. Taxonomy (GTDB): domain Bacteria; phylum Desulfobacterota; class Desulfobulbia; order Desulfobulbales; family SURF-16; genus SURF-16. The sequence continues at coordinate 70,951 of CAVSQR010000097.1, read as the reverse complement.
AGCCGGACTGTCTGCTGATGACAGCCCGGCTTTGCTGTTTTTTGGGGGAAAATCCTGGCGCGCGTTGGTCTGACAGTTCAGCAGAGGAATAAGTATTGCGTCCCTGCGAACACGCGCGGACCATAGGGTCACACATTAAAAGGGGAGTTGGGGACGTCCATAAAATTATAAAATTATGTGCTGGGCACCATAAGAAACTTATAATTTTATGGACGTCCCGAGGAGTCTCCTCGTCAAGAATGTATTTCAAATTAAAGTGAGGTGTCTATGTATTCCTATCTAAAGAAGTTCTCTCTCTACGTGACCTGTGCACTGACACTGGGTTTTGGTACACGGGCTGGGGCAGCGGTGGTTTTTGATGGGGGCTCGCCAAATCAATTAGGCAGTTCAGAAGAAATGATACAATGGTTCCAAGCTGAAGACTTTCAGGTTTATTCTCCGACAGTCCTGACCGATGTGCATTTCTGGACATTAGAAGAAATCAACGCCTGGGACGGAACCATGGATTACTACTTATTCACCGATAACATTGGTAAACCGGCTGCAACACCATTTGCTCAAGGTGCGGGGGTTAACGTGGGTAGAATGGCCACTGGAAACACAATAACCGGCTTGGATGAATACGTTTATCAGTTTGACCTGCCCACGCCAGTATCGTTGCAGGCCAACATGACATATTGGTTAGCGCTGCATCTGGAGTCCGACTTCACCAATGAGTATGAGGATGAGATTTATTGGGAATGGACCGACTCCCCAGGTTTTGGGTACACCGGTCATGCAGCGTACGAGGGGGACACCTCGAATTGGCAGGATAGTAAGGCGCAGCATGCTTTTTATTTGACCGGTTTTGCTGCCCCCCTCCCCGGTGCTGTCTGGCTGCTTGGCTTCGGCCTAGCTGGATTGGTTGCTGCACGCAGACGGAAAAAGTAAATACTTGCAGAATAGGTTTTATCTACAATTGGTCGCTTCTGGGGGTCCTGGGGTCAAATCTTTACCCTTGACATCTCCCTTGCTATGCCATAAAAGAAACCATGGCCAGACCACTGCGCATCCAATATCCGGGAGCTGTTTATCACATCACCAACCGGGGCAACGAGCGGAAGGCTATCTTCCGCGATGATGGCGACCGCCAGCGGTTCCTGGAGATCCTGGCCCAGTCTGTCGCTACCTATCAGGTGGTCATTCACAGCTTCGTCCTGATGTCCAACCACTATCATCTGCTGGTAGAAACCCCGCTCGGCAATCTTGCCGAGTTCATGCGCCATTTCAACATCACCTACACCTCTCATTTCAACCGCCGCCATAAACGGGTGGGGCATCTCTTCCAGGGCCGGTATAAATCGGTCCTGATCGACAAGGAGTCCTATCTTTCCGCCGTGTCAAAATACATCCACTTAAATCCCGTCAAGGTCAAAGGACTGCTGAGCAAACCCGGGGATGAAAAGCTGCGCTATCTCTTTGCTTATCATTGGAGCAGCCTGCCGGGTTTTACGGACCCAAAAAAGAGAGACACATGGGTTGAGTACGGGGTGGTGCTGCAGGAGTATGGCGGGGATAATGCCTTGGGAAGAAAGGAGTATCTCCAGCAGCTTGAGGCAGGTGTGACAAAAGGAATTCCCATCAAAGAGAAAGTAATCGGGCAAAGTATTCTGGGTGACGCGCGATTTGTCGCCCGGATAAAAGAGACTTTTCTGGACAGCAGCAAAGATCGTGAACAGCCCTCCTTAGGCATCGTGCATAGTTATCTGGCCAGGGAGAAGATACTTGCCCAGATTGCTGTTGCAACGCAAAAAACCGTGGATGAGGTGATCAAAAGCAAAGGTGAAACCCGGCAGATTGCCATGGATCTGCTTTATCGTCTGGGCGGCATGAAAAACAAAGAGATCGGCGAGATGCTGGGGGTTGACTACAGCACGGTGAGCCTGAACCGCAAAAGATTAAAAGAAAAACGAAATAAAGACAAACAGTTGAACCTGGTCATCAGTGCAATTGAGAATAATTTATCAAAGGAAAAGATTTGACCCCCCCTCTCGTGCCCTCTCGTGACCCTCGCATTACTGCCCCCACCCTATCTCTTTTTTAATTTTATTTTAAAAAAATAAAAAATTTTCTGTAAGTCAGTTTTAAGAATGAATCTGGCATAATACCTCACGCTCTGCTCATCCGAGTCTTTTGCACAATTCGTTTATGTAAAGATTTTCCCGCCATTCCCCTCTCATATGCATGGAAGGGGGGGAATCCCGAACACCTTGGATTCTGAAAATCTGGATTTTCCGAAAACTGCCTCGGCAGTGACAAACCGGGACTTTTGCATGAGGGCCATACAATTTCGTTTTTTATTTGAGAGGAGCCATTGCCCGAATCTTTTTTCTTTGATCATCCGGTGAAAAATCACCTTCGCTATCAAAAACAATTGAGGAGGAAACAACATGATTGACAAGACAAGAAGAAGCATTCTCAAAACCGGCTTCATTGGCGCCGTAGCCGGCTCAACGGTTATCAGCGGCTTAAGTCTGTACAAGGTAAAAGAGGCGAAGGCCACTACCGCTGAGCATCCCTATGTCTATCCCGGTGGTCTTGATGTTGATACAACCCGCCAGCTGGCCTATGACAGCTTTTATGGCTATGCATTAACAGGTCACAGCGGTTGCGCCTTTGCAACCTTTCACGCCCTCATCAGCCAGCTTGCCGCAATGGAAAATCCACCCGGTCCTTACAGCCAGATACCCACCCAAATGATGGAATGGGCGGCGGGCGGCGTGGCCGGCTATGGTTCCATCTGCGGAACTCTCAATGGCGCCTGCGCCGCTATCGGACTTATTTGTGGAAATGCCCAAGCAAAAATAATTATCGGCGACCTGTTAAACTGGTCAGCTGAAACCCTTTTACCGACATTGCTGACTGAAAACAACCTGATCACCCGCGAAGACAGGTCCTATGAGTCTGAGCCAGAGTGTTTCCCGCGGCAATCTCTGCCATATGTCCGTGACAAACTGGTGTCTGGCAACAGGCTATGCCAGCGGCTCAGAGCAACGTATCGAAAGGTGTGCCCGGTTAGCCGGTGATGTCGCGGCAAGGGTTGTAGCTGTGCTGAACGGAGTTGTTGTTACCAGCAACTGACTGCCCCGGTGGACAAAACCGTATGCGGCCAGTGCCATAAACAGGGCACTGATTTTGATGCCGGTCAATTTACCCTGGGCAAAATGGATTGCACAACCTGCCACATCGATCTGGGAAAGGTGGGTAAAGAAGGGCATCATCTGTCATTGATCAAGAAAATAGAATAATTGTCCCTATTTGCCCTTTGAGAGCGACTATGGGGTCAAATCTTTACTCTTGACATTCCCCTGAGGACGACATAAAAGGAAACATGGCGAGACCACTGCGCATCCAATATCCGGGGGCTGTTTATCACATCACCAACCGGGGCAACGAGCGGAAGGCTATCTTCCGGGATGATAACGACCGCCAGCGGTTCCTGGAGATCCTGGCCCAGTCTGTCGATACGTATCAGGTGGTCATTCACAGCTTTGTCCTGATGTCCAACCACTATCATCTGCTGGCAGAAAACTTATCCCCATAACTCGCGCAGGAATCTTGCCGAATTCATGCGCCATTTCAACATCACCTATACCTCTCATTTCAACCGCCGCCATAAACGGGTGGGGCATCTCTTCCAGGGCCGGTATAAATCGGTCCTGATCGACAAGGAGTCCTATCTTTCCGCCGTGTCAAAATATATCCACCTCAATCCCGTCAAGGTCAGAGGCCTACAGAGCAAACCAGCGGATGAAAAGCTGCGCTATCTCTTTGCTTATCAATGGAGCAGTCTGCCGGGGTTTGCCAACCAAAAAAAGAGAGACAAATGGGTTGAGTACGGGGTGGTGCTGCAGGAGTATGGCGGGGATAACGCCTTGGGAAGAAAGGAGTATCTCCAGCAGCTTGAGGCGGGTGTGACAAAAGGAATTCCCATCAAAGAGAAAGTAATCGGGCAAAGTATTCTGGGTGACGCGCGATTTGTCGCCCGGATAAAAGAGACTTTTCTGGACAGCAGCAAAGATCGTGAACAGCCCGCCTTAGGCATCGTGCATAGTTATCTGGCCAAGGAGAAGATACTTGCCCAGATTGCTGTTGCAACGCAAAAAACCGTGGATGAGGTGATCAAGAGTAAAGGCGAAACCCGGCAGATTGCCATGGATCTGCTTTATCGTCTGGGCGGCATGAAAAACAAAGAGATCGGCGAGATGCTGGGGGTTGACTACAGCACGGTAAGCCTGAACCGCAAAAGATTAAAAGAAAAACGCAATATAGACAAAGAGTTGAACCTGGCCATCAGTGCAATTGAAAATATTTTATCAAAGAAAAAGATTTGACCCACTCCCCCCACTCCCCCGGAAACATTCTCTGAAACAGTTTGTCTTATTTTTAAGAGTAAGCCGTCCATGGAGAGAAATTGCTCCCTACGGACGAGCACTCTGAGATTATGTTTTTCCTTCCTCGAGAATGGCAATGGAGGTAGCACGATGGATATTAAGAAAACAAGTTCGATCCTGGACCAGATGAAGAATTTTGCGGCTCAGCAAGGGAAACAGAAGGACAAGACGCAGACCGCCGCGATGACACGAGTGAGCCTGCAAACATCCAGTTTTACCCAATTCCGCCTGGAGACCCAGCAGGAATCAGCTAAAAGTTTCGAGGCCCAAAACGGCCTTTCCCATCTTATAAACCAGACTGATTTTGACATTTCCCAACTGCAATATAATAACAAATCCATTCTGGAACTGAGCCCGGAAGAGGCGACCAAACTGGTAAGCGAGGATGGCTATTGGGGAATCGACAAAACATCGCAGAGACTGGCTGATTTTGTCTTGAACGGTTCCGGTGAGGATATGAGCAAACTGCGAGCCGGACGGGAAGGAATTCTCCAAGGATTCAAGGAAGCGGAAAAACTGTGGGGCGGTCAACTGCCGGAGATAAGTTACAAGACCATCGACGCAGCCCTATCCCGCATTGACGGGAAAATAAAAGAGCTGGGCGGCGCAGTTGTTGACACCACTGCCTGAGATGACATTTCCCGTCATCTTTTGAGTGGACGGCATAAACAGTGCAAATTGGGGAGTGCCGCCCTGAAAATTGTCGTAATCTAAAAATATTTTTCTGTGACCTGCTGTTACTCTGATGAAATGATTTTCCGAATTCCTCATCTTTTGCTGAGCATATCTGTCAAAATACCCTGCTTTTGAAAGTTGTTGTATCGAGAATAATCCTGCTCACGAGTGTTTCCAAATACCCCTCGCTTTGTGCAAACCATTTCGTAGCAAGCCCGATTTGTGCAGTCCTTTGCGAGAATAATTTAGTTGAGAAATCCAACCGGCTTTCTCACCCGGAGATTCACGCCCGTACCTGGAACACATCCGTATTGAGAGTGACGGCAAGATCCTCAACATCCTCCTTTTTTTTGCAACATCAAGCCCGCCCCTATATCGACAGGGCGGCATAAACAGGGAACACATGCGTCCGACTCAAAAGGCAATTACCGGCAAGGAAGAACAAGGGGCCTCTCTTTGCCAAGCCAGGCGCTTATTCAGTTTTACTGCGCTTTCAACTCAGGCGATATATCGGTGCTTGCTGGCAGCAGGTTCAACATCATGGTTCAATCGATAATCCGCAGCTGCTGGCAGATTATCAGGCGGCTGTGCTCGGCAACCGGACATAAGCAAGTGCCCCCACGGCTCCTGCCCGGGCCTGCGGCAGGGTTGTTCATGGCATGGATGATTTGCCGGCACACCTTCAGGGCTGGGCCGCTTAACATTATAAATATATGAGACGATCATGGCCGTTGTTTATCAGATAATAGATAGACTGAAACTGGTTTATGCCAGACTGATCGGCACGGTCGATGCTGAAGCTCTTATCCGCCATTTTAAAGAGCTGAACCAGGATGAGAGATACATCACGCCCATGAAAAAACTGGTGGATTGCCGGCTCTGCGACGATTACCGGGTATCCACGGCGGAAGAACAGAAACTTGCCAGCCTCAAGGAGGTTTTCGCCGACAAATTTCGAAATGAACGCTGCGCCATCGTGGCCCCCAGCAACTTACTCTACGGCTCAAACCGCGCATTTCAGGAACAGAGCTTCGACTCGGTCATCGAGACCATGGTATTCAAAAATATCAATGATGCCGTAGCATGGCTGCAAATTGATATAAACTACATTGATTTGGACAGATAAAGGCTTAACCGATTCTTTTTATTCCGACTCTCTACCATCGTGCCGGATTAAACCATATATTCCCGCTTTGCAGCTGCCAACTGCTGCCCCGAAACAGACATCAGTAAGTCAAAATGCTGAATGTGCTCGCAATAAATGATGTGTGCGTATTGTTCTTGTTGTGCCAAATGAAAATAATTATCTAACACTTTCCACCTGTTACACATGTGATACAAAAAAAATTATAATTATATATTGACACAATTTTAGGGAGTTAGTATTTAATAAGTATAAATACCTATTGTGAGCCATTTATCGCTTTGATATTTTAACGCACAACTTGCACAAGAGGCACAAAATGGAAAACTCAAAAAGAGCACCTACTACCGTGGTTTTCGGATGTGGAAATCCCTTGATCGGGGATGACGGATTCGGACCTGCAGTGATCGAACAGCTCCTGCAGCGCAAAAGACACCTGCCGCTCGGGGTGAGTGTCGCCGATGTGGGTACCGGAGTCCGCGAATATCTCTTCGATTACCTCCTGTCGGAAAAAGAAAGGCCGCGGCATTTGATCATTGTCGATGCCATAGACCGGGATGATAAAAACCCCGGCGAAGTCTTTGAAATTGACCCATCAGCCGTTCCGGCAAAAAAACTCCACGATTTTTCTCTTCATCAGTTCCCCACCGTGAATATGCTGCAGGAACTGCAGCAATTCACCGACATGAAAGTAACGATTGTTGTGGCACAGGTTGAATCGTTGCCAGACGAGGTTTCACTTGGTCTTTCCCCGGCAATGGCAGCTGCCGTTCCTAAAGCCTGTCAGAAAATAATGGATATCCTATCCACAACCCAAAGCGAGGTGACTGTCCATGATGTATGAGTTCAAAGTTGCTGATCTGGCGGAGGAGTTTGGTGTCCACCGAAACACCATTCGCAATTGGATTAACTCGGGAACCTTGCCTGCGCAGGAGGGGCCTGGCAAGCGTTATGCTATGAAGGTGTCAGATTATGTAGCCTTATGTGACAAATTCGGCATCATTCCGAAAGTCAACATGGAAATGGCAGTCGAGATAGAGGAGCTGAAAACCATCACTACTGCTCAAAATGGTCAGCCCGTTCTTCAACTTGGGGAAAAAGCCAGCACCCTCTTTGACGATCCGTCCTGGGGTGATGTCTGCCTGACCTGCGGCACCTGCGCCAGCGCCTGCCCCATCGCCGGGGTTAACGGCCTTGATCCGCGCAAGATTGTGCGTATGGCGGTTTTAGGACTGGAAGAGGAACTGGTGGAAAGCAGCTGGCCATGGAAATGCACCATGTGCGGTAAATGCGAAGAGGCCTGCCCCATGAACGTGGAGATCGTCAAGCTCATGCGCCGTCTTCGTTCAAGGCGGCCGAGAAATCTGGTGCCCGGCCCCATCCATAAGGGTGTTGCCATGTGTCTGGAGCGCGGCAACAATCTCGGCATTCCCAAGGATGATTTTGCCTTTCTGCTGCATGACCTTGGCGAAGAACTTGCCGCGGAAACATGCCCCGGTTTCACGACCCCCCTGGAAGTGCGCGGCTCAAGACTGCTGGTTACCGTCAATTCGAAAGAACCCTTTGCCGAGCCGGATGACATGAAATGGTGGTGGAAGATCTTCTATGCCGCCAATGAATCCTGGACTGTCTCCGCCGACAACTGGGAGGGAGTCAACTGGGGTCTCTTTTCCGGTGACGACGAGGCCATGAAGACCATTGTCGGCCGGATTGTCGACAACCTGGAGAGGCTGCACTGCGAGGCCTTGCTCCTACCCGAATGAGGCCACGCATATTATGCAACCCGGTTCGGGTTGAACAAATGGTTTCCTGAAGTACTTAAAAAAATCAAAATTTATTCCGTATTTGATCTTCTGCTCGAATATATGCGGGATAACCGCATCACCCTTGACAACACCATCCACACCAAACTCGCCACCTACCACGACCCGTGCAACTATGGCCGCAAATCGCTGAAAGCCTTCGGCCACGGTTATTTCGAGGAAGGCAGAATTATCACGCGGGCCTGCTGTCCCTCCTTTGTCGATATGGAGCCCAACCGCAACAGCAACTACTGCTGCGGCGCCGGCGGCGGGGCCTGGGCCATGCCCTATGCCCCGGAGAGGGTTTTCTACGGCCGGATCAAGGCTCGCCAGATCCAGGAGTGCGGGGCGAAATTAGTCATAGCCCCCTGCCATAACTGCCGTGACCAGCTGAAAAAGTCACTCAACAAGGAATTCGATCTCGGCATTGAGGTGAAATATCTCTGGGAGCTTGTTTCAGACTCAGTGATCATTCCCACTAAGAAATAGCAAAAATCTCTTCTCTCACTTTCCTATGTAAGGAGGAACAAACCGTGTCAAGAGAGCAAACAATAGGATCGGTAATGGTTGTCGGCGGCGGTATTGCGGGTATGCAGTCGGCCCTGGACCTCGCCAACTCAGGCTACTATGTTTATCTGCTGGAACGCAGCGGCGCCATTGGCGGCGCCATGGCCCAGCTGGACAAGACCTTCCCCACCAACGACTGCTCGATGTGAATCATCGCGCCAAAACTGGTTGAGTGCGGTCGGCACTTAAATATCAAGTTGATGACCTTAAGCGAGGTCACCCAAGTCAGCGGCAGCGAAGGCAACTTCACCGTATCGGTGAAGGAACATCCCCGTTATGTGGACATGAGTAAATGTATTGCCTGCGGTGAATGCGCGGCAAAATGTCCCAAAAAAGTCGATGATGACTACAACGCCTCCACCAAACAACGAAAAGCGATCTTCGTCAAATATCCCCAGGCGGTGCCCCTCAAATACCAGATCGATGCGGATCAGTGTATTTATCTGCAGAAACCGGGCAAATGCGGTTTTTGCGCCAAGGTGTGCCCGGCTGGCGCCATCAATTTCGAGGATACCGAAAAACATCACGAAATCAACGTGGGCTCCATTATTCTTGCCCCCGGCTTTCAAGCCTTTGATCCCAAAGAGGCCGGCATCTGGGGTTACGGCACCCTGCCCAACGTAATCACCTCCATGCAGCTTGAGCGCTACTGTTCGGCCACCGGTCCGACCGAGGGGCATCTCATCCGCCCCTCCGACGGCAAGCCGGCCAGGAAAATCGCCTTTCTGCAGTGTGTCGGCAGCCGTGATGAAAACAAGTGCGGCAACGGCTACTGTTCTTCGGTCTGCTGCATGTACGCCATCAAAGAGGCAGTGATTGCCAAAGACCATGTCCCGGGACTGCAGACCACCATCTTTTTCATGGATATGCGGACCCACGGCAAGGACTTTGACCGCTACTACCAGCGGGCCAAAACAGAATCCGGCGTCCGCTTCATCAGATGCCGGGTACATGGCGTTGAGCCCCACGGCACGGATGGCGATCTGCGTCTGCACTATATTAATGAGGAAGGCCGCCAGGTTGAAGAATATTACGACATGGTGGTCCTGTCCGTTGGTCTGCAGACCCCGAAACCTGTGGTCAGACTGGCCAAGGATCTCGGCATCCAGCTCACCAGCGGCAACTTCGCCGCCACCTCGAACTTCATGCCGGTGCTGACCTCCAAACCCGGCATATTCACCTGCGGCGCCTTTGCCGGACCCAAGGATATCCCGCAATCGGTCATCGAGGGATCAGCGGCGGCAGCCGGTGCCGGCAACCTGCTGGCCACGGCCCGCCACACCCTGACCCGGGACAAAACCTTCCCGGCCGAACGGGACATCTCCTGCGAGGAACCGAAGATCGGCGTGTTTGTCTGCCACTGCGGTTCCAACATCGCCGGCGTGGTCGACGTTTCAGCGGTAGCGGATTACGCCGCCACCCTGCCGGGCGTCGCCCATGTGGAACGCAACCTCTTCACCTGTTCCCAGGATACCCAGGATCTCATGGTAAACCTGATCAAGGAAAAGGGGCTGAACCGGGTGGTGGTCGCGGCCTGTACCCCCCGCACCCACGAGCCGTTGTTCCGGGAGACCCTCAAAGCTGCCGGTATCAATGAGTATCTCTTTGAAATGGCCAACATCCGCAACCAGAATTCCTGGGTGCATGCCAAGGAACCGGCCAAGGCCACCGCCAAGGCCAAGGATCTGATCCGCATGGCCGTGGCCAAGGTTTCGCCCCAGTTTGCCCTGCATCAGCTTTCCGTGCCGGTCACCCGGACGGCGCTGGTTATCGGCGGCGGTCTGGCCGGTATGACCGCGGCACTCAACCTGGCTGACCAGGGTTTTCCGGTGCATCTGGTGGAAAAAAGCGACCAGCTCGGCGGCTTTGCCCGCATGCTGGACCATACCTGGAAGGGTGACGAAATCAAACCCCAGCTGGCCAAGATGTCTGCCAGCATCGAGAACCACTATAATATCACCCTGCATCTGCAGAGCGAGGTAAAAGAGGTTGAGGGCTTTGTCGGCAATTTCCGCACCACGGTGCAGAACAAGGCAGGCGACAAAACCGTCATCGAACACGGAGCGGGCATTGTCGCCACCGGCGGCAAGCGTTACCGCCCCCTGAAGGAATACGGCTACGGGGAGATCAAGGGTGTCTACACCGGCATTGAATTCGATACCCTGCGCAAGGCAGGCGACGTCAATGTCCGGGAAGGCAAAACCTTTGTCTTCATCCAATGTGTCGGCTCCCGCCAGAAAGACAGGCCATACTGTTCCAAGGTGTGCTGCACCCATTCCGTCCAGTCGGCCATCAGGCTGAAAAAGGAGGATGCCACCCGCAAGGTCTATATCCTCTACCGGGACATCCGTACCTATGGCGAACGGGAGCTTCTCTACAAGGAGGCCCGCCAGCTGGGTGTTGTTTTCATCAATTATGAGCTGCACGGCAAACCCCTGGTCAAACACGACATGGCCGGTATCCAGGTGGAGGTATGGGATCATGTCCTGCACCGCCCCCTGTTCATCAGCGCCGACGTAGTGATCCTGGCGGAGGCGATTCTGGCCAACCAGGACGGCAAGAAGATTGCCCAGCTCTTTAAAATACCTGTTGACTCTGACGGCTTCTTCCAGGAAGCACATGCCAAACTGCGGCCGGTGGATTTTGTCACCGACGGCATGTTTGTCGCCGGTCTGGCCCATTATCCCAAACCGGTGGAAGAATCCATTGCCCAGGCCATGGCCGCCTCGGCGCGGGCCGCTACCCTGCTGTCCAAGGAATCGATCACCCTGGAGGCCATCAAGGCAACCGTGGTGGAGGATAACTGCGACGGCTGCGCCCTCTGTCTGGATGTCTGCCCCTTTTCAGCCATCAGCTTGAAGGAAAGCACGGATAGCGAAGGCAAAATCTCCCGCCGCATTGAAATCAACAAGGCTCAGTGCAAGGGATGCGGACTCTGCCAGGGCACCTGCCCGAAACGGGGTGTCTTTGTCGCCGGCTTCTCCCTTGACCAGATCAACAGACAGGTTGCCGCCGCCCTGGCGGTGTAGACAGGGTGATTGAACATGCAATTTACGCAATAGCACATATCATGAGCTTACTGAAATAAGGAGTCAATCATGAGTTATGAACCAAAAATAATTGCCTTTTGCTGCAACTGGTGTTCTTACGCCGCAGCAGACCTGGCCGGGATATCCCGTATGGAGTATCCGAGCAATATCCGTATCATCCGGGTAATGTGTTCGGGTATGGTTCATCCGGAAACGGTGGTGGAGGCCTTTAATCTGGGGGCCGACGGCATCATGGTCCTCGGCTGACACCTCGGCGAATGTCATTACCTGGATGGTAATTATAAGGCTATGGCCCGCTCGGAGATGATCACCTCTCTTCTGGATGATTTCGGCATTGATCCGCAGCGGTTTCAAATAAACTGGGTATCGTCGGCAGAACCGGACAAATTCGTTGCAGCGGTTAAGCAGGTGACGGAACGAGTCAAAAAACTCGGCCCACACAAAAGCGAAGCTGCGCATGCAGCGTAACAAAGGAGGTTGATATGGCTGTTCGAATTGCGGAAGAATGGCTGCACTCGTGTTCCGGCTGCGAGATTGCCATACTCAATATCGGTGAACCCCTTGTTGAGTTGCTGTCGGTCCTTGAGTTTGTTCACATACCCGTACTCATGGACCACAAGTATTACGGCCAGACCGGCGAGGGAAAAGAGCTTGACATCCCTGAAGCGGATGTGGGCATTGTTTCCGGCGGTGTCGCCAACGAAGAACATCTGGAGGTTCTTGAGGAAATGCGCAAGAAATGCAAGATCCTCATTGCCCTGGGCACCTGCGCCACCCACGGCGGGCTGCCCGCCCTGATGAATAACTGGGACGTCGGCGAAGCCCATAAACAGATCTACCAGACGGTTACCACCGATGCCTGCACGGTACCGGATCAGAAGGTGCCGAAACCCCTTGACCGGGTGTATGCCCTGGATGAAAAGGTCAAGATCGATCTGATGATTCCGGGCTGCCCGCCCAATTCCCAGCATATTGCCGGGGCCATTCTCGCCCTGCTCAACGGGGAAGAGGTCAAGCTGCCGACCAAAAGCGTCTGCGACACCTGCCCCACCGTGAGAAAAGGCAAAGGCGATGTCAAGAAGGTAAGGCGTTTTCTGGAAAATGCGGCCTATATTGCCGAGGAACCCATCGACAAAATGCGCTGCCTGCTGGAGCAGGGCTTCATGTGCATGGGACCGGTGACCTTGGCCGGCTGCGCCAAACGAGGAGCACCGAGCTGCATCATCGCCCGGGTACCCTGCCGCGGCTGTTTCGGCCCGGTCAGAAAAGGCGGCAACCAGATGCTTGACATGATGAACGCCCTGGCCAGCAACGGCATTGATTTCAAATCCGTCATAGACCGTAAAAACCTGTTGCGATTCTCTGGCGCCCACGGCCTGATCAGACAGCAACGGCCTACAGAGTAAGGAGACAAATATGGGAAAAGTATTAACTATTCAGCCAGTTACCAGGATCGAGGGCCATGCGAGCATTGCCATTGAACTCGACGATAACGGCAATGTGAAAGACACAAAACTGCATCTCATGTCTCTGCGGGGATTTGAGAAATTCATTGAAGGACGGCCCGCGGAGGAAGTACCGCGTATCGTCAACCGCATCTGCGGCATCTGTCCGTGGATGCATCATCTGGCCTCGGTCAAGGCTGTGGACGCCTGTTTCGGCGTCACCCCGACCCCGGCCGGCCATAAACTGCGCGAACTCTGCCAGGTAATGGCCCATATCAACGATAAAATTCTGCACTTCTTTTTCCTGGCTGCCCCTGATTTTGTCATTGGTCCGGACAGCGACTATGCCGTGCGTAATGTTATCGGCATCGTCAAAGCGGCACCGGAGCTTGCCCAACAGGTGGTCAAGATGCGGCAGCTGGGCCAGATGATGCTGGAGCGTTTTGCCGGCAAGGCGATTCATCCCATCGCCGGCGTAACCGGCGGCTTTGCCAAACCCATGATTGAACCGGAACGCGTCGGTCTGCTCAGGGACACGCAGACATTGCTTGATTTTGCCGTCTACGCCCTGGACTTTGCCAAAAACAATGTCTTTAACAAGTACCTGGACGTCATTGCCAAACTGGGCACCATCAACACCGGTTTCCTCGGCACCGTGGACGACGATGGCGCGCTGAGGATCTATGACGGCAAACTGCGGCTCATGCAGCCCACCGGCGAGTACGTCGACTTCCCCTGTTCCGAATATACCGACTACCTTGCCGAGCATGTGGAACCATGGTCCTACGCCAAAATGCCCTATGCCAAGTCATGGCAGGAGGGATTCTCCATGGATCTGGACCAGCCCAAAGGCATCTACCGTTCCAACACCCTGGCCCGGATCAATGTGTGCGATCACATCGGCACCCCCAAGGCCCAGGCAGCCCTGGAAGAGTTCCGGGCAAAATTCGGCAGACCGGCCCAGTTCACCCTGCTCTATCACTGGGCCCGTTTGATCGAGCTGGTGTACGCCTGTGAACGGACCATCGAGCTGCTGCAGGACAAAAGCATCACCGATCCCAACATCAGGGCCAAGGTCGAACCCAAGGCCGGTCGGGGGGTCGGCTGTGTGGAAGCGCCCCGCGGCTCTCTTATCCATGACTACACAACCGATGATAACGGCTGCATTGTCAGCGCCAATCTGATTGTGGGCACCACCCATAATATTGCGCCCATGAATATGAGCGTCAAACAGGCGGCAACCATGCTGATCAAAGACGGCGTTTATGACCAGGGTATGCTCAATAAGGTGGAAATGGCGGTGCGCGCCTACGACCCCTGAATTTCCTGCGCCACGCACCACCTGGATGGTGGTATGCCTTTGACCGTTTCTATCATTGATGCCCAGGGAAAAGAAATTGACGTTCTGACCAACCTGGAATAATGAACGCAGCAATTCCTTGTCAAAGGAATTGCTGCATACAACAGAGCCTCTTACAAAATGAACGTCGTAGCGAGATCGAGAGAAAAATATTCTGTGCAAGGATGAGTGGTGAAATCGCCCGGAAGCGTAGCAGTGCTCCGTTGAGGACGATTTCACCAGGAAGACGCCGCACAGGTTATTTTTAGCCGATCGGAGTAGATGTTCATTTTGCAAGAGGCTCAATATATAAGGAGAACTTGGTGATGACTGATACGACCCAGAAGAAGCGACATCAAATACGTGTCACCAGGACAGACAGCGCCTGTGGCTATGTGGGCCATATGACTGTTGATGAATTAAGAAAGGTTACTGTAGGCAATAACTTCGATGGTGCCTGTCCAACCTGTGGCCAGATTCATCTGACCAGGGAAGAGATAGAGGAAATCGAAGACGAGAAGGTCACCGACAGCAAGGAGTACAAGGACACAACCAAGGAAGCCGAGGCGTAGCATTGTCTCGGCTTTACGCGGCAGTTTCCCAAAAGGGGTGCTGTCAGGTGCACCGCATGCAGTAAACGGGGAAAGGGGGCTTTAAGCCCCCTTTTTTCGTCTCTCATCACTCACTTTCCGACCAGCACCGGGCCCGGGTCTTCTTTTAAGCAAAGGAGAGCGCCGGCATCGGTGCTCTGGCAGGTCTGCGCCTTGATCGGCCGGCTTCTTTTAATGCATCTCCTTGCTGCCTAAAAATCTTCGAACCTTACAGCTGATCCGCTTGAAACGATCAATGTTTTCCTGTATGGGGGAAAGATCCATGCCTTCCAACTGGGAGCTCAGGCTGCTTGGATCAATTTGACGCTGCGCAGGATAGATCACTGCAAAATTTCTGCCCGGTAACGCGCCGGCGATTTTGCGCGGCAGGTTATCAAAGGCGCCCAGGTAGGAAAGAGACCGCGGTCTTGCACTTACCATAATCAACAGATCGCTGCCGGCGAGGTAAGCGCCGATTTCAGCTATCTCGGGATAACAGTCGATTATTTTCACCCGGTAATCCGGATTACATTCACATCCCTTTAACACCTGCTGCAGCTGGTCAATGGATTTTTGCTGGCCCACATACAAAACCGCATGCTTACAATTGCAGGCAAGCGTATTGACGGATTTCACCCATTCGTTGAAACCATATTCGAACTCTGAAAACGGCGGCATGATTACGACAATATTCACCCCGGCATTCAGGGGGTTATTCAGATGCACCAGTATGATCAGCCGGTCGATTTTCGTAAGCAGGCTGTTGGGGGTGTCGCCAAAGAAATAGTCAAGCGTCGATTGCCTGCCTCTCCAGCCGATGATGATCTTGGTGATCATCATCTCCCCTGCCGCGCTGACAATGCCATTCACGTCATTGACATCAACCCGGGAGGAAGGGAAAAAGAGATCTCTGTTTTTCCCTGACTGCTTAATAACCTTTTCGATAATATCAAGTTTGTCCTTGATATTATTGTCGGTCATCTGACTATCCGGAATGACCGTCAGGGGATAAATAGGCTCGTGGGAATGGCAGTCTCGCAGGCAGGAGGCAAAATCGAACAGCTTTTCTATCTCCTCTGGGTTGGCAACAGGCACAAGGATTTTCTCGTCCTGGTTTGTCTGCTCGCATTTACCGTTTTCCCTGCTCACGGCCAGCTTGCGGCCATAAATTTCCGTGACGAATGAACTCACCAGACAGGTCACCAGAATGAGTAATATGGTACTGTTCAATACATTCGCATCCACCAGGCCGATTTTGAAACCAACCAAAACAACCGCCAGGATGGCCGCGGCATGCGCGCTGCTGAGACCGAATATGACGTTCCGTTCAATGGCGGTCAGCCGGAAGACCTGCTGCGTTACCCAGGCAGCCAGAAACTTGGTCGTTAATGCGACCACAATGAGCACTGCGGATAAATAAAGAACGTACCAGCCCTCGAACAATACCCCCAGGTCAACGACCATACCCACGCTTACCAGAAAGAAAGGGATAAAAAGGGTGTTACCGACGAAAACAATACGGTTCATCAGCACCGATGATTCGGGAATCGACCTGTTCAGGGCGAGCCCTGCCAGAAATGCCCCGATGATAGCCTCGATACCGATCAGTTCCGAAAAAAAAGCCGCCAGAAACACCATGGCCAGGACAAAAAGGTACTGGGTGCTTCCCTCTCCCTTGTAATTCCGAAAAAACCAGCGGGTAAGCCAGGGTAAGCCAAACAGGATTGCGAAGATAAGCACTATGAACAAAATCGACATCAGCCATAAATCGCTATTCGATTTATGCTGCGCCAGATTGGCGATAAAGGCGAGCAGCAGCAGCACCGCCGTGTCGGTTATGATGGTGCCGCCAACGGTTATGGAAACCGCCAGGCTTTTATTGATGCCCAGCCTGCTGGCAATCGGGTAGGCAAGCAAGGTATGCGTTGAAAACATGCTGGCCATCAGCATGGCGCTGTAAAATGGATATTCCAGCCAGTAATAGCAGACAGAAAACCCTGAAAAGAGGGGAATGAAGAAGGTGGCCAGCCCGAATACCAGGTAATACCGATACTTCAGCAGGCCCTGCATATCGAGTTCAAGGCCGGCAAGGAACATGAGGTAGATGACGCCGACCGTGCTGAATATGCTGAAATTGATCGCCCCCGATAAAAGATTCAAACCATAGGGACCTACCAGCATGCCGCTGAGGATCAGCCCGACAATGCCGGGAATTCTCATCCTGCGGAAAATCAGCGGCGTAAACAAAATAATGAGCAATATCAGCAGGAAGATCTGTACCGGGTTGGTCAAGGGAAAGGTAATATGAAAAGTGTGTTGCATCAGTATGCCTGAACTCCTCCTTGCCCTTCATCACAAAAAAAGGGAATATTTCTATCTATCCGTCCTTGAGAAGGCAATGCCTGTATATGAAAAAAAACGAAACCCCTTTCCCTCCCGCCTCATAATTCCAGATAAAAAGTGGCTCCCTTGCCCGGCCCGGGGCTTTCGGCCCACAGCTTGCCGCCCAGGGCGTTCACCAGGATGCCTGCCACCGGGAGGTTGAGGCCAAAACCGGCCGGACGGCGTTTTTCAGGCTCCAGCACAAAGGCCTTGAAGATATTTTTCAGATCCTCCGCCGCAATCCCCTTACCGGTATCGGCTACGGATATTCTTGTTTTGCCGTTATGGCTCACGGCATCAAGGACGATTTCCCCCCCGGGATTTGAAAAACAGATGGCGTTGTCGATAAAGGCGCCCAGCACCCGCTCCAGATATTCGTGATCCGTCTTGACCGTCATCCCGGGACTGACGCGGTCATCAACCGTGACCGGACGCGCGGCCAACGCACTCTTTTTGTTGGCAAGCAGGCCGGAGACCGTGCCCTTCAGATCGACCTGCCCCATGTCGGGCTTCAGGTTGCTGCCCGCCAGCCCGAAATAGGTCAGCAGGATCTCCGCCAGTTTCTGGATACGATCAAGCGGGGAGTTTATTTCGTTGGTGAGGTAAATGAGAAAGGACATCTTGTTGCCGTCCAGCTGTTTCACCCGTTCATGGGCCTTGACCAGCTGGGCCGTCCTCTCCTGGACCATTTTCTCAAGATTTTCACTGTAATTTTTCAGCTCAACATTCTGCCTTTCCAGGGTCAGCTTGAGCATCCTGTTTTCTATGCCCTTTTCAATGACATTCAGCAGCTGCTGCTGGTTGACGGGCTTGAAAAGAAAATTGAAGATGTGCCCCTCGTTGATGGCCCGGACAATATCGTTTTTCTCCGCCTGGCCGGACAGGACAACCTTGCACACATCCGGATGTTTCTTATGCACCCGACTGAGCAGCACGCTGCCGCGCATTTCCGGCATGAGCTCATCGCAGATAATGAGATCCACCTGATTGTTGTCAACAAAATCCTCGACTTCTTCCGGGTTTTCAAAGGTATGAACGTTATACCTGCGCTTGAGCAATATCTTGAGTTCAGTGAGAATGGGACGTTCGTCGTCCACAATCACCAAGGTGTATTTCTCGTTGTTGTCCCGAGACATTATGTCAAAATTCATAGGGATCTTTCCCCTCCTTGTCGGTGCGGGCGTCAGTCACCCGGCGCTGAAAATTTATCCTGTTTACGTCCATAAAAACCGGCACGGAAAAAATCCGCCTGGCAGTTACACGAAAAGACGCACGGTAAAGCATGCCCCCTTGCCTGCCTCACTTTCAACCACAATCTCCCCGCCGTGGGTATCAATGATCCGGTGGCACAGATTCAGGCCAAGGCCGGTGCCGCTGCCGATATCCTTGGTGGTGAAAAACGGGTCGAAAATCTTGTTGATGATTTCCTTATTGATGCCAATGCCATTATCCTCGAAGCGGGCTTCGATGCATTTTCTCTTGGCGTTGTGAGTGGTGGAAATGACGATCCGCCCTTCTTTCTTGGACAAACCCTTTTCCTTGATGGCATCCCGGGCATTCATAATGAGATTCATGAACACCTGCCCCATTTCCTGCGCCAGTCCCTGAAAGGGCGGCAGATGAGGAGCCAGATTCATGACGATCTCCAGATCGTATTTGACCTGATTATGGGTGAGCACCACCGCATCGCTGACAATGGTATTCAGATCGCAGGAGCTGAATACCTCCTCACTGTGGGCCATGCGTTTGGTACTTTTCACGATATGGTCGATCCGCTCAACCGACTGAATGTTGCGGCTGGCGATGTCATCGATCCCTTCCAGAACAAGATCCATGTCAAGCTCGGCCATCAGGCGCCGTATACGTTCCCTCTCCTCAGCAAGCTTGGCCGGTTCGGCATCCAGATATTTCTGCAGCTCCTTGATCATTTTTTTCACATATTCCATGTTCATCTTCAAACCGTCCATGGAAAAGCTGATGGCCTGGGACGGGTTGTTGATCTCATGGGCGATGCCGGCCACCATGGTCCCCAGCGAGGCAAGCTTCTCCTGCTTGATGATCCGGGCCTGGCTTTCCAGCAGGGCATCCTTGGCCATATTACGTTCGGTGATGTCCCTGACCATGGCGATAAAGAGGTGTTTCGGGCCGCGGAACATCTCGCTTAAAGAGATCTCAAGCGCGAAGTTCACGCCGTCCTTTCTTTCGCCGGTCAGCTCGATGGGGGTGCCCATGGCTTTCACCAGCAGAGGAGTGACCACCTGGTCCGTTATTTCCGCTTTCTTTTCATCTTCCGAAGCCTTCACCAGGGTGCCGATATGCCGGCCCAGCATCTCCGCCTGGGAATAGCCGAACATTCTCGATACAGCGGAGTTGCATGACTCAATCCGCCATTGTTCATTTAAGGTAATCAGGCCGTCGAACATGTTCTCGATGATTGACCGCACCCTGATCTCGGCCTGCTCCCGTTCGCGAATGGATTCCGACAGGCGCTTGACGCCGAGGAAGGTGCCCATCAGGCCGAGAAACCAGAGGGTGCCGTGGGCCATGCAGAAGGTGAAGATATCCTGCTTGGACATGGCGAGCAGCGGCGCCATGGGAATGGAAACGCTGATCCCGCCGCCGACGTCTCCCTTTCTGTAGCCCTGGGGAGTGGGGTGGCATTGCTGGCAGCCAGGTTCCGCCGGCATGGGACGCATGAGGCGCAGATACTTTTCCCCGTTGATTTCCTCAACCGTATGCACCTCGTCAATGCCGTCCTCAAAGGTTTTCAGAGCTGCCGCCTCCCATGGATCAGGGGCATTTTCCGGACGGAGCGGGTCGAGACTCGTCATATGACCGTAAGGCCCGGTACCCTTGGGCCGCATCTCATAGACCAGACGGATCATCTGCTCCGGGTTGACCAGGGTCAGGCGCTTGCCGGAGTCCGTGGTGGCCCGGTGGGCGGGAATATTCTTCAGATAGGGGTTCGGCTGGGTTTTCCCGGTTATCGGCACAAAGACCCCCTGGTGGCTGGTGGCCCAATTGTATAATATCAGGTCTTCATCAAAAACCGTGGCGGCCTCAACCAGGGCTATCTTGGTTGTTCGCTGTTTGTGCAGGGTGATATTCCAGGCCAGCGAGGCAAAGACAATAATCGTCCAGATGGCGGCCAGCTGCCAGCCGTAACGGCCGATCCCCTCGTAGTTGATCTCTCTTTCAACCTTGATTTCATGATGTTTGCGCAGATAGCGCTCAAGGACGATGAACAGAGGAAGGGTGAAGAGACAGGTGGTGCCGCCGACAATGAAATGCTCCACGTCAAAATAATGGATATCCGGATGGATGATCAGGTCCGTCAGCGAGCTGAGATTGCCCAGCAGGACGATGATCATCAGGTAAAACAGACCTCGGTATTTTATCGGATTCATTTCCTCATACCAAACAGATTTTTCCCCATTCCTCCTCAGGTTATCGGCTGGATAATATCCCCGTAAACCTTGATCTTCCGGCGCAGGGTATCCTTGGAAATCCCGAGTTCACGGCAGGTCTGCATGGTCCTGAAATTGTTCCGGGTCAATGCCGCGATAATGGAGTGTTTTTCAATTTCCTCAAGGGTCATGGGCTCACCGGTCTCCTGGTTAACCAGTATCTGGCCGGTCTCCGATTTCCTCTGGAATTTCGCCGGCAGGTGCTGGGGGAGGATGGGTCCCTTGCTGCAGAGGATGAAAGCGTACTCGATGATATTTTCCAGCTCCAGGACATTGCCGGGATAATCATAGCGCATGAGGATTTCCAGAGCCTCTTCGGAAAGACCCTGCACTTCCTTGCCGCGCTGCCGGTTGAATTTCCTGATGAAATGTTCAGACAGCAGAGGCAGATCCTCCATCCGGTCCCGCAACGGCGGCACCTGGATTTTGAAGATATTGAGCTGACGATAAAAATCCTCCCGGAATTCATTGTCTGCGACCAGCTCTTCAAGATTCTTGCTGGTGGCGGCGATGATGCGCGCATCAGTGCGTGACCGGCGTGTCCGAGCCAAGTGGCTCATAGGTCTTGCCCTGCAGGACCTGGAGAAGCTTGGCCTGCATGGCAGGCGAGATATCGCCGATCTCGTCCAGAAAAAGCGTTCCCTTTTCAGCAATGGCAAAATATCCCTGCTTATCCCGCCGGTCTTCGTTAAAGGCCCCGGCCCGGTAACCGAAAAGCTCGGCCTCCAGCAGCTTGTCCGGCAGGGCGCCGCTGTTGACCACGACAAAGGGCATCATATTCCGGTTGCTCTGCTTATGAATGGCTCTGGCGATCAGCTCCTTGCCGGTGCCGCTCTCGCCGGCGATCAGGATATTGGCGTCGCTTCTGGCGAATTCGGGAAGAAGCGCCAGAATTTGCTGCATCAGGGGGCTGTTGGTGAGAATGCCGGTCTGCGTCCTTTCCGCCGCCAGATGACTGCGCAGACTGTGAATTTCCGTGAGATCCCTGAAGGTCTCCACCGCGCCGATGATTTTACCGAACTCGTCGGCAAGAGCGGTGGCGCTGATGCTCACGGAAATCTCCCGGCCATTCTTGCCATGGATGATGATGTCGAACACATCGACCTTTGATTTGGTCGTCATCGCCTTGGCCAGAGGACAGTTTCCCTCGCACACGCTCCCGTCAAAGACGTCCCTGCACCTCTTGCCGAGAACCTCTTCGCTCCGGTAGCCCGTGATGGTTTCCGCGGCCTTGTTGAAAGAGGTTATCTTGAAGGCATGGTCTACGGTGAAAACGCCGTCCCCCACGCTGTCCAGAATATATTGCCGCTGAATCGCCCCGGTGTTGTCGCGGAAACTCTCAACCCCGCCGATAATTTTGCCGGTGGCGTCCAGCATGGGAGCGGCCCTGACACTTACGGGCAAGACACGGTGGTCCGCGGTCTCGATATAGAAACACTCCTCCACATGAGGCCTGCCGGTATTGATCGCCTTGGCCAGGGCCATGTTGTCCACCGCAATATTGGCTCCTTCCTGCCGGAGAACATCGGCAAAGTATTTGCCGAGCACCTGCTCCTGCTTGAACCCCGTTATCAGCTCTGCAGCCCTGTTGAACAGGGTGATCTTGAAATCCATGTCCACGGTCAAGACACCGTCAAAAACACTGTCCAGAATCAGCTGGCGATGGAAAATCTCCGTAATTTCCTGAAATGACTGGACTCCTCCGACAATATCCCCGCTGTTATCCACTAACGGCGAGGCGCTGACCAGTACCGGCACCAGCCTGTCTTCCACCTTCAGGTGGCGGGTCAACTTAAGCAGCGGCTGTCCTTTTTCCAGAACATGGCCGACGATGCAGAATTCCTCGCGCAAAGATGAAGCAAAAAGCTCCCGGCAGGTTTTGCCGAGGGCTTCGTCTTCACTGATACCGGTGATGCTTTGGGCGGATTTGTTGAAAGAGGTAATTTTAAGGGCGGGGTCAACGGTAAACACCCCTTCCGTAAGGTTATCGAGAATGAGCTTACGTTGGATGGCATCACTGAAGATGGCTGAGGACAGGCGCTGTAATGTACTGATGACATTCGAGAGTTTGTCGTCTTGAATCATCTTGTCAGGACCCTCGCTTGCTATGAGATATTGCCATCGCAATATCTATTTTAAAAAAAAGAGCGTGATTTATCGGAAATAAAGCATTTTTCCACAAATTTTGCAAGTTGCTTCGCTGAGGTAAAATGTCGCCCATAGCATACAACAAGAGCACATGGCGGCGATTATTCGACTGCCTGAGGGCTTCTCGGTACCATTTCCCCCCCTCCTCTTTAGCCAAGGTTTATTATTTCAAGCACAACCACAAAAAAATTGCGTAAAGAATGGTATCCATAATGCGAAGAGATGCTGTATGGGCTATATTGTTGATGCTGTCATGGCAGAGGGCGCCTTTGAGCAGACATGACGGGAAATGATCCCCCTTTCCACCACTTCACTGGAGTAACCCATGGGTAACTGAAAACAAAATCAGCCGATATCCCCGGGCGGGATAAAAAATATTTGGCAGGCGGTAAAACCCATTATAATCGGCATTGTCGGATTATGTATTCTGGCATGGCTGGTAAGTCTCCTCTAAAATTACCCCGCATACAATAATTCCTGGAGGAACAAAAAAGGGAGTTAGAGCTTGTCCGTAAAAAAGCTTTTCAGGGATCACGCCGTATTTGAGACGGATTTGGGCGTGACGATTGAACAAAACCGCAGGCGTAGCTGCGCTACGGCGAGGATTTTGTGATTGAGAAGCGGCCAAAGGCGGCCAAAAGACGGAGGTGAGAACAAAAGTTTTATTTACGGACAAGCTCTTAGACGTCCCTGCATGCACAAGGCATCAATCAGAGACTATCCGGATGTTCACCTCAGGACGACTCCACAGATTTTTTTAAAGAGTCAGCTGACGTTTACAGAAAAAATAACGATTGGCTGCATCTGCCGCTCTGACGGATTTTCCCGGCAGATTCGCCATCTAACCAAGATGATCTCGTAAAAAGTCTGTTTTCAGTTTTTACGAATTCATCAACCAAGACACCAGGTAATCCCATGCTCACCTATATGAAACACCAGGCTGGCCGCATCGAAAACGTCGACACCCTTGAAGGATGCCAGATAGTGAGAGTTGTCTCCCCCACCCAGCAGGAAATTTCCTTCCTCCAGGACGCGCTCCACATCCCGGAAGATTTCCTCATGGCAGCCATGGACCGCGACGAACGCCCCCGTATTGAGATTGATGATCCATGCCGCCTGGTAATCCTTCGTATCCCTCACCTGGATGACTCATCAGATACCCCATACGTCACCCTGGCCTTGGCACTCATTCTGACTCCCACCCACATCATAACCGTATGTTCGCAGGAGTCCATGTTATGGCGTGACCTGCTCAACGGTCGCCAGCGCCTCCCGCCCCCTGAAGACCGCGTGTCCTTTCTCTCCGCCCTGTTCCTCCAGGTAGCACGGCAGTACCTTGTTCTACTGCGGCAGATTCGCGACCAGGCAGACGCCGCGGAAACCGCCATTCATGGCTCCATGAAAAATGAAATGCTGATTCGCATGCTCAATCTGGAGAAATGCCTCGTCTTCTTCACCACCTCACTCCGGGCCAACGAGCCGCTATGGGACCGCTTCAGAAGAATTCACGGCCGAGACTTGACAGAGGACGAAAAGGATCTGATTGATGATATCAAAATTGAATTCCGCCAGGCCCAGGAACTGGCTGACATCTACAGCAATATCCTGAGCGGAATGATGGATGCTTTTGCCTCGGTTATCGCGAACAATCTCAACGTGGTAATGAAGCTGTTGACGTCAATTACCATCATACTGATGCTGCCGACCCTCATTGCCAGCATCTATGGGATGAACGTTGAACTGCCATTGCAGCACTCGCCGCATGCTTTCCTGATTCCGATGGTACTCTCGGTTGTTCTCTCCGCCGTGGCGATCGCGGTGTTCTTCTTCAAAAAATGGTTTTGAGGCAGGCACACACAATGACTTGCCGTCAGCAAGGCGGCGCTTGAAAATAAAACTTAAAAAAATTACCATTTCATTGTATTTTCATCGGGAATATCGGTTAAAATTGATACCCGCATAAGGAGAGAAACTCATGCCAGAACAATTCCGAGACAAAGCTTTACCGTTAAACCAGGAAGGCGTGGCCGAGGTTGTCGATCGCCTGCAGGTCACGGTTGCAGAGTTGTGGGCCGTCCTCAATGTGGAGACGCGCGGCTGCGGCTTTCTGGCCGACCGGCGCCCGATGATTCTGTTTGAACGCCACATTTTCAGCCGCGAAACCAATCATCAATTTGATATTTCCCATCCCGATATCAGCAACCGCAAGGCCGGCGGCTACGGGGCGGGTGGCGCCATCCAGTATGAACGCCTGTACCGGGCCCTGGCCCTGGACCGCAAAGCTGCCCTGCGCAGCACCTCCTGGGGGATCGGACAGCTCATGGGGTTTAATGCGGAAATTTCCGGGTATGCGGGGGTGGAGGAAATGGTGACAGCCATGGCCATCTCCGAGAATCATCAGTTACTCGGCATGGCGGGTGAGATCACCAGCAACAGGCTTGACCGCGCCCTGCGCGCCCATGACTGGGCCGCCTTCGCCCGTGGCTACAACGGCCCCGAATATGCGAAAAACAGCTATGATACACGGCTTGCTGCCGCCTACCAGAAATACACTCTGGGACCGCTGCCGGACCTGGTTGTCCGCGCCGCCCAGATCTATCTCATGTATCTGGGTTATCATCCCGGTTCCGTTGATGGCGTATCAGGCCGCTTTACCCGCTCAGCCTTAAACGAATTTCTGGAACAGCAGGGTCTGCCGCTCACCGCTGAAATCAATGAAGATCAACTTGCTGTACTGCAGCAGGAAGTTGAAAAACTTCCCGCCTGACGGCGACCGGCATAAAAATCCCCTCTGCCATACTCCACCCGCCGATTCTGCCTGTCAATAGACACATCTTATTGACAGGCCTGCGGAACGCATAACGTCATGAGGAAAACAAAAAACTCATTGAACAGCTACACCAGGCCCTGGCTGAAATCAAAACCCTGTATGGCATTATCCCCATCTGTTCATTCTGCAAAAAAATTCGTGATGACAAAGGTACCGGAGTCAGGTCGAAGCCTCTGTGCAAAAGAACACCCAGGCGGAATTCAGTCATGCCGTCTGTCCGGAATGTCTAAAAAATCATTATCCCGACCTTACCGATGATTAATACTTGAAAATTATCTGCTAGCACATTATTTTACTGATTCCGCTCTCAAATCGGCAGCGCCGCTGGGCTTTGTAAAAATGATAAAACCCGGAACAAAAAAGGGAAGAAAATGGAAAAAAAATCCTTAGGCCTCATATTAAGTATCCTCATCACACTGGTGTGTTGCGCCGGTTGTGGAGGAGATCTGCAAACCAATGATAACAGCCCGAATAAAAAATCGGAGACAGGGGCAGGCAAAGCCCATGCGGCAGTGAAAAAAATTATTGAACCCGGCCAACTCATCAGCAGAAGCGAGGCCGAGTCCTTTATCCAAGCAAAACTTAAAGACGGCCTCTATGATGAGAAACCGGCGGTGGGCATGAAAAAATGCTTCTACGGAGCCACCAGCGAAAATTCCGAAACTTTTTTCCAGATCAGCATCCAACAGGCACTTTTCATGCCGCAGGCCGCCCTGCAATCAGGCCAGACCCCGAAAGCCATCTTTGACAATACCAAGAAGATTCTCTCCGACGGCCGCATTGATCTCAATGGGCTCGGCGATGAGGCCTTCATCGGCACCATCGCCCTGCATATCCTCAAAGGGGACTTTTATATCACGATACGCTTAGGGAATCCCAACGGCAAAGAGAACAGAAAAGAACTTGAAGCAGCCGGCAGAAAGGCTCTGGAGAACCTGGACTCCCTGCTGATATGACCGGCGGGGCTTCCTGACCATGTCCTGCAAACCGGGACGGCTTGGAGCCTGAGATTCGGGAATTTTCTCCCATTCACCCTTGGGCGGATGGACCATGATAAACGATCCCGGCTCATCAGCCGTTCCCCTCTTCGCCAATGCATTACCCGCAACAAACCTTTATCAAGGTCAGCGCAAGCTGCCCCGCAAGGAGAATTGCCATGCCAGACCGCATCATTCCAAGCAGGCATTATCAGGAACTTGCCAGTCTGTTTCCCGAGGCCATGGCCGCCCTGGAAAATCTCGGTTCAACCCTCCGCAGTTCAGGCCCGCTCGATGAAAAAACATCGCAGCTGATCCAGCTTGCCGGAGCTGCGGCAGCCCAATCAGAAGGTTCCGTCCATTCCCATACCCGCAGAGCACTGGAGGCAGGGGCCAGCCGGGAGGAGATCTATCATGCCCTGCTGCTCCTCGTTTCAACGATCGGTTTCCCCAAAGTCACGGCCGCCTTCTCCTGGAGCAAGGACGTGCTGGACAAACACGACAAAATATAGGGGCCAAACAGGACAGTTTTTCCGATCAGCGCTTGTATCCTCCTCCAGTGAGGCATAATAAACAGGTAATAGCCGCATAACCTTACTGCCGCTGCCGCCGGGCAGGCATTTTCAAAACAAAAAAGAGTTGTCTTTTCTCTTGGCGGCTAAAGAATTCCACCGGTACCCTGCCTCACTGGACCAGAGCGACTGAAAGGAAATGTATTATGGTTTGAAAATCACCAGCAAATCATATAGAACAGATCTTACAGCCTATCATATTCTGAAAATATCGTACCACTGAACACAGCATACACGAATAATTGCAAGGGCAAAGGGGATTATCTGCAATCCCGCCAACGCAGCCTCCCCTGGTGGAGGTGGATGGCTGTTAAAATGAAAACAAATGACAATGGGGTGATTCGATGAGCATGGTGCAGGAATTCAAGACGTTTGCCATGAGAGGCAATGTCGTCGACATGGCAGTTGGTATCATTATGGGTGGCGCCTTCGGGAAAATCGTTTCCTCTTTTGTTGCCGATGTCATCATGCCGCCCATCGGCTTTCTCGTCGGCGGGGTGAATTTTACCAACCTGGCGCTAACCATGAAAGAGGCTTCCGGCGACGTAGCGGCCGTCACGTTAAATTATGGAAAATTCTTGCAGTCGATTGTGGATTTTCTCATCATTGCCTTTGCCATATTCATGGCTATCAAGATTATGAATTCCTTGAAGAAAAAGGAAGAGCAGGCACCGGCATCGCCTCCCCCGCCCTCAAATGAGGAAACTCTGCTGGCGGAAATCAGAGATCTGCTCAAACAGAAATAACTCTGTACTTCATCCAGGCGATTAAGATGCTGCCGGCTACCTCTACAATTCATGATCATCTGGACCGGCAGCAGATGCCGGCGATTGTTCGCGCGAACAGCTTTGATCCGGCAATGCCAGCGGAGGAGAAACATGGTTGAGGACACAAATTCACCGGCAGTGAAACAACAGCTAAAAGAACTTATTCAACAGCGCGCCTATAAGAAAAACAGCGTTTTCAAAACACCCTCCGGGGTGGTGAGCACTTTTTTTGATTTCCTGGAGGTTTCCCTCAAACACAAGGGGATAGAGCTGGCCGGCCAGGTTGTCTACAATGAGATCAAGGATCTGGACATTCATGCTGTCGGCGGCCCCTCCCACGGGATCGTATCCATCCTGTGCCGGGCCGCTTTTCTCAAGGAAATCGGCGTGTTTTACATCCGTGACAGCATCAAGAAAGAGGGCAACATCCATGCCCCCAAGTGGATAGAATCACGCATCAAGGGCGGCGACCGGGTGGCCATTGTCGGGGATGTGGTCTCCTCCGGCAGCCAGATTATCCGTGCGGTCCAACAGGTCATGCAGCTTGGCGGCGAAATCAGGAAAATCGTCATCATCATCGACAGCCAGGAGGGTGACGGGATCGAAAAAATTCAGCAGTTCCTGCGCACCAACATGCTGGAGGTGCCGGTCAAGGTACTCTTCACCCGGGATGAACTGACCGCGGGAATCTCTTCCCGCTAGTTCAATTTCATGTTCAATTTTTTCCAGCTCCACGAGACGGCTATTCTGTGGCTGAGCGGATTGTCCGCGGTCACCTTTATCGGCACCCTGGCCATCATTCCCCTGCTGGTAGCCCGGATTCCCGCCGACTACTTCGCCAACGACAAACGCCGGCAAACACCCTGGGCTGCTCACCATCCCTTTGTCCGGGGAATTCTGCTCTTTGCCAAGAACCTTGCCGGATATGTCTTTATCCTGGCAGGAATTCTCATGCTGGTTCTTCCCGGCCAAGGGCTGCTGACCATTCTCATCGGCCTCATGCTGCTTGACTTTCCGGGAAAGTACCGGCTGCAAAAATGGCTGGTTACCCGCCGGACCGTGTTAAAATCCGTCAACTGGCTGCGCAAACGCGCCAGGCGCACTCCCCTTAATCTTGATTTCTGAAAACTGCTGACAACACTGACCATCCGCTGGCAAAGACTTGTCCGCCAAAATGGCCAAACCTGCCGCCGCTGCCATACACAGGTGAGGCTGCCCAACGGGCATTTACCAGACTGCGGAAGGCCTTTGCCATAAAATCACTCTTACCGTTCAGCTGATATCGCTTGCTTTATCCGGCCAGAGATGATGAGATATCCTTAACAACAAAAGCAGCTTTTCCATGCGGAATGGAAAACGAAACAATTCTTCAGCCCAGAGGTGAGTCTCATGAAGTTACTCGTTGTTTACTACTCGATGTATGGCCATATATACAAAATGGCCGGGGCCGCGGCCGAGGGGGCGCGTTCTGTGGCAGGGGTTACCGCCGAGCTGCGCCGGGTGCCTGAAACCCTTCCACGGGAGGTGCTGGAAAAAATGGGCGCCTGGCAGACCCAGCAGCAGCAGAGCCACATTCCGGTTTGCACAGTTGAAGAGCTGGGTGCTGCCGATGCCGTTATCTTTGCCACTCCCACCAGATTCGGCAACATGTGCGGCCAGATGCGGCAGTTCCTCGACGCGACAGGCAAACTGTGGCTGTCCGGAGCCCTGGTCGGCAAAGCGGGCAGCGTCATTGCCAGCTCCAATACCCAGCACGGCGGTCAGGAGGCGACTATCTTAAGTTTCCACATCACCCTCCTGCATCAGGGCATGGTAGTGGTGGGGCTGCCGTACACCTTCAAAGGCCAGATGGCCGGAGAAGAGATCAGCGGCTGCTCCCCCTATGGCGCCTCAACCATTGCCGGGCCGGACGGCAGCCGATCGCCCAGCGACAATGAGCTCGCCGGAGCCCGTTTCCAGGGAGCCCATGTTGCGGAAATCGCAAAAAAACTCTGCGCCTGACAGGCAGCTGAGCAAAGAGACCTGAGCAGCAAAAGGTGAAAATATGTATGGTTATGGAAGTTGCTACTGGGGGCCGGGTAATTGGTTCGGCGGCGGGGCGTTCATGATTCTGCTGGCAATCCTGCTGATCCTGCTTCTCGTATCGATTCTCAGAAATTCCCGCAGGAAATCCCCCGGCCACGATAACGCCCTTGATATCCTGAAGCGCCGCTATGCCGCAGGCGAGATCAACAAGGAACAATTCGACACCATGAAGCGGGATCTGCTGGACTGAGCTGCTGCCACCGATACCCAAGGGGAGAAAGCTCCCCGTTGTGGCGAAATCAGCCACAGAGTTCATCTCACATCTTTACAGCGATTCACTTAATAAATTTTTCCCGGGTGCCGTTGACATGAAACTGATTACCTCTCATCTGTTTACTGAACTGCTGGTAAAGGCTGGTTCGACTGCCAGAAAACGGACCAATCACAACATCCATGAATCAGCAGCCGATCCGGTGCAGCGGCTGTTTATCGCCGCAAGACTCGGATCATATTTCCGCCCCCACCGGCATCCCGGCAAAGGCGAGTTCGCCCTGGTCATCCGCGGTCTTTTTGATGTACTGTTCTTTGACGATGAAAGCCGCCTCACCCAACGGGTCACCATCGGGCCGGGCGCCAATGTTTTTGCCTTCGACCTGCCGCCGAACATCTGGCATTCCTGGATAGCCAGGGCTGACGAATCGGTCTTTTTTGAAACAAAGCAGGGCCCGTATGATGCGCAGACAGCAGCTGAATTCGCCCCCTGGTCACCGGCCGAGGACACCCCGGAGGTCAACGCATTTTTTGCCCGCCTGCAAAGGGCCAAGGTCGGCGATTACATAGCCTGACGGAGTCCTCAGGCTGTCCCTGGCCAGGCTGTACGGTATCCGTGTCCGATCTGAAATGGAGGAAACGGCTCTGCAATGTCTACCATCTTTTTCCCAGAAGCAGGAATGGCCTGCTCTCGGAAAAACCACCGAGGCAGAAAAACAAAGACTTCGCCTTCGGGCATTGCAATTTCTACAACACGTCCCTCAGCCAGGTGGTTACTTCAGCGGACGCGAAATAACCTCTGCTTTCTTGACCATTTCGTTACGGCTCTTTATGCCGTTTTGACCATCCGGATGACGACATTATTTTGTTACAG
Source organism: uncultured delta proteobacterium (assembly GCA_963729825.1). GTDB lineage: Bacteria > Desulfobacterota > Desulfobulbia > Desulfobulbales > SURF-16 > SURF-16. The sequence goes on along the minus strand of CAVSQR010000097.1, from coordinate 39,594 downwards.
CGGCTTAGTACCCAGCGCCGGCGGCGGCTGTATGGCTGCGGTTCACCAGCCACAGCGCCCCGGAAAGAATTGCCAGAAAACCGAAGAGATAGAGCGCCACCAGCCAGATGCTTGCGCCGTCCACCCAAGCGCCGTACATGAGGCCTGCCAGAGTGCTGAACAGCGCCACCCAAGCGACATACGTCCAGGCTTTGACGCGCCCGATGATGGTGGCGGTAATCAAAATGCTTTGCAGGCTGAGTTCGGGGTCGGCCATGAGATAGGCCAGCAGGGGGCCACGGTGCATGCCCAGACCGAGGAACATCTGCGCAATCGGCACTTCGACGAGCGTTGGAAAGTACATGAATACACCAAAGACCACGCCGGCCAGGTTGCCCCGCACAGTATTCTGACCCGCCAGAGCTTCAACCCATTCGGGCTTGACGAGTTCGCGGATAACCCCCACGGCGAACACTCCAACCACCAGCAACGGGAAAATTTCTTTGACAAATTTCCACGATTCCCACAAGAAGTTGCGGGATTCGTCCTCGGTCAGTTGCTTTTTGAGTATCCAACCGAGAACGGCAAGAGCAATCAACACGCCAAAAAACCTGCCGTTGATGAGAATGTCAAGTCCCCCCGTATGCGGAGACATGCCTGCAGCCGCGGCAAGCAAGGTCATGCCCACCAGCGCAAGCGAAATCCATGTCCAGCGATTAAAACCGTCGAAAATGTTTTCGATGCCTTTCCACGAAGCCAGCCCGATGAGCCCCAGCAAGCCGATGAGGATTGCTCCTTGGGCAGTGACACCCTCCTCCCCTTTGGCCGGGTCAAACGGAACGAGATGGTGGAGAAAATCCTGCAACTTGTCCATGCCGGAGAGGGGCAGGGTAAAGGTGAGATATGTATTCGTCAGCAAACCGACCTTGAGCGTACCCGAGAGCAACAGGGCAACCAGCACGAGCAGGAAAATGAGCGCGACGCGGCGCATCGCGCCCTGCCCGGCAAACATGTCATCGGTGGCTTTGTCGTGGGCGGCATCCTCCCTGTGAAAAATAAGGGCCATGATAAGGCCAATGCCGATCCCAAAAGCCAGTGACAGGAACAGACGCGCAAACGCCAAGTCTACGCCAATGATGCTGCCGGTATAGATGAGCGCCAGAATGTTGGCTGCGGGGGCAAAAAACAAGAAAGTGATGGCAGGACCAATTCCGGCGCCTTTTTTGTAAATGCCCGCAAACAATGGCACGATGGTGCAGGAACAAACCGCCAGCACTGAGCCCGCCAGCGTGGCGGCAGGATACGAAATGAAGTTCGAGGTCTTACGCCCGAGAAAGCGAGTGACCGTTTCTTTTGGAATGAGCGCGGTCATTGCTCCGGCGATGTAGAAGGCGGGGAGCAGACACAACAGCACATGCGCGCCGAGGTATGCCGCCAAATTGCCCAGCCCGCCATAGAGCAGCCCGGTAAGGAAAGTGGGAATAACCATATGCGCTCCTCCATTAAAGTATTTTACTCCAGTGATGTCCGGCTGAGAATTTATACCAACTGCCGAGAAGGTTTCTCAAGCGGGCTGCAAATTCTTCACCGTATTGAATTGATTTACACAAATATCCGGCGGATGAATTAGAAAAAAGGCCGGACTAAAAAATAGCAGCCCAGACCCGCAATCACCACGCCCGCCCCTTTGCGGAACCACGAACTGCCCTGCCCGAAAAATGAGCTTGCCATCAACCGTTTCACCGTGGCGGTGGAACTTCCTGCCACGGCAATGGGCAGACAGTGGCCTATGGCAAAGAGCAGGATGAGCAACACCCCGGTCAACACCTGTTTCTGCACGGTGATGATGGCCAGAATGGGGGCAATGAAGCCGAAGGTGCAGGAGCCGGAGAGCACCCCGTAGGCCAACCCCAGGACAAAGGCGCCCCAGTGACCTTTCATCCGCAGCCTGCCCATGGCCCCGCCCGGCAGGGAACAACTTTTGGCAAGCCCCAGCATATCCACGGCCACCCACAGCAGGATCAGTCCCACCACCATGGTCCAATAGGGACCGACATCGCCCAGCATCCTGCCCACCAGGGCACAGATAATTCCCACCAGGGTGATGGTGAGAAAAAGACCGGCGCTGAACAGCACCGCATACCAGACAGCCTGCCTGCCTCCGATGATCCGGTCCTGCCCGGCCACATAGGCCACCACCAGAGGAATGGAGGCCAGATGGCAGGGACTGAGCAGCACGCTGATCATCCCCCAGACAAAACAACCCAGCGCGGCAATGGCGGTACCACTGGTGATCCATTCATTGACAAGCAGAAAAACGGAATCCATCACTGATCACTTCCCTCGGGCCCCGGCACACCCAGCTCCTTCAGTTTGGCGACAATCCCCTTTTCTTCCAAAAATCCCTCGTGCCGGTAAATCTCCTTGCCGCTTTTATCAAAAAAAATCTGGGTGGGGATTGAACTGATGCCGAATTTCGCTGACTGGCTTCTGTCCTCCCACACATCGATAAAGACAATGGCGGCCCGGCCCGCATATTCCTTCTGCAGCTTTTCCAGGATCGGCGCCATCATCTTGCACGGAATACACTTGCCGGCCCCGAGATCAACCATGGTCACCATGTCTTTCACCGGGATTACCTGCTGTTCAGCCCGGGCAGGACCACTCACCAGCAACAGCATCAATACGCTAACCATACAGACCAGCAACCTGCTTCTCATGTTTTTTTCTCCCTTATTGTGCATGATAACCCGGTTCATAATTTCAGCGTTTTAACAAAATCACGGATCTCATCCCGCACCCGGCGGTAATGGCTCAGCGCCTCTTCTTCGCTCGCCGCGCCGGCGGCAAGCTGCGGCGGATCATCGAAACCGTGATGCACGACCCTGGTTGGTCCAGGGAAAAACGGGCAGTTTTCATCGGCATGGCCGCATACCGTGATCACCAGGTCAAACGACTGCTGCGGCAGATCCGCCACCAGTTTGGATTTCTGGCCGCTGATGTCCACCCCGGCCTCGGCCATCACCCTGACGGCCAGGGGGTTGAGCCCATGGGTTTCGATACCGGCGGAGAAGGGGGTGATCTCATCGCCGCGCAGATGCCTGGCCCAGCCTTCCGCCATCTGGCTGCGGCAGGAGTTGCCGGTGCAGAGAAAAAGGATCTTTAATTTTTCCGGCATGATCGCACCTTTTTTTCAACGGCTCAACCAGGACAGCACGTCCTTTTTGGACGGCACCTTGCCCGTGCATCTGATCTTGCCGTCAATCACCACGGCCGGGGTGGCAAAAACCCCCAGTTTGGCAATCTCGCTGAAATCGGAAATTTTCTGCACCGTGACCGCAATACCCGCCTCGCCCAAGCGCTTCAATCACCATTCTTTCCGTTTCATGACATCTTGGCAGCCGGGGCCGCACACCTTGATTTCCATGATTTTCTCCCTGTTTGCCGGATTTGTAATTCCCGCAAAATTGTGTTTAAAAAAAAAGCCGAAAAAACCCGTTTGTGTGCCAATCGCACCAGGCCGGCAAACATCCCGGTTTCATACCACGCAATCAAATCAGTCCGCTCGCCAGCAGCACTTCATCCGCCACCCGGCGGACATCGGCCAGGCATCAGCGGCCCCGGGGATTGGTGGTGGCGCAGTGGCAGACCCCGGCCCGGGACGCAGCCACGATCCGTTCGAGAATGGTCGAACGGCCGTATCTGGCGGCATCCTCCCGGATATCCTCCCTGGTGTAGCCCAGGCAGTAACAGACCAGTTCTTCTGCCTCCGTCATAACAGCCCCTATATAACCAGATTGAAGAGATAGCCGGTTAACATGATGCCCGCGCCGACCACGGCGATAAAGACAGCGATCAGGGTCGGTTTCAGCACCTTGCGCAGGATCACCATCTCGGGCAGCGACAGGGCGATGACGCTCATCATGAAGGCCAGCACCGTGCCCAGGGCCGCCCCCTTGCTGAGCAGGGCCTGCACCACCGGCACAATACCCGCGGCATTGGAGTACATGGGGATGCCCACCAGCACGGCCGCGGGCACCGACCACCAGGCATCCCGGCCCATGATGGCGGCCATGAAATTCTCCGGCACATAGCCGTGAATCATGGCCCCGACAGCGATACCGGCCACCACATAGACCCACACCTTGCCGACGATGTCTTTTACCGCCTCGCCGCCCATCCGGATGCGGTCAGGCCAGCTGAGTTTCTCTTCCACCATAATCTGCTCGCCCATGCGGATCTCCCGCACCCAGTCTTCAATGTGGTTTTCGAGATTCAGGCGGCCGATGACCCAGCCGGCGACGATGGCCACCGCAAGGCCCGTGGCCATGTAAAGAGCGGCGATCTTCCAGCCCAGCAGACCGTAGAGCAGCACCACGGCGATTTCGTTGACCATGGGGGCGGCGATGAGAAAGGAAAACGTCACCCCCAGGGGTACACCGGCCTGGACAAAGCCGATAAAGAGCGGCACGGCGGAACAGGAACAGAAAGGCGTGACAATGCCCAGCAGGGCGGACAGGACATTGCCGGTCGACTCCCGCCTGCCGGCGAGAATCATCCGGGTCCGCTCCGGGGTGAAAAAGGAACGGATCATGCCCACCACAAAGACGATGAGGGTAAGCAGCAGCATGACCTTGGGGGTGTCATAGACGAAAAACTGGATGGAGGCGCCCAGCTGGCTGCCCTGGTCAAGCTGCAGCAGATGATAGGCGAAAAAATTGGAAAACGGCAGCAGCTGGAGGTAAAGGACATACCAGACAGCAATACCGGCAAATCCCAGACTGAGCTGCCAAAAGCTGATCTTCTTCTGCCTGGCCGGACCGCCCAATGAGCAGAGCCCGCCGTCACAGCCGCAGCCATTTACTTTTTCGGTAGTTTTCATGATGTCTTCTCTTGGCAGGATTGCGATGGAGTCCCTTGCAGCTTCACCGTAGGGGCGGTTCGCGAACCGCCCCTGCCCAAAGCCTCGTCTTTTTGTTATCAGTATGAACCGTTTATCAGGCGGCGCAGCTCCGCTCGCGGTTCAACTGGGGCAACCTGCCGACCATTTCCTGAAACTGAGGATCATGATCCAGCCATTCCTTGAGATTGCCCAGCATCACTGCCGCATACTGGGAATCCCCCCCCGTACTCAAGCGGTAGATGATCCATGAACCTTCCTTGCGATAGTCGACCAGCCCGGCCTCTTCCAGAATTTTGAGATGCTTGGAGACAGTGGGCTGCGCCAGGCCGAGCAGCTGGCGCAGCTCGCAGACACAGAGCTCTTTCACCCCGAGAATTTTTATAATCTTCACCCGGCTGGGATCGGACAGGGCCTTCATCACGCGGACAAATCGTTTCATGCTCATCCTCCTGTGTTTATTATCATATTGCCATATGGCTATATGTAACTCATTCTTAAATCTCTGTCAAGCATAGGGAAATTATCAGAGGCTTGGAATCGACTTGACACATATCCGCCTATGCGGATATATGGTAAATATTATGAAAGAAACAGTCAAACTTTTTAAAGCCCTGTCCGAGGACGTGCGGTTACGGATTCTCGGTCTGTTGCTCCAGGGCGAGCTGTGCGTCTGCGATCTGATGGCGGTGCTCGACCTTCCCCAGTCGACCATCTCCCGGCATCTCTCCTACCTGGCCAATGCCGGCTGGCTTACCGGAGAACGGCGGGGGGTCTGGATGTATTACCGGTTGCGCGACCATGGCGGGGACCTCCAGCAGGATCTCCTGGCGGTGCTGGGCAAACATCTGGGGGAGCTTCCCGCTGTTGCCCGGGACCATGCAAGGCTGGAACAATATCTGAAAATAAAAAAAGAGGCGGCCTGCGGTTGAAAATAAGGAGTTTATCACCATGGAACAACAACAGAAAAAGCTTTCCTTTCTCGATCGCTTTCTCACCCTCTGGATCTTCCTGGCCATGTTTATCGGCGTGGTCGGCGGCTATCTCTATCCCGGCCATCCGCGACATCATCAATTCCTTCCAGGTGGGCACCACCAATATCCCCATCGCCATCGGCCTGATCCTCATGATGTATCCGCCCCTGGCCAAGGTGCGCTACGAAAAGCTGCACGAGGTCTTCCGCAACGGCAAGGTGCTGGTCCTCTCGCTGGTGCAGAACTGGATCATCGGCCCCATCCTCATGTTCGGCCTGGCCATCGCCTTTCTCTCCGGCCACCACGAATACATGGTGGGGCTGATCCTCATCGGCCTGGCCCGCTGCATCGCCATGGTCATTGTCTGGAACGACCTGGCCGAGGGCGACCGGGAATACTGCGCCGGGCTGGTGGCCTTCAACTCCATCTTCCAGGTGCTCTTCTTTTCGCTCTACGCCTGGATCTTCATCACCATCCTGCCCGGCTGGCTGCGGCATTGAAGGGGCGGTGGTCGATATCTCCATGGCCGAGATCGCCAAATCGGTTTTCATCTATCTGGGCATCCCCTTTATCGCCGGCATGCTGACCCGGTTCATCGGCGTGAAAGCCAAGGGGGAAGCCTGGTACCAGGAGAAACTTCTGCCGAAAATCAGCCCGCTTGACCCTGATCTTTCTGCTCTTCACCATCCTGGTCATGTTCTCGCTCAAGGGCGAATACATCGTCCAGCTGCCCCTTGACGTGGTGCGCATCGCCATCCCGCTCACCATCTATTTCCTGGTCATGTTCCTGGTCTCTTTTTTCATGTCCATGAAGGTCGGGGCCACCTACGAGCAGTCGGCCACCCTCTCCTTTACCGCCGCCTCCAACAACTTCGAGCTGGCCATTGCCGTGGCCATCGCCGTGTTCGGCATCGACTCCGGCCAGGCCTTTGCCGCGGTGATCGGCCCGCTGGTCGAGGTGCCGGTGCTGATCGCCCTGGTCAACGTGGCCCTCTGGTTCAAGAGAAAATATTTTCCCTATGCCAAGGAAACTCCGACCGGGGTCTGCCATGTCAGCTGCAAGCCATAACAAGTCGTAAACATACGAAAAAGGAGAAAGCCATGGAAATGGATGTTGATGTTAAAATTTTAGGCCCTGGCTGCAAAAAATGTATCGAGATGGCAAATATTGTCCGGCAAGTGGCTCAGGAAAACAAGATTCCGGCGCATATTGAACACATTTCAGATATTGATAAGATCGCGGAATACAAGGTATCATCCACTCCGGCCCTGGCCATTGGCGGGGATGTGAAATGCGCGGGCAGGGTGCCGGCCCCCCATGAAATTCTTGTCTGGCTAAAAAAAATCGTGGGGAAATATTGATGGCAGCGCTTCTCAGCGGCTGGACCAGGGAAATCACCCGGGCCGAGTGCCGGCCCGAGGCGCAAACCGTGCACTGTATCGCCCGGCTCAACGAAAATATCGGCGAGGTGATTCCCTATCTCAACGCGGTGCTGGGCGGTTACACCTATATCAAGGATCCGCCTTCGGTCACCTTCCGCAGCCAGGGCAAGCTGATTTCGGTCCACGCCGATCATATTGCCATCAATGCCAACAGGGACGCGGAAGAAGCGGAAAAAATCCTGCAATGGCTCAAACGGGAGATCAACGACGCCTGGGAGAGGCGTGACCAGATCACCCCGAGTTATGATGCGGCTCCCCGGCCGCGTGTCATCGATATTTTAAAACTGCTGCCCAAGACCAACTGCCAGAAATGCGGTCAACCGACCTGCATCGTCTTTGCCTCCCTGGCAGTGGAAGGCGGCAAGGGCGCCGATGACTGTCCTGAGCTTGCGCCCCACATGAAGGAAAAGCTGCGGGAGCATCTTGGCCGATTCCGTTTTGAATAAAAGCGCGTTATTAAAGCTGTTGAGAGCATGAATGGCGGCAGCAATACCGCCGAGGAGGTTGCAATGGACAACAAGCAGATCATGACGAAATTCGCGGAGCGGTCCGGAAGAACTACGGGAAAATCGCCTCCGCCACCGCCACCGGCTGCGGCTGCTCTTCCGCCACCTGTTGCGCAGCGCCGGCCGGAGCCACCGCCGTGGATATTTCCCTGCAGCTCGGCTACTCCGATGCTGAGGTGACCGGGGTGCCGGAAGGAGCAAACATGGGGCTGGGATGCGGCAATCCCCAGGCCATCGCGGCGCTGGCGCCCGGCGAAACCGTGCTTGATCTTGGCAGCGGCGGCGGTTTTGACTGCTTTCTGGCGGCGCGGGCGGTTGGCGAAACGGGACAGGTGATCGGCGTTGACATGACCCCCGAGATGATCAGCAAGTCACGGGAAAATGCCGGGAAGGCAGGTTTTGCCAACGTCGATTTCCGGCTGGGAGAGCTGGAGAATCTGCCGGTGGCCGACGGGATGGTCGATGTGATCATCTCAAACTGCGTGATCAACCTCTCGCCGGAAAAGCAGAGGGTTTTCAGGGAGGCCTTCCGGGTCCTGAAACCGGGCGGCAGACTGGCGGTGTCCGATGTGGTCAGAACCGCCGACATGCCCGACAGCGTCAAAAAGGACCTGGCCATGCACACCGGCTGCATTGCCGGCGCCTCTTCGCTGCCGGAACTTGAAGCAATGCTGCGCAGCGCTGGTTTCGCGGACATCCGGATCAAACCGAAGAACGAAAGCCGGACCTTTATCCGTGACTGGGCGCCCGGCACCGATATCGAGAATTATATCGTTTCCGCTGTTATTGAAGCGATAAAGCCGGGAGAATGACTTTTCTTGCAGTTTTCAAGTTGTCAGGTTACCATTGGCTACACAGCAGACCCGGCAGCGATTGTGCATGATAATTTCGACCCTTGCCCCCTGCTGCGTTTCCCCACTCTCCATGGAGCTTGCAACAGACAAATGTCCTTGCTTGACATCAACCATATTTCCTATCAGGCCGGCACCGCCCGCATCATCGATGCATTCCTGCGCTGATTTGTGAAATAAATCTCAACAGGGCCTGGACAAACCGTCGCGGGCGGTGTATAGCCTGCCATCCGTCAGCAAAGGGTTTAAAACATTTTTTTTACCATCTTATTGATATCCAAAGATTAACTGTTGCAGAGGATGCAGCCAATGATAAGAAAGATCAGCAGCGCCTATGCCGGCGGGCTTGTCGGCGCGCTGGTGGACAGTTTCAATATCTGGATGCTGGGCAAAATCGGCTTCACGGCATGGATCGGGGTGGGCCTGCGCCCGGAATTCAGACCGGCATGGCTCTATCCGCGCCTGGTCTGGGGCGGCATCTGGGGTCTTCTTCTGCTGCTGCCGATCATGAAAAGCCGTCCCATCCAGCGGGGCATGCTCATCAGTCTGGCGCCCACCGCCATGGTTTTCCTGGTCATGTTCCCGGAGATGGGCAGAGGAATCTTCGGTCTCGGCTTCGGCCTTCTCACCCCGGTCCTGGTCCTGGCCCTGAACTTTATCTGGGGCATCGTGGCGGCTTACTGGTACGAACATGGGCGCTGACAGCAGAAAGATCTATGAATCCAGAATTTTTACCGCCTGAACCCATGGAATTCCGACCTGGCATATAAAGCATAGTTCAACAGACACATCAGCAATGAAAAAAATATTTTCCTACCCATTCATAGTGATCGCCCTTCTCTCCCTTACGAGCTGCGCAACCTCCATTACCAAGCTCAACACCTCCGGCCCGTACACTTACAAAATCAATACCCTGGGGGTCTCAAAAGATATTCAGACCGAGACCATCAACACGGCCACCAATCTCTGCCGAACCATGAATAAGGATTACCGATTTATCAAAAACACCATTTTACCCAAGTCCCTCATGGGCCTGGACCTGATTTCCTATGACCTGATTTTCAGCTGTGTGGACCCGGGCAGCGCCCAACCCGCCCCCCCGGATGCGACAAAAAGCCCGGCACAGGAAAGCGGCCCGGAGACCACCGCCGAGGAGGCGGCGGCAAAAGAAAAACAACTGGCGGCAACCGCAGCCGCCTCCGGCAAAAAGAAAAAAACCGGGATAACGGGGGACAGTCCCGACGAACCGGAGAGCCTGGGAGGGCCATCGCCGGCCAGGGAACCCGAGCCGGAAAAAGAGGAGGGCGACATCATCGAAGAACCGATTGTCGAATAGATCCGCCTCCCCTCGGAAAACAGCCTTGCCTGAGCGCCTCCTGTCAATTTTTCACCGCTGCATGATCTCCATGTCCCAAAACCCCACCCTTCCCTGACTGACACATTATACTAAAAACGCACAATTTTGCCGGGTTAGACAATATCTTTTGCTTTTATAGGCAAATATACCTATACTGTTCCCAGAGACAATACAACAGGCTCACCGTATGATCACCATGCTGATGCCGACTTTTCCCCATGCATCTGCTGCCTTGTGATGGAGGCTTTTGTGAAACTGAATCTGCGCATGAAAGTAATGTTTATCCCTCTGGGTCTGGTTTTTTTATCAACCGGTCTGCTCATGGCCATGACCATTCTGATCCAAAAGCATTTATGGCAGGATATGGGGGAAGGACCGCTGGTCCAGCCGCAACTCTTTCTGGAAGGGCTGAAAAGATTCTGGCAGCACGACGCAATTGAAATCGGCTGTATCCTGTTTTTAATTATTGCCGCAACTTTTATTACAACCCATTTTCTCATCAATCGTCTTCTGGCAAATTCCCTCAGCAGGATTGTGGCAAGCATCAGATCGATCGCCCATGGCAATTACAATTACTCTCCCCCCTCCAGCGAAGTAAAGGAACTGCGCGCCATCGTCAGCGAAGTCCAGGAACTGGCCCGCAAACTTGAGGAGCGTGACAGACGGATCAAGCAGGAAATCGCCGAACGTAGCCAGACCGAAAAGGAACTGCGTACTGCCAAGGATGAATGGGAAAAAACCTTTCATGCCATTAACGATGTTGTCTGTATCCAGAACACGGAAATGAAAATTCTGCGGGTCAATCAGGCCGTCACCACCCTGTTTGGTCTCGAGCAGAAAGATGTGGTGGGGAAACACTGTTATGAAATTTTCCGGGGGGGATTGGGCGTCTGCCCGGGTTGCCCCACCCTGGCGGCGATCAAGGACCTGAAAACGCACCGCAGCATCATGCACCACGAGGCCCAGGGCAAAATTTTTGAGGTTTCCGTCTCACCTGTGGTCAACGAGGAAAACAAACTCGAAGGCATTGTCCATATCGCCAAAGACATCACGGAACAGCGGAGGATTGAAACAAGGATAAGTCATTCCCATAAGATGGAGGCCATCGGCACCCTGGCGGGCGGCATCGCCCATGATTTCAACAATATCCTTTCGGCAATCCTGGGATACGGCGAACTGGCCAAAATGCGGGTCCCGGCAAACAGTGCGGCCAGGGAAGACATCAAAGGGGTTATTCAGGCCGGCCATCGGGCCAGGGAACTGGTGAATCAGATCCTGGCCTTCAGCCGCAAGACCGACAACTCACTCATTCCGGTGCACATCCAGTCCGTGGTCAAAGAGGCAATGAAACTTCTCCGGGCGTCAATCCCGGCCAACATTGAGTTTCAAATGCGTTTTAACGCCCAGTACTGCAATATTCTGGCTGACCCCTCCCATGTGCACCAGGTCATTATGAATCTGGCCACCAATGCCTACCATGCCATGCAGGAAAAAGGCGGCACCTTAAGCGTGTCACTGAAAAAAACCGGCCTCATGAACCATGTCATCCCTTATTTAAAGGAAGGTCTCTATATTGAGCTGGAAATAAGCGATACCGGACACGGCATTCCGCCTGAAATAAGGGAGAAGATATTTGATCCCTATTTCACCACCAAAGAACTGGGCAAGGGAACAGGCCTGGGACTGTCCGTGGTCCACGGCATCGTCAAAAGCTATGGCGGCGCGATCACGGTTGACAGCCTGGTGGGGAAAGGCAGCACCTTCAAAATATATTTCCCGATCATTGATATGCACCCCGCCGAACAGCGGGTCGTTGACGTGGAGGAGCTTTATCAAACCGGCACGGAGCGGATCATGTTTGTCGAAGATGAAACCGCCATTCTGATGTACAGCAAGAAAACCCTGGAGGCCTTCGGTTATCAGGTCTCCTCCTTTACCAACGGCAACGACGCCTGGCAGGCATTCAACAGCCATCCGGACGATTTTGATCTGATCATTACCGACATGGCCATGCCGAACATGACAGGCATGGAACTCACCCGGAAGATCCTGCAGCGCAGACCGGCCTTGCCGATCATCCTCTATACGGGACACAGTGAAATCATCACCAAGGAAAAGGCCAAGGCATCCGGCGTCAGCTATTTCCTGTTAAAACCGGTGACGCCGGGCGAGCTGTTGAAAACAATCCGTAATCTGCTGGATAAAAAAACGGCCGGTCTGCCCGGCAAGTGGAGCGACAGGCAAACAGCCGTTTCAGCGCTGCAATCCCCCTGCCTGTGCGGCCATGGGGTCCAGGCGCTGGCAAAGGGACAGAGAGTTTTAGGGCTGTAGCTGTTTAGGGGTTTAGCTAAACAGCTACAGACTATCAACCTGAATAGCCAAATTACCCTTCCGCCGGCGGGCCGATCATGGTGGTAAACCGCTCCATGACCCAGCCGTACTGTCCGTTGGGCAACTGCACATAATACCAGCCGTCGGATGTGCCATAAACCGTCAGCATCGTGCCCTGCGGCAGCTCATACACAACAGGATGCCTTCTTCCCGGACCGGAGCGCACATTCAGTCTGCTGGTCATGACGGAGACACTGCCATAGATCTGCGGCGGTGGCGGCTGCACGGCAACTTCTGCCGGCGGGGCGACCACCATATATCCCTGGGGAACCTGGCGGTAGTAAGTATCGCCAAAGCTAAAGTAGATTCCCCCGCCAATGGACACCCTTGAATGCCCCAGAGGCAGGCTGGCGACAATGGCGCCCACCGGGCCCGAGACGACCACATATCCGCTGGGGCCGGGGCTGTAAAAAATACCATCCCAGAAATAATAAGGCGACCTGTCTACATAAACGGTTCGGTAGCCGCGGGGCAGTTTGGCGAACACATGGCCATGCCGGAAGGGAGGCCCCATATGCCCCCGGCCCCGCCGGTGATCGGCGCCGGCCTGGTCCGCCGGGACGAGTGAAAAAAGAAAAAGCCCCAGGAGGAGGGCGACGAATTTCTGCCTTGCCGTGATATTTTTGTTCTTCATGATTTCCTCATCATCTCAGCTGGTTCTTTGCGCTATTGATTTTATGGCAATAATGTTTGCGCATTATTGCCATAAACGGCACTGACGAGCAAAGAGTTTCATACCAGACTGAAATTTTCCTTTTCCCGTGCCTGCCAAACCTGGTAAAATGCAGCGGAACGGGATAAGTCAATTTCCCCCATGGGTCGGCTTGGGCATGAGGGGAAAAGAGCCGGGAGGGGGCGGCGGTCGGTGTCCGTCCCCAGGCGCGCCATGGCCTTTGAACTCCTCTTTCTGTTCATCGGTGAGCACGGTCTGCAGCTTGGCAAAGAAATCGTCCCTGGCCATATGGAGATCCTTCTGCAAGACCTGAAACTGTTCCCGGTTCAGCCCATAGTGCCCCAGGATCTCCTCCTCCCGCTGGGCGGACTCATCCATGAAGGCGCGGACCGTGCCCCTCTGCTCCTCCGTCAAATCAAGATCATGCTGCAGGCGCTCCAGGATCTGTTCCGGAGTTAAAGGTCCTTCCGGGCGGAAACCGGCCCGGGCAAAAACGGTCATGGTCAGTAAAGCTGCGACGACAGTAAAACCCCACATCAATCTTTCAGTCATTTTTTTTGTTTTCATGGAAACCTCCCAAATAGAGATGAATCATTATCCGCCTGTGACCGCAACCTACACCGGGCCTGAGATTCCTGCCGTTAAGTTACTGTTAACCCAGGTAAAGATTTGTAAGGGCGTTTCCGGAAAAATCCTCGCAAAAAACAAATTTTGTCGCTTGACTAAATTTGATCAGACGGATAAATTAGGTCGCAAGATCAAATTTCAACATCACATAACAGAGAGCATGGCAACCTACGAAACCAGTTTAAAAACCAGGGAAGCATTGATTAACGCCGCGGGTCAGCTGGCGGCGGAGAAGGGATTCGCCTCTGTCTCCACCCGGGCCATCGCCGAATTGGCCGGGGAAAATGTCGGCAGCATACATTATCACTTCGGCAGCAAGGACAAATTGTTTGAAGCCGTGGTGCGGACGGTGGTCGAGGTTTTTCAGAACAATCCGGTGAGCGAACTGCTCAAACAGTTTAACCTGGATACTCCCCAGGGGCAGGCCCAGGCCATTCGCGCCATTATCCGCCGCTACGTCCGCATGCTCTTTAACCGGGAACAGCCGGGCTGGTATTGCCGGGTCATCTTCCAGGTGATGCAGGGTGGCAGCCCTTTACGGGACATCTTTAAGAACGAGCTGATCAAACCCTCCCACGCCGCCATCAAAATGCTGCTAAGACGCATCAAGCCGGGTATGACCGACCAGGAGGCCTATCTGCGTATTCTGATCATGCATACCCCGATATTTTTCCATGCCGACCGCATGGATTTTATCCTGGCGGAATTGGAAGAAAAGCGATTCAGCAGCGAATATCTGCAGAAACTGGAAGAGATCATCGTGCTGCAGACCCAGTTGGTTCTCGGTCTGCCGCCCGGCTGATGGCAAAAAATGGGTTTACAATTCTTTACGGCAAACCCTGGCGTGCAAAGATATAATCCGCAGCAGTGTCCAATGACGACAAAATGCATTCAAGGCATTTTCTCTCTGTTTCCCGGGTGCACTGTGATGGCAAACAGACTTTTTTTGAGGCAAAGCAATTCATGAAAACCGTTGACACAATCAAACTGATCACCCTACTCGGCATTTTCGCCGGCCTGCTCATGATGACCGGTTGCGGACAACAATCCACCGCCAACGCGCCGCCGGCCGCTGCCAGGCCCTCCCCCGAGGTGGGGGTGGTGACCGTGACCCCCGAACCCGTCACCTTGACCACGGAGCTGTCCGGCCGCACCGCGCCCCACCTGATTGCCGAGGTGCGGCCCCAGGTGGGCGGCATCATCCAGCAGCGCCTGTTCACCGAGGGTTCCGACGTGAAGGCCGGGCAGGTGCTCTACCAGATCGACCCCGCCCTTTACCAGGCCGACTACGCCAGCGCCAAGGCGGCCCTGGCCAGGGCCGAAGCCAATCTCGCGCCGGTCCGGCTCAAGGCCGAACGGTATGGGGAGCTGGTAAAAATCAATGCGGTCAGCCAGCAGGACTATGATGATGCCAGGCGGCGCTCAAGCAGGCCGAGGCGGAGATCGCAGCCGCCAAGGCGGCCCTGGAGACCGCCCGCATCAACCTGGACTATACCAGCGTCAAGGCGCCGATCTCCGGCCGCATCGGCCGCTCCGTCGGTCACCACCGGCGCGCTGGTCACGGCCAGCCAGACCGAGCCCCTGGCCACCATCCAGCAGCTCGATCCCATGTACGTGGATGTCACCCAATCCAGCGCCGAACTGCTGCGCCTGAAACGGAACCTGGCCAGCGGCCTGCTGCAGGACGGCGGGGAAGCACAGACCAGGGTCAAGCTGCTGCTGGAGGACGGCACCCCCTATCCCCTGGACGGGGATCCTGAAATTCTCCGAGGTCACCGTGGACCAGAGCACCGGCTCCGTCACCCTGCGCGCCATCTTCCCCAATCCGGAGCAGCTGCTGCTGCCGGGCATGTTCGTCCGCGCCATCGTGACCGAGGGGATGAACGAGCAGGCGATTCTGGTGCCGCAGCGGGGGGTCACCCGCAATCCGGCCGGCAACGCCATGGTCATGGTGGTCGGGGCGGAAGAGAAGGTGGAACCGCGGGTCATCAAGGTGGCCCGAACGGTTGGCGACAACTGGCTGGTCAGCGAAGGCCTGCAGGCAGGCGACCGGGTCATCCTGGAAGGGATCCAGAAGGCCCGTCCCGGCACGCCGGTCAAGGCGGTGCCGTTCGGGCAAAGCCGGAAGCAGCTCCCGCCGCGGCAAAATAGGTGAGAGGTGGATAGGTGTTTAGTCTGTAGGTATTTCGGTACAGACTAAAAGACTAAACACCTGAACAGCTAAACAGCTACACGCCTAGACTAATAGCTAAACAGCTTCTGTACGCTCCTGAAGGAGACTTTTCATGCCCCGTTTTTTCATCAATCGCCCCATCTTTGCCTGGGTAATCGCCATCATGGTCATGCTGGCCGGTCTGCTGGCCATCAAGACCCTGCCGGTCTCCCAGTATCCGCCGATCGCCCCGCCGCAGATCACCATCAACGCCATCTATCCGGGCGCCTCGGCCCAGACCGTGCAGGATACGGTCACCCAGGTCATCGAACAGAAGCTGAACGGCATCGACAACCTGATCTACATGTCCTCCACCAGCGACTCGGCCGGGGCCGTGGCCATCAACCTGACCTTCAAGGCCGGCACCGACCCGAACATCGCCCAGGTGCAGGTGCAGAACAAGCTGCAGCTGGCCACGCCGCTCCTGCCGCAGATCGTGCAGCGGCAGGGGATCTCGGTGGTCAAATCCACCAGGAACTTCCTGCTGATCGTCGGCCTCGTCTCGGAAGACGGCTCCATGGACCGCAACGCCCTGACCGACTACATGGTCTCCAACCTCCAGGACATCATCAGCCGCCTGGAAGGGGTGGGCGAACTGCATGCTGTTCGGCTCCCAGAACGCCATGCGGATCTGGCTGAACCCGGCCAAGCTGAACAACTTCCACCTGACCACCAACGATGTCATCGCCGCGCTGCAGGCCCAGAACGCCCAGGTCTCGGCCGGCCAGTTCGGCGGCACCCCCGCCGCCTCAGGGCAGCAGCTGAACGCCACCATCACCGCCCGCACCCTGCTGCAGACCCCGGAGCAGTTCGACGCCATCATCCTGCGCACCAACAGCGACGGCTCCACCGTCAGGCTCAAGGATGTGGCCGAAAGCAAGATCGGCACCGAAAACTATGACATCCAGTCGTTCTACAACGGGAAACCGGTGGGCGGCATGGCGATCCGGCTGGCCGCCGGCGCCAATGCCCTGGACACCGGCAACCGGGTCAAGGCCAAGATGGCGGAGCTGTCGAAATACTTTCCCGCCGGGCATGAAGGTGGTCTATCCCTACGACACCACCCCCTTTGTCAAGATCTCCATCGAAGAGGTGGTCCAGACCCTGATCGAGGCGGTCTGCCTGGTCTTTATCATCATGTTCCTCTTCCTGCAGAACTTCCGGGCCACCCTGATCCCCACCATCGCCGTGCCGGTGGTGCTGCTGGGCACCATGGGCGTGCTGTCGGCCGCCGGTTTTTCCATCAACACCCTGACCATGTTCGCCCTGGTCATTGTCATCGGCCTGCTGGTGGACGACGCCATCGTGGTGGTGGAGAACGTGGAACGGATCATGACCGAGGAGGGGCTTTCCCCCCAAGACGCCACCATCAAATCCATGGGCCAGATCACCAGCGCCCTGTGGGGCATCGCCACCGTGCTGACGGCGGTCTTCCTGCCGATGGCCTTCTTCGGCGGCTCCACCGGCGTCATCTACCGCCAGTTCTCCATCACCATCATCTCCGCCATGATCCTGTCGGTGCTGGTGGCCATGATCCTGACCCCGGCCCTCTGCGCCACCCTGCTCAAGCCGGTGGAAAAGGGACATGAGGCGGGTGAGAGCGGCTGGTTTTGCCATTTCTTCCGCTGGTTCAACAAATGCTTTGACCGTGCCAGGGGACAGTATGAAGGAATCGTCGGCCGCTCCTTCGGCAAGCCGGTGCGCTATCTGGTGGTCTACGGCGCCATTGTCGCGGCCATGGTCTTCTTTTTCCTGCGTCTGCCCACCGCCTTCCTGCCGGATGAGGATCAGGGATTCATCATCTGCCAGGTCCAGCTGCCGGCCGGCGCCACCCAGGAGCGGACCATCAAGGTGATGCGAGCAGATGGAGAAGCATTTTCTGGAGAAGGAAAAGCAAGACGGTGGAGGCGATCATCACCGTGGCCGGCTTCAGCTTTGCCGGTCGCGGCCAGAACATGGGACTGGCCTTTGTCAAGCTCAAGGACTGGAAGCTGCGCAAGTCCGCCTGACCTGAAGGCCCCGGCCGTTGCCGGCCGGGCCATGGGGGCCTTTTCGCAGATCAGGGACGGTCATGGCCTTTGCCTTTTCCCCACCGGCGGTGGTGGAGCTGGGACAGGCCAACGGCTTTGACTTCCAGCTGCAGGACCGCGGCGGCCTGGGCCATGAAAAGCTGATGGAGGCCCGCAACCAGCTGCTGGGCATGGCCATGAAAAACCCGAAGCTGATCGCGGTGCGCCCCAACGGTCAGGATGACTCCCCCCAGTTCAAGCTGGACATCGATGATGTGCGGGCCGGCGCGCTGGGGGTCTCCCTGGCGGACATCAACAACGTGCTCGCCACCGCCTGGGGCAGTTCCTACGTCAACGACTTCATCGAGAACGGCCGGGTCAAGAAGGTCTATCTCCAGGCCGACGCCAAGTACCGGATGCTGCCGGAGGATATCAACAGCTGGTATGTCCGCAACAACAAGCGGGCAGATGGTGCCGTTCTCCGCCTTTGCCACCGCCCACTGGCAGTATGGCTCGCCCCGTCTGGAGCGCTATAACGGCATTCCGTCCGTGGAGATCATGGGACAGGCCGCGCCGGGGGTCAGCACCGGCGAGGCGATGGCCGAGATGGAAAAGATGGCCGCCCAACTGCCCGCCGGGAATCGGTTACGAGTGGACCGGTCTCTCCTACGAGGAAAAGCAGGCCGGCAACCAGGCCCCGGCCCTCTATGCCATCTCGCTGCTGGTGGTGTTTCTCAGCGTGGCGGCCCTGTATGAGAGCTGGACCATTCCCTTTGTCAATCTGCTGATGCTGCCGCTGGGCCTGGTGGGGGCGGTTACGGCGGTGACCCTGCGGGTGCTGCCCAACGATGTCTATCTCCAGATCGGTCTGCTGACCACCGTGGGGCTTTCCACCAAGAACGCCATCCTGATCATCCAGTTCATCAAGGAGCAGATGCATCAGGGCCATGAACTGGTCGAGGCCACCCTGACGGCGGTGAAGATCCGGCTGCGTCCGGTCATCATGACCTCGCTGGCCTTCTTCTTCGGCACCCTGCCGCTGGCCCTGACCAGCGGAGCAGGAGCCGCGGCCCAGAACGCCATCGGCACCGCCGTCACCGGCGGACTGCTCTCGGCCACCTTTATCGACCTGCTCTTTATTCCGTTTTTCTTTGTGCTGGTTTCCCGCCTTTTCAGCAGAAAGCGGCATCCTGCACCAGCAGTCAGCACCACTACCCAGGAGGTGCATTGAGATGGATGCAAATGCTCAACAGCCGGTATGTGACTTCGACAGGCAAACCAGCGAGGAGGGCGACCACGAGGTCGCCCCTACGCGGTGCGCGGGTGGCATTCCCGGTGCTCCTCGCCGTCCTCTGCCTGAGCGGCTGCACGAACCTGGCCCCGCTTTACACCCGGCCCGAAGCGCCCGTGCCGGACGCCTGGCCGGACGGCCCGGCCTACCAGGAGGGAACGGCCCTCACCGGCAAAACCGCGGCTGACATCCCCTGGCAGGAGTTCTTTCTTGACCCGCAACTGCAGGAAGCTGATCGCCCTGGCCCTGGAGAACAACCGCGACCTGCGCGTCGCCGCCCTCAACATCGAGCGGTCACGGGCCCAGTACCAGATCCAGCGCGCCGACCTCTTCCCGAAGGTCGACGCCACCGCCAGCCGGCAGCGGCCAGCGGCGTCCCGGAGGACCTCTCCGGCACCGGCCAGGCCGAGACCGTCCACCAGTACAGTGTCGGCCTCGGCGTCAGCTCCTACGAACTGGACCTGTTCGGCCGGGTGCGAAGCCTGAAGGACCAGGCCCTGGAGCAGTATCTCGCCACCGAGCAGGCGCGGCGCAGCGTGCAGATCAGCCTGGTGGCCGAGGTGGCCGCCAACTACCTGACCCTGGCCGCCGACCGCGAGCGGCTGCAGCTGGCCCAGGAGACCCTGGCAGGCCCAGCAGGCCTCCTTCCAGCTGATCCAGCGCCGCTTTGAGCTGGGCGCTTCGTCCGAGCTGGACCTGCAGCAGGCGCAGACCAGGGTGGATGCGGCGCGGGTGGATATCGCCCGCTACACCACCCTGGTGGCCCAGGACGAAAACGCCCTGGACCTGGTGGTCGGCTCCCCGGTGCCGGCCGAGCTGCTCCCGCCAGGCCCTTGCCGAAACCCTCGCCGCGCTGCAGGACATCGCCCCGGGTCTGCCGTCCGAGGTGCTGCTCGCGCCGCCCCGATGTCCTGGCCAGGCCGAGAACCAGCTCAAGGGGGCCAACGCCAACATCGGCGCGGCCCGGGCCGCCTTCTTCCCGCGCATCACCCTGACCGGCTCCGTGGGCGCCGGCCAGCGACGAGCTGTCCGGGCTCTTCCAGTCCGGCTCCGTGGCCTGGAACTTCGCGCCGCAGATCACCCTGCCGATCTTCGACGCCGGCAGCAACCAGGCCAATCTCAAGGTGGCGGAGGTGGATCGCGATATCGCCGTGGCCCGCTACGAGAAGACCATCCAGACCGCCTTCCGCGAAGTGGCCGACGCCCTTGCCCAGCGAGGCACCATCGACGACCAGATGGCGGCGCAGCAGTCGCTCACCGAGGCCACCGAAGCCAGTTACCGTCTCTCCCGGGCCCGCTACGAACAAGGGATTGACAGCTATCTCACCGTGCTCGATTCCCAGCGTTCACTTGTATAGCGCGCAGCAGGAGTCTGATCGCCACCCGTTTGACCAGGCAGCAGAATCTGGTGACTTTATATAAAGTGCTGGGAGGGGGAGCCGCCGAATGACCAGCGCAGTTCACCACGAGAAGAGACTAAAGGGATGGCGACGTGCTGTAGGGGCGCCCCTGGTGGCGCCCTTGTACCCCTTGGCAGCCATCACCGGGGCAACCACAAGGGATTGCCCCTACCAGCGATGTGGCGTGACTTCCCCAATCCCATCATCGCAGGCGGAAACAACGAAACAGGCACGCGACTTTGCAAATAACAAACATGCCGGAATAACGGCCAACCCCTACCCGGTTCATCACGGAAACAGCCTATGCAGAAAAAATATCCATTGATAGCCATTGCCGCAGCGGCCCTGCTCAGCCTGGCCGGCTGCGCTGCGGTCGGGCCTGATTACGCACCGCCGCAGACCAGCGCCCCGGCCGGCTGGCACACGGAGCTGCAGGCAGGGTCTGTCAGCGGAAATCAGGGACCCGCAGCTGCTGGCCGGCTGGTGGACCACCCTGAACGATCCGCTCCTGACCGAACTCATTATCCAGGCGGTGAACAACAATCTCGATCTGAAGCAGGCCACGGCCAGGGTGCGTGAGGCCCGCGCCCGCCGCGGCATCAGCCAGGCCGGAGAGTTCCCCACCCTGGACGCCAGCGGCACGGCCACCAGGAGCAAGAGCAGCGGCAGTGCCGCGACGAACAGTTTCTATTCCGTGGGTTTTGATGCCGGCTGGGAGGTGGATATCTTCGGCGGGGTGCGGCGCGCGGTGGAGGCGGCGGAGGCGGATCTGGCCGCCAGCCGGGAGGATCTGCGGGACGTGCTGGTGTCGCTCACCGCCGAGGTGGCCCTTAATTACCTGGATACCCGCACCTATCAGTCCCGCCTGGCCGTGGCCGAGAGCAACCTGGCCATCCAGCAGCAGACCTTTGATCTGACCCAGTCACGCTGCCAGGCGGGATTAAGCGATGAACTGGCCCTGCAGCAGGCCCGCTACAATCTGGAAAGCACCCGGGCCCAGATCCCTACCCTGCGCAGCGGCCTGGAAGAGGCGAAAAACCGGCTGGCCGTGCTGACCGGCCAGGCTCCCGGCGGGGTGCATGAACTGCTGGCCCAAACCCAGCCGATTCCGGTGATTCCGCCCACGGTGGCGGTGGGGGTGCCGGCGGAAACCCTGCGCCAGCGGCCGGATATCCGCCGGGCGGAACGCAGTCTCGCGGCCCAGACCGCCCGCATCGGGGTGGCCACGGCGGATCTCTATCCCAAGTTCCGGCTGACCGGCTCCATCGGCCTGGAATCCCTCAAATCGGCCGAGCTGTTCAAATCCGCCAGTGAGGCCTGGAACATCGGCCCCTCGGTTTCCTGGAACATTTTCGATGCCGGCGCCATCAGGCAGAACATAGAGGTGCAGTCCGCCATTGGGGAGCAGTATCTGCTGGCCTATGAAGCGGTAGTGCTGGGCGCCCTGGAAGAGGTGGAAAACGCCCTCACCGCCTATGCCGAAGAGCAGCTGCGCCGGGAGCGGCTGGTTGCCGCGGTGGATGCCGCCCGCCAGGCCGAAAACCTTGCCGCAATCAAGTACGATGCCGGCCTGGTTGATTTCACCACCGTGCTGGATGCCCAGCGCTCCCTGCTCTCCTTTGAGGACCAGCTGGCCCAAAGCGACGGCACCGTCACCTCCAACCTGATCCGGCTCTATAAGGCCCTGGGTGGAGGCTGGAGTTCACCGCCGGCCCAGCTTCCCCCGGAAAAAGGATAAAAAAATGAGTAACACCGACCAATCCCATAACGCGGATCTGAAAAAATCATTGGCCCTGGAACCTGCCCCCAAAAGGGGCAGATATCTGAAACACCTGCTGGTCTGGGGCCTGCTGGCCCTGGTGCTCATCTTTGCCGCTGTCAAATGGGGCATGGGACAGAACGGCTCGAAGACAGAATACAAAACCGCGGAGGTGCAAGCCGCGGCAATCTCACCGTCACGGTCACCGCCACCGGCAACCTGGAACCGACCAACCAGGTGGAGGTGGGCTCCGAGGTTTCCGGCACCATTGAATCCGTGCTGGTGGATTACAACGACACGGTCAAGGTCGGCCAGGTGCTGGCCCGGCTGGACACCACCAAGCTCGAGGCCCAGGCGAACCAGTCCCGCGCCGCGTTGGAATCGGTCCGGGCCAACCTGCTGCAGGCCCAGGCCAGCCTGCTTGAAGCCGAAAACGAAGCTGAAGCGGCTTACCCATGTCCGGCAACTCAGCGGGGGCAAGGTGCCTTCCGTGCTGGATTTCGATACGGCCGAGGCGACCCTCAAACGCGCCCGGGCCGTGGAGGCCATGATCCGGGCCAATATCGTCGAGGCGGAGGCAAAACTCCTGGTGGACCAGACCAATCTGAAAAAGGCCATCATCATCTCGCCCATCAACGGGGTGGTTCTCATCCGCAGCGTGGAGCCGGGCCAGACCGTGGCCGCCTCGCTGCAGTCCCCGGTGCTCTTCACCCTGGCCGAGGATCTGACCAAGATGGAACTCCAGGTTGACGTGGACGAGGCCGATGTGGGCCAGGTCAAGGAAGGCCAGCAGGCCACCTTCACGGTGGATGCCTACCCGGACCGCACCTTTCCCGCGCATATCACCCAGGTGCGTTACGGCTCCCAGACCGCCGAGGGCGTGGTGACCTACTGACCGTGCTCAACGTGGACAACTCCGACCTCTCCCTGCGGCCCGGCATGACCGCCACGGCCGACATCGTGGTCAAACAGGTCAACGATGTCCTGCTGGTGCCCAACGCCGCCCTGCGCTTTGCCCCGCCGCAGCAGGAAGAGCAGAAGGTCGGCACCGAAGGCGGCAGTCTGCTCAGCAAGCTCTTCCCCCGGCCGTCCCAGACCAGGCCGAAGAAAAGCCGATGACAGCGGCGACAAGAAAAACGCAGCGGGTCTGGACCCTGCGCGACAACCAGCCCGTGGCTGTCCCCATTACCACCGGCGCCACCGACGGCATCATGACCGAGATCAAGAGCGGCGAGGTGACGCCCGGCATGCCGCTGATCATCGAAGAAGTCAGCAAAGGGAAATAACCATGACAGCCCAGGCAGCAGACAGAGCGGCATCCCCTGGTCGAACTGCAGGCGGTAACCAAGGTCTACGGCAGCGGCACGGCCGCCATGCAGGCCCTGCGCGGCATTGACCTGCGCATCGACGCGGGTGAGTTCGTGGCGGTCATGGGGCCGAGCGGCTCCGGCAAATCCACCTGCATGAACATTCTCGGCTGTCTGGATACGCCCACGGGCGGCGAATATCTTTTCAGGGATGTCGAGGTCGGTGCACTGACCCGCAATCAGCGGGCCCTGCTGCGCCGTCATTATCTGGGCTTTGTCTTTCAGGGCTTCAATCTGCTGAACCGCACCTCGGCCCTGGAAAATGTCGAACTGCCCCTGATCTACCGGGGCATCAAGGCCGCGGAACGCCACGGCCGGGCAAGCCGCGCCCTGGCCGCCGTGGGCCTGGCCGGCTGGGAACACCACACGCCGGGCGAGCTCTCCGGCGGCCAGCAGCAGCGGGTCGCCATCGCCCGGGCCATCGTCACCGAACCGGCCGTGCTGCTGGCCGATGAACCGACCGGCAACCTGGATTCCGCCCGCAGCGTCGAGATCATGGAACTGCTCACCGCCTTCAACCGGGACCAGGGCATCACCATCATCATGGTCACCCATGAGCAGGACATGGCCGCTTACGCCAGGCGCATGGTGCATTTCCGGGACGGCCTGGTCTGGATCGGACCAAGTCAAACGGGGAGGCGCGCTGATGCTGACCAACACCCTGCTTCTGGCCCTGCGGGAAATCCGGCGCAACGTGATGCGCTCCTTTCTCACCATCCTGGGCATCGTCATCGGCGTGGCCGCGGTCATCATCATGGTGACCCTCGGCAGCGGCGCCACGGCGCAGGTCACCGAACAGATCGCCAGCCTGGGCAGCAACCTGCTCATGGTGCGGGTCGGCCAGCACATGGGGCCGGGCCAGACCACTGCCGCGCCCCCCTTCGAGCTGGCCGACGCCGAGGCCATCTGCCCGGGAGATACCCGCCGTGGCCGCGGTCGCCCCCTCTGCCTCCCAGCGGCTCACCGCCATCTACGGCAACGAAAACTGGTCCACCACGGTCACCGGCATTGACAACAAGTTCTTTACGGTGCGCAACTGGGCTGTGCAGGCCGGCCGCCGGTTTCTCGACACCGAACTGCGGGCCGGCGAGGCGGTCTGCGTCATCGGCGAGACGGTGGGCAAGGAACTGTTCGGCGGACATGAACCCCATTGGCAGCAGCATCCGGCTGGGCAATTTCTCCTGCCAGGTTATCGGCCTGCTGGAGGCCAAGGGCCAGTCCACCATGGGCTCGGATCAGGACGATCTCATCCTTGTGCCGCTGCGCACCTTCCAGCGGCGGATTGCCGGCAATCAGGACGTCAGCATGATCCAGGTCTCGGTGGCCGAGGGCAGGTCAACGGACAAGGCCAAGAGCGATATCGAGGAAGTGCTGCGCATACGGCGGCACATCGTCGGCGCTGAAAACGATAACTTCCAGGTGCGGGACATGAAGGAAATCGCCACGATGCTCACCGGCACCACCCAGATGCTGACCACCCTGCTGGGCGCGGTGGCGGCGGTCAGCCTGCTGGTGGGCGGCATCGGCATCATGAACATCATGCTGGTGTCGGTGACGGAACGCACCCGGGAGATCGGCATCCGCCTGGCCATCGGCGCCCTGGAGCGGGAGGTGCTGCTGCAGTTTCTGGTGGAGGCGGTGGTGCTCTCCTCCTTCGGCGGCCTGATCGGCATCCTGCTGGCCGTCAGCGGCTCCATCGGCCTGGCCCATTTGTTGAAGATTCCCTTTATCTTCAACCCCGGCATCGTGGTCATCGCCTTTCTCTTTTCCGCCGCGGTGGGCGTCATCTTCGGTTACTTCCCGGCCCGAAAGGCGGCCCGGCTCGACCCCATTGAGGCTTTGCGGCATGAGTAGGGTTGTTGAATTGCGGATTTCGGATCGGGGATTGGGGATTGCACATTCAGCCCCATGCAAATCTGATGTCTTCTTTTTGTGGCCTAATCGCGGCGCTCACCTGTGGAGCGGACGGCAAGCCGTAGGCTTGACGGCCGAGCCATCAGGTGAAGTGCCTTGTTCCGGCGCAAGGCGGCGGAACAAGGCACGAACGAAGTGAGCGCCGCGATTCCCGGCGACGCAGTCGCCGGGAACATGAAAATCACAGGCGCCAGCAGTTTCGCGTCCTGTGCATTTTGTGGTTCGATAAAGCCGCTGCCACTTATTATTTCTAATTCTGTCAAGAATTAAAACCTGACCTGCTTCTTTAGTGCTGACCCTGCTGTTTCAGGCTGCTCCAAATCCAGAAACTTTTAGCTCAGATGAAACGTCTTCTGTTGAGAAAACATCAATGAGATGCGTTGGATGGATAGTTTCCAGTCCTGACAATACAGCCTTCTTGTCATGGCTGCTGGTGACCAAGATCCAAAATTGCAGCTTCGCGAATATTTTAAGAGCCAAATTTGCCTTGTCCGCTTCAACCATTCCTGCTTTAACGCGATGATTAACACTACCCAGTCGCTCACCGATAATGCTTTCTAAAGTGCGAACCCTCCAAATGACAGTTTCTGGACGGAGTGACGTGAAGTTCCCAAAGAACATAATCGTCATTCCACTGAAGTCATTCAATAGATTAAAACCGAGAGGCCGGCCAAGCTCATAAATATTTCTCTCACCTTGATCGACCAGTGGAGCTACGAGTGCCCGCTTTGCCATTAAGAACGCGTCCAAAAGCTGGTCAACTGGCATTTGCGCCGTCGAAGGTTGTGTCGTCGACTTAATTGCTTGATCAATTGCATCTGACGCAAGGCGCTCAAAATCAGTTCGCCCATACTTTATCGTATCGAGTCCAGCGACATTGAATGGCAATTTATGACTTGCACGCTGGAACGGAATCACGTACTTGTTAAAACCCAGCATCAAGCCATACTCCATGTTGACATTAGCATTTGGGATCTCAATATCAGAGGCTTTTTCAGTATTGTTTAGCAAGACAATACAAAACTGTGCAGTAATGATTTTCGAACATATTTTTGCACAGTAGGCACTCTGACCTGGCGCAAGACTTCCTGCTGCTTCAACTGGCTGAATACCTCGTTCTTGTAAAAGCTTGCAGAGCAATGACATCTCCAAGTTACTTTCATCAAATCCATAGGCGATAAAACAGCTTCGTGTCGATGAGAACACATAATCACATCGGGGAAGACCGATCACACAGTTTTCATTTTTACGAATCGTTATATCCACGCAGATATCTCCTTTGGGCAATGACCGAACCAGTTATTAGCTAAACGGGATAATCATAACACAACTTTGTTTACCCGGCCAACACGAAACAGTAAATTGCCGTTAACGGCAGGATTTCATTACAGTTTACAAAGGAATTATGGAATATCCAATTTGACCAATATGCGATTCCGCGGATTAGTCACTGTCGATTTGCTGCCATATGCTGGCCTCGTGTATGCGCGGCAGGCAGGTGAAGATTTCCATGGGCAACTGTAATTTTCGCCAGATCTGCCCTGAAATGCGCCACAGGACAGCAGGTAATGAATATTGGGCAGGGGCTGCTTATTCAGCTCACGGGACTTTGCTTAAACGCCCTTGTTTATTCAGGTGATGATTTTGGGGAGGGGGATAACATCAAGGTCTCATAATCTCTGCCCCCATAAAAGATGTTCAGAATTATGACGGTCTTTTTTTCTTCATCCACAATGAAAGCGGCAACGGCTTTTTTATCAATGGGGGCAATCCTTAAATTTTCCATCAAATCGTTTCGCTGTTGCCCCCGAAGCGGGGCCGTTTCCAGCTCATGACATTTTTGACGGAGTTTTTCAATGTAGGCCCATGCCCTTTCAGGAAAGCCGCTTTTGTCTGATATATAGCCATAGATATTCTCAAGGTCTTTGATCGCATCCGGCAGCAAATAGACATCATATTTTTTCATCAGATCTCATTTGCATTCGTTGTTTGTGCAATCGTTCGATTGTTTTAAAAGCGTCATCCAATGGTACAGGTTCACCGCTCTGGGCCGAGTTTGTCAGGCGGTCGCGAATTAAAGAAAGTCTTGCTTGATGTTCCTCTTCTTTTTTTTGCCACAGGCGCATAGCCTCTCTGATAAGTTCACTGGTGGAGCCGTAGGCTCCCGACTGGACCTTGTTTTTGATTGTGGCGAGCATTTCAGCAGGCAACGTAATCGTGATCCTTTCAGCTTTATCTGTTTGCATTGTTTTTCTCCTTGTGGGCCGGTATGAGAAAATCATACTGTCCTTCGTTTAGGAAGTCAATCCGAAGGCCAAACAGCATAACGCTTACCAGCGCATCATCTTCGCTGCTGAACACCCATTCCCCCCCCCTGCGCTTATCTCTCCCAGCGGCTTGACCCGAGTGCCCACCTCACCCCCGGATTAAATATTTTTTCATTCTGCTATTAACAACTATTCTCATAATGCATATTCGTATAATCAATGAAGGAAAATTACGCAAAACACAACATGGAGAACGATCATGAAAACCCTGATAATTACCCACGACATATACGGCACGAAAGCAGAAGTTAATGCCAGAACAACTTATGAAACAGACTTCGGCGAGTGGATAGCCGAGGTGGACGCCACAGAGGTCCGCAGCGCATGCGATGAGTTGTGCCGCGGCATCAAAAACTGCAGCTGTGAAGCTGTGCACGGAGCAGCGGCGCAGGATGATGACGGAAAAGAATACAGCATATTGACTACTTAACTATTGGGGCAGAAAGCGGGACCTGCCCGCGGTAAGCGGGGGTTTCCCATGCCAGAGGCCGAGGCAAGCCCCGCTCCTCCCACCAAGCCGGTCCGCCTGCCCCGGTTTTTTCCCGTTTTGCCGCCCTATCCTGACGTTCGCCTGGGAGGCAAAGGGGAGGCAACCAAACTCTCCCAAAACTCTCCCCCCAGAAGAACAAAAATGCGCCGTGGATCAGACGGCGCAGCGGCGGAAGAAAGCGAAATTGCCGGTTGGGCATTATCACTTGCCCATGTACTGGTATCCCTGCTGGGCATTCGGATCCTGGGACTCTGCTTTGCGCAGATCAAGCGGATACATGAGCACCGTGCTGTCGCTGGCCGAGAAGATGTCCATCCAGCCGGTATTGGTGATGATGCCGACAAAAAGGGTGGCTGCCTCCTTGTTGGCCGGGTCGCGGTCAAGCTGATAGGAGGCCACGTAGCCGTCGATTTTTCTCGTCCGCCACAGATCGGTGAGACCGATGCCGTTCCAGGCCAGGGCATGAATCTCACCGCTCGGGTAATTCTTCATGTTCTTGAGAACGCGGGAGGCGGTGGACAGATTTTTGTTGAGCACGATATCCGGCTGGTTGTCATTGTTGACATCCTGGACAAGGATCCGGGAATGGATATAGATCCTTTCCTTAACCCGGGTGTCCAGAACATCTTTATCGGCTTTGGCGGTCGGGCTCTCGCCGCCCACATAGACCAGACTGCCGCCGAAGCTTTCATCGCTTTTCCAGAGCTGCTTGCCGCTTGTCAGTAAAACCTTCAGTTTGTCATATTCGTCGAGGGCAATGACCTCGGTTTTCCCGTCGCCGTCCAGGTCGGCCAGGGAAAAATCATAGAGGTTGAGGGAGTCCGGCACGGCAAGTTTTTCTCCCTGCTGGAGAGTATTGCCGGTCACCTGCAGCTGGTAGATGCCGCGGGCAAAGGCCGCGTTGATCTCCGCCTTCTGGCCGATCAGCACCTTGCCCGGCCCGGGGATATACATGGTTCTCACATACCAGCGTTCATCCTTAAAGAGGTAGTCGAAGGCCTTGCCCTGCCATTCCAAGCCCTGCGAATGGGGGGTGATCCAGTCAACACTGGTCACATAAATCTCCGCCTTGCCGTTGCTGTTCAGATCGGCGAGGTCCAGGGAAATGATTTTAGTGTTGGTTGGGAGTTCCAGTTCACCGAAGGGCACCAGCCGGTTATCCGTCAGGTGATAAGCGTAGATCTTATTTTTGGAGGCGACGGCAACATCCTGTTTGCCGTCGCCGTCAATGTCGCCGGTGTCAAACCCCTGCATGGCGTAGTCGAAGTTCTGGGTTTTGGTGAAACCAAAGGCGCTGGTGATGGCCGCGGGATAGATGATGGAAGAGCCCCCGCCATAATTGCCGCCCTGGTAGTTGCCCATGAACTGGCGGTCGGGATGAGCCGTCCGGTAGGCCGGATCACCCTGCGATTCACCGGTGGGCAGGGCGGGGGGCTGCATGCCCTGCTGGGCCATGGGAGCGGCGCCCGGCATTTGCGCCTGCTGCGGATATTTCGGCACCGGCCGCTGCTTGCCGAAGGATTTCTCGGCAATGTCCCAGGCCAGGCTGTCCACCGCGGCGATGATATCATCTTCGGTGGGGGCTGAGGCATAAAAGGATTCCACCGGTTTAGCCGGATCCTTTACCGGATAGAGCTTGGCATCCAGGCTGATGCTCTGGCCGATGGCGGTCAGGGTGCCGCTCAGCAGATAATCGGTCTGCAGGGTATTGCCGAGCTGGATCAGCAGGTTCTGCTGTCTGGTATCACCGGCTGCCTTGACCTGCTGGTCAACCCGTGCCTGGTCGATGATGCTGAGACCGGTATCGGCGGACAGGCGGCTGGCCAGCATGTTGCGGATGCCGGCCTGCAGATAGGAGATGTCCTTGGAGGCATTTACCGTAAAAGGCAGAATGGCAAGGGATTGCTTGCCGGTTTCGGCCGCGGAAACGTTGCCGGTTAAAATGGCAAAAAAGAGAAGAATGGGGAGCAGTGGAAAACGAAAGGGAACGGTTGTCATGTTGAATAATCCTGTTGCTATGTTGCCGTGCGGCTCTCTCAATGTGCAGTGTTATGGATTTAACAGACCGCGCCAAAGAAAGAGGTCCCGAGCACGAGTTATGAAAGACCGGTGTGGAGATCATGTGTTTTGCGTTTCTGGCTATAGCGGAATATCAGTCCCAGGCCTTCAGGCCGATTGCCCAGGCTCACGATTCCGCCCTGACAGGCGGCGGCTTCCCTTGCAATTGCGAGCCCGAGTCCGCTGCCCTCGCCGCTTGCCCCAGGCAGCCGGTAGAACGGATCAAACACACGTTCCCTCTCGGAGACGGGAATACCGGGGCCATTATCGATTATCTCGAAAACGGCGCTATCCTCAGCCGCATACAGCCTGAGGGTAACCTCGCCGCCCGCGGGGGCATATTTCAAGGCGTTCTCCAGCGCGTTCTTGAGTATCAAACGAAGATTTTCCGGCGCGGCCGGGAGCATGAGCGGCCCCTCCCCATCGAGTCCCAGGTCAATTCCTCTGGCCTCCGCCCTGGGAAGATATTCCGCGATCAATTCGCGAGACATCGCCGAGACATCGACGGTGGTGGTTTCCGCCGTTCCCGCCTGGATTCTGGCAAGGTTCAAGAGCTGTTCCGTAAGCTTTATCCCCCGCTCTATCCCAGCCTGGAGAGGGAGGATTCGTTCGTTCATGCTCTCGATTGATCCGGCCTGCCTCAGGTTTTGCGCTTGTATCGATAATGCGGTGAGCGGACTCCTGAGTTCGTGCGCGGCATCGGCAACGAAGCGGCGTTGCTGCCCCATGAGATCGATGACCCGGGCCAGCAGCCGGTTAATAGCCTGCACGAAGGGCCTGATTTCGTCCGGAACGTCCTTATCGGGAAGTGGACGAGGCTGATCCGCCGGCTGGGCATCCAAGTGATCGGCGAGATTTCTGACCGGCCTTAGTTCACTGCGCACGATGCGCATAATCAGCCACGCCATGACCGGCAGCAGGAACAACAAGGGCGCAAACGTGCGCAGTGCGCTGTTTATCGCAATTTCGTCACGGGTTTCGGTTGGCTGGGTCACCAGCGTTATTTTGCCCGCTGGGTCTTCTTGCAGGAAAACCCGCAGGCGCTCGCCAGCTATATCAAGGGTGTGAAGGCCGGATGATACATTTCCGGCAAGCCAGCCGGGGCGAGGGGCATCCGGCAGTAAATAAATGACGCTGATTCGTGACTCAGGCTCGTCCAGGGCGATCTCGGCCTGATTTTGCCGGGGCCACTCGTTATTGGCGGAGGCAGTGGTGCTCCGTGTCGTCAGCAGAGCGATCTGCCGCAGCATGTCATCCTGGAATTCCCTGGCTTCGCCATAGGCCAGGATAAACGACACCAAGGCCGCGATCAGTCCCGAAAGCAGGATGGCGCCGTCCAGCATTAAAGTAAGCCGCCATTGCAGTGACCGTTTCATGGCAGTTTCTCCACCATCCACCCGGCCCCACGCACGTTCTTAATGGTCTCGGCCCCGAGTTTTTTGCGCACCGCGTGAATCAGAAAATCAACGGCGTTGCTTTCCACCTCTTCGTTCCAGCCGTAGATATGCTCTTCCAGTTCCGCCCTGGCGAAAATCCTGCCGGGATGGAGCATGAGCGCATGAAGCAAGGCAAACTCACGTGCGCTCAAAATGACCTCTGCGTCCCCGCACACTGCTTTATGATTTGCCGGGTCGAGACGAACTTGGCCATTGGTAAGAATGGGCGCAGCCTGTCCGCCCTGACGGCGGACGACCGCCCGCAGCCGGGCGAGCAATTCATTGACATCAAAGGGCTTGACGAGATAGTCATCCGCTCCCGAATCAAGGCCGGCAATGCGGTCTTTCACGCCATCACGGGCGGTAATGACGATGACTGGAATTTTGTCTCCGGCCTGGCGCAGGCGCCGCAGTACCTCCAACCCGTCACGCTTGGGCAGGCCGAGATCAAGCAGCACGACCTCGTGTTCACCGTATGCGAGGGTGCTGCCGGCTGTCTCGCCATCTTTCACCCAATCCACGGCATGGGCGGCATCCTTTAAGGCAACGGACACCGCCTCCCCTATCATGGAATCATCTTCGACCAACAAAATACGCATCAATATTCTCTCTCTTCCCAATGAGTTCGCCGCCAAAGCTGCAGATATTGCCCGGCAAGGCGGCAGCAACAGGTGAAAAAAATGGTGTGAACAAGTAACCCCGGCCTCCTGCCATGAGCCCGTCCTTGCTCTAACGATACGGATGCTGCTTCAAGGATGTCCAGCGGAAAGTATACATCCATCTCCTAAACCTGAAACCGTCGTCGTGACCAGTAGTTGCCGGGCGGACCAAGCCATAAAGTTGAGTTACTCCCGGCCCGGGCTTTGCTACCTTTTATCATTGTGTAATCTTCACCAGCTCCATTGTCCGCCTGGTTTGCCATGCGGTACAGACAATGAGAGCGCCAAGAACAGAGAAAAGGACGGCCGAAGCGCTCATCGTCCCGAATCCGAGGCCTCCGACACTCACCGGCTTGGTGAAAAAATCGCCCATTGTGGCCCCGAGCGGCCGAGTCAGGACAAAAGCTGCCCAGAACAGAAAGACCTTGGAAATTCTGGAATAAAAGGCAGCAACAGTCACAAGTGCGAGTAACCCGCTGATCAGGAGCGCACCGCCGCTGTATCCCAATCCTGACTGATCGGCCAGAAAGTCTCCCAGGGCTGTTCCCAGGGTGTTGGAAAACAGAATCGCAGTCCAATACAGCAGTTCCTCCCTGGGAGTCGAGATGCTGGTGACCGAGAGTGATTTTCCGCTCAAACCCCAGAACGCAAAAATCGTCAGCAGAATCGCCACCAGAATCATGGAGCCTTTAGCGTAACCCAATCCCAGGGTTCGATCCATGTAGTCCGACATGGTTGTTCCAGCCGTGCTCGTCATCAGAATTACCGTCCAATACAGCAGCGGATGAAATTTTTTAACAACCAGCTGAGAGACCAGGGTGACCAGGAACACCCCGATCAGGATGAGGGAGCTGACAGCATAGCCAACGTTCAGGGTCATGGACAACAGGTCCCCCCCGGTCTCGCCAAGCGTGGTGGCGCATATTTTCATGATCCAGAAGAAGATCGTGATCTGTGGAAGTTTATTCATTTTTTATCCTCTCCAAAAAAGCAGGCCGCAAGGCTAACGTGTTAGCAGCGGCAGTCTCACCGGCGGTAGCCGCCAGTACTTTGATGATCCAAAACCAGTGGGGAAACGCCGGGACGGACATGCCGCCCCGGCGGGACAACCGCTGCCGCGCTTAATCGTCCTTATCCTGCCCGTCGTCATGATCAGCCTTATCCTCTGTGGCGGCGAGAACCTTGCCGCTTGCCGGGTCGACCTTCACGTCCATGACCTTCTTACCATTCACCACTTCGACGTCAAAGACCCACTGATCTTTGTACTTTTCAAACTCAGCGCGGGAAGCCTTGCCGGCGACTTGCTGCTCAGCGGCGGTGACAGCTTGTGCCAGGCTAATCTTTGCTGTTTGGATAGCCAGGGCATCATTATCATTCTCCATGACGTTAGCCGCGTAGGCGCTGCCGATGATGGTTACGGAAAGGGCCGCAAGGGCTGCTACTAGATAGATGTTACGTTTCATAATATGACCTCCATTTGAAATGATTTGCGCGTTTATTCGCGTTACCTGAAATATAGCAATCAAGAATTAGGGGAGAATTAGCAGTGCAAATAAATGTGCATGGGGAATAGAATTGAGGCGGTTTGATAAAAATGGGCATTTTTAAAAGTGTGGGCCAATGCCTTCTTGAACGACGGAATAACCGTCGCAGTCTAAAGACGGTAGTTGAAATAATGGACTGAAAGTCCGGATACGGGTCGTATAGACCCGTTTTAATCGTGCCCGTGGTCTTTTAACCTAAACTTACTCGCCTACGAACCAAATTGCCCCGGCGGCTTTCGGTTGGTATCTGTAGAAAATGTGAATAAAACATAGACATCACCCGCGAGACATCCTCTCTCCAACACATGAACCTGTAATTCCTTATTGTAAGGAACGCTATTTAAGTATTTTTCTTCTAGGACAAAATAGCCATTAGTCCGAAACTTTTCCATTTCTTCGTAAGAGTCAACAAACTCTAACTGCATCGGCTTGTCGATAATCGATAAAAATCTGATGGCGGAAGAATCTTTCTCTTGCCTATAAAAAACCAAAATCCCAGGTTTTTGTTGAAGTAGTGTTTCAATTTTTTTCACAAACGGTTCACTACGGGTACGACTGTAGGAAGCAGGTTCAACAAAACAGATGGACAGTACGATGAATGTCAGGGTGGCGGCAGCCAGGCGGGCCATGTCCTTCCACTGTTTTTCTTCTAATCGGCGCAGAATGATTCGGAGCGCAATCACAATCGTACCCATGAGGAAGACAGCTGGGAAAAGACGTGGTTCAAATCCGAAGTCCATCTTTTGCCAGAAAAGAAGGGCGGCAAGACATGAGATTCCCGTCAGAACCGGCAGGTAGCGGCATAGCCAAAGAAAACCTTCACGGATTCTTGCCAACCATTTTCCTGGTTGAAGATCGATGAACAAGTGGGCGGCGAGAAGCGCAAATGCCGGCGCTGCAGGGAGAATGTAACGCATCTTTTTAACGCCCGGGATTGACAAGCCACCAAGGACAATTAGAATCCAACCCAGGAGATGAACCAGAAATTTATGTTTTTTGTTTTGGGGACGCCATATTTCTTGGATGTAACCGAATACGGCCAGAATCGCCAAGGGATAGGAGACCGCATATCTATCCAAAGCATGGTACCAGTAATAGCCAAAGCCTTCGGCCGAAACTGCCGAAGCCGGGAGGCGTGACGTTACCTGCCACGTGATGACATCCTGAACAAAGGACTCACCTCCTTGAAATTTTGCGGCGGCAAGCAAGCAAGCCAAGCCTATTCCCAGGACAGTGACGGCTGCCGCCCCTGTCAGTAAAAGGGTTTTGAAATCCTTCTCGATCAAATAGTAGGCACAGACTACTCCCGCAGGGACAACGAGCCCGATTGGCCCCCGAAAGATAAAACCGATCATAAAAAGCAGCGGAAGAAGCCGGAGCCGCCCCTTTCTCCCGGAGATGTCGGCCAAATAGATGAGGTAAAAGCAGGCGATGGTTACCAGGCTTGTATATAGATCAGGACTAATCCCCCGTGACATTGAAAAAAAGGCGGTGGTGAAAAAGCAGAGAAGTACCGCCCACAATCCGAGTTCCCGGGAGTGGATTGCTCCGATCCGAAAGACCATCACGAGGATCAATGCTGCCGCGATGGCAGAGGGAAGCACCGCAGAAAACGGCGTGACCTTGCCTAAAGGCAATGATACCAGATAAATCAAAAAAGTGGAGGTCGCAGTATAATCGGGGTAAGGAGCTCCATAGGTGGTTGGGAAGAAGGTCGGCCCGTTGCGCAGCATTTCCTGGGCAAATAGAAAAAATCTTGCCTCGGCAGAATGAAATTCTGGCGGAAGTCCAATCGTGAGCAGAAATACTGCAACCCCGAAAATGAACATTGATTCGGCTTTGATAGAAAAACCTGAGGGCAGGTTCTCGATGCTGATCATGGTACAAACCTCATATAACAAAATCTAAGCGACCCATTAGATCCGCTCAAAGGGCTCGCGAAATTGGTCAACGCTCCCCAGCCCCGGCCACACGAGAAAAACAAGGTTCGGGGCGCGCCGGGCTGACTAATCCTCACGAACCACTGTCGCCATTGTGATTGCCTGATTCGTGATCCTCATCATCCGCCTTGTCCTGGATGATCTTGGACATGGCCGGAAAATCCGACTCTGCCTGATTCTCGATTCGGATGGTTCCCCCACGAAACTCGCTGTCGTCTGAACTCGCAAAGCTTGCTTCGGCAACAGCAAAACCGGCGCCCAGAATTACACTTTCAATAATAACGATCCATTTCTTGATTATGATGGTTCCTCCTGTTTTGAAAGACATCAGCGCTCAATCCGTCAGTGCCTTTGTATATCAATATAAAAGGCCACCATGAAGGAATCATGAAACTCCCGACCGTGGATAATATTTGAGTTTAGGTTATACAACCAGGCGAATAGCCACCGGATTGCCATGACAGGGTCAGGGCGCAGAAAGGACATACGAGGAAAAGCAATTTGTTTTCAAGTAGATGGTGCAGTGCGCGGATCATGGCCAAATCGGAGGATCTACCGGCACTCTCAAACCAGGACGAATAGCTTGGAACCTTGGAACTTAAGATTATTCCTGATCTTGGAAAAGCTGATAGGGAGACACCTGATTGAAGATCACCTTCATGGTAACTAAATTTTCTGAACCGGAAAAAGCCGATGGGATTCAAACACGGTCAGGATCGATATTCTATCAGAGTGGATTTGGTAGACGATCCTATAATTTTTCTCTATAACCTCTCGGATATCATCACGGGATAATTCCGGTACTTTCCGTCCGGCAAAAGGTTGATGGACAATATTTCTGGCTTTTGCCCTGAGAAGGTCAATCCAGTTTTTTGCTGCCGTCACATCATCCCCCGCGATGAAATTCCGGATTGAAATCAGGTCATTTTTAGCAGTTTCAGACCATTGCAGTTTCATCCAGAGCCCTGTCCACTTCCTCGTCAGTTAATACGTGCCCCTGCTCTATATCAGCCAATCCGCTTTTCACCGCATTGATAAAGCGATTTTGCTCGGAAAGGGAATCAAACTCGGCGGGAGAAATAAGTACACCTGCCGGCTTACCATTCTGGGTTATGATGATTGGCCTGCGTGAAGTTTGGGCCTGGCGTAACATTTTCGAGGCATGACTTTTAAAATCAGACAACGACACAATATCTTCTGATACGAGAATCTGTTTCATTTCGGACCTCCATTGAATGCAGAATATAAATAAAATATAGACCCGAAT
This sequence comes from uncultured delta proteobacterium, assembly GCA_963729825.1. GTDB lineage: Bacteria > Desulfobacterota > Desulfobulbia > Desulfobulbales > SURF-16 > SURF-16. Next base: position 2,220 of record CAVSQR010000097.1, on the reverse strand, counting down.
TTAATATCTTTCAAGCAAGTTCCGGTTTCCAAGAGCGACCGGCACTCAACTGAAAATGAAGCGGATCGTATTGCCGCGATCAGCCCTCTTGGCCGGCGATGGTCCGTGACAGCCGATAATCGCGTTTTATCGGAAGAGCAGCCGTTGATTTCTGCGATGCTTGACGCTATAGAGGGATATTGAACCAAGAGTGATGAGATTTCTTTCGAGGAGAAAAGCCGCTTGGTTTATCGGCTTGTTGATGTCGTCCCCGCAAGGGAGAAGGTTTTGGAAATTGGCAAAAACGATACATGAAATGAACCCGGATCAGAAAACAATCTCAGGCGCCACGCACGGCAGGCGCTCATTAGCGGATTTTTATCCCCATGCTTTAGAGCTGGAGCGCCGGGGCATCTTTAATGCCATAGGTACAAAAGGAGACAACGCCGCTTTTGTCCGGGTTATAAGCGAAGTTTTGGCGTCAGGGGCATCATCGTCTATCTTGACCGTTCACTCACGGGAAATCCATCAACAGGTAAGAGAATTGGAAACTTTGGCCCTGGGCCTGGCAGGTTGTTATAAAAATAATGATAACGCCGGGTTCATAGGCTTGATAGATAGATTATTGGTTAAAATACGAAAAGATTGGCGGCCGGCGGAAGGTGAGGACAGGTTTTGGGCGATATGCGCGAATACATTTGCTCCGACGGAAAATATAAATGCCCACCGGGAGGCCTATAAAAAAGTAGCCATAGTGGAAGCGGCCTCTAATCTGCTCGGCTGGTTCTCGGATAACCCCGAAGATTTTGCCCAGGAAAGGGATGATTCCTTCGGCAGGTTTCTTGGGGTATTGGCTGACATCGCTGAGTTGTTAACCCGCGTGGCTTACGCTACGCATGTTTACACTGTTCGCGATGAAGGCCTGGAGTTGCTGGCATCCGGGTTGACAGAGCCGGTTCCCGCGTCATGGCCGCCTGCCGGGCATATTTATTTCAGTAAAGAATTCAGGCATGTCATCGTGGGGCGCTTTATGCTGTTATCGCCTCAAGCGGGAGGCTTAAGCCCTGAGGAGCGGGAAGCTGTTTACCAGGTTGCCGCGCCGGAGGTCTTTAATGATGTTGATTGGCCTACGCAGGACAGGCTGCAGCAATCCGGTTTGCATAAGATGGAGAAATTTCAGCAAGATCTGGCGCGGGAATTAAACCTGTCTCAATCGGCCATGAAAAAAATCCGCCAGGATATTGTCAGCCACATTTTTTCCCTGGGGCCGTTGGTTTTGCGACACGGCATCAAGGGGTTGGCGGATGAATGCCGGGATTTTTCCGTCAAATCAATAAAGAGAAAATCGACCGGCAAGGATGCTGATGCGCGGAAAAGAAAGGCCGATTGCCGACTGTTTCCCTGGATGTCGTCGAGAAGGCCAAGGGCCATCCGGTTGAGTCATTAAACGAGTTAATGGAGCTCAAAGAGAATGTGAGAGTGGTGTTGAGCCACCTGGTAGCCCAGTATCCGCGCGGAGGACAATCAGTCTTGCTGCACCTGGAGGCTGTTTCACGGCTTGCCAAGAGGCTGGCTGCAGCATCTGGGTTTGACCGGAAAACGGTACTTGTTTTTGAGATAACGGGCCTGATACATGACATCGGCAAATTACAGAGCGAAGAGATACAGGCGGTCCTGGTCTTTGGCGAGAATCTGAAAAAGGTGGATTTTACGCAACGGCAGTATCGATTCTGGGACAGGCATGAGATCATTTCGCTGAAGATGCTTACGAGTACGCACGAGGATTGGGTGTGGCTGAATATTCCTCTGAGGAGTCATATCCTCATGCTGGGCGTGGATAAATTCAGGGCTATCATGCCGGAGATAAGCGAGTATTGCGAGTACTCGGAAGAAGAGCTGAAGATAATGGCTGCCTCTTTTCGCATATGCGACAGCTTTGCCAGTTGCACGGAGAAGGTGCATCCAAGCGATAATAAAATACAAAGTACGGAAGATATCCCGGCGTGGGTCAGGGATGCCAGGACCAGGCCGGGGCAGTGGGCGGAAGGAATGGATGAGGAATTTATTATCCGGTTTTTCCAGAAAGAGTTTGCCGGCAAATCGGCTGGGAAGCGCGGATCGGCAAAGCGGTGACAGGTGATAAGAAATCGCTTTTTCAGGGGTGGGGCATTATCTTCGGTTTCTTCCCGGCCAGGGAAGGCCGCCCGGCTCGACCCCCATCGACGCCCTGCGGCATGAGGT
>CAVSQR010000096.1:0-107106 GCA_963729825.1 uncultured delta proteobacterium | reverse complement strand
GGTGCGGTTGCGTCGGCTCGTCAAAGAGGCCCGGCTGTTTGATGATGTTCGGGTTTTCCCCAGTGATAGGGATAGAGATGCACATCAAAATTGGTATCCTTTTTTATCAGGATAGTGGTGGAATGGCCAACCTCCTGCCTGACACCGTCTTTGATATCCGGGGAGGCGACAAAGAGCTGCAGCCCGAGATCGGAAGCAAAGCCCAGAAGCTGGTCGCGCCTGCCGGCATCGATGCCGTAAAAGGCCTCATCAAAAAGGAGGATGTGCAGCCGCACTTTTTTGCCGTGGAAAAAGAAATGGGCAATGGTCAGAATGAGCAGATAGTTGGGCACGGCCTGCTCTCCGCCAATCCCCATGCTTTTGTCCGCCTGTCCATCACCACTCCTTGTCCGCCCGCGGCTACCTCCATCTCGTAGTGATACCAGTTGCGATAGTCGAGTTCATCCGGCACCGTGCCGACCACGGTGTTGACGATATCGTCCTTCCGGTCTTCGAAAAAATGGCGCAAAAAATCCCTCTTCCGCGGCCGGGTCAAAGGGGCTGAACTTTTTAATGACCTGCACCAGGCGGCTGTATTTGTCCATGGGCCTGATGCGGAAACGGTACTGCTGGCCTCCGAAGAACCGGGTCGCGAGAAGTTCCCTGATCCTGGCAAGCATCTGTTCAAGATCACTGACATGGCTGCGCAGGTAACTGACCAGCTCGGTCATGATAATTTTTTTGAACAGCTCTTTGGTACGGTCGTTGATAATCTCCTGCTGCTCGGCGATTTCCCTGCCTTGCTGGCTTATGATTTCGCTTAAGAGCCGGGAGCGGTAATCAAAAAGCCGGTTGCTTTCCTCTTCGTACAGGAAACGAAAGGCGGCGCCGAATTCGGGATCATAGAGTCTCTCCCGCAGGCGCGCCCTGTTTTCCAGGATTAAGCCGTCGCTGTTTGCCCTTTCCTTGTCAATCGCCTCCAGTGTCTTGAATTGAAAACCTTTTCTGGTGCGCAGAATATAATGGCTGAGATCATCTATTATATCAGGCAATAGCGCTGCCAGTCTCTCTTCGGTTTGCCGCCGGGCCGAGGCGGCCTTTTCCCTGATGAGCCGTCTCTTGTCAATTTCTTCTGCCGCCTTTTTGTTATCGGACTTGATTTCTCCCTGCCGGCCTATGATGTCCCTCATGGACTTGCCATTGGCCTGAAGCTGTTTTTCGACTCTTTCGATGCGCCGGTCGAGATTTTCCAGCCCCTCCTGCCTGATCAGGCGGCCCATTGCGGCTATGCGCTCGTCAAGGGCCGAGGTCTCCCGCTCCAGTTCCAGGAGCCGCTGTTCATGCAGCTGATTAATCTGCCCGAGCCGGAGAACCTCCTGGCGGGCATTGACCGTTTGCCGGGACTGGGTGGCGATGTCCGCCAGTTTTTCATGAAGCATTTCGACAAATACTCTCAGTAAATCCTCCCTTTCCTGCAGCGTCTTCAGTTGCCGCTCCAGGCCGTTTTTGGTCTTGACCAGATCCTGGAAAAGCACTTCCAGCTGTCCTTTTTCCCGCTCCAGGGCCTCTTTGCGGCCGGCAGCGCCGACCAGCCTGGCCGTTATTCCGGCAAGTGCCCGGTCGTGACTGCGAAAACTCAACATATCGCACTGGTTCACCCTGGCGGTCTGTGGACCGAAATCGCTGATCATCTCCGCAGCCAGACATCTGAGGACATCCGGATCTGATCGGGTTATATCCAGGCTCATCCGTATCCACTCAGCCATTTCGGCCGATCCCCGCCCCGGATGGCTGATCCTCACCCCGGGAAATCCGGCGGCAACGGCTAAGGCCTGTTCATATTCCGCCTCGGGCACCAGCAAGGTGGCAAGAATGTCTTCACCAATAAATTCTTCGATGCGCGCCCGTTCTCCGGCAGCCAGTCCGGGGCGCCATTCGAGCCCTTTATAGAATGGCTGCGGGGAAAGCAAGGCTGTCTGCAGCCGGTTGCGGCATTCGGTCCAGCCGTTGAGGCCAGGAGCAACCTCCTGCTGTTTCATCAGGGTTTGCAATTTTTCTGACCAGCCACTTATTTCCTTTTCACATTCAGCGAGTTGTAGTTCCAGGGCAAAACGCTTCTCCCTGAGTGAATCGCGTTCCGCCTCCGCCCGGACCAGAACCGGCTGGGACGACAAATGCGGCGCCTGGTCCTCACTCTGTTCCGCCCGGTGCATCTGGTCAAGCTCGGCAAGCAGGTCGGCAATGGTGAAAGGGAGCCTGGCGGCTTTGCGACCCAGTTCAGTAAGAAGCGCAGCCAGGGTCTTATCAAGGGCATTGCGCTCTTTGGCAAGCAGGGTGGCTGCGGCCTGCTTCTCCTTGCCGCTTTGCTTGAGATTTGCCCTCTTGTCCTCCAGATCCTGTTTTTTGCGGCGCAGCTCTGCCTGCCCCTCTTTTTCCTGGCGTACCAGACCGCTGGCGTCCTTGGTTTTCAGGTCATCAAGCCGGCTTCGCAACTGTGATTCATCTTTTTCTTTTTCATGGAGCTGCGTGGCCAATGCCGCCTCTTCGGTCTGTCGGCCGAGGATCTCGTTTGTATACTTTTCAATATCGTTTTCCGCCAACTCTTCTCTTTTATGCCAGGCCAGCCATTCGTAGCGCAACACGGCTTCCCGGTTCTCGGCAATGGCTGTGACCAGGGTCTGCAACCCCTCAAGATAGGTGAGCTTTCTTGTCATATCATCGAGCAGGGTCTTGGATTCGTCCAGTGTCCGCAAGGCCTCGATGATTCGTTCGAAAAGATCCGTCTGGGGCTCGGGCAGCAGGCTTTTGAAAAGCTCATGGTAGTCCGTGGCGTGGGCGGCGATTTCCCGGTAGGCCTTGCCCATGGACAGGAAGCGGCAGATTTCCATATAGTTTTCGTAATCGCTGAATAAGCGATGGGCCAGTTCCTGCCGGTATGATTTCGCATCCTTGTAAAAGCCGCGGCCGGGTCCCAGGAGATCCTTAAATTCCAGGCGGGAGGCCGGCCTGGTCCCGGTCAGGTCGGTCAGGGTAAAGGCAATCTCGGCAAGCGGACACTCCCGGATGACGCCCCAGTGGCGGACCCGCTCCTCCATGGCAGTGGTGGCCATGCCGATGCCGATGGTAAGGGGTTTGCCGTGCCGGCCCTGGATTTCCAGGGCTGCATAGGAGATGCCGCCGTTCGGGTTCATGGCGCCGGTGTCAAGGTTGTAGCGCATGACGATTCCCTGCACCCGGCGGCCCTCGCGGCGTGATCCCGCCAATCTGGCGGCCGCGTTCCATTCCATGGAAAGGCCCGCGGTGAGCACATAGTGAATCGCATCGAGAATGGTGGTCTTGCCGCAGCCGTTGTCTCCCAGCAGAAAGAGGTGGCCGCCGTTGGGCAGATCAATGGTTTCGTCGATAAAGTTGTGAAAATTGATCAACCGGATGCGGGTTATCTGATAGGGGATGGTCTGGCTGGAGTTCATCAGGTCTCTTCTGTGGTTGCCCCGGACTGTTCATAGTTTGCAAGCTCGGGAATGATCCGGCTCAGGGCGTTGCCGTTGTAATGATACATGGCCGGCAGGGCCTCATAGATGATTTCGTCTTCTCCGGCGGACAGGTCTTCCGGCGGAGTTATCCGCATCAGGAAACGGTAGCGCTCCAGCTGCGGCATGATTGGTTTGAGTATGCGCGCCCTGACAAGATCCTCGCTGTAGCTCTCCTTTTTTTCCGGAAAGCTTTCCTGGAAACGGCGATACACGTGGCCAAGGAGATCGCCGAAGCGGAAACGGAGGTTGTCGCGGTCCTCCACGGTCATGCCGTTTTCCTCGAGCTGATGCTCGAAAAATTCCAGCAGCATCATAAAGGCGAGACATTCGTCGCGGCGAGTGAAATTAAACATGGTCCTGGTTGCCGGTGATATGGCCTGATTGTACCACTCGGATTTATAAACCCTGGCGCACTTACCGTCCATGAGCAGGGTCCAGCCATAGAACTGTTTGAAGAACTCGGCGAACTCCCGGCGATGTCTTTTGAGAAAAAAATAGAGCTCCTGATTGTCGGTGTGGTAAAAATAGGGGGCCTCCAACAGGATATTGAGCACAGCCCGCACCCGGTCACCGCTGCGCTCCAGCAATTTAGCAAGTTCAGCTTCCATATTCCCTTGTTTCATCCCTCTTTTATCACCCGCAAATCATGAAACGAGAGGCGCTGGCCGGCTTGGGCCAGGGCGAGGCGCACCTCTTCTTTTTCATGGTCGAGCCGGTAATGAATGCGCTTCAATCGCCGGCCCTGGTCAAGGCTGCCGGATACGGCAAGATCCATGACCTTGGCAAAATCATCCGGACAGGTGGGCTGCATGGCGGAAATCCTGGCCTCGCTCGCGTTTTCAGGCAGCACCCTGTCGCGCAGCCAGCTGTCGAGTTGCGCCAGGCGGGTCTCGTCCATGGTCTGCACCGGTTTGCCACCCCCCTGGATCTTGGAGCGGAGATAGGTTCTGGTAAAGCCGGACTGTTTAGACACCTGTTTCCTGCGGTTCCGGGGGATCGGCCTTCTGGAACTCATCCCAGTAATGGGGATCTCCCTGCATATGGGCCGGTGCCAGCAATTTGTCAAGAAAGGCAAGCGGTGTACTGTCTGCGGGCAGGGTGGCAATTTCGCAGATTCTGGCGCGCAGATCCTGGAGCCGGTTGTTCTTGCGCTCCAGCTCCCGCAGATGGCTGCGCAGTTTCTGCCAGACCTTGATGACCGAATCGCTGATCCGCCTGTGCAACAGATCCAGTTTGCCGTCTTCAACGTAGAATTCATGGAGCCCGGCCGCGGTCCCCTGTCTGCCTGCCCCATAGCCGCTTTGCAACAGGTGCGGGGTCCGCAACCTTTCAGCGTCCATGATGCGGTGGCTTAATTCGATTTTCTGCGGGTTCGTCTCCAGGAGAAGCCGATCAAGCAGCGGCGTTATTTCCCGGCGCAGGGTGAAAACCTGGTTGAGGAAGGAATGCACATAGGTGTCCAGCTCGGTGAGGATCTGTTTTATCTCTTCCAGGTCATACTGCTGAACGATGAAATGCAGGAGCCGCGCGTTGAACTCGGTGAGATTGGCGGTGATCGTCCTGGTCAGTTCATCTGTCTTATAGAGCTGGAACAGGACACGGCGAGCCTGGTCCACCTGATCAGGGTCGTCTTTTTTCAGATGATGAAGCAGACGCAGAAGTTCATTCAGTGAGCCGCAGACCTCCTGCAGCAGGTCCCGGGTATCATGGCCGCGATCCTCAAGATCATCGAGCAGGCGATTCTCCAGCCACTCGAGCAGGGAGGCGCATTCCTCGTTCAGGATATAGCGGAATTTCCGTTTGCGGTTATCCCGGTAGCCGCGCAATCGTTCTTTTTCGATCCGAAAAGTGACCAGTTGCCAGTCGCTGAGCTGCTTCATGTCGGCATAAAACTGTTGGAGCAGGTATTCTTCTCCTGAGCACGCTTCCTGGGCAGGCCGCACCGCCTGAAAGATATCCTCATAGAGCGGTTCGAGTTCGTGCACCCGTTTAAAGAGGAGCAGGCGGTAGAGAATCTGCACATAGAAAACAGCCCGTTCCGAGGTCAGCAGAGCGCCGAGCTGCCGGTTGCGCCCGGTCACCAGGGCAGCGGCCCTGCCCTGCTCATAGGAGGTGATGGAGGCGGGACCAAAAAGTTCGGCAATTTCCTGTTTTGTGTTTTCCATTTCAGATTGTCGGGGCCTGTTGCTGATTCATCCCGCCTTGCTCGCGTCAGACATGCGATTCTTTTGATGGATTGCGGCAGGGGTGACGGAGGCAAAGAATACGATGTTGCCGGTATTGAAGCGATCAAGGCATTTTAAATATTGATACAGGAGTTCAAAGAAACCGTCAATATTTTCAGTGGTTGCACCTTTTCATATTTACGTTTGCTTTTTTCCGGAAGAGCATGTTTGAAACCGTGACCGGGATATATCTTTTGTCGGAAAAAGTTGGCGGAAAGCTTTGAAAGGTTGCGGCAAAAGAGGTATAATTATTAATAATTATGGTATGTTACAGTTAGGTTGCTTTTGTAACCTTGCACAAATGGCCTAAGCTCCGGAGAGGGAAAACCCTCTAAAGGAAATGCTCATGTTGCTGAGTGATATTGTCAAACAAGCCGAGGAGAAACCGAAAATTGACTGGGATGCCTACTGTCGCTGGAGGATGAGGCAGTGCGGCAGCCTTGAGGAGTCCGATTCTATCCCGCTGGTGTGGAAATGCTCCTGTGGGGCGGTCAATACCGCTGTGGCGGGCGAAAAATTTGGCACCTGCCGGCACTGCGGCCTGGTTTATCTCTCCTTTCCGCATTGACCTGATAAACCAATATATTTTCGTAACTGGCCAGGTTTTTATTCTGTAAGATACGTAGCCTCTGTCAGGGGACTTTCCATTGGTCACACTGGCTGAGCCGTCTTTACTCCTTCCCGGAATCCTCGATTCGGCGTTGAACCATGGCAAGCGTCGTTATCCGTTCGATGCTTTTCAGTCATTTTTCCTGATTTTGTGCACTAAATTTCACTAATGCTTTTTGTTTTCTTATTTCAGGTTTGCGGCAGGACGTTTGATTCCGGAGTTGCCGGGAAATCCGGCCCGGCCGGCAGTTGGCTGTCCAGGGCTGTGATCCGGCCGGAAATCTGCAGCAGGGTGAGAATGAGTCCCGCCCAGCCTGTTCTGCCCTGTCTGATCAGTGAGCTCAGGGTTGACATGCAAACCGCGATGATCCGGCAGGTGGCGGCAAATGACCTGGAGGTCCGCGTAACCGTGGCGATGAATTGGCTGATTTTTTCCTGGTCACCGCCGGTATTGATAAACACCTTGAAATCAAGATCCCTGCCATGTTGCATCATGATATGGCGCGGGTCTGATCCTGTCATCTCCCTCTGGCAGAGACGGTCAAGCTGGCCGGGAAAGGCCTGCAGGGCCAGGCGGGCGATATCATAGGCGGTCATGGCCTGATGATAAACCAGCCGGGAGATATTTCTGTCGATCCCCACCGTCTTGCCCCCGGCTTGCCGTTGCAGGTTGTGGAGCCAGCCGGTTGTTCTGCCCATGCCGTCCCACATCTGCCCGTTCAGGGCCTGGGCCGTTTGCCAGATGGCCTCCAGTTGTTCAGGCTGTTTGGCCACCAGATGATAGATCATGGCGGATTTTTCAGTGGCAGCAAGGCCTTGCCCGGCCCGGATGGCGGCGGCAATCATGCGGAAAAATGCCGGGAACTCGCAGGCAAAACGCTGGGCCAGCAGCGGGCTTTCCTCTTTTTTGCCATGGTCCTGCCAGTAAGCGGTCAGGGCGGTACACAGCCTGGCATCGTTGCGCAACAGCAGGATTTGCGGGGTCGGCCGGAAGAATTCTTTTTCCTGGAAGCCCGCCGGCGTGACCTCGTAACCTGCCAGCCACAACTCCACCCTGGCAACGCAGGCGGCAAAGGCAAAAAGAGGATGATCAAGATCATTGGGCAGCGGGTGCCCGGCGGCCAATCCTTCGACCAGCAGGTCCTGGTCAAAGAGCAGGCTAATGGTTGCCGGGCAGACCCCAGGCCGGAGATCTCCAGGCAGCTGCAGGAAGGCGGCGACGCTCTGCAAGTGAAGCAGACCTGCGGCCAGTTTGGCCGGCTCGTTGAAGGGCGGGGTAGCGGTCAAGCCCAGCACATGCAGACGCAGGGCAATGGCCCGTTCCAGGGCGGGATTTGGGCAATTGCCGGCAAACCAGCGGGTGATATGGCGTGGGCTTTCAAAACTGACCAGCTCCTGCAGGGCCTGCCACGTCTGTCGGCCCACCCAGCCGTCTTCGGTCAGTCCGGCGTCCTGTTGAAATTTTTTGGTGGCACGGATCAAGAGGAGGTCAATGATGGGCAGGCCGGAATCATGGCCTAAATAGCCAAGGCAGGCCAGGCGGCTGCGGATCGTGCGGATCCTGGAGGCATCGTCGAGACTCACGGGGCGCCTCTTCCGGCAGGGGGTTGAAGATGCCGCTGGTTCTGGCGAGATCAAAATCCCGCGCCAGGGCGCTCAGGTTGTTGAAGAGCATCTCGTCCGGGCCATGGCGAGCCGCCTGCGGTGCGAGTACCGTCTGCCGGAAATGGTCCAGCCCCTCTGCCAAGTTGACAATCATTTCTTTCGGGAAACGAGGCGGCCGCCTCCCCTTATCCGGTGCGGCCGCCTGGGTCAGAATTGATTATTGACCGCCGATGCCGATGACATTGGCAAAAAGCGACAGCAGGGCCTCCCTGGTTTCCATGCCGGCCTGCACCGCGGCAGCATGGGCCCGCTGCACATGGGGCGGCAGGTCGTTCTCCGAGGTCAGCAGAAAGGTGTCGCCGTCCAAATTTACCTTGGTCATGGCGGCAAGCTTCAGTGTGCCGGACACCTTGACCTTTTTCAGGACGGTCTCAAAGCTTGCGAGATTGACCTCTTGGTCCTTGTCAAAGAGCACTTCGAGATCGCCCGTATAGGTCTGGACCTCAAGCGACGTCAGGTCGCAGGTCGCCTCCCGCAGGCTTTCCAGTGCTGCGCGTAATCCTCGTCTTTCCTCTGGCATAGCATGTCTCCTTTTTGTCAATTGTCATGCCCTGGCGGTCTGTTTGGGCTTTTACGCTGCGCAGATGCCGAATTTCGGCAGCAGATCATAAATTACATAAAAGCGATTGGCCTGGGCCGCATCATGGAAGTATTTCCAGTTGCTCTTGAGAAAGGCCTGGTTCCATGTGTATCGCCGTTTATCTTCATCGGTGCCCAAGGCCTGCTCTTTCCAGGAGCCAGGTCCCTTGGCGGAATAGGAGATCTTTTCCGGACCGAAACTGAACGGATCGTGTTCGATGGCCTTAAGCCAGGCACCATGCCGCTTGTCCCCGTTTTCTTCCTTGAGGTTTGTGAAAAGATCCTGGATTTTGTTCATGTCCTGCTCTTCGATGCCGCTGACCTCGGCATGGGGATCCCTGGCGATATAGCGTTTCATGGCCCGGCACATCTGGTCCGTCGCCTGGCAGAACTGGTCGGTATTGTTGCGTTCTATTGTTTCCTTGCGGCCGTTCTTATATTTCCAGGACAAAAAAGGCATATCAGGCAAGACCGTGGCCCGGCCATGGCCGAGGGGGGGGACGGCGTCATCCAGAATTCTGGCCAGGAAGGAGGCAAGCCCTTCTGCAAAGACCCCTGAGCTGCTTGTCGCTTTGGCATCCTCCACCTCATTGATTTCATGCAGGACCCCGGCAAAGCCCTGATGGGCCCAGGTGTCGGCATAGACATGCATGGCGACCCCCAGGCGATGCAGACCATAGGGTCGATCCTGTTCGACAATGGCCTGCCGCACCATCTGCCGGGCGATGGGGCTGTCCGGCTTGCAGATAAGCTTGTTGATGAAGCTGCCGATGGGATTCTGGCCTTCTCCCAAGCCGCCGTTGCCGGGCAGGAAATGAAAGGGAATCCACACCAGGTGGTTGGCCAGTTCATCGGCATTGCGAGGATCCAGCATGTTATGGGCGGAACTGATGCGGGAATAGAGGGCCTCAATGTCAAAATGGACCGTGCCGCTGCAGGTGGCATCGTCCACATACTGGGAGGCATGGGCGACGATTGCTGCCTTGTCCTGGGGAAAACCGGCCAGACGGGCGGCAACATAGGTGGTGGCGTGATGGAAATCAATCTGCATCTTTTCTCTCCTTTCTCATTTTTTTGACTGTCTCGTGAAAAATCTTTTCGACAGCCGTACAGTGCATGATAAATGCTTAATTTATCGTCACGAAATACGGTGCCGTGATTATTACGAAGCCATCAATTTTTCTGCTCTTCATTTTCTCTATTTTGGTATGGCGTTAAGGTTCAACCAGGTCGATACCATGAAAAAAACGCTGCCAGGCATGCAGCGTCTCGCGCTTCATGGATTTTTGCGGCAGCGAGCTGTCCGGCGTGCCGCCGATTTTTTCCGCCTTGGCCAGCCCGAAGGGATGATAGGCAAGCAGCGAGCAGCGGCGCACCTTTAATTTCTGAAACAGGGCCGCCAGGCGGCTGATATTTTCAGTGTCTGCCGTGTAACCCGGGATCAGCGGGACGCGGGGGATCACGTCATCGGGTCTTGCGGCGAGCAGCCTTTGCAGGTTGGCCAGGATCACCCCGTTATCCGCGCCGGTGATTGCCCGGTGGCGTGCCGCGTCGGCAATCTTGACATCAAAGAGGATGAGATCGAGAAACGGCAGGCAGGCGGCGCAAAACTCGTCCCAGGCAAAAAATCCGCTGGTCTCCATGGCCGTATGGATCCCTTCCGCCTGCAGTCTGGCCAGCAGCTCGCCGCAGAAGGCAAGCTGGGCCGTGGGCTCCCCGCCGGACAGGGTGACCCCGCCCCCTGAGGCTGCATAAAACAGTCGGTCCCGCAGCAGGATAGTCGGTGAGTTCGTCAACCTCATATCTTCTGCCCACCACTTCCAGCGCCCTGGTCGGACAGCTCAGAGCGCAAAGACCGCAGCCGGTGCAGCGGCTGCGGTCGATATGGACTATTTTGTCAACGGTCAGCGCCCCCTCCGGGCAGATGTCCCGGCAATCGCCGCAGCCGATGCAGTGCGCAGGAACAAAGGCGATCTCCGGCCGGCCGGCAATGAACTCCGGGTTATGGCACCAGGGACAGCGCAGCGGGCAGCCCTTGAAAAAAACAGTGGTCCTGATGCCGGGGCCGTCATGCACGCAATAACGGCCGATATCGCCGATCAGGGCCTCTTTCACTGGGACAGCTGGGGCATCATCAGTTGCAGCTGTTTAGCCATGAAACCGAATTTATACAGATAATTGAGATTGCCCTCGGTCACCACGTCATGGCGCAGCATGGAACCCAGGATATCCTGCCGGGGCGAGATGATGAAATTGAGCAGGGTCTTGCCGTCGCGGAAGGTGATGGTGATATTGGGATTGTCGATCTTTTTTTCCATCACGTCCATTCTGTTGTTATGAAAGACCGCGGCAATGGTCACCTCCCCGTCCTTGCTGCAGAACTGGTAGCGGCCCTCGAAATTTTTGAGATTCTGGCGGTATTCGTCATTCACCACAAAGACAATCTGCATCAGGGTCAGCAGGGTCTGCAGGAATTCTTCCGCCACCTCGGAGCTGAAACTCTTTTGCAATTGCTCCCACAGTTTCTTCTGGGCTTGCTGCGTGATCAGGTCCAGCATGGTTATTTCCCCCCCCTTTCGCCGGGATACGGCACAGCCCGGCCATTGGCCAGGTCATACATGGTGCGGGTGATCAGCTCATCTTTCATCCGTTCGTTGAGGTCCTTGAAATAGGCTGAGTAGCCGGACACCCTCACCATCAGTTCCGGATATTTTTCCGGGTGCTTTTTGGCATCGAGCAGCATTTCGTAGGTCATGATGTTGAACTGCACCTGCTGGCCGCCGGCCCGGAAATAGGCCTCGATGGTCTGGGCGAAACGCTCGCTCATCTGCCCTGCGTCGCCTTCCGGGCTGTATTTGATATTGAGCGCCCAGCAGCCCGGCACGCATTCGCCGCCCAGTTCGGCCACGGCGTTGAGGCAGGCCGTCAGCTCCGGGGCCGCGCCCGACACCGGGGTGATGCCGCTGGCAAAGAGTTCGCCGGACTTGCGGCCATGGGGCAGGGCGCCGGTGATGCCGCCGAGTCCTGCATGGTTGGTCATGGTCCAGTAGGCGGGGCGGTAAGGGCCGCCGCGGTAATTGGTGTGGGACTGATAGAGGTCAAAAAGGTGGCGGACGAGATTGCGGGCGTTTTTGCGGGCAATGGGGTGTTCGGTGCCGTACTTGGGGGTTCTGTTTTGCAGATAAAGCTGCATCTTCTCCCCTGCCGCCCCGGCAAAATTGTTTTTCACCATCTGCAGCAGCTCGGCAAAACTGTATTTTTTATCAATGAAAACCGTCTGTTCGATGGCGTTTAAGGAATCAACCACATCGGCAAAGGCGATATGGGTGGCCCCGGAGGAATTGTAGAGCGAGCCGCCCTGGATCAGGTCCCTGCCCTTGTCCATGGGTCCTTCAAAAAAGGCGGACAAGAGCGGCGACGGCATCATCTGCTGGTGCACCCGGCCCATGTGTTCATTGAGCTCGATGGCCTTTTCGATGAGCCAGTCGAGCTGGGTCTTGAACACCTCCCAGAATTGCTCGAAGCTCGCGAGTGTTGCCGGGTCCGGGGTCTTTGGGCCGATCTGCTCCTCGCCGGTGATCGGCCTTTTGCCCTGGAACAGCGCCATCTCCAGGGGCGCGGCCAGGTTCAGCATGATGGAGCTGGAGGCCGGGTAGTCCCGGCCGCTGCTGGCCAGTTCCACACAGCCGATGACCGCATAGTCCCGGGCATGTTCGATGCTTTCGCCCTGGCCTTGAAGTGCGGTGATGTTGGCCCGGTCATTAAAAAAGGCCGGCACCGCCTTGGTGTTCAAGATCACCTCCGACACCCGGCGGCAGTACTCTTTGCTGTTTTTTTCGTAATCATAGCGGGCATTGACATTGGGGTCGCGGATGCTCAGCAGCTCGGTGACCCGCAGCATGATATAGGTCAGGTCATTGACTGCATCCTCGCCGTCCGCGTCCACCCCGCCCAGGGTGATGGCCGGCACCGTGCCGGCGCCGCCGAACATCTCCTCCGAGGCCTCGGGCACCATGGTGACATTGTCGGCGATTTTCAGCCACAGGCAGCCGATCAGCTCAATGGCGCCGGCCGATATCCAGCCGTCCTTCCTCCACGTCCCGCTTATAATAGGGGTAGAGGAGCTGGTCCAGCCGGCCGGGGCTCATGGCCATGTTGATATTTTCGGCATGTATCCCCACCTGGCAGATCCAGATGGCATTCACCGCCTCCCGGAAGGTGGCGGCAGGCCCGGCCGGCACCCGCCGGCAGATCCCGGCCATGTCAAGCAATTCCTGTCTGATTTCCGGATCATCCGCCACACTGGCCCGCCTTTCCGCCTCTTCGGCCAGATGTTCGGCGTATTGCATGATGCCCTGCAGGGAGATCTGCACGGCCCGGTAAAAATCGGCCTGTCCGCCTCCCTCGTCACCGGCTTGGCCCAACTCCGCAGCCATGCCGATCAGCCCGGACAGTCCATGCTCCAGCATGGGGGCATAGGTGGGCACGGCGTGGGAGATGCAGCCGGCCTTGGCGGCGATGAAGAACACCAGGCTTTCAAAGAGCCGCAGGCTCTCGGCATTGCCGATCCGCTTGCGGGTCAATTCCAGGACGTTGTTATCCATCCAGAAGGGGAAGATCTCAAGGTTCAGCTCCCTGGCCTCGTCGGCGGTCAGCTTCTGGGGATTTTTTCGCCCTGGTGCTGACCGTATCAAGCTCCGGCCACAGGGTAAGGGCAAAAAACTCCGGGAAAAGCGGGGCGCCGAGAGCTTTGCTGGTGGTGCTGCCGGCCAGCAGATTGCGGTCATGAAAGACCGGCCGCTTATGCTGCAGGAAATAATTGACCTTCTTGGCCTGCCGCACCTCCGGCGCGTCGCCGGGGGCGTCCTGGTCGCGCAGGTAGCGGGTGATATAACGGGCCCGTTCGATACAGATCTCCGGCTTTCTGGCAAAAGAGAGGCTGCGCAGTTCCTTAAGCCGGGGCAGATTGTCCAGGGTGAAGTCTTTCAGGCTGATGTCATCCAGTGTTATCATGGTATCCCTCCCGCCAGGTTTTGGCTGTGTCGAAAAGATCAGCCGCTCTTTTGTGCAGGCATTTAATATTTAAACAATAATCATTCTCGCTTAATCCTGCCAGACATCAAGCCTGATGGCCCGGCGGTGATGCTCCCAGGCATCATCAAGCAGGAGAAAATAGCCGAACAGCTGGTATTGGTATTCTGCCGGATCAACCGAGGAGTGGTACGGCACCTCGAGCGCCGTGGCATAGATGAGCTGCCCCAGAAAGAGGCCGTCGGCGATCTCCACCAGTTCGTCCAGGCAGAAACCGATGGGGGTGGGGCCGCCGATCATCGGATAGCGGTAGTGGAACTGGAAGACCTTTTTTTTGCGGCCGCCATCGTTGTTCAGCGCCAGGATCGATTCCCGGCCGTCAACCCCGAGAAAGATGTAGCCCTGCCGGGCAAAGGGTGAGGAGCCGGCGGCGGACAAGGCCTGCAGGGAGGGGTCCGGCACCCGGTAATTCATGTCGATGACGCGCATCAGGGGATCGGAGGCCACAATGCGTTCGTCCTGGATGTTGTTGCCGTCAACCCAATGCTCATTCGCCTCTTTTTCCCAGAAGGCCTGGTCCTCTTTGCTCATCCCCTTATCCCACGGGCCGCTTGCCAGATGCGCCGCATAGGCGCCGGGTTTCGGCCAGTAATTGCTGGCTGGCTTTTTTTACCAGGGCATAGTGGGGGGCGCTGGCCAGATGGGTTTTCAGCTCCCTGACCCGCTCCGGGTATCGTTTGGCCAGATCGCTGCTTTCGTCCAGAAACATGCTCAGTTTGCGGCCGCTGATTTTTTCAAAGGATTTGCCGGCCCAGGGGAAGATGTATTTGCCGATGCTGTGCCAGACCATATCCAGCACATTGGGGTTTTTTAGAGCGTCATCGGCGAGAATACTGGCCAGGGTGCCGGGAAACAGCTGGCTGTCCCCAAATTTTTTGCCGATATCCGCCCGGAAGGTGTCGCTGAAACCGAGATGCAGGTTCAGGGTGACGCCGTGATAAAAATCAAAGCCGCGGGCCACCTCCGCCCGGCCGTACCAGTCACGTTTTTCCGTGCCGTCCACCCGGCAGTTATACCCTTTTTTGCCCTGCCCCTGGAACAGCCCGTTCACCACCCGCGGGGCAACGCCGCAGCGGAACAGGCGATGCAGCTTGTCAAAATACTTGAGCTGGTCGTCCCCTGCGGTCCGGGCCGAAATCTCGCGACTGATGCGCTGCAGCATCTGCAGGATGGATTCCCCCTCGCGCCGCATCTCCCGCACATCGTCGGCGTCCGATTTTTTCGGTGACTCTTCCAGGATAAAGGTGGTGAATTTCTCCCGCAGGTCCTCGTTGTCCTGCCAGCCAGCCACCCAGTCTGTGACGCCCGGCCATTGCTCAGGGGCGCCGGCAGGCGGCGCGGGTTTCCGGGCCGGGGCCATTTTGTCGTAGCCCAGTTCGATGTAGCCGCTTTCCCCGGCCCGGGGGCGCAATTGGGGAAAGGCGTTGTCGGCATAGATCTCGCGGGCCCAGGCCGGGTCCATCATGAGAAAATAGCCGTTGTTCTGGTAGCCGTAATCCGCCTCTTTGTCCCCGGAAAACAGTTTGAAGAGGAAATCAAACGGCTTGTCGTGCTGGCCGGCGTAAGCTTCGCCCAGGGGAATGGCCGGCATATCGGGGCTGGACAACAGGCGCAGGCTGCCCAGGCTGTAATGTCTGGTGGCAAAAACCAGCTGGCCCAGATAGATGCCGTCGGCAATCTGGACCAGTTCGTCAACCAGGCGGGTCATGGGGTAGGCGGGGTTGAGTCGCGGCCAGCGGTAGTTGAGCTGGTAGACCTCCTTGCCGTGCATCTCAGGCACCACGGATTTGCCGGGCAAGGCCAGAAAGATGCCGCCGGTCATGCTGTAGGGGATGTTGACCTCCTTGGCGAGATTCTCGGGAAGCAACTGGCTGTCAAAGAGCTTCTCTGCCGCGGATGCGGGGCGCGGCTTCAGGTTCCACATCGGGGTCAGCGCCGGCAGGCCGAGGCCCTGGATGAGGTCTGGCTGGGGTGGCTGGCGGAAAAAGTTGCGGCCGATGCGGGTTGTTTGCGGGTCATATTGGGCCAGCATGTCGGCATCATTGCCCGTCTTGTCCGCCACCACCTCTCTGGGAACCGGTTCAAAGGTTTTGCCCATCCAGAGACCGGTATCGGTGAAGGTCATGTTCCAGGCGGTGGCCATCCATTCAATGCTGGCAATCTTTGATCTTTCCTTGCCGAAGTGCTGCACCGTATCCTGGAAATAGTCGCTGTCCCGGATGGACACAGGGATGCCGATCATGGGTCCGTCGACCGCGGCATATCTGCCGCACTTGAAAAGTGTTGCCAGTTTTTTGTGGACCGCGGGCCACTGGGGACGCTGCCCGTTGTCGGCTAGTATCCGCTGATAACCGGCCAACAGGGCAAACATGTTTCCTGTGAAGTCGCTACTGAGGAGGTTGTCCAGTTCTGCTGCCAGGGTACCCGCCGAGGCTGACGAGGCAACAGGGAAATTGCTGCTGCTGAGATATTCTGTTGTCATGGTTTCTTCTCATTTGTCTCTTTGTCATTTTGGGGCTGCAGGCGGAGAGCCTGGCTTTACGGGTTTTTTATCTTTTCACCGGCTCCCGCCGGGCGGAAGCACAGAAAAAATCATCGGCAAGAAACAGGGAGGCGCAAACTTTTCTTTGTAAAATTATAGGCGTTGCCTGCCCTGGTTTGTCAAGTTTTTCCTGGGGATTGTCAGGTGAAGGCCTTGGCTAACGGGAAACTCAACCGCTTAATCTTAAACATCTTTTGCGTCGTTTGCCAAGCTCTTCTTTAACTTTCCGGCGCATGGTTATGGAAATCCTTCCCAGCCATATCAGCAACCGTGACAGGCCTCTTTTTAGCCGGCGAGACCGCCCTGCCGGCAACTTCTGCTCATGCGGAGCGCCGCAAATAAGATCCATTAAATTTTTTTCATTATTTGTTTGGCGAAAGTACAAATTTTTAATCTCTGTCGCGAAACAAAGACGCTATTTTTCGGTGGCAACGATCGACCTGTAAACACCTGTTAATCCCACGCTGTGGCTGCGGCAAATTGTCGCACCGGTAAAAAGTTGTCTGGCAATGGCGACAGTAATGGCGTTTCGAGGGTTGAGGATAAAAATTCTCATTACTGTATAAATGTACTGTTAAAATAATATGTTAAGCTAATATTAACAATCGTGGCATATAGCTTGCTAGTTGCTCCTGTACAAATCATGCAGATAAAGAATAACGCTTTTCAACAGAAAAAAGGCGAAATGTTAACGCAAAACAATCAGGGAGGGCCGAATGAAGAGATGCTGTTTTCTGCTTTGACAACCATTCCCAATAGCCATGATTCATTCTGATATCTACAAAACATTATAAAGTATTTGCGGCAACAAAAAATCATATAACTTGGAGGGGATATGAAAAAAATGATATTTACGGCAGCGGCTTTCGCCTTGCTTGCCGGTAATGGGTATGCAGCTGACCGCGGTATTGATATGTCTGTCAATCCGAATCCGGCACTGGTCGGCAACACCGTGCGTTTAGTCTGCACCGGCACCGGCGAGTGGCAACAGACACTCCGGTCTGCCCAGATCACCATCACCGATGCATCGGATACCGTGCTGGTCTCCGGGCAGAGGATGCAGATTAACGGGCGCACTGCCACCTTTGATTATACTGTTCCTGCCGATGAGATGACCGGGGAATGGGATTTCAAGTGCAATCTCACGGACCGGAGAAATAAACAGGCTAAAACAAGCCACTTCACCGTAACGGCAACGGTCACCGGTGGAGGTTCCGGTGGTGCCGGGACGGGACAGCGACACATCCGTTTATTACCTCATATAACGGCCCGGCAACCTGTATCGCCTGCCATGAAATTGAAGCCCAGGATATGCTGCAGAGTCTGCACATGCAGTGGTCCGGCCCCACCCCGAATGTGACCAACAGCACCGGTGACGACGGCAAGGGGGTCAACGGCATCAACACCTTCTGCACCTATGCCATCTCTTCAAAGGGCGCCTGTTATACCTGTCATGTCAGGGCCGACGGCAATGCCCCCCATCCGCCGGACGTCAATGACATTGACTGCCTCATGTGCCACAACGATACCTATCAGCGGACATTTGTTGCCGATCCGAAGAACAGCGAAACCGTGGTCAATGTCAAGGGCGAAACCAAAACCTATGTCTTCGGCCTGGTGGATGAAAATGGTGATTACACCACCGTTCCCGATTATGCCAAGATGCCGGCCGGCACCACCATGGTGAATCTGGCCCGCAACGTTCATCTGCCCACCAGACAGTCCTGTCTCCGCTGCCATGCCAAGGCGGGCGGGGGTGACTGGACCAAACGGGGCGACATGGGAGCAAACACCGCGGCTCCCAAAGTCACCGAAGACGTGCATATGTCAGCTGATCCGGGCGGCGCAGACCTTACCTGTGTATCCTGCCATTCCTCTGAGGGCCATAAGATCGGCGGCCGGGGCATTGACCTGCGCCAGACCGAAGCGCCTAATCCGAAATGTACGGACTGTCACGCTGCCGCCCCGCACAGCGACGCCACTTTGAACCGCCATGCCGCGGGCCAGGTCGCCTGTCAGGTCTGCCATATCCGCCAATTCGGCAAAGGCGGGGCAACCGAGATGTCCCGTGACTGGCTGAAACCGGACTGGAATCCGACCTTCTGTTCCGGCCAGGGCGGCTTTGTCGGTGAAGAGGTCAAGGCTTGCCAATGTGAAGCCGGAATACGCCTGGTTCGACGGCACCTCCGAGGTTTACAGCGTCGGTCAGACCATTCACGCTGATGAGCGAGGCAGTCTACCCCATGGCCAAGGCAAACGGCGCACCGTTTGACGGCAAATCAAAGATTGTGCCGATTAAACGTCACTTCTCGACTATGCCGCTGCATGAAAGCGGCAAGATCGTACCGCCTGCCATCATGTGGATGTTCATGACCGGTGATTTCGATCTGGCGGTGCGCAAGGGTATGGAAGAACAGGGCATGACCGGCAACTATCAGCTGGTGGATGTTGACGCGGAAATGCTGATCACCCACGGAGTTGAGCCGGCATCCATGGCCCCCTCCTGCGGTGAATGTCATGATTCCACCGGTATGACACCGGACGGCAGCCGCATGGTGCCCTTCGGTCAGCTCGGCTACCATACCTGGCCGGCCAAGGTCAAGGATTGCACCCTGTGTCATGAGAAGGAATCGCTTTCCTGGCAGGGAGTGCATCAGCAGCATGCGGCCGACGGTCAGGGCGATGGCAACCTGTCTTGTGTGAGCTGTCATACCGGTGAACCGACCGGTCTGGTCAAGCCGAAAAGTGATCTGTGCAACGACTGCCACGGTTCCAAATCCTGGAGCGGCAACGCACTGCATAAGAAGCACCTTGAGAAAGGCTATCAGTGTGTGAAATGCCATAAGTTCTAAGCCGGCTGTTTTTTTACGGCTGTAATTAAAAAAAGGATGTCCGTTACGGGCATCCTTTTTTTATGGGCAATCTGGCAGAGCGCAAATGAAATACAGATTGACAATTACCGCAAAGCATGTCAGAAAAATGCTGTTTCCCTTTCCAGTTGTGAGTTTCCCCGCCGTTACTTTATGTGAGAAATATGGTAAATCCCTGTATTGACTGTGGTGCCTGCTGTGCGTTTTTCCGTGCCTCTTTTTACTGGGGTGAATCGGACCTGGCCATTGCAGGTGGGGTTCCTGCCGAACTGACGGAAAAATTAAATGATTTCCGGATGGTTATGCAGGGGACTAATGGTTCCTCTCCGCGCTGTATCGCGCTGATGGGGATTATCGGCAAACAGGTTTATTGCAGCATATATGAAAAGAGGGCCTCGGTCTGTCGCGATTTTCAGCCCGCCTGGCTCAATGGTGAACCGAACGAACGGTGCGACAAGGCAAGGCTTCAATGGGGCCTGCCGGCCCTGACTCCGGAGGTCTGGAACCTGCCGGACAACTTTCCGAAAGCCGCTTGAGTTTTCCCTGCTATGAAGCCGGAAACATACCGTGTCATTATTTTCTTTGCCATCCTGGCTCTGGTGGCGGTCTGGGAGATTGCAGCCCCCAAACGCCGGCTTACCGTCTCCAAGGCTGGCAGGTGGTTTAACAACCTGTCCATCATTTTTCTTGATACCTTGCTTGCCCGCCTGCTCATGCCGGTGATGGCGGTCGGCGTGGCCGCTGCTGCCCAGCGGCAGGGCTGGGGACTCTTTCCTTATCTGCAGTTCGGATTCTGGCCGTCTCTGATCCTCGGGGTGCTGTTGCTTGATATGGTTGTCTACCTGCAGCACCTGATGTTCCACTCCGTTCCCCTGCTCTGGCGGCTGCACATGGTGCATCATGCCGATCTTGATATTGATGTGACCACCGGCCTGCGTTTTCATCCCATTGAAATTCTGATTTCCGCAGCGATTAAAATGGCGGCGGTGGCTGCCCTTGGGGTGCCCGTTTTTGCGGTTGTTGTTTTTGAGGTGACTTTAAACGGCACGGCCATGTTTAATCATGGCAATATCCGGCTGCCGGGCAGGCTTGACGCCATTCTCCGTCTGCTGGTTGTCACCCCGGACATGCACCGCGTCCATCATTCTGTAACGATTCGCGAAACAAACAGTAATTTCGGTTTTAATTTCCCCTGGTGGGATAGACTTTTCGGCACCTACCGGGCCCAGCCGGTCATGGGGCACGATGGCATGACCATCGGTCTTTCTCAGTTCAGGGATGCGGCAAAACTGACCCTGCCCCATCTGCTTATCCTGCCTTTTACCGGCAATGCCGGCTCTTATGCCATCGACAGCATCGGCCGGGACCCGCAAACACTGAAAAAATAGATTCTTCACCACCCCTCCAACCTGCGCGTATTCCGTGACTTGCTTGACAATATTGCTTTGTCGTTATTACATATGAACATATGCTCAGATATTAATTATATGATTTGGAGGAGGGTGCATGGCGGATTATGAAGATCGTTGTCAATGTCGGATCATTCATGAAGAACGGGTTGCGGGTGCACGGAAAATGGCCCTTGATCCCAATGAGATAGAAAGGGTGGCGCACTTCTTCAAGGCCCTG
Organism: uncultured delta proteobacterium; assembly: GCA_963729825.1. GTDB lineage: Bacteria > Desulfobacterota > Desulfobulbia > Desulfobulbales > SURF-16 > SURF-16. Next base: position 86,384 of record CAVSQR010000096.1, on the reverse strand, counting down.
GCCGACAACACCCGGCTGAGGATCATTCTTGCTCTGGAGCAGGGGGAAATGTGTGTCTGTGATCTGGCGGCCTTTCTTGCCGTTTCCGAGTCAGCGGTGAGCCATCAGCTGCGGCTGCTGCGGCAGCTGCAGCTGGTTACCAACCGCCGCCAGGGGCCGGTTCTCTATTATCGGCTGGTCGATGATCATGTAAGCCAGGTGACCGGTCTGGTGCTGGAGCATATTCGGGAGTAAGGCATTTGCCGCCAGCGGCTGGAAAATAGATTGGCTGAGGCGGCAGCTGGCAGTCGCTTCAGTAAAAAGTTTAAAGCCATCAGTAAGATGGCATACAGGAAAAATATTATGGAAATACTATCATTTGCCCTGTCAGTCATCCGGGAAGCGTGGCATATGCTGATGGATTCCTCGGTATATGTCCTTTTCGGTCTGCTGGTGGGTGGCATGTTGAAAATGTTTCTCTCGCCGGCATATGTCGCCCATCATCTTGGGAAGGGTCGCTTCCGGTCTGTGCTGAAGGCCGCCTTGCTCGGCATTCCCATCCCTCTCTGTTCCTGCGGGGTGCTGCCGGCTGCCGCCTCGCTCAAAAAACAGGGGGCAAACAATGGCGCAACCGCGGCTTTTCTCATCTCCACCCCGGAATCAGGGGTGGACTCGATTTCCATCAGCTACGCCCTTTTGGATCCCATCATGACCATCGCCAGGCCGCTGGCCGCCTTTATCACGGCCATGGTGGCAGGTATCAGTGAAAATATCATGAATCCGCCTCACTCAACCGCTTTGACGGCACCGGATTTGCGCTGCCAGGTTGACAACTGCTGCAGTGGCGAAAATTGCCCGCCGGAAGAACATGCCGCGCATCATTCCATGCTGGAGAAGATGGCTGCGGGACTCCGCTATGCAAAAGACGAGTTATGGGGGGATCTGGCCGGCTGGTTTTTTCTGGGGCTGCTGGCCGCAGGAATTATCACGGTGCTGGTGCCGGATGAGCAGATAAGCCTCTATCTTGGCGGCGGGTTGTCGGCAATGCTGCTCATGCTTGTTTTCGGCATCCCTCTTTACATCTGCGCCACGGCCTCGACACCCATAGCCGCCGCCATGATCCTCAAAGGAGTAAGTCCCGGAGTGGCCCTGGTCTTTCTGCTGGTGGGCCCGGCCACCAATATAACCTCCCTGTCGGTTCTTCTCGGCCTGCTCGGCAAACGGGCCACGGCTCTTTACCTGCTGGCGATTGCCGTGGTCAGTGTGGGGTGCGGGCTGCTGCTTGATTTCGTTTACCAGTACTACGGCATTTCCGCAAAGGCTGCGGTTGGTCAGGCTGCCGAACTGTTGCCGTTTGAAGTGAGGGTAGCCGGGGCGCTGATTCTGCTTTTTCTTTCCGTCAGGCCTCTGGCAAAAGGGCTCAGCAGGCTTTGGTCTGCCAGGAAGGATGGACATTGCACGTGCGGCGAATGCTGCTCCCCCCCTTCTCCCGTGCCTTTCCCGGCACCGGAGAAAACAGCTGCAGGGAAAGGGAAAAAGATCATAGGCGCATGGGCATAAAAAAAGCCTGCCCGGCATAATTCGCCGGGCATGCTTTTTGTTACGGATAAAAAATAATCTTATTCTTTTACATTGGTTGAGATAACAGCCACAACCCGGCGGTTTTCCTGGCGTCCCTCATCTGTCTTGTTGGTGGCAAGGGGCCTTGAGAAACCATAGCCTTTTGTGGTGAGGCGTGTGGGTGCGATGGCGAATTTTTGCACCAGATATTTTCTCACACTTTCCGCTCTGCGCAGTGAAAGGGCATTGTTGTATGCTTCTGAACCATAATTGTCGGTGTGGCCTTCAAGAACGGCGGTGGTCTGCGGGTGGGCCTTCATAAAGGCGGCAAACTCATCAAGCTCGTCTTGTTCGCGGGGAAGAACATTGTCCTTGTCAAAATCAAACAGCACTTTGAGGTTCATGGTGATGGTTTTTTCCTGAACAGGAGCAGGGGCGACCTTGGCAACCGGTTTTTCAGCCTCTTTTTCCAGGAAAACCTTTTCGACAAAATCGGCCATGCCCTGGCTGGTGGCAACAGCGCTTTGCGTGGTGGCAAAGCCGCACTTGCCTGCTGCGGCAACATCTTCCAGGGTCTTTTTACCCACCGGGTTGTTGCCGATCAGAATCGTGTAGATGCAGATTCTGTCGCCAAAGGCATTTTTCAGGGTTTCCGCGGCCTCAACCGGGGATTGGTTGTAGGTATCCATGCCGTCGCTGACGATGATGACGGCAATTGGTCCCTTGCTGTCTTTCAGATCCGTCAACACTTTTCAGCAGAGGTTTGGCCAGGGGGGTCAGCCCGCTGACCTGAACGCTTTTGACTGCTGCAGCGAGATCTGCGGCCTTATAGTCTGTCATGCCGTAGATCAGTTTGCTGTCTTCCATATTTGCGCCCAGGGTGGGGCCGAATACATGCAAGCCGGCCTGCATCTTGAGGGGCGGCAGCGTGTCGTTCATATGCAGCACGACGTTTTTGGCCTCGACAAATTTCTGGTTGGCGTTTTCCTTGTCATACATGGATGACGAGGCATCCAGGATGATCACGGCGTTGTCAACTTTTTGTTTGTAACCCTGTGCCAGTTTGCCTGAAAGGTCAGTGGCCGTAAAAGGGCTTTCCGTCGCCATGGGGGCGCAGCTGGCTACAAACCCGATCATGACTAAAATCCATAGTGATTTCAAGATGTTCATTTTCTCAACTCCTCCTTTTCTCCTCTTGTCTTTTTAACTTCCGGTATGCGAAGCTTTTGTCAGTTGCTCCAATTAATTGATTTGTTTACTAAAGATGCACATCCCGCTGCGGGAATGGAATAGTTCGTCCTCCTTGTCAAAAGTGGTTTTGCTTTTTCTGTTCACATCATAATTCACAGAGCCCTCTTGCCGAGATATTGCTTTGTAGAAAAATGATGACCCATTCAGTTTATATTGGGGGCATGGGGGTGTCAAGAGAAATGAAAAATCCCGGGATATCTTTCAGTTATATTTGGAGGTTAGGCGGTGAGGGAAAAAGCGATGGATGATGCCTGGGGTGAGCGTCTGCATGACGCCCCGGGTTTGCAGGGAATCGCCGGGGAAAATGGCGGACATCATCAGGTGGCTGCCCGAGTTTCCCGCTTCGGACAAACGCCGGCCGCACTCCGGAATGGTCTGTTGCTCCAAGGCGGAGCAACAGTAAGGGGAAACTGGCTGCATCGCCGGCAGGGTGACGTGGTACCCGCTCTCCCCCCCCCGGAAATAAACTGCTCTGGGAAGGGCGGTTTCCGCCGCGCAAAGAGACTACTTTCCCCCGGCCTTTTCCGCAAACAGGTGAAGATAGCGGCCATATCCCTCTTTTTCAAGCTGGTCGGCGGGGATGAAACGCAGGGCCGCCGAGTTCATGCAGTAACGTTTGCCGGTGGGGGGCGGGCCGTCATCAAAAACATGGCCGAGATGGGAATCGGCATAACGGCTGCGTACCTCCGTGCGTCGGGTGAAAAAGCCGAAATCATTGCGCAGGACAATGTTGTCGGCTTCCAGCGGTTTGCTGAAGCTTGGCCATCCCGTGCCGGAATCATATTTGTCCAGGGAGCTGAATAGGGGTTCCCCTGACACAATATCCACATAAATCCCCGCTTTTTTGTTGTCCCAGTATTCATTGCGGAAGGGCGGCTCCGTGCCCTCCTCCTGGGTCACGTTATACTGCAGAGGGGTCAGCTTTGTCTTTAATTCCTCTTTGTTGATGGTCTTTGTTTGCCATGGTTCCTGGGCCATAAGGACACCTGTGATAAGAAATGAAAAAAGTACAGCAAAGGAGATAATGCAGGCGTATCTGTTCATAAAAAATCCTCCCCTGTTTTGCTGCTTGGGTTTTTGTGTGAAAAGAGTTATTCTCTGTTAATTTTAAGACGTGGGAAGTCCGCAAAATGTTCAGGCGGGAGGCAAATTTATGGATCCGCAAAATGACAGCCACAGTAAAACAATCGGCTATATTCTCTGGATTTTCGGCTTCACCGGCTCCCACCGCTTTTATTACGGGAAGCCTATTTCCGGCACCATTTATTTCTGCACCCTGGGCCTGCTCGGCATAGGCTGGCTCATCGATCTGTTCCTGATCCCGGCCATGGACCGGCAGGCTGACCTGCGTTTCAAGAAGGGCAAAATCGATTACTCGGTTGCCTGGATTCTCCTCACCTTTTTAGGCCTGTTCGGCATTCACAGGATGTATATGGGAAAATGGCTCACAGGCCTGATCTATCTTTTCACCGGGGCCATATTCGGCGCGGGCTATATCTATGATTTCTGGACCCTGAACAATCAGGTGAGTTCTCTCAACATGCAACACGAAATGTTGTTCTAGCTTCAGTAATCCGTTTCCATGATTGAACAGAAGAGAGAGCCACGCCCCGTCCATTATGGCTGGTATGTGGTGGCGGCGGGGACACTCTGCGTATTCGCCGGTCTCGGCTTCGGCCGCTTTGCGCTGGGCATGCTGTTGCCGTCCATGGGAGCGTCCCTCGGCCTTTCCTTTTCCCAGATGGGCCTTATCAGCACCTCGAATTTTGTCGGCTACCTGGTCGCCGTGCTGCTGTGCGGCAAGCTGTCCGCCCGCTTCGGGGCACGAAGGCTGATAGGTTTCGCCCTTTTGCTGGTGGGGCTTTCCATGCTCTGCATCGGGGCCGGCGCCAAGCTGTTTATGATCATTGTCTTTTATACCCTGACCGGCATGGGCAGCGGCATGTCCAATGTGTCGATGATGGCCCTGGTCTCGGCCTGGTTTACCAGCCGTTCCCGGGGGAAGGCCGCGGGATTTATCGTCATCGGCAGCGGCTTTGCCATCGTCATTGCCGGCCGGCTGGTGCCTTGGCTGAATGGCGCAGACGGCCAAGGCTGGCGGCTGAGCTGGCTGGTCCTTGGCGCCATTGTCACCGTGGTTTCCGCCATCTGTTATCTGATATTGCGTGACAGACCGCGTGAGCTCGGTCTGGAGCCGGTGGGCAGCAGCCAAGCCTCCACACCGGGGCACAGCCGGGCCATGTTTGAGACAGAGCCGGTGCGGCCCGGCCTCATCTACCACTGTGCCGCCATTTACTTTCTTTTCGGCTTTACCTACGTGATCTATGCGACCTTCGTGGTCACCGTCATGGTGCAGGAGCGGGGTTTTTCCGAAGCGGCGGCAGGCAACTTCTGGTCCTGGGTCGGTTTTTTAAGCCTCTTTTCCGGGCCTGTGTTTGGGGTCATGTCCGATAAGCTCGGCAGAAAGGCGGCCCTGATCACGGTATTCAGCATTCAATCCATGGCTTATCTGCTTATTGCCGTCAATCTGCCGGGACTTTTTTTATATCTCTCCATCGGTTTCTACGGCATCGTGGCCTGGAGTATTCCCTCCATCATGGCCGCCCTGATCGCTGATTACGTGGGGCCGCACAGGACGGTTTCCGTTTTTGGCTTCATCACCTTTATTTTCGGCATCGGCCAGATTGCCGGGCCCTATCTGGCCGGGGTGCTTGCCGAGACAACAGGCAGCTTTTCGAGCAGCTTTTACCTCGCCTCAGGCCTGGCGGTGCTGGCCGCCGTGCTTTCCGCCGCCTTACCCCGGCAAAATCAAGCCCGGGTTGCCGGCGGCGCTTGAGCTAAAAAGTGAACGGCGATAATGGTTTATAGGTTGGCCGGCAATTACAGTCTGTTTTTTTGGTCAGGGTGACAGCGATTGCAGCCGTTCATCGGAAAGGCGACGGTCATGTGGCAGGTGCCGCAATACATGCCGTAGAGATTTTTTTGCTTGTCAAATTCCACGGTTCCCATCTGGGCAATGGAGAACAGGTCGGGATGACAGTTGGAGCAGTCCAGCCACAGGATGTGCGACTCATGGGAAAAGACCACCAGGGTTCTGGGTGACCGGGTGGTCCAGCGCAGCGGCATTTTCAGATGTATGGGCAGGGGCATGGACGGCGGTGGATTTTCTGCATTGAGCGAATTGCGCGGGGAGATTGCCCCGCTTTTGATCGCCTCCACCCAGTTGATGCCGTCACCATACTCCTGGGTTGGCAGATTTTTGCCGCCGAGCATGGCATCTTTTTTTGCCTGGTAATGGCCTTCCTTGTCAACCTTGACATGACACAGGTTGCAAGAGTATTTGACGGAAAAGGCGATATCCCCGTTGTGACAGGCCCCGCAGTAAAGTCCTTCCAGATACTCCTCCCTGGTGATGCCCGTACCCCCCTTTTTCATGGTGAATTCAAGCTCGACGTGGCAGACCCGGCAGGTGTACCTGCTGCGGTGGATGCGGTGGGAGAAGACCACCGGATCCATGCGGTGTTTTTCGCTGCGGTCACGCAGCACAATATCGCCATACTGTTCCGGTGGCCCTTTATACAGGGCCATGTCCAGCAGCAGGTTCAGCTCGGAGCGCGACAGGGATTCGGTGGAGTATCTTTTCTGAAAGATGGGGTTGCCCGGTTCGGCAAACTCTTTCTGGGCAAGAAAGCGGTCAAAGTTGTCGCCGCAACCGGCAAGCAGCAGGCACAGCAGCGCCGTCAGCCCGCATTTGCGGAGGTGCCTGTTTTTTTCCCCCATACCGTGGGGTTGCTGCAGGAAACGCATTCGCTTATGAGCCCGGGGCTAAGACCGGTTTCGAATGGCAGCGGGTGCAGTCGTTCAGGGCAAAGGCAATTGTGCCATGACAGCGGCCGCAGTATTTCCCTTCGGTGATTTCCTTCATGGTTATCGGGGTTTTGCCGCTTTCCAGGGCAAAGGTGTCCGGATGGCACATGCCGCAGCCATTCCAGACCACATGCTTGGCATGGGAGAAAATAATGTTCGGCAAACCGGGCAGGGCCGGCGTGCGGGGCTCTTCCCGGCTGTTGACCATCTTTTCGTTTTTGCGGAGACTGACACCCTGCAGAAAGTCCTTGGGCTTGATAATTCCATCTTCCTCGGCCTTCATCCAGTCAATCTTGTTGCCGTAGGTGGCGGGCGGCAGGGTTTTCTTGAGTTCCTGGAATTCACGTTTGGCCTGCTGAGCCAGTTCCTGTTCATGCTGTTTATCCTTGGGATGGCATCTGGTGCAGGCTTCCAGGGCAAAGGCCTCTTTGCCGTTATGACAGGCCCCGCAGTACATGCCGTTGCGGTTATCCTCTTCCGTCACGCCGGTACCATTGGCGAGCTGGGTAAATTCAAGATCAACATGACAGAGGCGGCAGGTGTATTTACCGCGATGGGACCAGTGCCGGAAGGTGACGGGAAGGGCAGTATTGTCTTTGCCGGGCTGGCTCATGAGTACGTTGCCATATTCATAGCTTTTGGCTGCGGCAAAGGCAATCCCGGTTCCGCACAACGAAATGAATAATCCCAAAACCACTCCTGTCTGCAACGTTTTTGCCATCGCGCGTTTCATCATTTTTCTCCTTTCCGGCTCTATTTCGGGAAGACCAGTTTTGACAATCTCGTAACAAGCCTCTCGACAGCCGTACAGTGCATGATAAATTCCTGATTTATTGTCAGGGGAACCGGTGCCAAGAATTATTATCCCCAAGGGGCATGAAAAGGGGCATAAATACGAAGCTATCAATTTTCATTCTTTTTCTTGTTTTAAGATGCGGCCTTGGTTGGGTCAAGCAAAAGATGCAAAAATAGGTATTATTCCCAGTCTGTGCTGCTGCGGAGAGCTCGTTTCGAGGGATTCCCCGGCCGTGAGGCCGGCTTCGGTTAATAATAATTATTGATTTGTCTGCGGAGAACTGTAAAAAAACATTTTCTTTTCCCGGTTTGTATGCTATAAGACAATTTATACTGAGCTGTGACTGTTTGAAGTATTAGCAATACAAAAAAAGTTAACCGCATAATCCTCGAAGGCGAGGCAGTGCGGTTTTTTTTTGCTTAATGGTCCAAACCGTCGGCTTGCCGGTCGTTTTTGCATATGTCGGAAAGACCAGATTTTTAATGGCTCCAAGTTGAGCCGGATTCCAGGGAGTAGTGTAAAGTGATTGAAGGTAAAGTGAAGTGGTTTAATGCGGCAAAAGGTTTTGGTTTTATTGAATCTGATAAGGGCGGTGATGTGTTCGTTCATCATTCTGCCATTAATAGCCAGGGCTATAAATCCCTCGATGAAGGGGCGCGGGTTCAGTTTGAAATCGTAGACGGCCCCAAAGGTCCGGCAGCCGCCAACGTTGTTCAGCTGTAAAACCTGAAGCAAATTGCAGCTCCTGCCCCGCATAGCGCGGGGCTTTTTTTTATGCAGTGCCGGAAAAAATCCTCTTGCCCTGCAAACACATATTACAAAGAAGAAAATATGACTACATTTGCAGAATTAGGCGTTCAGGAAAATATTCTCCGGGGAATTCATGAGTTGGGTTTCACTGATCCCACCTTGGTGCAGGAACAGGTCATTCCCATCGTATTGAACCAGCGGGCCGATCTGGTCGGCCTGGCCCAGACCGGCACAGGCAAGACCGCGGCCTTTGCCATTCCCCTCATTCAGTTGACTGATATCCGCCGCAGACAGACCCAGGCCCTGGTTTTATGCCCCACCAGGGAGCTTTGTGTGCAGGTTGCCAGAGATATCGGCGATCTTGCCAGATATGTCACCGGTTTACATGTGGTGGCCGTATACGGCGGGGCCAGTATTGACGGTGCAGATCAAAGCGCTGCGCAGCGGTGCCCAGATTATTGTGGCAACCCCGGGGCGGTTGCATGATCTGATCCGGCGGGGGGCTGTGGATATTTCCGCTATCAGCCAGGTGGTGCTTGATGAGGCGGATGAAATGCTGCAGATGGGTTTTCAGGATGAGCTGAATGCCATATTGGCCAGCACCCCTGCCAGCAAGAATACCCTGCTGTTTTCCGCAACCATGCCCAAGGGCGTGGCGGAAATCGCCAGCAAGTACATGAACAAGCCGGTGGAGATCACCATCGGCCAGCGCAATGCCGGAGCAGAGAACATCCGGCATATTTATTATATGGTGCAGGCGCGCGACAGATTTCTGGCCCTGAGACGGATCGTGGACATGAACCCTGATATCTATGCCATTGTCTTTTGCCGGACCCGGCAGGAAACAAATGAAGTCGCTGAGCAGCTGATCCAGAGCGGCTACGGGGCCGATGCCCTGCACGGCGATCTTTCGCAGGCTCAGCGGGACCAGGTGATGAATAAATTCCGCAGCAAAAATCTGCAGCTGCTGGTGGCAACCGATGTGGCTGCCCGCGGCCTGGACGTCAATGATCTGACCCATGTCATCAACTACAACCTGCCGGATGAGATCGCAAATTATACGCACCGCAGCGGTCGTACAGGACGAGCGGGGAAAGCGGGAATTTCCGTCGCCATCATCCACCTGCGGGAACGGCATAAGATCAGAGAAATTGAAAAGATTCTCAAGCGGACTTTTGAGGAAGGACGCATACCGAGCGGCTATGAAATTTGCAGGAAACAGCTCTTCCGGCTGGTCGACACCGTAAAAAATGTTGATGTTGCCCATGAGCAGCTGCATCCATTTTTTGCCGCCATTGCTGATGAGCTGGCCTCCCTTGACCGGGAAGAACTGATTAAGCGGTTTTTCTCCATAGAATTTAACCGGTTCCTGGAGATGTATCGAAATGCACCTGATTTAAACATCTCCGATAAGGAGAAAAAACAGGATTCCCGGCAGAATAAAGATGTGAAATCCCGGCGGCCCGCCACCGACGAAAAGTTCACCCGCTTTCTTATCAACGTGGGTAAAAAAGATGGTGTGCACCCGGCGCGGCTCATCGGCCAAATCAATGATAATGCCGCCATTCCCCGCATCAAAATCGGCAAGATTGAGGTCATGAACTATTCTTCCATACTGGAGGCGGAAAGCAGGTTCGCCCCACATGTGCTCAAGGCCTTTGCCCGTCTGATGATTAACGGTAAAGATGTTTCGATCGAAATTGCCCCCGAGACAGCAAAGCCAAAATGGCAAAAGAACAATGCCCCAGCTGATGGCAAATCGTCCCGAAACACCAGGACCGCTGGGCAGAAACAGGAAAAGGGGAAAAAAGCCTCCAAGAAAAGGCTGTGGGAATCCAAGGACCCATTTCTCTTTCTGCATTAAGGCAGTTGCTGATGGTCCGGTCCAGAGTGTTTTGCCGCAGGGCGGTAGATGATATCTGACTATCAGTCCGGGTTAATGGGGGCAGTCGCCATAGCGATTGTCCCTTTCTTGCTTGAGAATCGATGGGAGAGAATTGATGCAGTAGTGATGGGACGGGTAAGAGCTAGATGTTGTGATTGGCTTGATATGCAATTCTGCATGCTGAATAATCTCGGCTGCCAATCGCATTATGCAGAATGAAATTGTTTAACTGATGAATCTGATCAGCGGTTAATTTCTGAAATTTTAAATGACATATCCTTGTAAATACATTAAAAATTGATGCACCGCTGGTTATTTCCGTTTCCAGAATATCAATCCCCATTTTTTCTAAATACATACTGTTTTTCAAGCAGCGTATATCTATTTTATCTTCTGATGCTGGATCGAAATCTTCGTTTATGCATGAGCAGCATAATCCTCCCATGCTGATATCTTCAATTTTTCCGACATTTCTCGAATGTATAATAAAATGGCCGTTGTCAACTTTGAATCTCTGACTTTTTCTTCTTTCCAGCATGTTGTGTATCCTCAGTTGATTGGCTATTTTTTTAATAGTAATTAAAGTGTTTTTGGAAAAAAAGAAATGTGGCAAATTGTCACGCAAAAATAGTTGCGCTTCTTTTAAAAAAAATTCCTTATTTATTATAAACGTGCGGAGTCTGCGGATGGTTCCCTGAAATGATACGGATCTCCGGCAAGAAATGATCTGGTTTTTTCGGAATTATCAGTTCATCATGTTGTAATCAGGTTATTTTTCTATTTTTTTGTTTCCTTTTCTGAAAATTCTGACAGGCTGTATTTGAGATGTTCAAGTTTAGGCGGTGCGGTCTGTGGCAGAGGATGGACAGGCGCAAACCATGGAAAACAATCCCGTTGAATTATTCAGGGAATATGTCAAATTGAAAGAATAACGGCTTTGCCAAAAAAGGTCCTGCCCTGAATTGCGGTGACGATAAATCAGGTAGTTATCATGCGCTGTGCGGCGGTGCAGAGGGTTTTTCCCGAAATGGGCATGAATTTGAGACAGTCAAACAAAGATAATTTCAGGATTTGGCTCCCTGTTTTCCGCCAGCCAGGTTGCAAGGACGGGTTTTTGCTGATCATGCGGTTATTCTGCCAGCAATCGTTATTGACTGTTGTGTTGCTCTTCTCGCTTGCTGCCACGGTGATGGCGGGCGGGGCAGTTGAGCGGACCCTGGAGGTGCTGGGTAAGGTCCCGGGGGTCACAGCCGAACAGCTGGAAAGCAGCAAGCAAATTGTCGAAAAGCTTGATTATACGAACATGAGGGTTTTCAGGGCATTATGTGGGCTGCCCGATATGACTGCCACCGAGGCCTTCAAACTGCTGCCTGGCCTCACCGGCGAGCCGATCAACTATGAGCATCTTCTGCTTTTTGAACAGTTCTGTACCCTGCCGGGGGTTGATCTGCCCCTCGCCCTGCACGCCCTCCAGGAAATAAAAGAGCTGGATTACGTATCCGTTTGGGCCGGGGTGAGTCTGTGCCGCAATTCTTCTCTCCAGCCAGCCCCGGCCTTGTCCGCCATCCTGATGCTGCGCGAAATGAATGATCCGGCCCGCTGGGCGGCCAAGGCCTTTTTTGAGATCAATGGCCAGACGGATGATAGCGTAATCCAGGGGCTTGGAATCATCAGATCCCTTTCCCAGGAGCAGTGCTGGTCGGTGGAGGCTAACAGCAAGATTGCCGCGATCACCGTGCAGGAGGCGCTGCTGAATATGACCGCCATCAGCATGATCAGTCCTGATAACATCCTGACCGTCAAGGCCTTGCTTGCCCTGCCTGAAATGACTGGCGTTGATGCCCATAAGTGGCTGACCGGGTATTTCGTCAAACCGGAAACGGAACATGATGCCGACTATTCTTTGCTCCCGCCCAGGAAAAAGACGATTCTGCTGAAGGCGTACCTCAATGCCGCCGAGCAAATTGTGCTGGTGCTCAATAATTTCCATTCCGTCACCAACCAGGACGGTGACGAGATTTCAGATGCCCAGCTTGCCTCCTTTTCTTTTCAGCATCTGGGTACTTTTTTTACCCGATTCCCTCCTGAGACCAGAAACCGTTTTGGTGCCAGATTTGCCGGCCTTGTCAAAAACAGAGATAAGGCTGGCGCGATCTCCTGCCTGCGCCAGGCCACTGCTTTCGCCCGCAAGGAGTCGGCCAAACGGCTCAGCACCGCAAATATTTATGCCGTGATGACCAAGGTTTCCATCCTCTATGACAGCTCGTTTCGTCTTATCCTGATTCCGGAGCTGCAAAAAAGAATTGCCGCCGGATATCAGGGCAGTCTGCTTCATTTCATGCAGGCGGTTGATCCGGAAAATGTCAATGTCGCAAATTTTGTTTCCAGCCTCTCCCTGAAGGCCAGGCTGGCCATGTTCCTCCCTTCCGCAGTGCAGGGGCAGGAAGACATTATTGATCTGGTTACCGCCTCAGCATTCAAGGATGAAAACAGTCTGGTGCTTTTTGCCGCCACATTTGAAAAACTGCTGGATGGGCTTCCTGCCGGCCACCCGTATTTTTCTCGTCGACAGGATGATTTCCCATGCCGGTGCTGCAAGTATTTTCGCCCAGCAGATCAGGACCATCCTGCAATATTACCTGGAAGGCAAACCTAAAGTGCTGGGCGTTGAAAATGGAGCACGCATCAGGGAACTGCTGGCAAAATATAATGCCCCCCCCCTGGCCGGCTACATCAGAACTCCCTTTGCCGAATGGCTGCTGGACGGGACGCTGAGCAGCCTGTCGGTTTTTCACGGCGATGATGATGGCCGCAGTTCATTTATTGCCAACTGCAACCTGCTGTTAAGTAAAGGATATCTCCCCCGGGCAAGCGCCAGCTTCAGGGTAAACGAGTCCGACAGCGTTGCCAGAGAAGAACTGGCAGGGTTTCTCGTGCCGGTTAGCCGCAAGCAAAACGGCAGTCTGCAGCGGCTTTTCCGCTTTCTCAAGGAAACCCCTCTGGTTGTCGACTTTGTGAAAACCGTCAACACGGTGCGGATCTCGCACAGTGTCTGTGTTTTTTATAACGGCGACACCCAACAGAAATTGCTGGAGCAGTTCATCCTGGATGGACACGAGATGTATGCTCCCCGTGGTCACAGCTACTGGCTGAATGACCATATTCTCGATCCCCTGCGGAACCTGATTAAATCAGAGAAGGTCAGCCCTGAGGAGCTGACAGCCAAGCAGCGTTTTCTCAGCATAGGGGCCTGCGGCGGGATCAAAATTTACTCGGATCTCACCCTGGCATTCTGCAACAAGCTGGATATGCTGGGAAGTCTTGGGGCCGGAACAACAACCATCAATAATTTGTATAACTGGTTTCTTTTTGAGACAATCGTCGCTGAACCGCAAATTCCGACATGGAAGGACATGGATCGCAAAACCGCCTTCATCTTTCGGGAGGACACGGATAAGGACTATCAGCTGCCCGGCGAACTACCAGCCATGCTGTATAAAATTCTCGGCAAACGGAAGTGTTGGCTGCGACCGTTTGAAGCGGATCACTAAGCCGTTGTAAAAAAATAACATGGCCATGTTATTTCGTAACGGCTCCTAAAGGTTTTATGGGCAAATGAAACAGTGGGGAGCCAGACGTTGTGAGAAGGTGGGCTAATTGTAAATCTTGTTGATTTTCCGCTGGTTTCTGGCGGTTTCCGTGTAGTCGGGTGCGCAGACATACTTTTTACCCTTCACATTGATCTGCGGCGGCGTTTTGGTCTGCTCGAAATAGTCATATCCCTCCTTCAGGTTTTGCCAGAAACCGAGCCATCTGGATCGTTTGTGCTTTTTCATGTTCGTTTCGGTCATTCTGAAGGGGAAGATGTGAACCCGGAAAAATTGCTGGCCGTTGCGCAGGGCCTCCTGGGCCAGGGTGTATATCTCTTCGATCCTGCTGTCCGTCATGGCGAAGCAGCCGACGGAAATACAGTCCCCGTGAATCATCAGGGCGCTGCCGGTACTGCCGTGCAGTTTGTCGTAGGTGTTGGGGAAACCGATGTCAAAGGAGAGATGATAATGGCTGTTGGGATTGAGCTGCCGTTCGCTGACTGAATAAAACCCTTCCGGGCTCTGTCCGTCCCCTTCTCTGAGTTTAGGACCTAACTCTCCGGATAAATTACATATTTCATAGGTTTTAAAGAGCTTGTATTCCTCGTCCTGCTGCACCCACAATTCAAGCTCATGGGACTCCTTGAAGATTCTGATAAAGATCGGGTTGCCAAGCTCAACACCCAACTCGCTCAGCTCCATCTCAAGCATGGGGGCAACCCGCCTGCAGACGGACATCGAGGTCTCACTGGTCAGAATTCCAGCCTGAGCAGGCAAAATTGCCAGGCAGGCAAACAGTACGGTGAGAACTGACAGAAAACAGGTACGATTGAGTATTTTCATAATTTGCTCTTGTGCTGAGGGGGAAATTATTTAACTACCCAACTTTAAAAACGGTGAAAGATAAAGCCTATGTTCCTTAAATAGCATAAAATATGCGGGGGAAACAACTTTTTCCGCTGGAGTCGGTTGATTTTTTTCTTGACTCTTTTTAGCGACTTGCCGAGCGGGTAAAAACCATACCGGCAAAAATAAATAAAAAATTCAAATTGTTCCGTCCGGCAGGGCGGAAATATCACTGTGTAGGCTGGAGGACAGGCCGCAGAAAAATTTTGTTCGCTATATTCTTTGTTGCATCGAAAAAAAATGTTTTGCCCGGCTCAGGCGGGGAAAATGGGAAAATTTCCCCCGCTTGAGCAGCTGTTTTGTCTGCGACGTCAAACTTGTCGTGATGCGCCTGATGGCGCGAGCAGCTTCCTGTCGCCATACCTCCCGGACCGGGAGGCTCTCGGCTAACGTCAGCAGCTGTCGTTCACATCCTCGCTGTTTAACCCGAAGCGGTACAGGTAATCGTTAAGCTTGAGCTGCTGATCAAGGGTGATTTTGTCCCATGAGCCGTTTTGGGCGCATTTGGGATATCTCTGGGCAAACACCCGGTTCCATGCCGCGGGAGTTTTTGATTCCACCCAGAGAAACGGTGCTCCCTGGTCGTTGTCCCGGGAATGACAAACCTTGCAAGCCTCCCTGAAAACCTTGCCGCCCTCACCCCAGGGACGGCTGTCCCATTCCAGCGGCCCTGATTCAAGAATCCGGCATGTTTTGGTGGTTTCGTCATATCTGTTTTTCGGGCGGGCTTCCGCCTGCAGGGCAAAAGAAACGGCTAGCAAGAATACGGTGAACATGAGAACTGATCTGGGCATGGAATTTTCCTTTTCCTCCGCACAATTAGAGCCCGAAGGAGGTGTTGATGCAAAACAGGATGGGGAAAAAGTAAAGAGGCGTACCATGAGATGATGCATCTTGATAATTTATGATAATGGCTATTATGAGCGTTTAGCAAGATTTTTTTATCATACTGCGGATATGTTTTTGTTGGAGAATATTATGCAGACTCGTTCGGCTTTCGGTCGACTCCCATGGCAAAGCCGCCTATGTTTGTACCGAACGGTTGGTATTTGGCATGCGCAAGAGCAAAGACGAGATCACTCGCGATCATATCATAAAAACGACACGGCAAATTCTGGTCGCCCGGGGATTTCACCACACCAGCATCACTGATATCATCAATGCCACGGGGGTGAAGAAGGGCAATCTTTATTATTATTTTGCCGGCAAGGAAGATCTGAGTTATTCGGTTTTACAAGACGCGAAAGAGGAATTCTTTTCCTTTCTGGAGCAATCCTTCCAGGGGCATGACCCTCTTGATAAAATCATCCATTCCTGTGAAGCGATATTCCAGGAGCAACAAAAACAACACTTCGTCGGTGGCTGTCTGTTCGGTAATGTTGCACTGGAGATGAGCGACTGCAACGAGCGTTTTGCCGCGGTCATCCATGAAGTTTTCACCATCTGGACGGGGAAATTTGCCTCTTTTCTGGAAGAGGCCGGCGAAAACACCAGCCCGATGAGCCGGGTTCCTCCCGCGCAGCTGGCTAAAACGCTGGTGGCTGTCATTGAAGGCGGCATCATGATGTCCCGGGTCAGCAAAAACAAGGCTGACCTGGAGGATTGCCTGGGAACCCTGAAGATCATGCTCGGCCGGTGAAAACTTTGCCCGGTCTGTGCCCAGCCGCTCACGTTAAAATCGGCTGGGCACCGCTGCGGGAGAAGAAAATGCCTGCCCGTTCCCGGGCCTCCGCAACGGAGCTGCTGGTCTGCACCGCTGAGGCCAGCCACAGCCCGAAGGGATAGGTCTTGCTGAAGTAGTGGGTGAATTCCTTCAGGCGTCCCAGCCGGCGCTCCGGCCGGAAACGTTCTTCAAGCTGGTCGATAAAGGAAAAATAAATGGCCGGCCGGTCAATGTTCAGCGGCGGCAGGTCGATAGCGTACAGCTCCGCGGCGATTTCATGAAAGAGCCAGGGCCTGATCGCCGCGCCCCGGCCGAGCATCAGGCCGTCGGCCCCGGAAAGCTCCAGGCAGCGGCGGCCGTCATCAACGTTGAAGATGCCGCCATTGGCCACCACCGGGATGGACAGCCAGTTTTTCACCTTGCCCACCCATTCCCAACGCGGTTTCCGGCTGAACGGTTCTTTGCGCAGCCGGGCATGGACGGTGAGCAGATCAATGCCCTCCCCTTCCAGCATCCGGCAGAGACTTTGCAGGCGTGCTGCATCCAACTCCTCCCCCAGTCTGATCTTGGCGGTAAGGGGCAGTTCGGTGCGCGCCCTGGCCTCGGCCACCAGCCGCCGCAGATGATCGGTATCATCGACAAGTTTGCTGCCGCCGCCGAAATTCCGCACTTGGGGTGCAGGGCAGCCCAGGTTCAAATCAATGGCATCACCCCCCAGCCGATGCACCCGGTCAATGGCCGCTGCCAGATGGGCTTGGTCCGCCACCAGCAGCTGGTAAGAAAGCGGATGCTCCGCCTCGGTGCTGATCAGAAAGGGAGAGACGGCCGCATTTTCCATGGGCAGCCTTCTGGCGGACAGCATTTCCGTGGAGAGCAGCCCCACCCCTCCCAGCCGCAGCAACAGGGATCTGAACCCCGAATGGGTGAGGCCCGCCATGGGAGCCAGCAACAGCGGGGGATTGATGTGCAGGTTGCGGATTTCAAGCATGGCGGGGTGCTCTCGGTAAACGATTTGACACAAATTCCCGTTTAATCAAGAGGCTCTATGTCGGCATGTTGGCATTTCGAGCAGCGCAGCATGGGCTCCCATTTCTCAAAGGCCACCCGCCATTTTTCTTCCTCGATCACCTTTTCGTATTGTTTCTGGCACTCATCGCAGAGCCATCGGTCTCCCTCCGGCGTAACCCATAGTTTCATCTTTTCACCTGTCGTGTTCCCGTTTTTTTGAGCAGAATGGCTGGCTTCATAGTATGTTCAGCCATAAACGAACCGCATTGTACACCATAACCGCGATTATTACGATGTTGCCAACAGGCATTTCCCCCCCGGCAGGAAAATTTTCAGCAAAGCGCATGACAAGGGAGCAATCGGATAAAATAGCCCATGGCAACTCTGCCTTAGGCCAACCTGCAGGAAAAACAATGACTGAGGTTAGGCTGGTGAGGAAAACCGCCGTGGTCATCAAGCCGGAATATGCCGGCTGCCTGGTGCTGGATTTTGTCGCCGCCCGCTTCACCTATCGCAGCCGGGAAGAGTGGCGGCAGGAGCTGGATGCCGGCCGTTTTCTGCTCAGTGGCGTGCGCGCCGTTTCCCAGTCCCTGCTGGCAGCCGGCGACCGGCTGGTCTATCTGCTGCCGGAACTGCCGGAACCGCCGGTGGATCAAAATTTTGCCGTACTTTACGAGGATGATGATCTGCTGGTGGTGGATAAACCGGCCAGGCTGCCCTGCCATCCGGCCGGCAGTTTTTTCCGGCATACCCTGTGGGCTCTGCTGCAGGAGCGCCATGGCTTGCCTAAACCCTCCCTGATCAACCGGCTGGACCGGGAGACTTCCGGTATTGTGCTGGTGGCCAAGAACAAACAGGCGGCCCGCCTCTGTTATCAGCAGTTTGCCAGCCGTCAGGTGCATAAGCGCTATCTGGTGCTGGTGGAAGGGAGAGTTTCCGTTTGCGGATCTGCCGGCTGATGGCTGTCTGGCCCCTGACCCGGCCAGTGTCATCCGCAAGAAGGTACGCTTTTACCCGAGTGATTTGGCTGCAGCGGCTCCTGCCGGGGCCGTACCATGCAGCACGACCTTGCGGCGGCTGCGCGGTGATAACGGCATCAGTCTGCTTGAGGCCATACCGGTCACCGGCCGCTGCCATCAGATCCGGGCCACCCTCTGCAGTCTCGGTTTCCCGGTGGTGGGCGACAAGCTTTACGGGGTGGACGAACAGCTGTTTCTCCGTTTCCGGCAAGGTGGGTTGACCGCGGCCGACCATCAGCGCCTGCGGCTGGACCGGCAGGCCCTGCACGCGGCAACCTTACGCCTCCGCCATCCGCTCAACGGCCGGGAACTTGAGTTCAGCTCCCCCCTGCCCGAGGCCATGCAGAGCTTGCTTGGCTCGGGCGGGGATACCGCATGTTTTACGACATCTCGATAGTTGCGTAAGGTAATGAAAATGTATATAATAGGTCATTACCTAATTAAAGGAGATTGCACAATGTCGAAAGAAGCCGTTTTTACGATGAAGCTGGAACCCGAGCTACGCTCCGAGTTCATGGCCGAGGCCGAGGCCGCCCATCGGCCGGCCTCTCAAGTGCTCCGCGAACTGATGCGCGAGTTTATCCGCCGCCAACGCGAAATGCGGGAATATGACGAGTTTTTGCGCAGCAAGGTCGAAGCTGGCCGGGCCTCGATGCAAGCTGGCCGTGGCCGGTCGAATGATGAGGTTGAAACCGTATTTGCCGACCGGCGTGCCCAGGTGACTGGCCAGACTTCGTGAGAGTTATTTGGACACCAGAGGCGGAACAAGACCGCGCCGACGTGTGGGACTACATTGCAGCCGACAACCCGCGCGCAGCCGCCCGTATGGATGAGCTATTCAGCGATGCGGCAGTCATGCTGGCCGCGCATTGTCAGTTAGGTAAGCCGGGGAAGATATCTGGTACCCGCGAACTGATACCGCATGAAAGCTATCGCTTGGTGTATGAGATTGAGCGGGAAACGGTGTGGGTTCTTGCCTTGGTGCATACGGCCAGGCAGTGGCCACCAGTCCGCAAATGATGAAAGATCAGACAACGATGACCGAAGAAGAATGGCAGCACTTGTACGATAACTTGAGACGCCGGATCTGCTGAGTGCCGCGGATGCGGTCGATTGTCTGCGGGACGATTTGAACAATGGCGCAGGTTGCCGCCCGCCGGAACTCCGTACAAATCTCCTGAAGTTGCACCAAATGGCGATGACCGTAGTCAACAATGGTTCGCGCAGCCAAGCGACTGAGATGTTCGATCTGGCGATGGATCTGGCCGAATCAGAAATCAACGCCTGCTCTTCCGATAAAACGCGATTATCGGCGGTCACGGACCATCGCCGGCAAAGACGGCTGATCGCGTCAATGTGATCCGCTTCCTGATCAGCTGAGTGCCGGTCGCTCTTGAAAACCGGGATTTGCTTGAAAGATATTAAATTCGGATCTATATCTGATTTATATTCTGCATTCAATGGAGGCCCGAAATGAAACAGATTCAAGTATCAGAAGACATTGTGTCGTTGTCTGATTTTAAAAGTCATGCTTCGAAAATGTTACGCCAGGCCCAAACTTCAGGCAGGCCAATCATCATAACCCAGAATGGTAAGCCGGCAGGTGTACTTATTTCTCCCGCCGAGTTTGATTCCCTTTCCGAGCAAAATCGCTTTATCAATGCTGTGAAAAGTGGATTGGCTGATATAGAGCAGGGGCAAGTATTAACAGACGAGGAATTGGACAGGGCTCTGGATGAAACTGCAATGGTCGGAAACTGCCAAAAATGACCTGATTTCAATTTGGTGATAAAACTTATATGCCAAGACCTGACCCCTTGGATCCCGTGATTGTGAATAGAAACCCCCGCCTCCTTATGAGAAAGCGGGCTAAAACGTGGTTCTACTGGTGGAAAATTTACTCAGGAAGGGATATAAGTTTTAAATCCTTTGATTAATTACTTTGTCACATCGCTCATTCTTGATTCGACACTGCATTGATTTTTCAACTACTTTGCGCACAGTGCAGAAATTACAGATCAGCTTGAGGTTTTGCTGGATGGGGTAGTTTTGTTGATGGATCTGATGATGTTATGGGGTTACTGTTATCATTTCATGGTGAATGATATCGGGTTAGAAATAGGTAGAACACCCTATATTTTGTTGTCAAGAATGTTAGGTTGGAGTAGATATCAGGAAATTCGATGCTAACTTGTTATTCGCTTCCGATGCAACCAATCACCGAGCAAGAATAAGGAGATGCCTGTTTGCTATGGACGACAATGAGTACGAAGGAAAAATCGCTGACTTGAACCAATGGGCAGAATCGGTCAGAGTCGAATTGGTGCGGCTAATTACTGATCATCCTGCTGCAATTATTTATCACTATACAGACGTAGCTGGGCTGATCGGCCTTATTACATCTGGATGCATTTGGGCAACATATGCAGGTAAATTAAATGATGCGAGTGAAAATCGACACGGGTATGAATTTGTCGTTAATCATGTACGTGCCAACCTTCCAAAGTCGTCAAAGCCATTGATTGAGAAAGCGCTCTCAGACGTTGCACAGTGTTGATACTTACGTCGCGTGCTATTCAACACATAGAGACCTACTAAGTCAGTGGCGAAATTACACGGGCGCTCGTATTGGTTACAGCTTGGGATTCGAAACAAAGCAAATGGCCTCGCTTGACGGCAGGATGCCTATTCTGGAACAAGTCATCTACCGGGATGATATCGCCAAGTCGGTCATTGATTGCTTGCTTGGAAAAGTCGACGAGTACTTTGCTTGCCATCCCTTCGGCGAGGTAGAAGCGGGTTATATTTTGGGCATGGTAGAGGCTCTGTTGAACAATATTGCGTGTATCTTGAAACACCGAAAATTCGAAGAAGAATGCGAGTATCGGCAGATTTATCAGCCGGGCAGCACAAAACTTGTGTTGAATACGGAATTCAGGCAAGGTCAATTCGGGTTGACTCCATATGTAAAGATTGGGTTCTTGGAAGAAAAATCGGCTTCCATTGAAGACAGTTACAGTTGGACCGTGCCAAGATCCTGAAGCAGAGTCCAATGCTTTGAAAATGTTTCTCTCCAGGAATGGATACGCGCAAGTGCAAGTGCTCCCGTCTGAAATACCGCTACGGATATAGAGATAATGGGGAGAATCCGGGGGTCGTGGAATGGGGTCGTGGAGAATGGGGTCAGTGGGAGAATGGGGTCAAATCTCGATCCTTGACTATTTGCAGGGGGACAAGGTGACGGGTAAGCCCTCACAGTGGGCGGTGTAGGGACGTCCATAAAATCATAAAATAAAAAAGGCAGAGCCATCAATGACCCTGCCTTACGTTCCATTTTTGCTGAAAAAGGATACTGACCTTATTCAGTACACTAGCAGCAAGAATCTGCTCACCACTACCGCGTCTCAATCCCCTTTTCCCGCATGTGCTCCTTCACCGCCGCAATGGGCACCTCCCGCCGGTGGAAGATACCGGCGGCCAGGGCCGCCTCCACATCGGTGGCGGCGAACACCTCGGAGAAATGCTCCACCCTGCCCGCCCCGCTTGAGGCGATGACCGGGATGGACACCGCCCGGCGCACCTGGTTGATCAGCTCCAGATCAAAGCCGCTGTTGGTGCCGTCCTTGTCGATGCAGTTGAGCAGGATCTCGCCTGCGCCCAAGCTGCTCGCAGGCTGTGGCCAGCTGCACCACATCCACGTCCCGGCCCTCCCGGCCGCCCTTGACCGTGCACTGATACCAGCAATAAGCGCTCGCCATTGGGTCCGGGGAAGGCGGTTTCAACGGTATGATGCGTTGTCTCCTCAGGGCTGTTCACGTAGACCCGGCGCGGATCGATGGAGATGACCACCGCCTGGGCGCCGTAGACGATGGAGATCTGCTCAATGGAGCTTTTGCCGGTTTTGGTGCCGCTTCTTCAGATACTCCTCCACCGTGTAGACCGCATCGCTGCCGATGGAGATCTTGTCCGCCCCGGTGCGGAAATATTCCGAGGCCACGTCCAGGGCCGAATAGTGCGTGCCTTCGGTATCGGTGAATTCGCGGATGCCGCCGCCGATGGTCAGCGGCACAAAGACATTTTCCGAGGTGCTGCTGCAGCACCTCCAGCATGGGCTGGTCCTTTAAGGGGAAATCCCGGAAGCCGGTGATATTGAGAAAGGTGATCTCATCGGCCCCCTCCTCGAAATAGCGGCGGGCCAGTTCCACCGGCTTGCCCAGGTTGCGCACCTCGCCCTCGTGCCGCACGTCGTACTGGTCGCCCTTGGTCACCACCAGATCGCCGTTGTCATTGCTGCGCACATCCAGGCAGGCGATGATGCGCTTGGCCAGTCTGGTCTCGCCGGCAGCATGTGGTGATCGTGCCCGGTGCGGCAGCGTCGAAAGGTCCGCCAGCTCCAGGAAATTTTTCAGAATCCGCAGGCCGGCCTCGCCGCTTTTTTCCGGATGGAACTGGAAGGCCGCCACATTGCCTTTCTGCACGCGCGCTGACAAACTCCTCGCCGTAATCGGTGGTGGTCAGCACCCAGTCGCGGCTGGCGTCAGTCAGTGAGGCCCGGAAGGAGTGGACAAAATAGAGCTTTTCCTCGGCATAGCCGGTAAACAGGGGCGACTGTTTTCTGACCTTGATGCCGTTCCAGCCGATCTGCGGCACGGAAAGGCTTGGAGGGCCTGAAACGGCTGATCTGGCCGGGGATGATGCCGAGCCCCGCCACGCCGGGGGTCTCCTCGCTGCCCTCATACAGGGTCTGCAGGCCCAGACAGATGCCGAGAAAGGGCTTGCCGCCCCTGATATGGGCCAGCAGGGGCTCCACATAGCCCATGCGCTGCAGCCGCTCCATGGCGCTGCCGAAACTGCCCACGCCGGGAAAGACCAGCTTTTCCGCCTGCCGGATATCCTCCGGACAGGTCGCATCCTTCACCTCAAAGCCCAGTTTCCTGATGGCATTGCGCACACTGCGGACATTGCCCGCCCCGTAATCGAGTAATGTGATCATCTCTCTACACCTGATTGCTTAAACAAAATCTGCCGCATGGCGGCCCATGATAAAAAATCGAAACCGCAAACATACCTGCCTTTTTTCCTCGCTGCAACTTTCTTTGACTGCCGTGCCGCCTCTTACGGCAAATTCCCCATGATTCAGTTGAAACAGTACGCAAGCCGTCATGCCGGGCTTGAAGTCTACGCTCCGCTTCGCTATCTGATCCGGCATCCAGAAACTGCCGGGATAACATAAACACTGGATTCCGGCTAACCCCCATCTCCGCAAGCGGGAACAACGAACAATGAAAGTCTCGTGCCGTAGGAGCGGGCCTTGCCCGCGATAGAGATCGCCGCAATGCCACGCTCCTACGGCCCTGCCTGCACAGCAAGACAGACAAAAGACTTTCATATAAAAAAACACCCCCGTCAAGCGGGGACTAAACAGAGTGCCGGAATGACGAGGGGGGGATCTTAAATGACGGAGGGTGACAATGTTATGCAATCCACGATTCAATACGTTATGCAAATTCGGAAAATTGCACCCTTGACAGAAGCCGCAATAACTGCCGCACTGTCTTCCATGGCACTGCCCGGTGTGACAAATCCGTGCTCATTTCCACGTTTTCCCTTCCCGCAATTGACAGAAAAAGAACATTGTTTTATAGATCAACAGTTTGCCTTTCATTATCCGTCAGTCAACGAAACACACGGGGAAAAACATGATCACCATTAATGAAAATTATCTCAAACTGCAGGCCTCCTACCTGTTTTCCGATATCGCCAAACGCGTGGCCGCCTTTCAGCAGAACAATCCCGGCCGGGACATCATCAAACTGGGCATCGGCGACGTGACCCGCGCCCTGCCGCCGGCCTGCATCGAGGCCCTGCATGCAGCGACTGACGAGATGGCCAGTGAGGCGACCTTCCGCGGCTACGGCCCGGAGCAGGGCTATGCCTTCCTGCGGGAGGCCATTGCTGAAAATGATTTCCGCAGCCGGGGCGCCGATGTCGCGGCAGATGAAATCTTTGTCAGCGACGGGGCCAAATGCGACACCGGCAACATCCAGGAACTCTTCGCCACCGAGGTGAAAATCGCCATCCCGGACCCGGTTTATCCGGTCTATCTCGACACCAACGTCATGGCCGGCCGCACCGGCGTTTTTGCCGACGGCCGCTACCAGGGCATCTGCTATCTTGATTCGGTCAAGGCCAACAACTTCGTGCCGGACCTGCCCGCCCAGCCGGTGGATCTCATCTACCTCTGCTTTCCCAATAACCCCACCGGCTCAACCATTACCAGGGAGCAGCTCAAGACCTGGGTTGATTACGCCCGGGCCAACAAGGCGCTGATCCTCTTTGATGCCGCCTACGAGGCCTTTATCCGCGACGAGTCCCTGCCCCGATCGATCTTTGAGGTGCCAGGCGCCCGCGAGGTGGCCATCGAGTTCAGGAGCTTTTCCAAAACCGCGGGCTTTACCGGCACCCGCTGCGCCTATACGGTGGTGCCCAAGGAGTGCGTGGCCTACGACCGCGCCGGCAACCGGCATTTCCTCCACCCCCTGTGGAACCGCCGCCACTGCACCAAATTCAACGGCGTCTCCTACCCGGTGCAGAAGGCGGCCGCGGCAGTCTACAGTGACGCCGGCAAGCGACAGGTCAGGGAACTGACCGACTATTACCTGCGCAACGCCGCCCTGATCAAAAAGGAGATGATTGCCCTGGGCTTTGCGTCGGTGGGCGGCGACAACGCCCCCTACATCTGGATTGACGGCCAGGGTCGTGATTCATGGGAATTCTTTGACATGCTGCTGAGCAGGGCCGGCGTGGTCTGCACGCCCGGAGCCGGTTTCGGCAAATGCGGCCAGGGCTATATCAGGCTGTCCGCCTTCAACAGCCATGAAAACGTCACAAAAGCCATGGAACGGATCAGCCAGGCCCTGCAATAGGCCCAGCCCCTTGCTCCGCCGGGCTGGCGCCGTCCCTGGCCCTGCCGGCGGCAGAAGCCTGGCCGGAGAATTGACCGCCCGGCTCACCATCGGAGAAGCGCCGGGCAATGAGTTGAAATGACTCCTGCAGCGCCAGGAAGGCGTCCACCACATCCGGGTCGAAATGGCTGCCCCGCCCCTTTTTGATGATTTCCACCGCTTCGGCATGGGGGAATGGAGGCTTGTAGCACCTGGCGCTGATCAGGGCATCATAGACATCAGCCAGCGCCATCAGCCGCCCGGCAATGGGAATGGCCTCGCCCTGGAGTCCAAGGGGATAACCCGCGCCATTCCACTTCTCATGGTGACTGTAGGCGATCTCCCCGGCCAGGCGCAAAAACGAGTAGCCGTTGCCATCCTGCAGCAGCGACTCCGCCTTGACCAGGGTGTCATAACCCAAACGGCAATGTTCTTTCATCACGGCTAAACTCTTCAGCCGATAGCCTGCCGGGCTTGAGCAGGATACTGTCGGGCACGCCCACCTTGCCGATATCATGCAGGGGGGCGGAGCGGAAGAGCATCTCAATGGTGGACCAGTCGAGGTGCTCCCTGAATCTGGGATGTTTGCTCAGCTGCTCGGCCAGGGCCCGCACATAGTGCCGGGTTCTTTGGATATGGCCCCCGGTTTCATTGTCCCGGGTCTCGGCCAGGGACGTCAGGCTGAGAATGGTGGTATCCTGGGCCAGCAGCAGTTCCCGGCCCCGTTTCTTGACCTCCCTTTCCTCGCGCCAGAACTTCAGCAGACTCAAAACCGCGAAATTAACCCCGAGAACCAGCAGGCCATAAAGCGGATTAATAAAAATCCCCTGTCTTTCCAGCAGGATAAAGGAGCCGTACCCGATCCCGCCGCAGCCGAATGACCAGAAAGCAGACGCTGACCAGGGCATTGGCCCTGGCCAGCAGAAGGGTGGACAGACCGCCGAGCACAATAAGGGCGGCGAACTCAAAGCCGCCGGCCCACAGCGGCCGGGCGAGAAAATGCCCGTTGGTGATGTTGTCGATGATGGTGGCATGCACCTCCACGCCCGGGTAGAGGGGATCAAGGGGGGTGGGGTGGCTGTCCATCAGGCCGGCGGCCGAGGTGCCCACCAGCACAATCCTGCCTGCCACCCGCTCCTTGGGCACGGCATCGTTTAAGATATCCGCGGCTGACAGATAATCAAAAAAGTGCCCTGCCCCCTGATAGGCAAGCAGAAGATTGCTCACCGCATCAACCGGAATGCGCCGGTCATTGATGACCACTGCCGCAAGCCCCTCGGCCTGCATGTCCAGGTTAACCTGCCTTACGCCCCAGGCCTTCAGCACCGTGGCCAGGGCCAGGCCGGGATAAACCTTGTCCCGGTAACGCAGCAGCAGGGGAACCCGCCTGAGCACCCCATCGGCATCGGCCGGATAGTTGACAAAGCCCGAGGCATTTACCGCCGCACTGAGTTGGGGGATATTCACCGTGGCGTCCCGGGCGGCAAAGAGAAAATCATAGCGGGCAGCCTTACTGCCCTGGGGCAAGACGGCATCCAGCGGATGGAGAAACTCCTCTTTGTCCGGAGCCTGATTTTCCGCAAAGGTAAATTTGTATCCCAGGACAAAGGGACCTTGCCGCAGCACCTCGGCCAGGGCCAGATCATTATCCAGCAGGGGCTGGGGCAGGCCGGCAAGAGAAAATCGAACATGCAGGTCGCGCTCCATCTCCTTTTGCAGGATCAGCAGAGAGGTCCTGTCCGCTTCGGCAAAAATGATATCCAGCCCAACGGCCTGCGCCCCCAGCCGCTGCAGCTTGTCGAGCAGCAGGGCGACCCGGTAGCGGGGCCAGGGCCACTGCCCGAACTCGGCCAGTGATTTCTCGTCCAGATCAACGATCACCGGCCGTAAGCCGGGTTCGCTTTTCGGCAGGGAACGCACCATGGAGTCGTAGACCTTCAGCCCGACCAGGGACAGAAAGGGCGGCGGGAAGATGGAGGCGAGGGAAAAGAGAAGGGTGACAAGAAAACCGGAAAGAAAAACAACCCCCTGCCAGCGGCTGGGCCGGCCGGGGGATTTCATCTGATGATAACCTCAACCCGCCTGTTTTTCGGCTCCTTGACATTGTCTGGCGTGGGCACCAGGGGATTCGCCTCGCCATAGGAAGTCACCTCAAGAATGGCTGGGTCGACCCCCTTTTCCACCAGCAGGTCGCGCACGGTCTGGGCCCGTTTGGTGGAAAGGGTGAAATTATACTCCTTTGATCCGGATCGGTCGGCATGGCCGATGACGCTGACGTCCGTCGACTGGGTTTTGTTAATGGCATCCAGGATCGGCTGCAGCAGGGCGACAGAGCCATTGGTCAACTCAAAGGAGCTCGGTCTTGAAGTAGAGAAGAAAGCTCTGGGGCGGCAGGGGTTCAACAGCGAGGGCCGCGCCGAAGGCGGCCCGGATCTGCTCATCGTTCATGGCCGGGGCGGCCTGGGGCTTGCCGCTGCCGGCCATCGTAACACATTCACCCGCCTGATCCGCCACCTGGCTGCCCTGCTCATTGGTTACCTCAATGCTCCCCACCTTGCCGTCCTGATCCGGCAGCAGAACAATCATGCTTTTTTGCGAAGCGCAGGCGGACAACAGAAGCAGCAGAACCAGGCATGACACAATTGCAACAAAACCTTTCATAAGTGCTCCCCTTCTTCATAACGAAATTCTAATGAAATCACCATTTACGAGGCAATACTTATCAATTGCCTGCAATTTTGGCGGCAAATCTGGTGCCCCGGATGGCAATGGTGCCCACCGGCGTCTCGATCTTGATGGAATCCGGCGAGAGTTTGCCTATCAAGCCGGACATATAGACGAATGTCCCCCTGACCATTTTCGCCAGCACGTCAAAGCTGCCCTGATCCGGGACAAAGACATATTCCTTTAACTCCAGCTCACTTTCCGGTCCCAGTGAAAAAATGGTATTATCCCGCAGAATGATGCCCACCGAGCCATCCTTGCCGGTGCTGATCACATCATGGGCATAGATTTTCATCCCCCTTGCCGCGCTAAGCGTCATATCCTGCCGCTTGACCAAGACACTGCCCTGGACATTTTTCACGCTGCCGGCAAAATCATCCGCCGCAAAGACCGGCCAGGATGCGGCCAGGATAAACAACAACAAAAAGATCACAATACGATGCATGGGCTACCTCCGCTTTTGACAACCGAATTTTACCATTTTTATAGACTAGCAAATTTGCCAATCGATTGCCAAGAGATGTTTTGCCAGAATTTCAGGTCAGCTCACCGATGATGAGTTCAATCTCCCTTTGCTGTTTTTCAATGCTTTCGGTCAGGGAAAACTGGACCAGGGCCCGCTCAAGATTCTGCTCAGGCGATGCTGCCTTGAAATAGACGTTGCCCTGCAGATAATCGGTAAAAAAACGCAGACCCAGCTCAAAGGCGATGAGCCGTGCCCCGGCATAAAAGTAGTCATAATCATGGGGAGTGAGAAAACCGCCGGCCTCTGCCACGTAACCCCGCAGAATTTCCCGGCACAGCTCCGTGTCAAAAGAAACGGGCAAAGGGCCTTCTTCCCCCTGGCCGTTGCAGCAGGAACGCAGACAGTCGCCGATATCGTACTGGATGAGGCCGGGTTTCACCGTATCAAGATCAATCAGACTCACCGCCCGGCCCGTCCGTTCAGCAAAGAGGATGTTGCTGAGTTTGGGGTCGCCGTGAATGGGCCGGTTGAAGAGCTTCCCCTCTTTTCTGGCATCCTCCAGGACGTGGACCAATGCCCGGCGCCGGGCAATAAAATCATGGCAGAAACGGATGTCCGCCGGGTTCCGCCGGTCTGCCGCGGCCGCCACCCGGTCATACTGGGCGAGATAGAGCGGGGTGACGTGAAAGCCGGGCAGGGTATCATGAAGCCGGGCCGGCTCAAGACCGCTGATGAGCTGGTGGAAACGGCCCAGAGCACGGCCCGCCTCCCCGGCCTGGAAGGGGCTCTGCACCGTGGCAAAACTCCGGCAGCCGGCAATAAAATGCAGCACCCGCCAGCAGCCGTTGTCCCGGTCCAGGTAAAAATCCCTGCCCGCCAGGGTTTGCCGGATGACCGGCATCCGCCAGCTGCCGGGATTGCCCTCTGCCGCCAGCTCAGCCGCCACATGATCGTAGACGATACGCAGATTTTCCATAATCCATTCCGGCTGGGCAAAAACCGCGGAGCTGAGGCGCTGCAGGATAAAACGGGGTTCATCCTGCCCGGCTACGGTCACCAGAAAGGTGTCGTTGACCCTGCCGGTTCCGTATTCCCGTATATCTTTGATTGCCGGGGCGGCAAAAAACTGTGCTGCCACGGCGTGGATGTCAGCCGCCATCTCTTCTCCCATTTTTTTTACTGATAGCATTTTTTTATCTTTACGAACACTTATTCAAACGGTTATAAGAGTTTTTGTAAACTTTAAAAAAAAGAGGATCATGAAGATAAGCAAAGACAACCCCTTGCATATGGCCTTTCTGTGGCCTTTCTTCCTGCTGCTGCTTGTCCAGCTCATGCTGACAACCGGCTGCAGCACCCTTTCGCCAACCCCGGTCAAAACAGCCCTTGCCCCGCAATCATCCGATTGCTACCGGCTCGGCTATACCATCCAGGCCGGCGCCTTCACCGATGTGGAGCATGCCGCCCGCCTGAGCAGAACACTGGAAAAACAGGGGCTTAACGCCTACTTCTTCCGGCACAGCTCAGGCCTCTACAAGGTACGCTTCGGCAATTACCCCTCACTGCAGGAGGCCACCCGGCAGGCCGAGAACTTTCTGCGCGCCGGCATCATCAGCGACTACTATCTCGTCGCGCCGGAATCCTACGCCCTGGCCAAGAGAGATGAGCTGGGCGAGGAGTATCTGCGGGATCAACTGCTCGACACCGCCGCAGAATTCGTCGGCATCCGCTACAAATGGGGCGGCGTATCCCAGGAAGACGGATTTGACTGCAGCGGGCTGACCATGGCCGTATATCAGTTGAACGGTCTTGACCTGCCCCGCACCTCAAAGAGTCAGTTTCACTCCGGCAAACCCGTCGACAAAGACGAACTCAAAAAAGGCGATCTGGTCTTTTTCGCCACCAGGGGCGGCAAACGCATCACCCATGTGGGCATATACGCCGGCAACAACACCTTTATCCATGCCCCGCGCAAGGGAAAACAAATCGAGACCTCCTCTCTGTCCAGCAAATATTTCGCCTCCCACTTCATTGGCGCCAGAACGTTTCTGGGCAACAGCTAGCATGCCGCCATGCCCTGCCTGAAAAAAATTATTGCCTGCTGTCTCCCCCTTATTTTTTTCCTCTCCCTGCCGGCTGGCCCAGGCCGCCGGCCGGGAAAAAATCCCGGTGTTTGTTTCCATTATTCCCCAGGCCTTTTTTGTGGAGAAAATCGGCGGGGACAGGGTTGCGGTGGAAGTACTGGTCCAGCCCGGACAAAGCCCGCACACTTATGCCCCAACGCCGCGGCAGATGGCAAGGCTGGCCGAGGCCAGGGTTTATTTCCGCATCGGCATCGCCTTTGAAAACGGTTTGCTGCCCAAACTGCATAGCACCATGCCCGGGCTGCCCATCGTTGACACCAGGGATGGGATCACCCTGGAAAAAATGACGGCCCAGGATGAGGAAGCAGAGGCGGAACACGGCCACCACGGCGAGGAGCTCGACCCCCACATCTGGCTCGACCCCCTGCTGGTCAAAAAACAGGCGGAAATCATCAAAGATACCCTGGTTCAGCTTGACCCGGAGGGCCAGCCGCTCTATGAAAAAAACTTCACCGCTTTCTGCGCCGACCTCGATGCGCTGCATGCCAGACTGAGCAAGGCCCTGGCCCCGTTGCGGGGCAAGAGTTTTTTTGTTTTTCACCCGGCCTTCGGCTATTTTGCCAAGGCGTACGGACTGAAACAGATTGCCGTGGAAACGGGCGGCAAGGCGCCCAGCGCCCGGCATCTGGCCAGCCTGATCGATCTGGCCAAGCGGCAGGGGGTCAGAGTGCTGTTCGTGCAGCCCCAGTTCTCGCAGAAAAGCGCCCTGACCGTGGCCCAGGCCATCAATGGGGCGGTGGTTCCCCTCGATGACCTGGCCAAGGATTACTTCACCAACATGAACCACATCGCCGAGGCCCTGGAAAAGGCGTTAGGCACGGCCGCAAAATAACCATTACTTCTCCAGGGCCTTCAGCTGCGGGCACTGTTTAATTCAGCTTTTACGGCCAGACCTATTTTTTTCAGGACAAACGGCTTTCTGACATAGACCCCGACCCCCAGTCTCTCTGCTTCCTTGACCCGATGCGTTTCCGAAAAGCCGCTGACAATGATGGCCTTCTGGGCGGGATGCATTTCCAGAATCTTCCGGTAGGTCTCAAGTCCGTCCATGCCGGGCTCCATAATCATATCGAGCAGCAGCAGATCCACCTGCTTGTCCCGCATATGGGCAATCGCCTCTTCCCCGCTTGCCACGGAAGTGATCGAGTAACCGAGTTTCCCCAGCATTTCCGCTGCCAGTTCCCGCTGTTCCTTAATATCATCCACCACCAGGATGGACTCGCCGCTGCCCATGTAATCCCGCAGGGCTAAATCCCGTTCATCTTCCGGTCTGCCCTTTCTGGTTACGGGAAAATAGAGGGTAAACGTCGCTCCCCGGCCCTCAACGCTTTCCACCTGGATATAGCCGTTATGGTCCTTTACCGTGCCCCAGACCACCGCCATGCCCAAGCCTGTTCCGCTTCTGCCCATCACCTTTTTCGTATAAAAAGGTTCAAATATCCTGCCCAGATCCTGGGCGGAAATGCCGATTCCCGTGTCCGAGATGGTAAAAATCACATATTCGCCCTCTTCCACATGGTCATAGCCCCTGAGCGGTTTGTCCACATAGCGGTTGCTGGTGGTGATCATGACCTCGCCGCCGTCGGGCATGGCCTCTGCGGCATTAAAAACCAGATTCATCACCGTTTTGGACAGATGGACCGGAGAACCGCAGATATCCAGCAGATCCGGAGCCAGGTTGGTGGCAAAGACAACCTGCGGGTGCAGAGCGCGTAAACTTTCATGTTCCGGGCTGCGGAGGTATTCGCTGACCGTCTGATTGAGATTCATCACCGTACTTTCAATCACCCCCCGCCTGGCCATGGTCAGCAGATCCTGGACGATGGCGGCGGCCTTGTGCCCGGACTGCTGGATGGCGAGCAGCGGCGCCCTGAGGCGGCTGTCCGCGGGCAGATCAAGCAGTAATCAGTTCAGGATAACTGATGATCGCCCCGAGAATATTATTGAGGTCATGGGCCACCCCGCCTGCCAGGGTGCCCAGGGCCTCCATGCGCTGAGCCCTTTGCACCTGGATTTCCAGTTTCCGCCTTTCCTGCTCGGCCCATTTTCTTTCGCTGGTTTCCCGGTCACGCAGGACAATGGCATCATGCAGGTCCCGGGTCATGTTGTTGAAGGATTCAGCCAGCAGGCCGATTTCATCCTTTGCCCGGACATCCACCGTTTGCTGCAGATCACCTTGGGCCAGGCGGCTGGTCGCCCGGCTGAGCTGCAGAATCGGCTTGGTTATTCCCCGGGCCAGAAAAAGGGAAAGCAGAATGGCGACAAGGAGAACAGCCAGGGAAATGGCAAACACCATATTGCGCAATCTACTGGGTGCACGCATGAATTTATCATAGGGCAGGACGGCCATGACCAGCCATTTTCCGCCCGGCACCGGCGAGTAGGCCACGAAGCCATCAACTCCCAGCAGGCTGGCCCGGTGGAATCCGGCATGCATTTCCCTGGCCCGGCCAATCAGCTCTTCCGACTGGGAATTATCGCCGGCTATCTTCCCCATGATTTTCTCCTGTTGCGGATGGGAGATAATCCTGCCGGCAGCATCCAGCAGGATGAGAAAGCCTGTTTCGTCAAAGGTGAACTGCTGAAAATCCTTGAGGAAATCCATCAGGGGAATACCGCCGACGATCACTCCTTCAAATTCTGCGAAAAAATTCTGCCGGCAGTAGGCAAACTGCACCATCATTTCCTCGGGAATGCCCGCTGCAGTTGGAAATACGGAGATCACTTTGTTAGGCAGCCAGGTTGCCTCTTCAAAGAGAAACGTTGTGCTGAGGTCAACAAGTTTTTCCGGCCTTTCAACCCCGTTGACCAGCTTCATCTCCTCCACCCCGTCTTCGCGCACATAGGCGAGCGTGGGAAATTCCGTCATAAAGCCGTTAAAATGCTGGATCAGTACCGGCTCATGATATTCCCGGGTGTAGGCCTCGATGGCCTCACTGGTCGCCAGGGTTCTGAATTTTTCCTCTTTGTACTGAATCATGGCGCTGAGCTTCTGGGCCTGGTCCTGGGCGATGTTGCGCAGACGCTGCTCCTGGGTCTTCTTAAGGGAATCAACCATTAAGACATAGCTGGAAAAACCCAGCAGAGTACAGACAAGCAGGACAAGCCCTATCTGCGATACGAGAATTTTGGTCTTGATTGATCGAAACACGCCCATGACCTTATAGAGAGTTTTGCCGGAAGAGCCATTTACTCGGGGACAACCCCATAGGACCTGACTATTCTTTTCCCCTCATCGCTATCAAGAAAATCGACAAATCTTTTGGCAAAGCCGGAAATGTCCTCCCGGTAGACCAAGGCAAAGGGGACGACGAATTGATAAGTGCCGTTGCTGACATTTTCAGCCGATGGATAAATGCCGTCCACCTTCAGGATACGCATATCCGTACCAACCGCCATGGACATGGGAACATAGCCGATGGTCCGGCGGTGCTTCATGATCGTTTTCACCGCCTCCGGGGTGTTATAGATGATCTTGGCCGTTGGATTGACAATGTCCTTAAACCCGGCAAGCAGCTTATTTAAAACAATCAGACTGGAGTCCCCCGGTTCCCGGCCCACCGCATAAATCTTTCCCGTCTCGCCACCCAGCTGACTCCAGTCGGTAATTTTACCGGAATAAATGCCGACAATTTCTTCGGAGGTGAGATTGTCAACCCGAGTGACACTGGGATGGACAACAAAGACAACCGGGCATTTGGCGAACGGCTTGAAGTTGAGGCCGAGTTTTTCTTCACTCTCGGTTAATTGCCGGGCAACCCTGCCCAGGTCAATTTCCCCGGCTGCCGCCGCTCTTACCCCGCCGCCTGAGCCGATACTTTCCGGGATATCAATTTCCCCGCCGCCAAGCTTCGCCTCCAGTGCGTTGGCCGCCTCCCGCAGCAAGGCCTGACTGTCCCCGGTGCCGCTGACCACGATCTTTTGTCCGGCAAAGCCCCGCAGGACCATGTCAGCCTTGGCCAGAAAAATCGGCGGCAGCCGGTAGCCGATGGCATCCGCGGCATTGACATTGATGGTGATATAATAGCGGTCCGATGTCACAATCGGAATTTCCTGCGGGTTCTTGCCTTTGGTCAGTATCTCAATGGCCGCCGGGACACAGAGCCTGCCCAGGGACGCATAATCCACTGTCACGGAAACCATGCCCACCGGACCTCCCTCCTGCGGATCTTCGACCCCCTCAACCGTACTGGAGACCACGGGCAATCTGGCCGGCTGGGTCACCTTGCCCACCCGCGACATATTTTTATAAACCTGGTCCTCGATCGGCACCCACAGGGCATCGACGCCCTGGTCAAGCAACTTTTTGACGGCGCTTTCGATCTGCTCCGCCGAATCTATGGGCACCTCTTTCAGGGTGACCCCCATATCAGCGGCACAGTCCCGGGCACATCTGGTTTCGGCAAGGGGAACGGGATTACTGGAGCGGAAAATGACCCCGAGGGTTTTCAGGTGGGGGATTGCCTCTTTAAAGATCTTCAGTTTATTTCTGAACTCAATCCAATTGCTGCTGCCGGTGATATTGCGGCCCGATGACTGCCAGCTCTTGGCTATTCCCGTGGCCACCGGATCGGTAACGGCGGAGAAGACAATGGGGATATCGGTTATCTCCTCCATGGCCCACAGGGTCCCCTTGGTGCCGACGGTGAAGATCAGGTCCACCTTTTCCTCCTTCCAGCGGCGAATGAACTCCCTGGTTTTGGCTTCATCACCGTAAGCCCGTTTCAGGTCGATCTTGCAGGAAATTCCTGATAGCTGAATTCCCTCAATAAACCCCTGCAGAGCCTTTTCATCATGGGGCGCCTCATGCCACATCAGGATGCCGATTTTATGCGGGCCGGTATGGGCGCCGGCAAGAGGGCATGAGAACAAAATCCACAAAACGGTGAAGATCCCGGCTATGTTTCGCATGTCAACCTCAGCCCTCCTTTTTTATTCGAAAATTATCTACGCAAGCGCCCATGACCATCCTGGCCTGACGCGATACCAGAACCATTATCGATACCCTCCGGGAATCCCACTGCCGCAAATAAAAGTGGGGATATATTGACTGAAGCGGAGGGGCGATAAAGAAACGCTCTGCCATAAATTTAACTCTATCATATGCCGGCGGCAAAGGTGAAGGTGAAGTGAAAAGAAATCGCTTGCCCGCTTTTTGTTTGTGTCTTAAGCGGTTATGCGGAGTAGTCCCCTGTAAAATCCAGAAAAACGGAAACATCCAGAAAAATGGATTCATCTTCCAGAATTCAGGAAAACACCCCACCAAAGGAGATTGACCGCCCCCCGCGCAAGGGGTAGAAAAATATTTCCCCGCAGCCCCGCACCCCTTGAAATAACTGGCCCGGCAAAGAATAAACAGAAAAAATTATTGACAAAATGCTCCCCTTTATCCGTTTGGCAGGATTATTGCTCTATGAAAAAGTTACAATTTGATGAGCATGTTCAAACAGGCCGTCACCATTTTCTTTTCCGCAGGGAAGGCGGGAAAGGGAGGAGAATTGAGGGGAATGAGCGGAACAAGTGCTGCGCAGCAGGGTTCATGGCTGTTCCAGATTTTTCAAACGGGAAGGGGAGAAAAATCTGCAATGCGTGAAGGGAAAGGGACTGCGCAGTCACATTCATTTCGAATTCACAGGTATTGGAAATGCGTCATCATTCCTCCTCATCTCTCCAGTTTTTCTGCCGGACAATTTTTTCCATCCGGCAAATCCTTCGCCCGTTGTGTTAAATCGCAATACCCAAACAATCCTTTTTATCAACGGCAACATAACTGAAGCCAAAACCTCCACGGCCCTGCGGCCAGGCGGCTTTCACTTAGTCCGCGCCGGCGAAGCAGAGCCGGATGGCTGAGTTGTTCTCAGCGGCCCCTTCCGCAGCAAATTGCCGGAAGGGGCAACGCCGTTCAGCCGCGTGAGCGAGAAGAAAACAGAAGATGTCTCTGTATTTTCAAGGAGACGGTTTTACCGGCAGCCAGCTTGTCCGGATATGCCGAAAAAACAGAGACCGCGTGTAGCAAGGAAATGACTAAAAGTAATATTCGACAAATTGACAAGAGAGGAGGAAACGTATGAAAATCAAGAGGAGAATTCTGCATCGATTGACCTATTCCATTGCCGCCCTTGCCCTGTTGGGATTTACCGCACCCGTGTTTGCCGGAAAGGGTCCGGGGGCAGGCGGCGGCGGAAGCGGCACCCGACTTCCGGCGGATCAACAAGCGCAGGCACGACGACAGTGTTGACTTCCAGCGGGACAACCAGCGGAACCACTGCCACAGCCTCGACTTCCAGCGGGACAACCAGCGGAACCACCGTGGGCCACAGCCTCGACCTCCGGCGGGACAACCAGGGAACCACTGCCACAGCCCCGGCCTCCGGCGGAACAACCAGTGAAGTCAGCGAAGAAGGGTCATCAGGTGGAATGCCAAGCGATATTGAAGGACCCCTGAGGGACAAAATGTCCGATTCCGGCGCTCTGTTCGGCGACCTGTATATGCTCTATCGCTACCAGGGCGGGGAGACCAAGAAGGTGCCGGAGGTTGACGCGGCTGGCAACCCCGTCTTTGAAGATGTGCAGTGGGTCGATCCCAACGGCAACGTCTCCACCGTGCAGCGCCAGAAATGGACAACCGCCACCGCGGTGGGCGGCGAACCTGTTTTGACCGAGGATTTCGCCACTTACACCGTCACCGATGAGGACACCGGCGCATATGTCCCCAACCCCGCCACCGGCGATATCTACTATGCCTCCCCTTACCCCAGCCAATGCCTCCAGCCGGTGGCCGATTATGAGCGCTGGGGGGATATTTCCGCAAAAACCGGACTCGACAATAACCGCCTGCCGCTGCTGATGACCTATGACGCCACCTGGGAGCGCACCGAATGCGAGGTGCCCCACGAGCTTTTTATTGACGCGGAGACGGAAACATGGAACGACAACACCTATTACGTGGATGTCTACCTGGATGATCTGATTGCAGCAGTTGATTTCGGCCGGCTCAACCTGAGCCGGGCGCCGGATGCCGTACTGGATGACTCCTTTGACGAGGCCATCCGGGCGATCAACAATGCCAAGGACATGAAAATCGATGCCTCAGGCCGTCTGCTGCTGACCACGGACATCTACGACGAATTCCTGGCCGATGAGGACGGCGACCCGCTGCTGCTGGAAACCGTGGTCAAGGCCATCGATTCACCGAAAGAAAATCTCGCCCTCTACCTCAAGCTGATGAAGGACGGGCACCTGATCACCCCGGCCGATGACCGGATGCCCGGTTGAACATTCTCTCAACGGCGGCATCCCGGCCTGGAAACAGGTTGAGCTGGAAGACGGCCCGTCCAAGACCCTGCGGCCGACCATCGACATCGAACATGTTAAAAGTTTCGGGCTCGGCTACCTGGTGGACGCCACCGGAATCACAACCTACTACACCACCACGGACGCCGAGGGCAATCTGGTGGTTTCTGCTGAACCGTGCACCGGCTGCGAAGCGTGGAGCGGCATCACCACCCGCTCGGATGCGGACGTCTGCGCGGATGAGGACTTTGACTTTGCCGCCACCTTCTTCGCCTCAGCGGCGGACAAGAGCGGCACCATCACCACCGACAAGATCGTTTATATGAACTCCATTCTGGGCATCAACAAGGTGGTGGGTTACAGCGCCTACGACGCAGACGGCAACCCGCTGCCGGATGCCATCAATTACAGCAAGAATCCCGTTTATTTTGATTACAGCCACATGAATACCTACCACCGGTTGGATACCTTCAGCCAGCGCGGTCAGACCGTTACCCCGGGGGGCGGCGGCCAGCCGGCCACCTATGACGGCACGGTGCAGGGTACTGGTGGAAACATCGGCAGGATCAGGAGACTGGCTGGAGACTGATGTCAACATAAACGAGAAGGTCTTCGGCGCCACCCATTACCAGGGAGGTGGGGATTTCGTCGGCTCCAACATGAAAGGCTTCACCGCCATGGGGGATGATGACCTGCATGTCATCGGTTACATCCACACCTATCAGATCCCCGGACTGAGATAAAAACTCACGGCTTTACCGGGAATTCTTCAGGGGCGGCTGTGCGTTATCAGAAACGCACAGCCGCCCCTGCCTGTTGCAGGGCCGGGCCTTTCTTTCAATCCGAACTCCGGCCGCTTCAGCACCTCAACTGCCTCGCTCCACAACTACGCAATCCAGCAATTCCCCCATCGGCACCCGCTTGCGGCTGTTTATCCCCCGGGCGGCGCAGTATTCTTCATTGAGTCTGACCAGCTCCCCGTTAAAGGAGTCGATAAAGAAAAGCTCCTGCTGATTAAAATCATAATCATCGGCAAAATTAAGAGGACAGGCGGAAACCTCTATCGCCTGCCGCTCATCATCCACATAGGCAATGGGCAAACCATGGGTGCGGCAGATGATTGGTCTGCTCTGATACACCACGCACAGCCGATCAACCAGCAACGGGCATGAAGGAGTCCCCGCCCGGGCCTGTATCTTCTTTTTTACCTGTGCATCCAGCCGGCCCACCGCCTGCCGGAGCAGCTCCGCCTCCAGGGGCAGAACCGATGAGATGGTGCAGCACTGTGAGCAGCCTGGCGCGCAATGCAGCCGGGCCCCATGCAGTTCCGCTGTTTTTTTTATCTCTTCGTCAATCCTGCAGACGAGATCACAGGTATTGCTGCCGCAAAACCCGGCCGACCATTTTGTTTTTCCCCGCAATCATTATCTTCACCTTACATTACATTATGCGCCGCCATACTGACAGGAGCTGAAACAGGCCTATTGTACCAGACTCTTTAAAAAAATTCTTTGCTCTTCAACATGCGGAAGAGGCAAAAAACCGCATAGCAGAGAGAAATTTAATCCTGGCGCGAATTGCAATTCCCTGGCAACTCTGGTAAAAAATAATCACTTACCAGACAATTCATGCCCGCGGGTCTCCTGTGCAGGGACCCGTTCTTTTTTGAGGATTTTCCATGCCCCAGATAGTTACCTTTATCGGCTGGCACAACAGCGGCAAAACCACCCTGGCCACCCAGGTGGTGAAACATCTGAAAGATGACGGCTACCGGGTTGCGGTCATCAAATCAAGCAAGGAAACCGGCCTCGCCTTTGACCAACCGGGAACCGATACGGACAAACACCGGCAGGCAGGCGCTGATTCCATCCTCTTTGTCGCCCCTGACCAGATGGTGCTGATGACCCGCAACAATAATCTGTCGCTCACCACCCTTGCCCACCGCTATTTCCCGGAGGTGGACATCGTCATCGGCGAAGGGTTCAAGAAGGCCGTCAATGTCGCCAAAATCGAGGTGATCCGCGACGCCGGGGAACTGCTGCGCAGCCAGGTGACCGGCGTCATCGCCGTGGCCACCGACCAGAATATTGCCGGCGACTACATCTTCCGCCTAAACGAAAGCCGCGCCATCGCCTCTTTTATTGAAAAACGCTTTCTGCCGGATGCCGGGAAAGAAGAGGAAAAGCTCTCCCTGCTGGTCAACGGCGCCACAATCCCCCTCACGGAATCCGGGCAAGACGCCCTGACCGACATGGTCAGCGGTTTTGTCAAATCCCTCCAGGCCGCTGACGACGTGCAGGAGATCGAACTGCGCATCAAGCTTAGGCGAGCATAATCATCTTCCAGGGCAACGGACTGCGCATCGTCGGGCATTCCGGCTTTTCCGCAAACACGATGAATTGATCTCACGCCGGCCGAATGGTGAAAATGATAGAAATAAAAGACAGAGCCGGGTATAAAAAACACTTGTAGAAAAAGAATTCCTGTCGGCGTCTGAG
The DNA here is from genome assembly GCA_963729825.1 of uncultured delta proteobacterium. Lineage (GTDB taxonomy): Bacteria > Desulfobacterota > Desulfobulbia > Desulfobulbales > SURF-16 > SURF-16. The sequence goes on along the minus strand of CAVSQR010000096.1, from coordinate 46,041 downwards.
TCTGCGCTGGTAAGAAAAATGGAGAGCGGGAGGCAATGCATGGCAGCAGAAGAGAAGCACCGCTTTGAAAACGAATATTCCGACAAAGGGTTCTGGGGCAAGGTTATTGCCTTTGCCAGGACGGCCGGAAGAGAGGTCGTTGAAAAGGCTTTGTGGCTTTATTTTGCGGCGCAGAATCCTGCCACTCCAGCCTGGGCCAGAAGTGTCATCTACGGCGCGCTTGGTTACTTCATTATCCCCCTTGACGCCATCGCCGACATTACCCCCCTTGTCGGCTATGCCGATGACCTCGGGGTGCTGACGGCCGCGGTTGTTACGGTAGCCCTGTTCATCAACCAAGAGGTCAAGGAAAAAGCCGCCCGAAAGCTGAGTGACTGGTTCGGCCACTGACCCGTGGCGCGGGCCGAACAACCAGAACGTACTCAAGGCTCTTTATTTCAGCCACTCCTCTTATCGCCCATCATCATTTTTATATTTTTTGCACAATTATTTTCGAGTGATGTAGAATAGGACCTTCCCCGGTTGGATAGGATTCATCCTTTTGCGCAGCAGCTGCCGTGGGGCAGAACTGCTCCTTGAGGAGGACGACGATGAACTGGAAAAAAATGACGATGACGGTTGTGGTTTTCCTGTTAGGACTCAGCATGACCCAGGCTGCCTTGGCTCATCGGCGCAGCCACGGCTGGCACGGCAATGTCGGCATCTACATTGCCCCGCCCTTGCTGGGTTGGCGGTATTACCCGCCGCCTTATTACTACCCACCGACCTATTACTATCCGCCGCCTACCTATTTACGTATCCGCCTCCCCAGCCCCCGGTCTATATTGAACGGCCCCCGGCTGAACCGGTCGCACCACCGCAAGCAGTACTGGTACTACTGCACCGATCCGGAGGGATACTATCCCACGGTCCAGGAGTGCCCGGGGGGATGGCTGAAGGTTCTTCCCCAAACCGAACAGACCCCTTGACCATGGAGGATAAAGACATGACCTCCGCGACCTTGAAATGGCTTCCGCTTTCCATGCTGCTCCTCCTTTTGGGAGGGTGCGCCACCATGCCCACCGGTCCGTCGGTGATGGTGTATCCCGGGACTGGCAAAACGTTTGATCAGTTCCGCTACGACGACATGAGGTGCAGACAGTTTGCCCTTGAGTATGTGGGTGGCGCCTCCCCCAGCCAGAACGCCACCCAGAGCGGGGTAGCCAGCGCCGTGACCGGCACTGCGGTAGGCGCTGCGGCCGGCGCCTTGATAGGTGGGCATGAGGGGGCCGCCGTCGGGGCTGGTACGGGTCTGCTGGTCGGCACCATGGCCGGGAGCGAGACCGCGCAAACCTCCGCCTATTACAGCCAGCAGCAGTATGATAACGCCTACATTCAGTGCATGTATGCCAACGGCCACCTGGTTCCCATGGCTGGCCGTTTCCAGATGAACACATGGCGGAGATCGGAAGAAACACAACCAGCGCCCACCCCGGCACCTGTTTCCCCGCCGCCGCCAGGCTATAAAATCCCGCCGCCCCCGCCCGGCCCTCCTCCTTCCCCGCCGCCGGGGATGTGACCGGTAGACCAGGGTGGTAATGCGGGCTGTCAAACAAAAAAGGCCGCTTCTCTTGCGAGAAACGGCCTTTTTGATATCTGGCTCCCCGGGAAAGACGGATCTGGTAACCAATGGGAAAATATCTTTTCCCGTTCCGCCAGCATGAAGGTGCGAACTCGCAATATTTAATTGGCTTTATCATCAGGCTGAATATCTTTGCTTAGGTCAAGCACAAATTTTTGTATTGACGGATGAAACCATAGGAATGGCTCATTCGTTGCTTTCTTAACGCACTCATCATGAATTTCTGATAACTGAATATAGGGTTCAAGCATTCCTGCTTTTTCCATTTGTAATGCTAGTTGAGCCTCTCTCAAAAAGCTCTTGAATATTTGAGCCAAAATTTTCTCATTTTGACGCGTCCTTATTTTTTGCAATTCGATTGGTGGCTCTTGCAGCTCGTAAACTACTATAAGATTTTAAAATCTTAGATTGCTCTTCAGTAAATTTTCCGCATTTTGCGGTAAGCCACTCATCATAGAAAGGGGAACGATTTCCGAAAATTTTGTTCGCCTCCTCTGAATCAATAAAATCAATCTCAGTTGATCCTGTTGAAAATATTCTTTCAATTATACTTTGTGATACTTCCATTTTTTTAAGATATTCAATGCTCTTATTTTTTCAGTTCCTCATATTCATCTTTCGCCTCATTTGAATTCAAATTAGCAAAATAAGACTTTTCAAAGTATGGTCGATGAAGTCCTATTTCCCCTCGAGCATATCTTTCAACACCAGCAACATAAATAAAAACACACGCGCTATTACATTCTTCTCCTGACCAGCAGGAATCTGGCTCTCCCCAACAATATCACCGATTTTCATTGCTTCATCAATGTTTCCACCCGCTGAAGTCTGCACAAACACGGTTGGAGGGTTCTCCCAAGTCGCAAGTTCTAGTAATAACTTTATTGAATCGTCTTGTTTGATCTCGCCATGCATTGAAAATGTCCCTCCAAGTTGGAGGAACTCTAGTGCGAACGCACTATTGGTAATTGAAATTAAAATTACCAATACCAGAATATATTTTTTCATTTTTTCCTCCTGAACATATAGCTAAAAGGAGAAATTATTTTTTCACTTCTCTTATGGATGATCGCTTTACCCACCTGGCAGCACGCCTGAACCAAGAAGACGCTGCAAGACCATCGAATTCTGCGTTTCAGCGCACAGGTCGCGAAGTTCTCTAGCATGCGTATAAAGCTGTTCTCCAAGGTGGCAAGTGAAGGCATGCTCTCGCCAATTTATCCGTGCTCTTAGTTCTGCATTTCGTTGTATCTCTATCCGTACAGAAATTTCTGCGCACCATTTACGAGCAAGCGATGAAACCAACATGCCTAGTCCGATATAAGAGATTGGCAACTGATAGCAATAAGCTTCTCTTTCTATAAGCTCTCTGCATGCGTCAATACCGTAAATAACATTCAAACCGGGAGTATCCAGCAATACGCCGTCCGTTCGTCGTATCTCTTCGACGACATTAGGGAATAACTCTATTATTGATGAAAGGGATTGGTTAACTATTTCTGCAGCTCTCGTTTCTGCTTCTCTTTTCTCATGTTGTCTCTCTGCCCTTTCGCGCGCAGGAATCCAAAGAGCCACCACAACCGCTGCTACGGTAGCAATCGCCGCTGCTGCGGTAGCTACTGCTGAGATTGCATCCCAATAGGGGAGGTATCCTGCCCCACAAATTAGCTCAGCTAAAAATTTCATAAAATATATGGATGATGTCCGACCAGTAAAAATAGTCCTTACTTCGCCCAATTGGGCATAACATCCAATAAAACGCCCCTTCTCAAAGGAACCGAAGCTGTTCCCCCGTTACAGTAACACGGGGGGTTAAAAATACATTGGTTACCAGTGATATTTCCTGACTTATTTTTTCCTTTTATACCTTTTCCCTTAACATATCATCAATTTCCTGAAGAGGTGATTCAAAAAAACGCGCCGCTGAAAGACGGGGAGCCGCCCAAACGAGCTCAGCCCGGCTCTCAGCGGCGCGCTTTTTTGCTTGACAATAAAATTTCAGAAAATATATTATGAATGTCACACAACATTCATCAACATTCGGAGACAATATGGAACCTAAAGACCTTGCAAAAGTATGGGATGCACCTGACAATACCAAATTAACCCCAAAACAAATTTCGTTGAGATTGCCGCTTTTAGTTTCTGCGAAAATTTCCGCTCTTTGCGATATGTACCCAAGAAAAACAAAAACCGAAATTATCGGGGATCTCCTCGCAACGGCACTTGATCAATTTGAAAGCGGACTGGAAGACGAAAAAGGCCAATGCTTTGGACCAGAACCAAGCGGCCATCAGGATGAAATACAATACATTTACGAAAATATCGGCAGCCGGGGGCGCTTTTGGACTCTTACAGAAAAATACCTCCGCGATTTAGAGCAAGAAGCGGGAACCACTGAACCTATGAAAATCACTCCCACTGTTATTACCGAATATCCTGACTCAGAAGAAATTTCTTAATTCAACATATGGAAACTCAAGCAATCAAATTCTTAGTTCATGGCATTGATACCCTTGTATGTGCCTATTATCTGGCACCATCAGACAAGCCAGCCATCAATTTTGAACGATTGGGCGAGCAACGGGAAATCCTGCGTCAAGCAAAAGCCAAAAAACCGGCACTTCTTTCTATCGCTGGAGTTGATTTTTTGTTGCATCCACGCGGCACACCTTCCGGCTATCCTCTTCTCCTCGAAAATGAGGATTTCAAAATCGAATGTGGAGAGTTCAACAAGCCGAATTTTTATGTAACCTTCAGATCGCAGGCACTTTGGCGTGAATCCGCATGGCTGCTGCATGAAAAATTTCTTCGCTGGGCTGCCTCCGCAGGCTTTTCCCCTTATAGGGAAGAATCACTTTCCCGAGTCGATATCTGTTTTGATTACCATCTCCCGCAGGTAGATTTTTGTGGGGATGACTTTGTAAGCCGATCATCCAAAGACAGCCAGCATCGAGAACACGGCAAGGTGCAGACCTTTTCATTTGGCAAAGGGGATATCGTTTGCCGGGTTTATGATAAGGTTGCTGAAATTGAGCAGCAAAGCAACAAGGTGTGGTTTTTCCTTATCTGGGGAATGGACAAAGATGTTTGGCGCATTGAATGGCAAATGAGAAAGAAGATTCTCAACCGTTTTGGTATTCTCACCTTTCAGGACCTCCAAAACCTGCAAGGCGACATTCTTCTCTATCTTGCGGAGGAACATGACTCCTTGAGAGTCCCGAATGAGGATAGTAATTCCTCACGTTGGCCGTTGCATCCACTTTGGATTGACTTACAGAGCAGGATAGCCGAGTTAAACAAACTGGGTGTTTATCGCGTGATTGGCCGCCCTTCAGCACTTGAGGAACGAATGCAGCGAATGGCCATCAGCCTTTATGGTTATTTCAAAAGCATTGCCGCCATCGAATGTGTTCAAGGCAAAAAAAATTCTCTTGGCCTTAAAGAGGCATTGGATTCCTTTATACCCCGTTTACATGAACTCTATGAGCCAATTACTTGGCAGACTGAAGTCGAGAAACGTATTAATGATATCAGGTGCGGGAAATGGTAAAGCAAGAGGAAATCCAGCAACTCATTAATAATCGAGTGAATCAGGTTCTCCTGATTGCTGAATCCTCCTTTACCTGCGCAGCAATATCAAGCCTTCAGGAAACTCACTCTTAATGAATTTGGGAACCGCGGTTTCGGCAAGGATCTGGAAAAGCTTTTTCAAAAACAAACTGGCATGGCATGGAATGGCAGGAATACATTATGCGAAAAATGAGGTGCATTATGATTGACCAAGCCTGAAAGCGAATTTAACATCCATGTCAATTTTGATCTTCCGGAAGATTATGTTTCTCCTGACGAAATGCAATTGGTGCATAACTTCTTTGATGAACTGATCGCGCAAGCTATCCAGCTTAGCGATTCGGATGCTGAGGTGAGATAATGATAGCAGCGATTTATGCAAGGGTATCAACCACTAAACAGGTTGAGAAGGATCTATCCATTCCTGACCAATTGCGGCAAGTTCGAGAATGGTGCAAACGGCAAGGCTATACTGTGGCCATTGAATACCAAGAATTAGGTGCTTCAGCGACCGATGACCGCCGGCCGGTTTTTCAGCAGATGATCACTGAAGCCAGCACGAAGCCTGCGCCTTTTGATGTGATAGTGGTTCACAGTCTCTCTCGCTTTTTCCGGGATTCGTTGGAATTCGGACTCTATGAGCGTCACCTGAACAAATATGGTGTGCGGTTAATTTCGATTACCCAGCAGACAAGCGATGATCCCGCCGGGGAAATGGCGAGGAGAATTTTTAGCTTGTTTGATGAATATCAAAGCAAGGAGAACGCCAAGCATACTTTACGGGCCATGAAGGAAAACGCCCGTCAGGGATATTTCAACGGCTCAAATCCTCCCTTCGGGTATCGGTGCGTTGCTGTGGATCTCCCAGGGAGAAAAGGCAATAAAAAACGCCTCGAAATTGACCTCAGCGAGGCTGTCATTGTTCAAAGGATATTCGATCTGTATATCAATGGCCTGAAGGGAAAAATATGCGGCATCAAGCTAATAGCCGAAATTCTTAATGAGAGGGGAACCACTCGCCGAGGAAAATTATGGAGTAAATCCACGGTGGCGGATCTCCTCACCAATTTCGTTTATATTGGTGATTATTATTTTAACAAGAAGCACAGCAAATCACAAACTGCCAAACCCAAAGATGAGTGGGTTTTAGTAAAGGTGCCGCCGATCGTAGAAGGCGACACCTTTACTAAAACCGAGCATCTGCGTAATGCTCGGTCACCGAAGAATATGCCGCCCCGCCTTGTGAATTCTCCCACCCTATTAACCGGGTTGCTAAAATGTGCCTGTGGTGCCAGCATGACTATTGCCACCGGCAAGGGAGGGCGTTACCGTTACTATAAATGCACTTCCCGGATTAATCGGGGCAATAATGCATGTAACAGCAAAAACCTGCCAATGGAAAAAATAGACCGGCTGATTCTTGAAACTATTTCTAATAAAATTTTCACTCCTGGCAGAGTTGAAATGATGCTCAAGGACTTACATTCTAATAGCAAAAAGGCCAATTCTCAGCAGGATGAATCGTTGCGCTTACTCAAGAAGGAACTAAACGCCACCGAAAAAGCAACTGCCAGACTTTACGAGGCATTTGAACAAGGATTACTACCGATGGACAATACTCTTAAAGAAAGGGCGCAGAAGCATCAAGCCCGGCGACAGGAAATACTCGTTGAAATGGCAAGAATGAATGCGAAGAAAAAAAGAAATGCCTATTTTGAATATTGGGCAAAAGAATATCGAGGATTTCTGCAAGGCCCTTAATCTGAAATTTCAGGACAGGGATTCAAACTTCGGCAAGGGATATCTGCAACATCTGGTAGATGAGATCAAAGTAGAGGGAAAGCAGATATGCTTGAAAGGAAGTTATGGGGCACTGGCGGGCCTGCTACAAAAAACAAAAGTGGGAACTCCGTCAGGAGTGCCCACTTTTGGGAATATCTGGCTCCCCGGGACGGATTCGAACCGCCGACAAGGTGGTTAACAGCCACCTGCTCTACCGACTGAGCTACCGGGGATTAGTTGGTGCCCTTACGAAGCGGCAAATATAGCAACTTGATTTTCGCCCGTCAACAATTTTAAATAATAAAATTTCACATTTTGCCGGTTATTCTGCTTATACTTTTGATTTCTTCTTGACGGTTGCGCTACTTAATGCTAATTGGTTTTTCTCATTTATTTTTATGTCGGGGCGTGGCGCAGCCTGGCTAGCGCGCCTGCCTTGGGAGCAGGAGGTCGGAGGTTCAAATCCTCTCGCCCCGACCATTAATAGAAGAAATTTCAGCGAGTTATGCATTTCATGGCTCGCTTTTTTTGTTGGCTGCATCCCCCCGCAATGCCCCTGTGCTCCCTCCTGTGACACCCCGCCTTGACCTTTTTCCCTTTTTTCTGGTGTTGGGCAGTTCTCTACTACTGCCGGAATTTTTACCGCAGACCAAGGCGATACAACCCGCCTGCCGCCTGCCTTCTTCTCACGCCCCGGCCATTCTGCAATCTCCTCACCCCGGCCAGCGATGAAAAAACAGGACAATCTGTAACCTCGATCAGTGACAGAATAGTGTTACCTGGCGGCTTTATCGAGCACCTACCTAACATCCTGAAGGAATTTCGCAAATACTTCTCTTTCATCTCCCCTGTTTATCCATTCACCGCTGTTTCAGGTTACAGATTCATCAGGAAATGCCCAGGGAATGATCTGCCACAATTTTCATAATCTTTTGATTTCATTATCGCTTTATACCATTCCAGCATGATGGCATAAATATTGATCCGGATAATTCCAGTTGTGGCGTTCTTTTTGTGCTATGGGAAGGATGAAATGAAAAACAGGAAAAAGGAGACTTGGGATGGCAAACATTCTTAAAAAAAATAAGCGAGAGGTGGAAACCATATTTCGGGTGAAGCTTGACCTGAGAAACATGGAGGCCGGGGAAAAAAGCCCGCCGGTCAAGGCATATCTGCTCAGCCCCTCCGGGGAACTGCTGGATGCGCAGATGGTCAGCGCCAACGGGGCCGCCACCCTGAAAACCGACTACGGTTTCGGCGAGCAGGGCAAGTTTAAAATCACCGTGGGCCCGGAGCTTGAAAAGACCAGCCTGCTGACAAGAGCCAAGGCCCGCAGCACCACCGTGGTGGCCCAGCTGGGCAAGACCGTTGACCTGGGCATCAGCGTCGCCCGGCCGGACTGGGAATGCTGGTTCGGCTATTTCTACCACATTGCCGGGGATGTCAAAAAGCGGATCAAGCCCGATGCCGACACCACCATCTACGCGCCGGTCTGCACCTCCATCGTGGAGATATACGAGGTGGACTATATCGGCTACATCCTGCAACTGCCGCCCTTTGAGCTGGAGAGATTCCGGGAAGAACTGCTGCGCATCCCGGAGGAATTTCCCGTTCCGCCGCGGCCGTGGCCCGATCCGCGGCCCTACCTCAAAGAGAAACTTCCGATCAGAGTGACCGGGGCCGCCACGGCAAAACTGGCGCGGCGGTCCCTCACCGCCGATGTGAGCATGGCCACGACGACCACGGCAACGGCATCCGCCGCGAGCCAGCTGGCATCCCAGGTCAGCCTGGTTGCCATAAAAAATCTGCCCACCGAGAGTTTCCGCAGATTCATTGCGGACAACATCGCGGTATTCAGACCATATATCTGCCTCTACCTGCCGGGCCTTTACACCAAGTCGCTGCTTGCCACGGCCAACACCGACACCAACGGTCATTTCAGCACCTCCGTCATTTTTTTCTGCACAACGGAACAGCCGGATCTTTACTTCAAGGTCAAACAGTGCATCTCCGGCTGCCTCAAGTATGTCTATGCCCCGAAGCCGGTGCCCTGCCATACTTACTGGAACCATCCGAGCGGCGAGGAGGTGCACCTGGTGGTCACCGACCCGCAGGCCCGCTGCCACTTTGAAAATCCGGGGGTGGACAAGCCCGGCATCTATGTTATGCCCATCGGCATCGGCAATGACGGCTGGTGGAAGATCCATCAGGGCCATCTCAAACCCCCGGCAATTGCCGACGCCAATCAGGGACTGTATCATCCCACCGCCGGGGCCACCTATGACCCCTACGGCAAAACCCTTGATCTGAACATGCAGTTTCATGATGGCCTGCGCGACCCGGCCGGGCCCAATATCATGTATTACCGCTGGTCCTATCAGAAGCAGGGGGAAACGGGCTGGACCAACATCGACACCCCCATTGTCCATCGCTACCTGGACCAGACCGACCCGCTGCACCCGAAGATCAAAACCTACAAACTGGGCCCCAACCCCAATCCCAACCCGGCCAGCAATGAGGACAACCTGTTCGAGGTGCCGCCGCCCGAGCTGGACTGGTATGTGGAAAACGACCGGTATGACCGGCCTTTTGCCAAATGGGACACCACCACCCTGGCCGAGGACCCCGATGTCGCGGACGGCTAAATACACCCTGCGGCTTGAGATGTTTGATGCGGCCGGCACCCAGGTGACGCCGGCCGGGGCCGGATTCAAGTTTTTCCTGGCCCAGGGCTCCATGGTGGATGACGAGTGGCCGGTGGACGATGCGCCCCATGTGCAACCCGACGGCAGCATCCTGTTCACCGTGCATGTGGACAACTGCGATACCGTGGCCGCCATCGAGTCGGTGGGATTTACCGGCACCGTTCCCCAGGAATGCCAGTTCCTGGAATATACCGATACAGACCAGGAGATCGAGGTAAAATACCAGGCCTATCACCCCAACGGCTTCCTTGCCGAATACGATCTGGCCATCAACCGGGGCATGTCGGGCACCCTGGAGTCGCCTGCGGATTGGCTGAATGTCACCGATCCAGCCGGCCCGCCCACCACCACCCCGGTGGCGGAAGGGCTCTCCGGGGTAACGGTGGGTGATCTGCTCGACGCTTACAGCCGCTGCGCCTTTGCCGTCAGGCTGCATACCTTCCCCAGGACCCGGGACGGTTATGACCGGATCAGGGATTATGAGGCCTCCGATGTGGGGGCCTTTGCCCTGGTGGAGAAGTAGCTGAAACACAACCTGATAATTTCATTCATTTTTCTGCCGTTTTAGAGTAGTCTTGTCCTCATTTGCAGAGGGCAGGACTGCTCCGCGGCCAGCAACAAAGAGTGCCAGACCAACGGGGCAGCTCAGCTCGATGATGTTTTCCATAAGGTCCGTTCCCGGCGCCTTGGAAAAACCTGCAGCCGCATCATCGACCATGGGTTCTGCCCCTTTGGTTTTTTTTGGCTGACATGACAATAATCGAAACAGCGGCCGGGACTGTCTGAATTTGACCCAGGAGGAGAACGGATGAGAGGAAAAGCAAAGAGGTTGGTCATTTTTATGGTTGTGGTCAGCTCGGTCCTGGCACCGGTCCTGGCGGGAGCCCTTACCTTTGACCGGATTGTGGTCTTCGGCACCAGTCTGTCGGACCCGGGCAATGCCTATGCCCTGACCGGCTGGCTCTCCAGGCCTCCCTACGACACCCTGGACAGCCTCCTGGTGCCGGACGCGCCCTATGCCCGGGGTGGGCACCATTTCAGCAACGGCGCCACCTGGGTCGAGCAGTACGCCCGTTCAGTGGGCCTGGCCGGCAGCACCCGTCCCGCCTTCCAGGTCGCCGATGGCGCGGCGACAAACTATGCGGTGGGGGGAGCCAGGGCCAGGGAGGATGGCCTCAATATGAACCTGGCCAGCCAGGTGCAGAGCCTTTTTTGACCGGTTCCCGGAGGCCCCGGCGGACGCCCTCTATGCTGTCGAGATGGGGTCAAACGACATCCGGGATGCGCTGCTGGTCGACCCTAACAGTGAACCCGGTCCTGCCGGCGTGCTCGAGGAGGCCCTGACCGCCATTGCCACCGCCATGCTGGATCTCTATGACGCCGGAGCCCGGAAATTCCTGGTTTTAAACGGGGCGGATATCAGCCTCACTCCGGCCGTACGGCAGCTGGACACCCTCATGCCGGGTGCCGCCTTCTATGCGCGATTACTCAGTATCACCTTCAATACCGAGCTTGAAAACCTGCTGCAGAATCTGGAGGCAAGCCTGCCGGACATTGACATCAGGCGTCTTGACATGTACGGCCAGCTCAATGCATACGCGGCCGATCCCGGCAGTTTCGGGCTGACCGAGGTAACGGCAGCCTGTGTTACCCCCAATCTTGCCCCCTTTGCCTGCCACGACCCGGATGAATACCTGTTCTGGGACGGGGTGCACCCCACCCGGGCGGTTCATGCCATCTTTGCCAGGGAGGCCGCCAGCGTGCTGGCGGAGTAAAAGGGGGAGGGCAGTAGGGGCACCCCTTGCGGGTGCCCTGGATCGGGCTGCCCGTTGTTTGCTATGGTCCCGGTATTTCGGGGGTGCCGATGATGGCCAATTGGGTGCCCGTCCGGGATAGGGCACCCACGAGGGGTCGCCCCTACACCAGTCTCTCCAGACCGCTGTAGAGAAAGTAACAGGCAAAGACCACCAGCAGGGAGGCGCAGGTGCCGATCAGGCCCCGATAGAAGCGGTCGCTGAAAAAGCGCTTGCCCCTGGCAATGGCAAAAGAGATGAGGGAATACCACAACAGATCGGCCAGGATATGGCCGCTAAAAAACGACAGCACCCCGGGCAGGCCGAACTTGAAGGAATGGATGATGTAGCCCAGCCCGATGGATGCCCACCAGATGCTCCAGTAGGGATTGGCCAGACTGAACACGATGCCGGCCAGCACCAGATTCTGCGATTTTTCCGTGCGAACGTCCAGATCAAGGCGCAGCGTCGGCAGACTGCGCAGCATGGCAACAGCCATCCACAGGAGAATCCCGCCGCCGAACAGGGCAATGACGATAAAGACGCTGTCGCGCGCAAGAAAAGGGGCCATGCCGGACAACAGCGCCACCACCAGCACCAGCTCAAGCAGGCCATGGCCCAGGATCATCAGCGGGCCGGCCGCTGCGCCCCGGCGGGAACTCTCACTGATGGTCACGGTAAGAAAAGGGCCGGGCATCAGGGCGCCGGACAGGGCGATCATAAACGAAGAGAAAAATATGGCGGCAAGGCTGGGCAGCATGGTTATTCAACGGTCAGTTGATTCCGACCTCCGTCCCCTTTATTCACAGCGGCTGCGCACGGACTGCATCGCCTGCCAGCAGATAGGGCGGGATAATGACCCCGTTGCCCGCTCCGCGTTGTCAAAGGCATGCAGCAGATCCCGGTCGGAGATGCCGGCCTTTTCCCAGTAAGTGACCGGGTCCCTGGCAAAACCGGCGATGATCTGCCAGCACCGCGTCATAGTCGCGGACCACATGGCAGAAGTTGGGCACCCAGGCCGGCGCCAGGCGGACAATGTGGCTGCCGATGGTCTTCAGGCTGGAGGCGGTTTTCAGCTGGGCCAGGGTGGACTCCCAGAGATGGGCGCCGTTTTCCCCCAGGCCGAAGGGATCGACAAAGATATGCGGGGCGGGCAGGCTCTCAAAAAGCTTCAGGTTGGTGATGGCGATCAGCAGCTCTTCAAAGGTGCCCATGCCGCCGATATTGTAGATCTTGAACAGCGAGGTGCGGTCGAGGATGTTCTGCCGCATGTGCCGGGCTGAGTTGTTGAAATTGAGCAGGACAGGGGGCCGCAGGTTGGCCCGCTGACCGATCTTTTCACTGTCGATGCCGATGCCGATGCGCAGAATGCCCTGATCGGCGGCCGCATCATCGGCGATGCGCATCACTCCCGGTCCGCTGCCGTGGCACACGGCGAAACAGCCGCCGATTTCCGGCACCTCACTCAGCCGGGCAAAAAACTGATGAATCTGTTCGGTGAGCACCTCATCCGTGCCCTCCACATGGGAGCCGAACATGGCGATCACGGTGTGCACATCGGCAATTTTCTCCTTGCCCTCCCGGGTCATCCAGAAACCGCGGTGGAACTCCCGCACATGCCTCTCGCCCCCGTCGCCGACAACCATGTAAAAACGGGCATCTTCCCGGCTGGACAGGTCGCAGAAGGTTTCATAGGTGGTCTGGCCGAAGTAGATGTTGCTCTGGCCAGCCAGGGCTTGCTCATGGCCGCCGTTGTTCAGGGTTTCGCTCTGCCGGATGCTGCGGCCGATAAAGACGCCGACATTATTGCGTTTGAGAACCCGCAGCGTGTCCGTCCCCGGGAACTGCGTGGGAGACGAAAACCTTGCGCAGATTCTGGGCGCCGCCCACCAGCTCCAGGCTCTCCACAAAACCCCGCAAATCGGGGCTGATCTGCTCGCCGAAGTGCACGCCGGAGGTGATGGTGCCGCGCGCCGCCTCGTAGACAATGCGGTTCTGGGCAGCTTTCATGCCACTCGTTTTCCAGCAGTTCCCGCTGGATGTCAATGCACCTGCTGCGGGTAAGAATGCGGCCGTAATTGCCGCGCTGGGTGGGCTCCGAACTGAGGCTGTCAAACAGGGCATCACAGACATTGATGTCAAAGATAGCTGGTGGCGTCGGCGAAATCAACGCCGTCCTGCATGATTTTCCGGGCCCGGCTGCCTGACAGCAGACGGGTGGCCACCCGCGCGGTGGTCAGATCGGCCGGGAACAGACGCAGACGCACCTGCAGATCATGGGTGGCCACCGGCTGGTCACTGCCGTTATAGAGTTCCACCTGCCGCGGGATGTTGATGCCGCTGGTCCGCACCGCATCGAGCAGACGGGCGGCCAGATGAAAAACACCCGGCGCATTGAGCACCCTTTCAATCAAGGCGCTATAGGGACCAAGCGAAATGCGGATAGCCCCGCACAGAAAATTTCCTGGCTCCAGGGTGGCGGGCAGTCCGCTGTAGGAATAATACTGGATCAGGCCCAGCCCCTGCTTGCTCTCGTAGAGCACGATCTGGCCGTTCTGGCCCGCGGTGAGCAGGGTGTTGGACAGCAGGTAACGGATATTTTCCAGGGGGATGGTCACCACCCCGTTGCTCGTCGATTTTCGATTTGGATGTCAGCAGGATATGGTTATCGGCCACGGCCTGCTCGATGGCCTCACGGGAGAGCGGCGGGGCCATGGGGACAAAGAGCCGGCCGATGGTCAGCCGCCGGTTGCCTTCCACCATGGCCTTGATCTCGGCAAACAGGGTATCGGGAATATTGGGATTGAGCGAGGTGAGCTGGACGGGCAGATCAATGCGCTTGCGCCGGGTGTCGATTTCCGGCAAGCCATCGCCGAAATCCACGTCAAGCCCGATCTGGGAATGTCCGCTCCTGCCGATCAGGCAGCAGTGCTGCCGGAGAAGCCCGGCGGCGGCGAAATCCCCGATAACGCCGCGCAGGGTATCGCTGGTATCCTCCAGCCGCATGACCCCGGCCAGTTTCAGGCACCCCGAGTACTTCATCAATAGTGGGTTCCGTTTGCTGGTCAACCAGCAGATAACCGTCTTCCGTAAGCAGGGGGGGACGCTTCATATGTTAAATCTCCAATATCGCTTGCCTGAAACTACGGGTGGGGCCTTTTTTCAACCGGCGGAAAACCGGCCATTGCCACCGGACAAAAGGTAGCATAATTAGGGCGGATGATACAATAAAAGTTTTATTCCCCCAAGTAATCCCGAAAATCGCCTCCAGTTTGGCTCTATGAAAAATGCAGAAAAATTATCCTACCTGACAAATTGTGTTATATAGTATAAAAAAAGATGACAGCCCGTCCGGCTGGCAGCTCCGCAAGCGACAATTTTTATTTTTTTATAATTCCAAAACCCATGGAGGACCAGCAATGAAGACCTGCAGTTTGAATGATTTTATGCAAGAGCTTAAACCGTGGCTGGACAGAGATCATATCCGCAAGGCCTTACTTGATGAACAGGGCCATTTTGTCGTGCACTTCGTGGATGGCATGAAAAACGTCTACCATATTGATGACTGTAACGAGGCGCAGATCAAGGATGTGCTGGTCAAACTGAAAGACCTGGGGATCAGCGTGGGAAAATGAGGGCGGCAAACACCCTCGCCACCGCCGTCCGTTCAGCTGACCGCCATGTTTTTCTGCGCTGACGGCGGCGGGAAAAGCACATAAAAAAACCGGACCCCATTACGGAGTCCGGTTTTTTTTATGCACTGGCAGATAAACTACCAGCGTTCCGTTCCGACAATCTCATTGACATTAAGGCATTTTGCTCTCTCGTCCGCGGTCAGCTTTCTCGGGCTGGTGATATCCCCTCCGACATCGTCCAGATAGCAGACGAATTCCTTTCCTTCTTCATCATTGAGCCATACCATTGATGCATATCCACCTTTCATGGCAAACCTCCATATATCTTAATTTTAAAGTATTTTTTTATCTTAACTTTAACTGCTTCGTTAAGTGAGAAATTAAGCCCGCAAACCTCTTGACACAATAGGATAATATTGATAGAAAAATAGTAGCTTAAACTATCATTTTTCCCCAAAATCCTTGTCCCATAAGCGCCACGCCCCCATGGAAGATTTCTCCCTGTGCGAAAATCTTTATAAGGACATCGTTAACTCCCTGTCCTCCCATATCGCCATTCTCGACGAGAACGGGGTTATCCTGGCAACCAACCGGGCCTGGCAGGAATTTGCCCGCGAAAACGGGCTGCCGGCAGCGCTTGACTGGCAGGGCATGAACTATCTCGCCATCTGCGACCGGACGGCAGCATCGTGCCTGGATGTTCACGAGCTGGCCGACGGCATCCGGCGGGTCATCGCCGGCGAGGCGAAGGAATATGTTACCCGCTATCCCTGCCGCTCCCGGACGGAGAAGCGCTGGTATACGCTGCGGGTGGTGGGCTACCGCTCCACCGGCCTGCCGAAGGTCATTGTCACCCATGAAGACATCACCCCCGTCATGGAGGCCCAGGAGGCGCTAATCAAAAAGGAGGCGGAACTCTCCGCCGGCAAACAGCTGATCGAGGAGACAAATGTCGCCCTCAAGGTGCTGATGCAGCATCGGGAACAGGACAAAATCAAAACCGAAGAACAGGTGCTGGCCAATGTGGTGGCGCTGATCATGCCCTATGTGGAGAAACTGCGGCAAACGCCGCTGGACCAGCGCCAACTCACCCTGCTGGGTATCATAGAAACCCATCTGCAGGAAATCATCTCCCCATTTCTCACCAGGATGTCCGCCATCCATCAGCTGCTCACCCCGCAGGAGATAAAGGTTGCCGCCCTTGTCCGCGCCGGGAAAACCAGCAAGGAGATTGCCGATGCGCTTCAGGTTACCGCAAGCGCCGTGGACTTTCATCGCAAGAAGCTGAGGGAAAAACTGGGCCTAAGCAATACCTCATCAAATTTGCGGACTTACCTTCTCTCCCTGCATTGAGCCAGGGCAGATTTTTTTTCATTTTTTTTCATCAAAAATCATTATTTATTGACATTTTTTCTTGCTAAATATATTAGGCGGCATATAAGGTTTTATATTGTTATTTACCGAGTCATTTCGACTCTGTGTGCCCCGTAAAAAAAAGATAAAAATCAGGAGAAAAACCATGACATTAAAAATTATTCCCCTAGAAGAAGCTGAGGAGCCTCCAGGCAGTTTTGCACCCGCATGCTCCCCGTCCTTTGCTTCCGCCCTCCCGGCAAGATTCCCCGCGATCTCACGCGCCAAAGCCTTCCGCAACCGATACTTTCCCGACGCCACCATAGCCGAATGGAATGACTGGCACTGGCAGCTGCAAAATCGCATTACCACCGTATCCCAGCTTGAAAAATTTGTCCGGCTGACCGACAATGAGCGCCAGGCCCTGCAGCGTCACAGCTCCACCCTGCCCTTTGCCATCACCCCCTATTACGCCAGCCTCGTGTCGCCGAACAATCCCAAGGACCCCATCCGCCGGGCCGTGGTGCCGGTGGTAAACGAACTCATGGTATCCAGCGGCGAGGCCCATGATCCCCTGGGAGAGGACAGTCACACCCCGGTTCCCGGCCTGGTGCACCGCTATCCCGATCGGGTCCTGTTTCTGGTCACCGACTACTGCTCCAACTACTGCCGCTACTGCACCCGTTCCCGCATGGTCGGCAAGTCCAAGAAAACAAAGGGCTTCAAGGAGCGCTGGGAAAAGGCCTTTGCCTATATCGAGAGCCACCAGGAGATCCGCGATGTGCTGCTTTCCGGCGGCGACCCCCTGACCCTGCCGGATGAAACGCTGGAATACCTGCTGAAACGGCTGCGCAGCATCAAACACGTGGAGCTCATCCGCATCGGCACCAAAACCCCGGCCGTGCTGCCCCAGCGCATCACCTCCCAGCTGACCAGGATGCTGCGGCGCTACCATCCGCTGTGGATCAGCATCCACGCCATGCATCCGGCGGAACAGACCAGGGAAATGAAAAGGGCCTGCGAGAAACTGGCCGACGCCGGCATCCCGCTGGGCAGCCAGACCGTGCTGCTGGCCGGCATCAACGATGATGTGCCCACCATGAAAAGACTTATGCACGGCCTGGTCCGCATGCGGGTAAAACCCTACTATCTCTACCAGTGCGATCCCATTATCGGCTCCGCCCACTTCCGAACATCCGTGGCCACGGGACTGGAAATCTACCAGGGTCTCCGGGGCCATACCACCGGCTATGCCGTGCCCACCTATGTCATCGACGCCCCCGGGGGCGGAGGAAAAATTCCCCTGCTGCCGGAAACGGTTGTCGGCCGTGATGGCAGCGATCTGCTCCTCAAAAATTATGAGGGCAATATCTATCGCTATCCTGACACCCTGTAAAACCAGACGTCTGCTTCCCATTTTTTCCCGGAGAACAAAATGAAATTTGGTATGACTTACGACCTGAGAGCAGACTATCTTGCCGCAGGCTATGGCGAGGAAGAAACCGCCGAGTTCGACCGCCCCGACACCATTGACGCCATTGAAACGGCCCTGCAGAACCTCGGCCACGAAACCGTGCGTATCGGCAATATCCAGAGCCTGGTCAAACGGCTGGCGGCCGGCGAAAGATGGGACATGGTGTTCAATATCGCCGAGGGGCTTTACGGCTTCGGCCGTGAAGCCGCCGTCCCGGCCCTGCTGGATGCCTACCGCATTCCCTATACCTTCTCCGACCCGCTGATGCTGTCAATCACCCTGCACAAGGCCATGGCCAAGCACATCATCCGGGACCTGGGCCTGCCCACCCCGGATTTTGCCGTGGTCCGCACCCCTGAGGATATAGCCCGCATCAACCTGCCCTATCCGCTCTTTGCCAAACCCATTGCCGAAGGCACCGGCAAAGGGGTCACCGCGGCCTCGAAGATTGCCTCAAGCGACCAGCTTGAGGCAATCTGCCGCGAACTGCTCGCCACTTACCGGCAGCCGGTGCTGATCGAAACCTTCCTGCCCGGCCGGGAATTCACCGTGGGCATCGTCGGCAACGGCGCCAAGGCCAGGTCCATCGGGATCATGGAGGTGGTGCTGCTGGAAAATTCCGATCCCGATGTCTACTCCTACCGCAACAAGGAGATCTGCGAGGAGGTGGTGGAATACCGGGCCGTGGATGATGCCGAGGCCAGAGAGGCGGTGGAGCTGGCGCTCAAGGTCTGGCATGTCCTGGACTGCCGGGACTCGGGCCGGGTCGATCTGCGTTCCGACGCAAACGGCCATCCGTCCTTTATCGAGATCAACCCCATTGCCGGACTGCACCCGGAGCACTCGGATATGTGCATCATTGCCGGCAAATTCGGCATGAGCTACCAGCAGCTGATTGCGGAAATCGTGGACGCGGCCTATCACTCGGATGAAAGATTGATGAAATGTAGTCCGACTAGAGACGCACAGAGTTCGACAGAGATAACATTGCTGTAATTAACAACACTTTCTCTGTGCTCTCTGGTGTGCTCCGTGGTAAAGAGCTTTACCCGAATTCATCATAATTGACAAAATCATGAAAATCGCCATTGTTTACAACCGGCCGGCGGAAACCGGCAGCGCCAACTGGCAGTCCTCCCAGGATGTGCTGCAGCAGGTGGAAGCGGTGGAGCGCGGCCTCGACGAGCTGGCGGATTCCCGGCTCTCCGCTGCCCTTTGACCGCGATCTGCGGAAATTTCTGGAGGTGATCCGGCAGGAGCAGGTGGACGCCGTGTTCAACCTGTGCGAGAGCGTTGACGACAACCCGCACCTCGGCGGCCATCCGGCCGCCGTGTTTGAGCTGCTGGGCCTGCCGTTCACCGGCTCAGGGTCGCTGGCCCTCATGCTGACCACCGACAAACTGCTGGCCAAGCGGCAGCTGGCCGCCGCCGGACTGGCCACCCCGGCCTACTTCACCTATGACGGCGCCCCAGCCGGGGCGCTGCCGGACATTCCCCTGCCGGCCATCATCAAGCCCCGCTTTGAGGATGCCAGCATCGGCATTGATCAGGAATCCGTGGTTTTCACGGCCCAGGAACTGCGGGAGAAACTTCCTGAATTTTATCAACGATACGGGCCGCTGCTGGTTGAACAATTCATAACCGGCCGGGAATTCAACATCTCCCTGTTCGGCTATCCAGCCCCCCAGGTGCTGCCCATGGCGGAGATCGATTTCTCCGCCTTCCCGCAGGCCCTGCACCGCATTGTCGGCTACAAGGCGAAATGGGATGAGAACGCCTTTGAATTTCACCATACGCCGCGCTGCTTTCCCCAGGACCTGCCGGCGGCTGAGGACCAGAACCTCCGCCAGGTCGCCGCTGAGGCCTACAGCCTTTTCATGCTGCGCGATTACGGCAGGATTGACGTGCGCATGGATGACCGTGGCAAGGTCTACGTGCTGGAGGCCAATGCCAACCCCTGTCTGAGCCCTGATGCCGGTTTTGTGGCGGCGGCCCAGCAAGGCAAGATGAATTATACGGCCATTGTCAAAGAATTTGTCCGCTTCCTGTCCATAAGGTCACAACCATGATCACCATCCGCCCTGCCGCAGAGCATGACCGCCGCAGCCTCTTTTCCCTGGTTGCCGGCATCAAAAACTTCAACCCGGAGGAGGTCGAACTGGCCCGCGAGGTGATCGGCGACGCCCTGGACTCGGAGAAAAACGGCTATCATCTGCTGGTGGCCGTGGACAGTGACGGGCAGCTGCCGGGCTTTATCTGCTACGGCCCCATCCCCATCTCCGATAAACGCTGGGATCTCTACTGGATTGCCGTGGACCCCCATCATGCACGGGGCGGCATCGGCTCCCGGCTGCTGGCGGCCATGGAGACCCGGCTCGGCCCGGGCGCGCGGGTTTATGTGGATACCTCGTCAACCGACGGCTACATCTCGGCCCGCTCCTTCTACGAGCGGCACGGCTATCAGGTGGCAGGCCGCTTCCCTGATTTCTACCGCGCTGGACGACGACAAAATCGTTTACGTCAAGGATCTGTGACATGTTCCGCATCCGCCGGGTTTACGACATTACGCTGTCCATTGACCAAGACGCCGTCAGCCAGGTGCAGGAAATACTCAGACAGCAGTTTTCCGACCTGAGCGAAAAGGAAATCCAGAGTCTGCCGGCAAAACTTGTCAACCCGCTGAAATATCAATTCCGGACCATTCTTTTTGTGGCGGACAACCAGCGCCACCGGGTGAAGGGTTTTGCCCTGGTCAATTTTGACCATGATCTGCGGTTCTGCTATCTTGATTTCATCTCCGTCAAGCCGCAAAAAAATGCGGGCGGGGTTGGCGGGGCGCTCTATCAACGGGTGCGCGAAGAGGCAAGGCGGCTCGGCGTCTGCGGCATCTTCATGGAGTGTCTGCCGGATGACAGCCGGCTGTGCCCGGATCCGAACCTCTTGAAACAGAACAGGTCGCGCCTGCGGTTTTATGAGCGGTATGGGGCGTTTCCCATCATCAACACCGCCTATGCAACGCTGCTGAAACCCACCGATGACTGCCCGCCCTATCTGGTCTACGACCAGGTCGATGCCCCAACCCCGCCCTCCCAGGCCACGGCCAGAAGCATCGTGCGGGACATACTCACCAAAAAATACGGCAAGGACTGCCCGGCCGGCTACATTGACATGGTGGTTGAGTCCTTTCAGGACGACCCCATCCGTCTCCGGCCTGCCCGTTATATCAAAAAAGAGGCAGCGGCGCTCACCCCGGTATTATCGATTGAGCAGCGTATTGCCCTGGTGGTCAACGACAAGCATGACATGCACCACGTGCATGAACGAGGTTATGTCGAGGCGCCGGTGCGCATCAAGTCAATCATGCAAGGCATTGAAAAAACAGGATTATTTGATCAACATCCGGTCAGGCATTTCCCTGAGAGCCACATCAAGCAGGTACATGACACCAAGTTTGTCGAGTATCTCAAGCGGGTCTGCAGCACCATTGAGCCGGGCAAATCGGTCTACCCCTATGTCTTCCCGATCCGCAACAACACCCGGCCGCCCAAGGCGCTGCCGGTCCGCGCCGGCTACTACTGCATTGATACCTTCACGCCCCTGAACCGCAATGCTTATCTGGCGGCCAAAAGATCTGTGGACAGCGCCCTGACCGCGGCCAATCTGCTTTTCGAAGGATACAGGCTTGCCTACGCCCTGGTACGGCCACCCGGCCACCATGCCGAACGCAAGGTCTTCGGGGGGTTCTGCTATTTCAATTCCACGGCGATTACGGCCAATTTCCTCAGCCGCCACGGCAAGGTGGCGGTGCTTGATATCGACTTCCATCACGGCAACGGCACCCAGGATATCTTTTACCAGCGATCCGATGTACTGACCATCTCCATCCATGGCCATCCCAGCTTCGCCTACCCGTATTTTTCAGGTTTTGCCGACGAATATGGCGAGGGGGAAGGATACAGGTACAACAAAAACTATCCGCTGCCGGAAAAACTTGATGGCCAGCGCTACCGCCAGGTGCTGACCAAGGCGCTGGCCCGTATCCGCAAATTTTCCCCACGCTTTCTCGTCCTGGCCCTGGGTTTTGACCCGGCCAAAAATGATCCCACCGGCACCTGGACCCTGGAAGCCAAAGATTTCTATGAGAACGGCCGGATGATCGGCCGGCTTGATCTGCCGACGGTTGTCGCCCAGGAAGGAGGATACCGGACCAGTTCACTGGGCAACAATGCGCGCCATTTCTTTACCGGGCTCTGGGATGGCATGCACCTGCCCGAAAAAGCAAGGGGGTGATGCACTGATCGGCGGTCTCGCCGGCCGGTGCGGTTAATCATCCAGGAAGAGATCTGCATGGGTCGGGCTGCGGCACATGTCAGGTTTGCGCCGCTCCCTGACCCTTTTCTACCGTTCGTCAGCAAAAATCAGCTCATCGTTATCCAGCCAGTCAGACTGTTTCCGCTGTTTTTACAACGGGATTACTCAAAAAAATAAAGCTGGCAACATAACGACCATTTTCAGTACACTTATTTTACTTCGTTTTTTTCACGCGCTGTCCCCGTACTCTCCAGACAGGACCATAGCAACATAGTGGTGACCCCAAATGAAACAGCCGTCCCCCTTGCCGGGCCATGATTTTTCACCGCTCAAGGCAATAATCTTCATTACCCTGGCCATCTTTGCCGCCGAAATCATCCTGATGCTCCTGCTGCGGCACCTGCAGATTCCCGCCGCCGCCGATATTGCCATATTTGCCGATCCGCTTCTCCTGACCGCCCTCATGACCCCGGTTTTCATTTTTTTCATTTACCGCCCGATGAATGACAAGATCAACTCGCTGAAAACGATTCAGGCCTCGCTGCAGGCCCGGGAAGAATTATTTACTCTCCTGCTTGACTGCTCAGCAGAGGCAGTCTACGGACTTGACCGACAAGGCAACTGCTCCTTTTGCAATGATTCGTGTGTGCTGCTGCTTGGTTATGAAAAAAAGGAAGACCTGCTGGGTAGAAACATGCACGCCCTTATCCATCACACCAGAGCGGACAACACCCCGTATCCGGTTGAGGAGTGTAGAATTTACCGGGCATTCATGAGCGGCGAAAGCGTTCATCTGGACCAGGACATCCTGTGGAAGGCAGACGGCAGCAGCTTCATGGCGGAATACTGGTCATCCCCCATCCGCCGGGGCGAGGAAATTATCGGCGCCGTGGTGAACTTCATGGACATCACCCAGCGGGTGAAAACGATTGAGGCCCTGCAGCGGGAATCCCGGATCAACACCAGGATGGCGCAACTCGCCAGAGAGCTGCTGCAGGAAAAATCAATTGAAGAAATTTCCGAGCAGGTGCTGGAAACCGCCAAACATTTCACCTCCAGCAAATACGGATTTGTCGGCTACATTGAGCAGGCCACGGGCCACTTTATTGCCACCACCCTGTCAAAAGACATCTGGTCAAACTGCCGGTCCAGCGACAAAAATATCATTTTCCATGAATTTCGCGGCCTGTGGGGCTGGGTGATAACCGAAGGGAAACCCCTCTACACCAATACCCCGGCCCGAGACCCCCGCTCCTCCGGCACCCCGCCAGGCCATATTGAGATAGAAAAATTTCTGTCAGTGCCGGCGATGATCAAGGGGGAAATCGTGGGCCAGATCGCCCTGGCAAACCCGGACCGGGATTATGCGGAAGATGATCTGCGGCTCATCGAGAAACTGGCCGATCTTTACGCCCTGAACTTGCAGAGGCAACACTCTTTTGCCTCACTTAAGGCCTCGGAAGCACGCTATAAAGATCTCTTTGAGCATAACCCTCATCCCATGTGGATCTACGATCTGGACACCCTGCAGTTTCTCGCGGTCAACGATACGGCGGTCAGACATTACGGTTACTCCCGGGATGAGTTCCTGGCCATGACCATTCATGACATCCGGCCTGAGGAAGATCTCCCGGCCCTGCGGGCTGACGCCTCGGCTGTCACCACCGGGACCGATGAGGCGGGGCTATGCCGCCATCTGAAAAAAGACGGGACAATGATCTGGGTGGATATCAACTCCCACACCCTGGAGTATCTGGACAGAAAGGCGGAACTGGTCCTGGCCAATGATGTGACGGCCCGCAAAAGCGCTGAAGACGAAAGCAAACTGTTTGGCGCCATCATCAACCAGTCAAATGACGCCATTTTTGTCATTGACCCGCAAACCGCGAGTTTCCTCTACGCCAACGAAAAGGCCTGCACCAACCTGGATTACAGCCAGGACAGAACTTCTGCAGAAAAAGGTCTACGACATCGCCGGCTCCATCAGCGATTTGCAAGGATGGCAGTCGCAGACCGCCGTGTTCAAAAAAACAGGATACAGACTTTTTGAAACAGAACAGATCCGCAAAGACGGCAACCGTATCCCGGTTGAGGTCAACGCCCGCATCATCCGCCATCACGAGCGGGATTATATCGTTTCCGTGGTGCGTGATCTCAGGGAGCGCAAAGCCGCCGAAGAAAGTCTGCTGCTGGAAAAAAACAAACTGGAGGCGGTTATTGCCGCTCTCGGTGACGGCTTGACCATGCAGGACAGAAATTTCAAAATTCTCTATCAGAATGCCGTGCACCGGGCCAAACAGGGTTCCCATGCCGGTGAATACTGTTATGCCGCCTATCAGAACAAGGACGATATCTGCCCGGGCTGTCTGCTGGTCAAATGCTTTGAGGACGGCCGGGTGCACCGGCGGGAAACCAGCGCCAGATCCGCCGGCGGCACCATTTATCTGGAGGTTTCCTCCTCCCCGGTCAAGGACAGTAAAGGCGAGATTGTGGCCGGCATAGAAACCGTGCGGGATATCACCGAACGCAAAAAACTGGAAATGCAGGTTCAGCAGAACCAGAAGATGCAGGCCCTGGGCACCCTGGCCGGCGGTATCGCCCATGATTTCAACAACATCCTTACCGCCATCATGGGCTATGCCGAGCTGGTCAAATTACGGCTGCCCGCACAGGAAAAAATCTATCATGACCAGCTGGAAGTCCTCAAGGCCTGCGAGCGGGCCAAGGAACTGGTCAAACAGATCCTCACCTTCTGCCGCCAGGTAAGCCATGACCCGCAGGCCGTGAAATTCGATCTGCTGGTGAAGGAGGTGCTCAAGCTGATCCGCTCAACCATGCCGTCAACCATCGAGATCAGACAGGAGATTCAGCCCGACAGCGGCTGGGTTCTGGCAGACCCGACCCAGCTGCATCAGTTGATCCTCAATTTATGCACCAATGCCCTGCATGCCATGCATACCAGGGGAGGCATCCTCTCCATTGTCCTGAAAAATACGGAAATTGCCCAAGAGGACGGACTGATTTTCCCGGACATCGAACCAGGGCACTATATCCTGCTTGAGGTGGGGGATACCGGCCACGGCATGGACCGGGCCACCCAGGAGAGAATCTATGAGCCCTACTTCACCACCAAAAAACACGGGGAAGGAACCGGCCTGGGACTTTCCGTGGTGCATGGCATTGTCAAGGGCATGAGAGGCAGCATCTCCGTTTACAGCGAGGTCAATGTGGGCACCACCTTCAAAGTGCTGCTGCCCCGGCAGGACCAGCCGCTCGCGGCCGGCGGCAAGGCCGGCGAACCCATCCCCACCGGCCATGAGAGCATTTTGTTTATCGATGACGAGAAAACCATCGCCGTTATGGGAAAATCCCTGCTGGAGAGCCTGGGCTACACCGTGCATTCCACGGCAGACAGTCTGGAGGGCCTGGCCAGCTTTCTTGCCGACCCGGACAGGTTCGATCTCATTATCACCGACACCACCATGCCCCATATGACCGGCGATGAACTGACCCGTAAAATTCTTGCCGTCCGGCCGGATATGCCGGTCATTTTATGCACCGGCTTCAGTGAAACCGTTAACGAAGAAAAAGCCAGGCAAATAGGGGCCAGAGCCCTGGTCATGAAGCCGCTGATCCGGAGCGAGCTGGCAAGAATTATCCGAAAAACCCTTGATGAACAGGCCCGGTAGGGGCGGGTTTTATGCCCGCCCTTCTTTTAAGACCACTCTGGCCGATCATGGGCATCAGCGCCACTGCAAAATTACCTTGCAATTTTGCAGTAACGCCGGCGGAAGAGGAACACCAGCATCAGCCGCTGGAACCGGGACGGTCTATTCTGGAGATGAGACCGTCGAGCCGGGCTGGAGCGTCTGGAGCGTCTCCTGGCTGGTATCAGCTGGGGACATCGTCCCCATTGGCGACCAAGTGTGTCCGAGCGGTTGACCCCATTAGCCTCGTGATCCGCAGCGCAGCGGCGGCACGTTCTCGCGAATCTCCTCCTGAATGGCTGCCAGCCGTTGATCGATAATGGATGCGTTGATATTCATGGTGCTTCTCCTATGCTTGATTCGTTACAGATTTTCGTCTTTCTTGTCCGGCGTGCCTTGGCCTTGGCAGGTGCTGCGGCGCGGGCGGCCTGGATGCGCGCCAGCAGGTCGCTGGCCGGTTCGTCGCTCGGGTCCTGCGGCACCAGCTCGCCGCGAAAGGCCTTGGCGAGGAGGGCGGGGGTGAGGCGTTCGACCTGGGCGCGGGCCCGTGGTGTAGCGCGCTTCGACGCGGTCGGCAAGGGCGAAGAGGGCTTCGACGCGGCGGACGATCTCGCGCTGTTCATGAAGAGCAGGGAGCTCTACCGGCAGTGTCCGGAGGTCTTCAATGTTGATCCCGATGTAAGCGACACCTTTTTCCACTTTGCTCAACCAGCGTTGGCTTCTATCCGAAGCAATCAAGAGTGCCAAAAAATTAGAATCTGCTTTCGCGGGGTCAACAGGAATAACTGCCACTTCGCGTGAAACATTCCATCCTTGCATGTCGGCTGTAGCTACTGCCACGCCACCCAATGTGCCGCGAACATTCACCAGTACCTCTGATCCGTCCAAGATGGTTCTGGCGTATTCTGCTGAAAGGGTTGGCGCAATTCGCTTCAGTCCTGTTGTATCGATCCGAAGCCACCTCACGTTACTGGTCCGCAGACACGGAACCCCATGGGGAGTCTCCTCTCCAAGTTTGATAACACCGTAAGTAATGACCCTGCGTTCTAAACAAAGATCGGCAAGAGTGGTGCGCCATGATGGGCTGTCATCAACTTGGGGTGGTTGTTGAGAGCACCAATCTTCGGTCAATTTCCCGGTCACAGCGGCTGACACAACGGCTTGGCGGAAGCGTTTAAGGATGGCGGGCATCCTGTCGAGGCGTTCGCGGCAGGCATCCACCCGCGCCAGGACCGCGTCGAGCTTCTCGGCGATGCGCTTTTGTTCGTTGAGGGGTGGTAAGGCAATTTGCGAGGAGCGCAGGTATTGAAAGTGACGGGCGTATCCCTTATCTGGAAGCTGGATCGCTTGCAGAAAGCGGTAGAAAAGCCGAGGCTGGAAATATTCATTTGGTCGCAGCACCTTGATTCCATCTGCGCCGGCGGCAAAGGCGAAGTCGATGTACTTAAGAGCGCGGGTATGGTCACCGAATACGACGACTGGGAAATCTGTATCAATCGCGAGGGAGGTGTCCTCCGTATAGCCGCCGACTAAATCTGAGCCTTGGTCCACGACAGGAAGCCTGCCGCCTTTGAGATAGTTCTTCTTCTGAACCTTGTACTTGACAGACACAAAATTACATACCTCATCAACTGGAACGCTTGCCCAAGTTGGTGGTAGGATGGGAAAAATTACTTCGTCGAAACTCATCCCTCTCCTTCCCCAACCTCATCAACCCCACTCCCCGGCGCCATAAGCACCCGGCGGGCCGTCAACCGCTCCCAGGCCTCGATCAAGGCCTGATGCAGAAGGCGTTCCAGCTCCTCCTTGGGGGGCAGTTCGGTCCGGTCGGCCACGGTGATGCCGTCCTGCTGCATCCGTAGGAGCTCCACCTGTTCATGGCTGGTCTCGGCACAGCCGTAAGCGGCGCGTTCGCCGCCCAGGACCTCGCGGCGTAACCGTTCGCCCACGGCCCAGTAGAGGCGGGTGAGTTCAGCGTTGACCGTGCCGGCCAAACGCTGACGGCTGGCGGCGATGAGTGTGCGCAGTTCGGTGTGGGGTGAATCGATGCTGGGAGTGGGAGGTATGCCAAGCGGGGTTTTCATGGCTTATCCTTCCTGTTGGTCGCGGTGATAGGGCGAATCCCCCCTAACCCCCCTTTTGCAAAGGGGGGAATTGAGGTTGTGGCTTTTTTGTCGATGGAACACGCCTCATAGGCCAAGGGGGGAATTGAGGCTGTGGCTTCTTTGTCGATGGAACACGCCTCATAGGCCAAGGGGGTCTCCTCCCCCCTTTGTAAAAGGGGGGCCGGGGGGGATTCCAGCTATGGCCTCAACCACCGCATCTATCTCCAGCAACACTTGCCGGTTATCGAAGCGAAGCACTCGCAGTCCCAAATTTTCGAGAAAGGCATCACGCTGCCGGTCGGCGGCCTGATGCAGCGGGTCAAGATGCTGGCTGCCGTCCAGTTCAACCACCAGCCTGGCCGCCGGGCAGTAAAAATCGACGATGTAAGGTCCGATCGGCTTCTGGCGGTAAAACTGCCAGCCGTTGATCTGCTTGCGGCGTAATCGGTACCAGAGCTTTTGCTCGGCTTCGGTCATGCCGCTACGCAACGCGCGGGCATTAGGTTTGAGTCGTCGGTTATAAGGCAGCATCAGACGGTAATCTCCTCCCCCAACTCCTCCAGAATTCCGCGCAATTCCTCCATCGCCGCTTCCAGTTCGCCCATCGCCTCCTGGGCCAGCACAGCCGGTTCGGGCAGGTCGTCGTTGTTCGTGTCGCTGTCGTCCTTGAGCCAGGCGATGTCCAGGCTGTCGCCGCGGCCGGCGATCTCCTCGCGGGTGAAGCGGCGGAAGCGGCCTTCCTCGCCGTGTCCTTGCGTTTCTGCAAGCTCTTCCGGGCGACCCGAGCGGGTCGTCGCCAAAGGCCGCCTCAAACTCGGCGAAGTGTTCTCGGGTGAGCACGGTGCGCTTGCCGAACTGCGGCATGTTGGCGCGCAGGTCGTAGACCCAGACTTCCTTGGTGTTGCCCTTGTCCGTCTCGCCGCGGGTGAAGAAGAGCACGTTGGTCTTGACCCCCTGGGCGTAGAAGATGCCGGTGGGCAGGCGCAGGATGGTGTGCAGGTTGCACTTGTCCATCAGGTCGCGCGCGGATCTGTCGTGCCGACATTGCCCTCGAACAGCACGTTGTCGGGCAGCACCACGGCGGCGCGGCCGCCGGGCTTCAGGCCGCGGTAGATGTGCTGCAGAAAGCAGAACTGCTTGTTGCTGGTGGGGAAGGTGAAGTCGGTCGCGGGTGGGCAGACCGCCGCCCTTCTTGGTGCCGAAGGGCGGATTGGTCAGGATCAGCGTCGGCCTTGGGCAGAGCCTCGCCCTCGGGCGACAGGGTGTCGCCGTAGCGGATGCCGGCCGCGTTCGGGTCGGAGTCCAGCCCGTGCAGCATCAGGTTCATCAGCGCCAGGCGGTGGGTGTCCTGCACGTGCTCCATGCCGTAGAAGGTGTTGCGTGCGGTACTTGCGCTGCTGCGCCTCGGTCCAGCTCGTCGGGGTCGTCGTGCTCGCGGATGTAGCGGTTGGCGGCAGATGAGGAAGCCGCCGGTGCCGGCGGCCGGGTCCTGGATGATGTCGTCCAGCGTGGGCTTCATCACCGCCACCATGCTGTCGATCAGCGGCGCGGGCGTGAAGTACTGGCCGGCGCCGGACTTCTTTTCGTTGGCGTTCTTCTCCAGCAGGCCTTCGTACAGGTCGCCCAGGCCTTCCTTGCGGGCGCTGTACCAGTCGAGCTTGTCGATCTCGGTCACCAGGGTGGAGAGGGTGGCCGGCTTCTTGATGAAGGAGCTGGCGTTGGCGAAGATCTCCTGCACCAGCGGTGGAGCCGTGGCTGCCCAGGTGGATGAGCAGTGATCTTGTAGAGCTCCAGCCGCTTCGGGCGCAGCCTTGGCTTCCAGGTCGTCCCAGCGGTAGCCCTGCGGGGAGTCTGGTCCTCGGTGCCGGTCTCCTTGGCCATCTTGAGGAAGAGCAGATAGGTCAGCTCGGTGACGTACTGGTGGTAGGTGACGCCGTCGTCCTTGAGGACGTTGCAGAGGTTCCAGAGCTTGGCGACGATGTCGTGGGTTGACATGGTTGCTTCCGAGTGATGAGCTTGTTCAAGGTCAGTTCCTTTCCGGAGTTTTGCAGATGTCTTCACGGCAGCGCGTCTGCCAGAGTGATTCGTTGAAGGTTTCCAGCACCTGCTGGAGTTGGCCGTCGAAGATCCGGTCGAGCCGGGCGAAGCCGCCGCCTTCGCGCTTGAAGATGAGATCGGGGTCGTCGAGCGCCTCGCGGTCCACCACCAGGTTGGCCTTGGTCTGCGCGGCGATCTTCTGGAGCCACTGGCGCTGCGGCGTGGTCCAGGCCCTGCGAGGCGAGCATCTTCTGCAATGCGTGGTCGACGCGTTGCTCGTAGGGCACCAGGGCGTCGCCGATGGCGGCCTGGCGGATGTAGCCGACGATGCGGGCGGCGATGTCCTGGTTGGTCATCTCGCGCCAGGCGGTGGCCAGGTTGGCTTCGCTGAAGCCGGCCTTGTCGAGTTCCAGCGCCAGCTCGCGCAACTGCTTGCGGGTCAGTTCGCGCGGCCGGGTGAGCACGGTCACCAGCGCCGGGATGTCGTTGCTGTGGCTGTCGGATGAAGTCGGTAAATTCCTTGAGATAGTCCTCGGGCTTCTTGGCCTGGCCGTAGCCGCGCTCGACGCTGATGCAGCTGGTCATCGGGTGCTCGGAGATGAACATGCGGCGGTGCCGGGCCTTCACCCTTGCGGTCGAGGATCTCGCCCAGGTCGGGATTCTGCGTGAACCAGGCGGCGACCTCGTCCAGCGGCATGGCGCGCAGCTTCTGGATGAAGGCATCGGGCGACATGCCGGCGCAGGTCTCGAAATCGCGCGCGGCCTTTTCGTCGAGATGGCGTTTCTTGCGCTGCAGCTTGGCGACGAACTGGTCGCGCACCAGCGCGCGTTCCTCGTCGCCGGTGACGCTGGCGAGCTCCTGCGACCAGCTGGCGTGAAGCTGATCTTGGGATCGACCACCACCGGCTGCATGGCGGTCATGTCCTGCAGGGCTTCATAGATCTGCACGGCGTCGAAGACGCGGAAGGTCTCCTTGCCGATCTCGTCGCACAGGCGGGTGGCGCGGCCCAGCATCTGGTCGAACAGGATGCGGCTGTTCACCCGGCGCAGAAACACCAGGTTGCAGATCTCGGGCACATCGATGCCGGTGGTGAGCAGATCCACGGTGACGGCGACGTTGGGATTGCGTTCGTTCTTGTAGCGGCGGATCAGTTGCAGCGGCTTGTCGGCGGCGCCGGTGATCTTGATGACCGCATCATCGTCGACGCTGCCGTACGTGCTCTCGAAAGGCTTTCTTCAGCAGATCGACCACCAGATCGGCATGGGCATCGTTGGCGCAGAAGATCAGCGTCTTCTGGCGCGAGGCCGGGTCGAGTTCCGTGGCCAGGTATTCGCAGACGACCCGGTTGAATGGCTCGGTGATGACCTTGCGGTTGAAGTCCTCGACATCGATCTTGATTTCGTCGGGCGTGGTGAACAGTTCGATCTGGTTGCGGCGCGGCGTCGTAGACCTTGACCTCTTCGCCGGCCTTCCAGATGATGCCGTTCTTGGAGAGTTCGGTCTTGATCTGCATCGGCGGTTCGTGATCCATCAGATAGCCGTCGATCACCGCCTCACGGTAGCTGTAGGTGTAGATCGGCGCGCCGAAGATCTGCGTGGTGTGCAGGGCCGGCGTGGCGGTGAGGCCGATCTTGACGGCATCGAAGTAGTCGAGGACGCGGCGGTACTTGGAGATGTAATCGTCATAGCTGCGGAAGGTCGAGTTCCGTGTCGGAGAGCTCGCGGTCCAGCAGATAGCCGCGATGGCATTCGTCGACGACGATGCAGTCGTATTGGTCGACCGGCGGGCGGCGTGGCGTCTTCAGCCGCGATACAGCACGCGCTGCACCATGCCCTGCACCGTGGCGATATGGACGGCGGTGTCGGTGTCCGGGGCCTGTTCGTCCAGTTCCTTGATGCCGAAGATGTCGGCGAAGGTCTGGAGGTTTTCCATGCGCGTGTCTTTGAAGGCATTGGCGGCCTGTTCGCCCAGGGCGGAGCGGTCCACCAGGAACAGCATGCGGCGGAAACGCTTGGCCTTGAGCAGGCGGTAGATCAGCGCGATGCAGGTCTTGGTCTTGCCGGTGCCGGTGGCCATGGCGAGCAGCATCTCGCGCTGGCCCTCGGCGATGGCGGCTTCGGCGGCCTGGATGGCGTCCTGCTGGTAATAGCGCAGCGGGAAACCGTAGTTGAATGGCTCGTTTGCGAGCTGCTGCGTGGGCGCGCGTCTTCGTCGCGCTTGAGCAGCGCCGTCAATCCTTCGGGCGTGTACCAGCCATCCAGCGCGTGGCCGAGGTTGTCCGGGCGGCGCAGATCGCAGAACCAGATGCCGCTCTTGGTGGCGAGCTGGCGCAGGTATGGGCGGCCATTGGAGGAAAAGACGAAGGGCATGCGGTATTCATTCTCGTCCCCCCAGTTCTCGGCGTGCAGAGACCGTCTCCGGGCTCTCGGTAAAGCCCCGGCTGTAGCGTTTGGCCTGCTGCAGGGCACTGGAGACATCCATGTTCTTGCGCTTGGCTTCGACCGCCGCCATGGGGTCAGCCCGACGAACAGCACATAGTCGGCCGGGCCGCTGGCGGTGGGCCATTCGGCGATGGCCAGGTTCTTGCCCTTCTCCGGGCGCGTGCCTGTGGAGTATTTGAGGGTTGCCGATGAATCCGCCAGCCAACCGCCTGGCGCAAGTTGCTCGTCGATCAGCTTGCGCGTCTCGGCCTCGTCCAGGTGCACCGCTGCGGCAGCGGCTGTTGGCTGCCGTCACGAAGGCGGCGATGGTTGCTTTGGGCTGGGTCGCTGATTGCTGCCTGGCAGCGTCGCCAGTTGGTGCAGCAAGAGCGGCCTTGGCGTTCTCGGCCTCTTGCGGCCAACTGTTCCCAGAACGTCTGCTCGTCGTTTGCCGCGCGCAGCTTGGCTTCCATGGATTCCAGTTGCTGCGCCGCCTCGTGATGCGCCGCCCGGTACGTTGCGAGTTCCTGGCTGAGGCGGTCCAGCTCACTGTGCAAGTCGCCTGATTCTCCCACGGGTGGCTGGGGCGGGATGAACGGGCCTGACTTGAATCCGGAATCCTTGAAGGTGCGATGGAACCAGACGCCCAGTTGCCAGCTGATCTTCAAGCAGCCAGCGCGGTACGGTGGTCGCCGGCCAGCGCATGGTTGGCGGCGTTGCCGGCCCGGCGGACTTCGCCGAAGAGTTGGGCGATGTCGCGAGACAGGATGCCCTGATCCTGCAGGCGGCGGATCAACTCGTACTGGCGGTTCCTCGGCAGAGACATACAACCCGATTCTGCTCGCCACATGTTGGGCGAGGAGTTCTGTCAGCTGGCGCAGCTTGAGGAGCGAGGTGTTGGGATCGTCCGCGAAGTAGCGCTCCGCGAGCAGGCCTAAACGGAGGAGCTGCTTATCGTGCTCTTCGAGATGGGCGAAGTTGCTGTGGAGGATGACGGTCATTCAGGCTGCCTTATTTTCATGGCTAACGAGCGTTCGGCCGAAACCAGAGCGATCTCCGCTGGTTGATGGACAGGAGAGTCAATCAACAATTCTACAGTTTTTGTTTATAACACCACGAGATAGTCAATGCCGGAGAGCGCTTCCAGCCGGTCAGTTATCCAAAAATCTTGTTGATTTCTGGATTTTTAGCCCGTGCTCGAATTCTGTCTAAGTATCCTATCCAACTAATCATGACAATAGTTTTCTTGGGGGAGAGATAACAGCGAACAGGAACGATAGCCTTCACAGGTTACCTCACGACAAACGCCTGCGGTATTCCTCGTAGCCGAATTCGCGGACGATTTCCACACTATCCGTCTCCGGCTCATAGAGCACGATGGACGGCAGCCTGCACCCCGTTGAAGGTGGTGGTCTTGACCATGGTGTAATGGCTCATGTCTTCGATGATCAGCCGGTCGCCCACCTGCAGGGGCCGGGCAAAGGAGTAGAGTCCCCAGCACATCGCCGGCCAGGCAGGACACCCCGCCCAGCCGGTAGGTGTGGGCCAGCTCACCCGGCTCCCCGGCGCCGCGGATGTCCGGCCGGTAGGGCATCTCCAGCACATCCGGCATATGGCAGGTGACCGAGGTGTCGAGAATGGCGATTGGTCCGTCGTTTTCCACGATATCCAGCACCGTGGTGATCAGCGCGCCGGTATGGATGGCAATGGCCTCCCCCGGCTCCAGATAGATGGTGAGATCATATTTTTTGCTGAAATGATCAATCACCTCACAGAGCAGATCAAGGTCATAGTCGGGTTTGGTGATGTGATGGCCGCCGCCCAGGTTCAGCCACTGCATGGCGGGCAGGATGTCCTGGAACTGCTCCTCGAAGGCCGCGGCCGTCCGGGCCAGGGCGTCCGCCCCCTTCTCGCACAGGGTGTGGAAATGCAGGCCCGTGATGCCGGTAAGAGACTTGCCGCTAAACTGCTCCCGGCGGATGCCCAGCCTTGAGCCCGGCGCGCAGGGGTCATAGAGGGCCACCGCGGTTTCGGAATGCATGGGATTGACCCGCAGGCCGAACCGGGGCGGGGCGGGGCAGGTGCTGATCAGCGGCTGGAAGCGCTGCCACTGGCTGAAACTGTTGAAGACGAGATGATCGCACAGGGTGAGCAGTTCGCGCAGGTCCGCCTCGCTGTAAGCCGGGGCGTGGCCGTGCACCTCGCCCCCAAACTCCTCGCGGCCGAGCCGCGCCTCATGGGGGGAGCTGGCGCAGACGCCCTTGAGATAGCGGCGGATCAGCGGGAAGACCCGGAACATGGCAAAGCCCTTGAGCGCCAGCAGGATATGGCAGCCGGTGCGCTGCTGCACGCTGGTCAAGAATGCGCAGATTGCGCGTCAGCGCCCCCTGGTCCACCACATAGGCCGGGCTGGGCACCCGCTGGGGATCGAAATCTACAAGATAACTTCGGTCCATGGCAGCCCGTGCAGATTCAGTTTTTCCATGAACGGATCAGGATCGAGCTGCTCCATGTTGAACACGCCGGCCCCGCGCCAGGCGCCGGTCAGCATCAGCATGGCGCCGATCATGGCCGGCACGCCGGTGGTGTAGGACACCGCCTGGGCCCCCACCTCCTCATAGCACTTGCTGGTGGTCGCAGATATTATAGACGTAATATTTCTTTTCCCTGCCGTCCTTCACGCCCTTGATCAGGCAGCCGATGCAGGTCCGCCCGTGGGTGAGCGGCCCCAGTGAGGCCGGGTCCGGCAGCACGGCCTTCAGAAACTGCAGGGGCACGATCTGCTGGCCGTTGTAGTCAATGGGCTCGATGCTGGTCATGCCGACATTCTGCAGGACCTCCAGATGGCGCAGGTAGTTGTCGGAAAAGGTCATCCAGAACCTGGCCTTTTTGAGGCCGGGAAAATTCCTGGTCAGGGATTCCAGCTCCTCGTGGTACATCAGGTAGATCTTTCTGGGGCCGATGCCCTCCGGAAAGTCGAATTCCTCGGCGGTGGACAGGGCCGGGGTCTCGATCCATCTGCCCGCTTCCCAGTGGCGGGCCGGGGCCGTCACCTCGCGGATATTGATCTCCGGATTGAAATTGGTGGCAAAGGGCTGGCCGTGGTCGCCGGCATTGCAGTCGATGATGTCCAGCTCCTGGATCTCGTCAAAATGGTGCTTGCGTGCCCAGGCGGTGAAGACATTGGTCACCCCCGGATCAAAGCCGCGAGCCGAGCAGGGCCATCAGCCCGGCCTCTTTGAACCTGTCCTGATAGGCCCACTGCCATTTGTATTCGAACTTGGCCTCATCCCGCGGTTCATAGTTGGCCGTGTCCAGATAATGCACCCCGCATTCCAGGCAGGCATCCATGATGGTCAGATCCTGGTAGGGCAGGGCCACATTGATGCACAGCTCGGGTTTGAATTCCCGCATCAGGGCCACCAGCTCATCCACCCGGTCGGCATCCACCCGGGCCGTCTGAATCGGCCGGGGAAGCCGGGCCGCGATGGCATCGCATTTGGACTTGGTGCGCGAAGCCAGCATGATGTCGGAGAAGACCTCCGGCACCTGGCAGCACTTATGAACAACCACCGAACCGACTCCGCCGGCCCCAATAATGAGCACTCGTGACATGGCAAACTCCTTTCAACTGAACCGTTCAAGCGTTTAAGCGTTCCAACGTTTAAGCGTTTAAGGGCAGGCACAAGGCCAGCCCCTACATCTCCTTACTCCTCACTCCTCACTCCTAAAACTTCACTCCTAAAACTTCAGATACGTATAGCCTTCCAGGCAGCTCTCGTAAAAATCGATCAGCTTGACCCCTTCCCGGGGCTGGATCTTGCCCCGGTGCACCTGGCGATCAATCTTTCTTTTAATGGTGCGGGCCATGATCTCCGGGCTGTACTGCATGGTGGACAGCACATGCTGGGCCGAAGCGCCCTTGATCACCTCTTCGATATAAAAATCAGACGGATCATCGTCATCACAGTAGACATGCACCTCGTTGAGCCGGCCGAAGAGATTGTGCATGTCGCCCATCACGTCCTGATAGGCCCCGGTGAGGAACAGGCCGATATAGTAATCCTCCTCCTTTTTCAGGGCATGGAGCAGCAGAGTCTTGGCATAGCCGTTTCTGGCGATGAACTTGTCGATCTTGCCGTCGGAATCACAGGTGATATCGGCAATGGAACAGCGCTCGCCGGGAATTTCGTCAAGCCGGATCACCGGCATGATCGGCAGCAGCTGATTGATGGCCCAGGTGTCGGCCGCCGACTGGAAGACGGAAAAATTACACAGATACTGGCTGGCCCGCAGTTCGTCAATCTGCTGCAGCTCCTTGGGCACGAAATCGGCGCGCTTCAGGACGTCCCGGATCTGGCCGATGATCTTCCAGAACATGGTCTCGATCTTGGCCCGCTCGTCCATGGAAATAACGCCCAGCTTGAAGGCCTGGATCGAATCAAGCTTGATCTGCTGCACATCGTTGTAAATCTCCTGGTAATTCTCCATGGTCAGATCACTGACCGACTCCCGCATGTTGGTGACCAGGATATGCTCCCCGGCTGACTTATCGGTGTTGAAGCTGTTGGTGGTCTGATGGATGATCTTGACCACATTGGTGATGACGCAGGAATGATGGGCCGTCACGTAGCGGCCGCTCTCGCTGACGATGTTGGGATGATGGATGTTGACCTGATCACAGATCTGCTGCAGCACGGCAATGATGTCCGCGGCATACTCCTCCAGCGTGTAGTTCCTGGATGACTGAGTGGAGGAGCGTGAACCGTCATAATCAATGCCCAGGCCGCCGCCCACGTCGAAATATTCGATCTTGAGACCGGACAGCACCAGGTCGGCGTAAATGCGGCCCGCCTCGTTGACCGCATCCTTCAGCACCCGGATGTCCGGGATCTGGCTGCCCACATGGAAGTGCAGCAGGGTCAGACAGTCGGTCATGTTGTGCCGCTTGCAGCAGGGAGACGCCGTTTAGGATCTCGCTGCAGGTCAGCCCGAATTTCGCCCGGTCGCCGCTGGAACCGGCCCAGCGGCCCCCGCCCTGCACCGACAGTTTGGCCCGCATGCCGATCAGCGGCATGACGTTCATCTCCTCGGCCAGCCGGATGATCATCGCAAATCTCGGAGAAATTCTCCACCACAATGATGATCTTGCGGTCAAGCTTTCTGCCCAGCAGGGCCAGGCGGATATACTCCTCGTCCTTGTAGCCGTTCAGCACGGTGAGGGCGTTGCGGTTATCATTCAAGGTCAGGGCCGCCATCAGTTCCGATTTTGATCCGGCCTCCAGACCGTAATCAAAGGGCTCGCCCGCCTCGATGATCTCCTCCACCACCTCCCGGGTCTGGTTGACCTTGATGGGATAGACGCCGATAAAGCGTCCCTGGTATCCGCTCTCCTCCATGGCCTCCCTGAAGGTCAGATTGAGCAGGCGCACCTGGGAGCGCAGGATATCGTGAAAACGGATAACCGTGGGAAAGGGGATATCCTGGCTCTTGATCTCTTCGATGACCTCCATGATGTCAATGGTGGGCCCGTCCGGCCTCTTTTCCGGCAGCACGCAGAGATGGCCTTTTTCGTTGACGGCAAAATAGCCGTTGCTCCAGCGCTCAACATTATACAGCTCACTGTTGGCGTTAATCGTCTTTTTCCGCTTATCCAACATGACCAGTACCCTCCCCGTGCAAAGCAAGAATGAGTTCCCTGACCACCTTGGCAGCGAAAACATCGCTGTTACCGGTGGGATCAATGGCTGGTGCCAATTCCACGACATCAGCGCCGACCAGTTTCTTTGTTTTTAACAGTTTAACGATTTTTATAAAAGAAAGAAAATCCTCGCCCCCCGCCTCCGGGGTGCCGGTGCCGGGCAGAAAGGCCGGATCAAAAAAATCAAGATCCAGGGTCAGATAGAGCGGCCGGTCGGTCGGCAGGGCCTCGACAAAGCCGCAGAATTCTTCCAGACTGCCATAGAGGGTCTTGTGCTCCTTCATCCAGGCGAATTCCTCCCTGGTGCCGGAACGAATGCCGAACTGGGCCAGTTGGTGGCCGGGGCCGAAATGGTCGAGACACCTTCTGATGACCGAGGCGTGGGAAAAGTGGTAACCCTGGTAGCCGTCCCGCAGGTCGGCATGGGCGTCCAGATGGAGAAGGACCAGATCGGGAAAATCCTGCAGATATTTTTTGATGAAAAAATAGGAGATGGAATGTTCCCCGCCCAGGGCCAGGAATTTCAGCGATTCCGCCTGGAAATCAAGCCCATCGGTGAGGCTGGCAAATGCCTGTTTGGCAAGCATCCAGTCCGCGTTGCCGTCGCCGCTGTCGCCGGCCCGCAGATTGCCCAGATCAAAAAAAGGGGGAAGCTCATCAAGATCCAGGTCAAGATAGGGTGAATAGGTTTCAATATCCTCGGCCACCCGCCGGATGGCATCCGGGCCAGCGCCGGCCCCCTTGCGGAAACAGGCGGTGCCGTCAAAGCCGACACCGAGGATATTGACGCTGCGGCTCTGCGGGTTTGCGGCCGGCCGGGCTGGGTAATACGGATTGTTTGTTCCGTGCAGCAAGGTTTCCATATTATCCAACCCTCTTTAAGATCCAACCTGGTCCTGTCCGCCTGCTTTTCTGGGGACGGCGCCTGCCGTTGTCAACCGGCCAGGCCGCGGCAAAAGCCAGAACCGTCGCAGATTCAGGCAAATACAGAAACGACATGAAACATGAAAAAAACGAAGGCAAAAAATATACCTGCAAAAAAAATAAGTGCAAGGTTTTTTATCAGCAGGCAAAAGAAGACCTGAGACTATGCACTTATACGGACCTGCATTCAAGACGTCATTGCGGGCAAGCGAATAGCGACCCGGAACGTGTACTTCCGGTAAGCCTGTGTAGGCCACAAAAAATTTCCAGGGGGCTTTGGCGTCGCTCGCCTTGGGTGATGGAAGTTTACGATGACAGACGCGAGATGGCATCCCGGTAATTCCAGGGCATCCATGCTGCCGGGGTAGACTGAGCAAGAGAGGAGTTTTCCTGAACCGCCGTCAAGTATTCAAGGGGATTGACGCCCGAGAGCTGGCACGTGTAGATAAGACTGATGAACAGGTCGCCTACGGCAGCGCCCCATTCGGTCTTGTAGAACAACGAATTTTTTCGATGCAGAATGGCTTTCTTCAGAGCCCTTTCGCAGGTATTATTGTCCAGCGGGGCGCCGGGAATCCGCAGGAACCCGGTCAGCTTTTCCCAGCGAGTGAGCATATAATTAATCGCCTGCCCCAGGCTTGAATTCGGTTCAACCTTTTTCTCCGCGATCCGGGCGTTGAGCCAGGTATGCAGTTCTTCCATTTATGCAGTTCTTCCATTAATGGACCGCTCTTCTCGTGGTGGAACCGCAGCCTTTGTTCTCCGGCCATGTTTTCTTCCTGGCCGGCCGCTTCAAACCGATAGACCTCAGTCAGGGTGTTGATGACCCTCGGGAAAACTCACCACCTCATCCACAAAGTTTCTCCGCCCATGGACCAGGCAGTTCAGCAGAATCACCTTGAAGTTCTTTGGCGCATTACGATCGAGGGGCGTCGCACATCTGTAACGGCGGACCAAGGCCAGACTGTCTGTGGGCCAGCACTTTGTCCATATTTTCGCCGGCATGATTGCGGCTGGTAAAAAACAGGGCAATTTTGTGTTCGCCACTCACCGCGATGATGCCGGTGGTGAACATCCCTTTGCGGGCCGGGTCCCCGCGCTGGTTCTCCTTGATGAGTGCGAGGATTTTCATCGTGGTGTCAT
This sequence comes from uncultured delta proteobacterium, assembly GCA_963729825.1. Lineage (GTDB taxonomy): Bacteria > Desulfobacterota > Desulfobulbia > Desulfobulbales > SURF-16 > SURF-16. The sequence goes on along the minus strand of CAVSQR010000096.1, from coordinate 5,755 downwards.
CATTGAAAAACATTTCGCCTTGGGCCGCCTGATTGATCATCTCCAGGTAAACGGGCTGAAACAGGGGAACCGTTTCCTTGATGATATCCCACTGGGTGGATGGTGGCAGGGGGACGCCCAGGTTGGCCTGCAGGCCCGCGAGCCGGTTGAAGGGCAGGCCGGAGCCGTATTTGAGCAGGGCGACCATGGAGGCGGCAGAGGCATCATATTTTTTCCCGCCGGCACTTGCAGGCAGAGGGGCGGTAAAGAGCGCGCCGCAGAGATTGCAGCGCCGGTTATCCGGACCTCGACGCCCGGTTCCCTCCTCGCATTTCGGGCAAGGATCATTGGGATTGAGGTCCGGGTGAGCAACCTGTTCGCGGGTTGCCACGGCATAATCGCCGGCGCCGTTTCTGCCGTGGCCGTTGGCGGCGGTCTTTTTTTCTGCTTCACCCTCGGTTTGGGCCGCACCATCCGCATGTTCAGCGGCGCCGGAAGAGTTGTTGTTTTTGTCCGGCAGGATATTTTCTTTGGTCTCCGTGGTCGCGCCAAAAATCATTCTGAGCAGCCGTTTGATGTTGACAGCTTTTTCATCGACCGACTGCCTCAGGAAGACAATGCAATCAGCCATGGCCTTGATAATCTCATGGTCGCCTTCCAGAAGGGCGCCTGCCCGAGCCCGTGCAAGGAGTGCGTCCAGTTCTTTGATATCCAGATCGATCCGTTTTTTCCGGTCTGGTGATTCTTTTTTTCCGCATCCTCTCCATGAACGACGGGCTATAGCCCTCCCGGTCAAACACCATCGTAAAACGGTGCGTCAAGGAGGATGATGCCAACTCCAGCAGACCCTGGCCAGGAACCTCGCGTTCAAGGCGGGGGACGATCTCCTTTTCCAGCAATCGTGGCAGGGGCAAAAAGCCGGGGCAAACGCTTCACACTGGAAAATGCTGGTAGCCAACCGGCCCATGATGTCCGTGGCACCCATACCGATAACCGCCGCCGCGTCTATGGCGTTTCGCTCGCTTTTGCTGCTGATGGGCTGGAGTCCGCCGGCAGTTTCTTCATTTTTTTTAGAGGCTTATGCAGTTTGCCGGCCCGCAGCGCCTTGCGCAGCGTGTCCGCCAGTAAATCAAGCTGGCTGGCGATATCCCTTATTTCCAGTCCTTCATCGAGAAACCCCTGGACTTCACTGAGCATTGCCGGGGTCAGTACTGCGGCGCCACGCCGTCTCGGCGGCTCAAAAAATCCCGCAATGCTTTTCTCCCTGTACAGCTTCACGTAGCGCTTGACGCTGATCGGGCTGACTCCGAATGCCCGGCAGATCTCGGATTGCTTGGCGCTGCCGGTGACATAAAACTGACTGGTGATCATGCGGAAGGAGCGGCGGTCATCCACATCATGCATGAATACCGGCATATTGCCATAAAAATAGGTAAGGCGATTGCCTTCACGTTTATAACCAAGATTGGCGCTGATCAGCGTCATGCCCTGGTCGAAAATCGGCAGCTGGAGTTGCGGCATTGTGGCACCTCACTTGTAAGTAGCGGAATGTGATCTGGCGTGGAATTCCGGTACCGTATCAGAATCCTGCCGTGTCGGCAAGGCCACTCTGTTAATCACCCATAAAAAAGCCTTATTTCACGAAAAATCAATATGTTGGCAACCACCATCGCCTATAGGGAAAAGTCTCGAGATCAGGATGTCTGACCTTGTGTGTGGTAGCTGGAAAACGCAAAAAGGGTTTCAGGCGTAACCCTGAAACCCTTTTATGCAAAACATGGTGCGCCCGGCCCGATTCGAACGGGCGACCTACGGCTTAGAAGGCCGGTGCTCTATCCTGCTGAGCTACGGGCGCGTGAAGGCTTGCAAAATGGTAAAGGCTTTTTTAGCATGAGAAGCCGTAATTTGCAACTCAATTTCTTTGCCCGGCCGCAGCGATGTTCCGCTTGACTTGCATGATTTCTGCCTGCTAATGTCCCAGTAGAGACGATGAAGGGCTGGCGGAAAGAATCCGGCAGCCTTCCGGCGCATAAACCCAATCTTACTTGAGCCGCGCAAAAAAAGATTTTTTTTTACCCCCCATGTATTCTTCCAGACGTATACAAAGAGAAGCCGAAACCATTGAGGCCATGATCCGCATCTACTGCCGCAAGCTGCATCGTGGCGGCCAGCCGCTGTGCGCCGAGTGTGGCGAACTGCTGGACTATGCCCGCCGGCGTCTGCAGAAATGCCCGTTTCAGCAAGGCAAGACGACCTGCGGCAAATGTGCCGTCCACTGCTACAAGCCGGTGATGCGGGAAAAGATCCGGAAGGTGATGCGCTACGTCGGGCCGCGCATGATGCTCTATCATCCCTATCTCGGTTTCATGCACCTGGTGGACGGCTGGCGGAAAAAGCCGAAAAAATTCTGACCGGCATTAATATTTCACCCTGACTTTGTAGGTCAGGGTGGTTGAACCAAGCCCTGGCACCGGCACCTGCCAGACTGCCGTGTTGCTTGCCGCCTTTACGTGGGGCAGCGACTCTTCCAGCATCTCCCAGTCGCCGGGAATGGGTTCCACTACTTTGACGGTTACCGCCTCCTTCTTGCCGTTTTTCAGTTCAATGCTGTAGGCGCCCTCGTAGACGTAGTCATAGCGGGAAGAGCCCGCCACCTTTTTGAAATCCGTCTGTTTCCGGTTTGCCGTGACGTCAAAGGAGTCGCCGAGTTTCAGGCGCAGGGTCTCGTTTTCCGGGGTGTGATCGATACGGTCCTCGCCGACAAACTGCAGCCTGTCCCGGGAATCCTTTTTGTAGACCCGCACCACCCCTCTGGGCAGGGGAAGACCCAGATGGTTGTCCTTGCTGTTGGCCACCTCCACGAAAACGCCGATTTTCATTTTCTCGCCGAGTTCGCCGTACTGGCTGCGGTAATAATAGTCCGCGCCCTGCAGGATCAGTTCCTTGCGGCAGGGCACCTGGCCGGCCTGCAGCAGGGCCACCTGTTTGGTCTGGTTGTCCCGGATGGTGGTCGGCCGCTCCAGGCTGTAGAGGTGGTACTCGAACATCTGCTCCTCGGCCATGGCATCCTGCATCTCCGCGCTCATGGCCATGACCTTGCCCTGGGCGAGCCTGCGGGCCGGCTGTTCGGGGGGCGCCTGATGGACATCGCCGGCCACCAGCTGCAGGCTGGCGTTGTTGTAAGTGGCCCCGCTCTGGTTGGTCAGGGTGACCCAGCCGTTGATATCCATGGCGTTGTCCGCGGGGTTGAGTTCCGCCACATAGTCCGCCTGCCAGCCGAGCCCGCTGGTCAGATAGCTCAACTCCACCTGCTGGGGTTTATCCGTTCCGCTGTCGGCCAGCATGGTCAGGGTGGGCCGGTCCCGCAGGTTTTCCGGCACATGGTCAAACACCAGGCGGCCGGGGATGCCTGTCTCGATATGATCGCCCAGCTTGAGCACCACCCCGTTATTGGCGCTCAGCACTTTGGCCTTCTCCCGGCTTTCCTCGCCGGTGGTGGGGTGGGTGCGGATCACCGTCACCTCCTGGCCCACATATTTTTCCAACAGGGCCTGGGGGGTGAGCAGATCAAACTCAAAATTCTGCTCCAGGACGTGCAGGTCGCCGCCGGAGAGCAAAGCGGTTTCCGGTTTGATCTGGGCGCTGACCTCCCGGAAGGCAAGGACATTTTGCCCGGCCGGCAGATTGATGGTGCGCCGGTCTTTTACCAGGGCCAGATTCTGGTTGTAGATGGTGACGCTGACGCCCTGCTGGTCGGCCAGGGTGGTGGTGTATTCCGCGCTCAGGGCGGGCATGCTGCAGGCCAGGCAGAGCAAGACGCCTGCGGCGGCAAGAATGGCTTTTCGCATTTTTTTCTCCCTTAAATTACAACTGTTCATCCTGACTCCTGCATTCTGACCGTTATTATAACCAGGTTGACTGTTAAAAGTCCCTCTGTTATTTTCTGGAGAGGTTGCCGGGCGGCTCGCCCGCCCTTTTCCCTCTCTGCCAAAGGAATACTCGGATGACAGCTCCCCGTCTTGCTCCCGCCATTGCCGGCATCTACCGTTTTGAAAAAAAGAGCCAGGTGCTGCGCCCTCTTTTTTGCAGCGGCGTTTCCGCCGGCTTCCCCTCGCCGGCGGATGATTATATTGACCGGGAGCTGGATCTGAACGAATATCTGATCACCAATCCCGCGGCCACCTTTTTTGTCCGGGTGGCCGGCGATTCCATGATCGGCGCCGGCATCAATCATGATGACATCCTGATTGTCGATCGCTCCCTTGAGCCGGTGTCCGGCAGGATCGTCATCGCCATTGTCGACGGTGAGCTGACCGTGAAACGGCTGGTAAAAACAGAAGATTGCTGCCGGCTGGTGGCGGAGAATCCGCTTTACCCCCATACGGAGATCGAAAAGGAAATGGAGCTTGAGGTGTGGGGGGTGGTGACCTGCGCCATTCATCGTCTGTAACCGGGCGCATGAACAACTGCCGCGGCGCTGCCTGCCGCCGCCTGAGGATACTTGTCCCATGAGCAAACTGTTCGCCCTGGTTGACTGCAACAACTTCTACGCCTCCTGCGAGCGGCTCTTCAATCCGCGGCTCATGGGCAGACCGGTGGTGGTGCTGTCCAACAATGACGGCTGCATCATTGCCCGCTCCAACGAGGCCAAGGCCCTGGGCATTGCCATGGGCGCCCCGTATTTCAAGTGCGAGCAGCTGCTCAAGGCCCAGGGGGTGGAGGTCTTTTCCTCCAATTACGCCCTGTACGGCGATATCTCCAGCCGGGTGATGTCGCTGCTGGGGCAGCTTGAGCCGGAGGTGGAGGTCTATTCCATTGATGAGGCCTTTCTCCATCTCACGGCGTTCGCCGGCAGGTCGCTCACCGACTATGGCCGGCAGCTCCGGCAGACGGTGCGGCGCTGCACCGGCATGCCGGTTTCCATCGGCATCGGGCCGACCAAGACCCTGGCCAAGGTTGCCGGCCATATTGCCAAAAAAAATGAGGCGCACCAGGGGGTGTTTGACATCACCACCGTGGATGTTGATGAAATTCTCGGCCGCTTTCCCGTGGCCGAGGTGTGGGGCATTGGCCGCCGCCTGGCCCAGCGGCTGGCCCTTTGCGGCGTCACCACCGCCCTGGATCTGAAAAACTGCGCTGATGACTGGCTGCGTAAAAAGCTGAGTATCACCGGCCTGCGCACCGCCATGGAACTGCGGGGCATCTCCTGCCTCGGCCTGGAGAATTGTCCCATCAGCCGCAAATCCGTCGCCAGTTCCAAATCTTTCGGCTACCAGGTGGAGTCCCTGGCCGAGCTCAACGAGGCCCTGGCCACCTATATCGAGCAGGCGGCGGTGCGGCTGCGCGGCCAGCACGCCCTGGCCAACAGCCTGGAGATCTCTCTTTTCACCAACCGCTTCAGCAAAACCGCCGTCCCCTACAGCGGCCGCACGGTCATCACCCTGCCTGAACCAACGGCCAGCACCACCGTCATGATCCGCCACGCCCTGCCCGCCCTGGCCGGTCTGTATAAGCCTGGATTGCGTTACCAGAAGGCCGGGGTGGTGCTTTTCGGCCTGGTGCCGGAATCCTTTTATCAGGCCAATCTCTTTCGCCCGCGGGACCGGAAAGGCAGCGCGCTCATGGCGGCCCTGGACCAGATAAACGGCAAGTGGGGCCGCTGCACCATCCAGCACGGGGCGGCAGGTTTTGATAAGCCGTGGAAAAACCGGCAGCAGCAGAAATCCCCGGCCTACACCACCAGCTGGCAGGAGCTGCCGGTGGTCAAGGCGTCCTT
>CAVSQR010000095.1:0-123704 GCA_963729825.1 uncultured delta proteobacterium | reverse complement strand
TACCGTTTCAATAAATTCAATAGGTTACGAGTAGGTGAAATCCGGTTTTGGGACTTTTCCTACAGACTCGTTTGCCCTGAAGTTCACGCCACGGTGGATTGAGAAACAATCTGGATGCACAGATAGGAACGTGCCATATTCGGAAACTTATTGTATATATTCACAATATCCTGGGCGAGATGGAGTTGGTTCGGCACCGCAGGCCGGAATTATCATCGGATGTAAAAGGAAATAAAGAATGAAAATCACACAATTGGATATTGAGGGATTCCGTTCTCTCCGAAAGGTAAGCTGGTTTCCTGGTGACCTCAATGTGATTATCGGTCCTAATGGGACTGGTAAATCAAATTTGCTGCGTTTTTTAGAATTAATTTCCATATCCGCACAAGGCAGACTGGGGAAATATATTCAATCGTTAGGCGGAATGGACCCGATCGTTTGGGATGGGTCCGCTACTTCCATAAAGTTTGTTCTTGAATCAACGCCTGAAGGCGGTGAGTTAGGCCCTGAACATTACGAGCTTGAACTGGCACGGCTTGGGCCTGGAAGTTCGTATAAGGTTGAAAAAGAACTTTTAATCAATTCCCATAAATTGAGGAAAAAAATTGAAAAAAAACCCTTTAAATTTTTAGAACGTTTTTCAAAGACAGCCGTTATTTTTGATGAAAAAGAACGGACCTTTACCACTCCTGAAGAGTTTATCTCAGACGAGGAGAGCCTTCTTTCAATAGCGTCTGGACCATTTATTAACAATCACTTCATTCCACCTTTTCAAAGGGCACTGGCTTCAATAGCTGTTTATCATGATCTGCATACCAATAAGGATGCCTCTGTTCGTCAACCTGCTATTTCTCGCATGGAAAAGCGAGTTGATCCTGACGGACAAAATCTTATATCTGTGATGCACACCCTTTACACAGGCGATCGTGATTTCAAAAAAGACATTAATTCTGCCATGCAGGCTGCATTTGGCGATGATTTTGAAGAGTTGGTTTTCCCACCCGCGTCTGACCAGAGAATTCAAATGCGGATTCGTTGGAAATCACTGAAACGAGAGCAATCGGCTGCCGAACTTTCAGATGGAACACTCCGCTTTTTGTTTTTGTTAACGGTTTTGGCAAGCCCATCACCAGCTCCCATTATTGCAATTGATGAGCCGGAAACAGGTCTCCATCCATCAATGCTTCCTCTGGTTGCAGAATATGCAGTTGACGCAGCCAACAGATCTCAAGTCATTCTGACGACGCATTCTCCACAATTTCTGGATGCTTTCGTTGGGGACCAGGCCCACAACAACTGTTGCAAAATGGGAAAATGGTGAAACCATATTGCAAACACTTAAAGGGAAAGAACTTGACTACTGGCTGAAGGAATACTCGCTTGGGTCTCTTTTTAAATCCGGTGAATTGGAGCAAATGGGATGAAATTTATTCTTTTTGTCGAAGGATATACAGAAGACAAGGCGTTGCCGAAATTTTTTAAAAAATGGCTTGATCCAAAATTAAATAATCCTGTCGGGATCAAAACCGTTCGCTTTGAAGGATGGCCTGAACTAGTAAAAGATGCTCCTCTGAAAGCAAAAATGCATCTGAACGGTCCAGATAAAGACGATATTATTGCTGTAATTTCATTATTGGATCTTTACGGTCCGACCTTTTATCCCAATAATCTAAAAGGCTGCAATGAACGTTACGAATGGGCCAAACAGCATATCGAAGAGAAGGTCAATCATCCAAAATTTTTTCAATTTTTCGCAGTTCATGAAGTTGAGGCATGGCTTCTTAGTCAACCAGATATCTTTCCCTTGGAAGTCAAAAATGCATTCCCAAAAAAAATTCAAAAACCAGAAACGGTAAACTTTCAATGAACCGCCGGCAAAATTACTGGAACGTCTTTATCCTTTGCATATAAATCGGTCATATAAAAAGGTGGTGAATGGCAAAGAACTTTTCGGCAAACTCGATCCGAACATCGCATATCAAAAATGTCCAAAACTTAAAGAACTTCTGGACAAAATGCTGGAGTTGGCCCAACCAGGCGCGGTACATTGACCGCAAGGGACGAGTGTGATTGCCTTGCTGCAAGTGACCTTGATCGTTAATATTGCCATATCCCAATATCCGAACACCTCAGACTATCCGCAGATTGAGCTTGGTGCTGCCGCCAAGCTCACCATCAGAAAATCAAGGCACCCCAACCCAACCAACCGCTGATTAGAGGCGGGTTCTGAGGCTGCCGCTCCGGTTTTTCTTCCGCATCCCGGCCAGGCCGAAAACAACAAGACAGAGAACAAAACCAATCCCGACCCCGATAAATATTTTGCTCCAGCCGGGGTCGCCTACCATTGCCAAAGGAGCAGCAACCGGTTCCGGTTGAGGGGCAGTTGCGGGTGCTGTTGCTGCGTCAGGAGCAGGCGGCGCCGAAGCGTTGATGACAGCGGCAGGTGCGGTCTGCAGCGGCTGCGCGGCAACAGGCTGCGGTGCTGCGGCAGCCTGCGGTGGTTGCAGTTGCGGCGGTACGAGGATGAAGCCCTTGGCCAGCAATTCCGCGGCCTTGGCATCGCGTACCTTGCGGTCCTTGCTGCCCATGACCAGGGTGATAATCCGCACCCCGGCTCTTTTGGCAGTGGCGGCGATGGAAAATCCGGCCGCATCGTAATAACCGGTTTTGAAACCGTCACAACCGGGAACCCGGGTCAGCAGTTTGTTGTGGTTGCGCATAATGAATTTATCATCGCGGAATCCCCTGGTCTGGGTGCCGGTGTACTTCAAGCCTCAGGCCGTTTCGCCAGCTCGCGGCAGAGAATGGCGAGATCGCGGGCCGTGGTGACATCGGGCTGCTGTCCTGCCGAGGGCGGCAGACCATGCACGGAGTAAAAATGGGAGTTTTTCATCCCCAATTCCTGGGCCTTCTGATTCATCAGGGCGATAAATCCCTCCTTGGAACCGGCGATATGGGTAGCCAGGGCAACCGCGGCATCGTTGGCTGACTGCACCATCAAGGCGTAGATGAGGTCTTCCACGGAAAACTGTTCCTTGGGATCAAGATAGACCTGCGACCCGCCGGTTTTGGCGGCTTCCGCGGTCACCTGCACCATCTCGTCCAGTTTCAGCGCCCCTTGGGCGATACGGTCGAGGATGACATAGAGATTCATCAGCTTGAGGACGCTGGCCGGATATACCTGGGCGTCGGCATTTTCTTCAAACAGGGTTTTCCCGCTATCCGCATCGATCACCAGGGCGGAAACATAAGGATCCCTGGAGAGAACGTGTACGGGAGTGCGGGCAGCCATGGCAACGGGTGCGAGCAAAACCAGGAAAAGCACACAAAGGGTAAGACGTTTCATATTTTTTACAAAGCTCCTTAAAAGTCCATTTTCACCACAGAACACATGGAGATCACAGAGAAATATTTTTTATTGCGGTTGGTCGGCTCAGTGAGCCCGGTGCTCTCTGTGGTAAATTTTCAGTTTTTCCTGGATCATCATCTTTAGGTTACTTGGAAGATTGACCGGTAAAAAAGAGGGGGAATCGCCAAAAAAATCTAACCAAAAGAGGAAGCACCATGAAAGCGGAGGTCAGCCTACCGCAAATGAGAGAAATTTTCAATAAGATACGTGAGCACCCAAAAGCTTTATGGGATGAGCCGCGTTGCTGTTCAGGAGAATGGGGGGAGTATCTTGCCGGTCCTGAGCCGCGGTAGCAAAATAATGCCGCCATCCGGATGGGCAAACGGCATGAAGAGCCGTAACGAAAATGGTCAAGAAAGCAGAGGCGGTTATTTCGTAACGGCTCCCGAGAAAAGTAAAACCGGCCCGTTTTCCGGCAGAGAGCCAGGCGAGCTGTCAGGCCCTGGCTCTTTTTCAAGAAGGTTTTCTCTAGCCGTTTCAGTCGGAGGAGCCGGTGATGGCGGCAAAGGTCTGGGTGAGATAGTCGGACATGTTGGTCATCTCGCTCAGGTAGGAGTCCAGTTCGACGTACTGTTTGGTCAGGATCTCGTATTTTTTATCCAGCCGTTCCGTGTCCTTTTCGATCTGCTCTTCCAGGCTGTCAATGCGCTGCTGCACCAGCGAGGTTTCCGAGGCATAGATGCCGCTGTCCTCGGTGGCGGCATTGCGCAGGAAATCGCTCACCTTGTCGGCAAAGCCTGTGATGCCGGAGTCGTCGTCGCCGTTGAAGAAGGCGGCGAGATCAGCAAAGTTGTCTTCCAGCATGGTGGTCAGGGCGTCGTCATCGATGGTAATGGTCCCGTCCGATTCATAGGAGAGCCCCAGGTCGAAAATGGAGGTCACCGGGCTGTCCGCGCCGGCCTGGATAAAGGTGTTCATCAGGTTCTGCATGCTGGAGGGCAGATCGTCAAAACCGGTGGAGGCGAGAATACCGAGCTCCTCGGTGTCGGTGTCATAACCGCTGTTTGCGGAAATTTCCGCGAGGATGTCATTATAGGCGGTCACCAGATTGGTGATTAACTCCTTGATCTTCTCCTCATCGTTGCTGACCGAAATGGTGCTGGCGCCGGTACCCTGCAGGGTGAACTGCACGGAGGGGATGATGTCCGTGATGGTGTTGTCCTGGCGCTGGTAGTCGATGCCGTCCACGGAAAATCGGGCATTGAGGCTGGCGCCGTCCGCGCCCGTCTTTTCCGTCAGGGCCAGCGCGGAAAGCTGGGTGAGCAGTGAGATCCTGTTGTCCTCGCCGGTCTCATCGGCCTGCAGGACCAGCTGGTAGGGATTGTCCGCATCGCCGTTGTTGACCAGGCTTGCGGTGACGCCGGGGTTGCTCTCGTCGTTGTTGATCAGCTCGGCCAACTCCGTAAGGGTGGTGCCGCCGGCCACCGCAAGCGTCACCGTGGTCTCGCCCAGCTGGTAGGAGAAGGTGGTGCTCTCGCCGCTTTCGGCATCATACACCACGGTGGTCTGGTCGGCCACGCCGTCCGCAGATCCACGAACTCCTGGCGGCCAGGGCCGTTACGGTTACCGACGTGTCCTGCACCGTTGCCCCGTCGCTTGAGGACAGGGTCAGCACGCTTTCATCGGACACCGTGGCGTCGCGGGAAATAAAGGTGCTTTCCAGGGAGAGTTCCAGGGCATATCCTTTCATGTCGAGCAGTTTGCCCTGAACCGCGGTGAATTCACTGAGCTGGGTTTCATAGGCGCTGACCTTGTCCTCCTTGGCGGTAATGACCTCCTGATCGATCTCCCGCAGTGAATCAAGGGTGCCCTGCAGATCAATACTGGAACCAAGTCCCAGCGATGAAATTGTTCCTGACATTGCCGTCCTCCTTTTGTGTCATGTGTTGTTCCTGGCGAGTCATTAAAGAACCCGTCTCTCGGCGTAGGAGCGGGCCATGCCCGCGACCCCTGGCATTGGGGAAAGAGATTATCCCGGATGGCCGCTCCTACTGGCTTGTAAGTCGCGGCGGAAGAGGGGAGCGGTTACAGGAAAAAATCGGCCCGGTGTAACCGTGGGGGGAGATGGGCCGACCTGACCATGGCATGAGGAGCGGAAAATGACCGGGCAATCCCTGGATTGTAAAGTTTTGTAAACAGAGGAGCGGCAGTTTTAACATAACTTAACATGAGTTTTGCGGGCAATGGGCCGATGATGAAGGTGAAACCGCCGGCAAGTCCGAAACAAGGGTGGAGGACGGATGGGCCGGTTATTGTTATACCCTGACGAAAATCACCGGCAGGTACACCAAAGGAGGAGGTAGAACATGAGCACAATCAGCAGTCTGGGGAGTTCCATGGGTACGATGATGAATGCCCTGGCCATGCAGCGCCCCGACAAACAGCAGATGTTCGGCAAGGTTGATACGGACGGCAGCGGCGCGGTGGATCAGACCGAGTTGACATCCTTTGCCGAGGGGCTTTCCGAGCAGACCGGCATTGAGATCAACGCCGAGGAGGCGCTGTCCGCCTATGATGCGGATGGGGATGGCGCGTTGTCCCAGCAGGAAATGGAGGCGATGATGGGGGCCTATATGCCGCCCCCGCCGATCATGCCCGCCGCGGGTGAAGAATCCGGCGGCACGGCAATGAATTTCGGGTCCATGCCGCCACCGCCGGATAAAGAGGAGATGTTTAACAGCATTGATGCGGACGGCAGCGGCACCATCGATGAGAGCGAGCTGGCCTCCTTTGTTGACCAGCTCGCCGAGGATACGGGCATTGAGATCAACGCGGAAGACGCGCTCTCCACTTACGACACGGATGGGGATGGCGCTTTGTCCCAGGAGGAAATGGATACCATGATGACCGCCAGCATGCCATCGCCTCCGCCGCCTCCGCCATCCCAGGTCATAGCCGCCTATAACCAGAACAGCGGCGGCAGCGACAGCGAGACGATTTCCCAGTTGCTGTCCCTGCTCGGCGATTCCGGGGAGGAGGAACAAAGCTACTCGTATATGCCGTTAAATATTACGGCGTAGGGAAAAAACCTGGCCAGGCGGGACAGGATGGCCGCCCATCAGCAGGCGGTCTTCCTGTTCCGTGATTTCTGCAAAAATTGCCCTGTCAGCCGGCCAGGGGCAGGGCGATGGTGATCAGCAGGCCCCCGCCCTCAGCGTTGGCGGCGGTCATGCTGCCGCCGTGCAAGCGAACGGCCCGTTCGGCAATGGCCAGGCCGATGCCGGTGCCGCCGCTTTGCCGGTCACGGGCCTCGGCCACCCGGAAAAAGGGTTTGAAGAGATGATGCAGGCACCATTCCGGGGCCCCGGGACCGTGGTCGCGCACCGCGATGACGGCGAGCCGCGCTTCCCCTTCCGTGGCCGTTGCACAGGAGATCTCCACTTGGGTGTTTTCGCGGGTGTAGCGCACCGCATTGCGGATGACATTTTCCAAGGCGCGCCGCAGAAGTTCCCTGGAGCCGTGCATGACCGCACCCGCCGCACAGCCGGACGCCAGGGTTACCCGGCAGTTGCGGCTGCCTGCCTCAAAATCCGCGTCAATGGTCACTGCCCGCAGGAGTTCCGTCAGATCCACGCTGTTTTTTTCCAGCTCCTGCACCCCGGTCTCCAGGACCGTGAGGGTCATGAGCTGGCCGATCAGTTCATTGAGCCGTTCCGACTCCTTTTCGATGCGGTCAAGGAACTGGCCGGCATTTTCACCGGCCCGCTGCCGGGCCAGCTCCAGGGCCACATTGAGCCGGGCCAGCGGCGAGCGTAATTCATGGGAGATGTCGCGCAGCAGCCGTTTCTGGGACAGCAGCAGGCCCTCGATCCGTTCAGCCATGGTGTCGAAATCCCGGCCCAGGTCCGCCACCTCGTTGCCTTTGCCGCCCATGTCCTTGGCGACCCGCACCGAGAAATCACCGCCGGCAATGCGGTTGGTCGCCTCCCGCAGCTTGCGGATGGGAGCGGTCAGCGAGCGGGCCAGAAAATAACAGACCAGGCCGCCGAAAATGGAGAAGAGCAGGATATTATCCCAGGGACGATGGCCCATGGGAGGAAACAGCGGACGGGGCGGCTCCGGTATCTTCAGCACAATGACCAGGGGTTGCCCGTCCTGATCGGCACCCTGATCAAGGCGCAGGCCAAGCCATTTATCCCCCGGCCCCGGCGGCGGGGGGCGGTTTTCTTCTGCGCCGGACAGGATCCTGGCAGCGGTATCCCTGGCCGCGTCCGGGGCCGTCTGACCGGAAAGGGGATTTCCCCGGCCGGCAAAGAGATAGATGACGATGCCGGAATGCTGCTCGATCTGTTCCTCATAGGCGCGCAATCCCTGCTGACCGCCTTTCTGCCAGGCGGCAAGGGCTTGCTCGCCGTACCTGGCCATGGCCTGCATGCTGAAATCGCGCATGCCGGGATAGGGATGCTCCGGCCGGTTTTTCAGGCCCACGAAATAAAACGGCACGCCCATCAGGATGATGGTCAGCCAGAAACTGAAGAAAATTTTCAGAAATAAACTGCGCATGATCTCCGTGGGGCGGCCGTGGCCGAGGTTTAGGGGGCGGCTTGGGTATAAAGGTAGCCCACGCCGCGGATGGTCTTGATTCTTTCCCGGCCCTTGACTCTCATGGCCCAGTTTTTTGCGCAGGCTGCTGACATGCACGTCGATACTGCGGTCAAAGGTGGAAAGTTTGCGGTCCAGCACCTTTTCGGTGAGCTCCTCGCGGCTGACCACCTGGCCGGCCGTCTTCAACAGCTCGTGGAGCAGGGAAAATTCAACGGTGGTCAGCTCGACGTTGCTGCCACTCTGGAAAACGGTTCTGGTGCCGGGATCAAGACTGATATCGCCGACGCTCAACTTTTCCGCCCGGGTCTGCTGCCCGGCTTCAAGCTGGCGGGCCTCGCTGCGGCGCTGAATGGCCCGGATTCTGGCCAGCAGCTCCCGGGGATTGAAGGGTTTGGGCAGATAATCGTCAGCCCCCATTTCCAGGCCGATGATCCGGTCAATCTCTTCTCCCCGGGCGGTGAGCATGAGCACCGGCACGGTGGAGCCTGCGCGGATATGGCGCAGGACATCAAAGCCGTTCATGCCCGGCAGCATCACGTCCAGCACCACCAGATCATGTTCGCCGGACAGGGCGCAGGCAAGCCCCTGGCGGGCCTGGTGCATGGCCGACACGGCAAACCCTTCCGGCTGCAGATAGTCAATGAGCAGCTCGCACAGCTCCGTGTCATCATCAATTACCAGTATCCGGTTCATGGTCGGCATCTTACACCCGAAATGATCAGCGATGTAATGGGTATTCCGAAACGCCCTGAAATTTTTCATTTTACTGAGGCATGTTAGAATTTGCTGTTAAGAATTGTAAAGTTTATTTTCAAGCCGAGGTGCGACTCGGGCGTAACTTTATGGAGTAATATGCTGATTTTTCAGGTGTTTCTTTCTGGTCCCTTTGGCGCTTTGAAACCGATGTAAATTTTTTTACTGATAAAAGCCGGGGAATACCATGCCTTATTTCAGCGGATTGCTGCTCAAGGCAGGATAACAAAAGGTTTTTAGCATTGCTGGCAGCGGGAAAAACTATCTGGCAGGGAAATTGCTGTAAGTTTGCAGAATTATGCGGTATGACATGAGGCAGGAGAGGTTAAAAAACAGGGTGGAGTAATGGCTGCGCAGGTTGCGGCAGACTTCGCGATTTTTATGGAACACAGCAAAGGAGGAGAGCAGTGAGAAAAATATTGTCAAAGTGTCTTATGGCGGCGACAGTCTGCGGGGTGGTGGCAACCCAGGGAACGGGTATCGCGGCAAATCAGGCCGCAGCCGGGGACACGTTCAGGCAGGGAGAGATCGTCATGGCCGGCACGGCAGCGCAGGTGCCGGGCGGCTATAAAATCAAAAAGGTGCTGCCCAATGCCGGGCTCGTTGTGCTTGAGGTGGCAAAAGGGCAGGAGGCGCGGCATGTCTCCTTATTGCAGGGCAAGGGGAAAAAATGCGGCTTGAACCTGAAATATCAGGCTTTTTCCACGCCGGATGATACGTATTACGGCAGCCAGTGGAATATGCGCATGGTGCAGAGCGAACAGGCCTGGGATATCAGCACCGGGAGAAACGCCACCGTGGCCATTCTTGACACGGGCCTGAAAACGGCAGGGGCTGAAGATGGCATTGGCTGCGCGGAGATCCTGCCGGGCAGCGATATCGTCAACAGTGACAGTGACCCGGAGGACGGCGCCGGCCACGGCACCCATGTGGCCGGCACCGTGGCCCAGACAACGGACAACGGCACCGGGGTGGCCGGGCTGGCCTATGGGGCCTGTGTCATGCCGGTCAAGGTGCTCGATGACAGCGGCGCAGGCACCTCGGCGGATATTGCCGAGGGCGTGGCCTTTGCCGTGGCCAAGGGGGCCTCGGTCATCAACATGAGCCTGGGCTGGAGCGCCAAGTCGCGGGTCACCACGGATCCGGTCCTGGATCCGGCCCTGGCCGCCGCCCATGCGGACGGGGTCACCATTGTCTGCGCTGCCGGCAATGACGGGTGGAGCAAAAATGTGAGTTATCCGGCCATTTCTCCCTACACCATCGCCGTAGGGGCGGTTGACATCAACGGCACGGTGGCCTCCTATTCCAACGGCGGCACCGGCCTTGACCTGGTGGCCCCGGGGGGAGGGAACACGGTTGCCGGAGATGGGATTCTGCAGGAAACCTTTGATGACAGCGGCTGGAACTACTTCTTTTACAGCGGCACCTCCATGGCCACCCCCCATGTGGCCGCGGCCGCGGCCATGCTCTATGCCAAAGATCCCTCCATCACCCCTGAGGAAGTGCTCGCCACGCTTACCACTACCGCCAAGGATCTCGGCTCCGCCGGCTATGACAGTGATTACGGCCATGGCCTGCTGCAGGTCTATGACGCGCTTAACGCTGTCGGGGAGTGTCTTGATGCCGACGGGGATACCTGGACCACCTGTACCGGGGACTGCAATGACAGCAGCAGCGCCGTTTTCCCGGGTGCCGAAGAGGTATGCGGCGACGGGATCGACAACAACTGCAACGGCGCCATTGACGAAGGCTGCGAGGTATGTACTGATAATGACGTAGACGGCCTGACCACCTGCGACGGTGACTGTGATGACCAGCAACAGCTCTGTCTATCCGGGTGCCCCGGAAGTATGCGGCGACGGGATCGACAACAACTGCGACGGCGCCATTGACGAAGGCTGCGAGGTATGCACTGATAATGACGCAGATGGCCTGACCACCTGCGACGGTGACTGCAATGACAGCAACAGCGCCGTTTTTCCGGGTGCCGAAGAGGTATGCGGCGACGGAATCGACAACAACTGCGACGGCGCCATTGACGAAGGCTGCGAGACCTGCACCGACAATGACGGGGATACCTGGACCAGCTGTGAAGGTGACTGTGACGACAACAACTACTATATCAATCCCGGCCGGCCGGATAGCTCGGGACGCTGGAGCAGGGATGGCGTTGACAACGACTGCGACGGTTTGATCGACAAGTAAGATGTAAAAAAGATGTAAAAAAACTAAACCCATTACAGGCGTGGAATCCCAGGATTCCACGCCTGTAATTTTTTTGTAGCTTGATCTTGCATTTCGGAGAAAGAACAGACGCGAAAAGCAAGGTCAAGCTGTCCATATGTGCTTCGCTGCGTCGTCGGATGGCCCGGGTCCCGTGTCGGAAATGGGAAAGGGGACGGCCACCACGCATGGGTCAAAGATGAAAGGAGAAGAGAGGGGTTTCTATGAAATGATAATCTTATTTTGGTCCCATGCCTGGTCATGCCTCAATGACCGGAACTCCCCCATTGATCTGGGCGCCGGTCTTTGCAGCAGTTTCATGGCCGACTCGTCGAGGCGGCAGACAAAATCGTAAACCTGCCAGAAATTCTGCTCACTCAAGCAGGTAGCCTCGTGGCCCACCTTTGCCGCATATTTCTCCAGGAATGCCTCAAGACGGGAGGTTTCCTGCAGGGTCTCCAGCCAGTCTTCTACCCGGACTTCAGCAAAGGGTTCTTCCGGACGGGCAATGCTGATCAGGCCCACTGCATAGCGCTTTATCATAGCCTTAAAGCAGACCCAATCCTGGAAACCTGCCTGCTCGGCATCCCTCATGGCCTGCAGGACGTCATCCCAGGGATGAGTCCGGTTTTGGTCCCCGGCCAGCCGCCTGCACAACTCTTCGGCAGCAAACCAGGGGTTGCAGTCCTCTTCCCCCCTTTCCGTCTCTGGCCCAACCAATCCGTCAAGCACGGCGTCAAGTCCTGTAAAGGCCTCCTCGGCCGCATTCCGGCCGAGGGCCCGGTAGGACTCGAACTGCTCCTCGGTGAAGAACTGATCCCCGGTTGTTTCGTGGGGAAAATTCTGACTCTTCTGTTTGTAGTTGAGAATGGTCTCGATCTCGCCTGAGGTTATGGTGTTTTTGAGCAGGATCAGCCAGCTCGGCTGCCAGGGGCGGTCCGGATAGAGGATGCGGCCGACGGCATAATGTTTTTTGGACAACCCCTTCTCATCCAGACGTGTGTCATCCAGGGAAATTCTGATCTTGATCCCCTCGTCCACATAGGCTTGCCGCACTGAGCTGTTGAAGGAATCAAAGGCGTGCTTCGGATCGCACTCGGAGTCCGAGGCGATGACAACCTTCACCCGCCGCCGGAGCAAGGGGATGATTCCCAGGTTGTCCCCACTGTGCCCGCCATCGCTGAGGTAAATCTCTGGCCCGCGGGCATGGGTATAGCACAACAGTTCATTGGTCAGACGGAACGAGGCGCGAAAAAGCTTGTGGAGCAAGCGGGCGAGACCACTCCAGCTCGCGCCGCGTGGGTTCTTCAGCCAGTAACCGAGACGCACCCCGAGAATGGTACAGGCGAACGATGAGGCCAGTGACGAACTCACTCCCATCACCGAAGTGAAGGCGGCGCCGCTGATGGTCATGGCGCGGGCAAGCTGCAGGCCTTCGTCGTACTCGCTGGTGGCAACGTAGCCGGTTTGCTCGGCTCCCACGAAGTGGCGGGAAAAGGTGAAGATGTCCGAGCGCCGGTTGAACCCCTTGAGATCAAAGGCGGCTGTCAGGTTCAGGGTGGCGTTGATGAGCAGATACGCCCCCCGGCCCATGCATCTGCTGCCGTCAGAATCTGAGCCGTGCAGATCGCAGAGACGCATCTCGATATCGTCCCGTTTACGCTCATCCTCTCCCCTTTGGGGGACCAGTGTGCGCAGGAAGGTCTCAGTCAGTCGGTCGCGGTAGAAGTAGTGAGGTGCCACCCGGTTGACGTCCACGAGGGCGCTGAAGATGAGCAGAATAATGACGCTTCCCCAGGGTCCATCCCAGCGCCTGCCAGGAGCCGGCGTCCATGGCAGGCCAGGCAGGAAGCCAAAGTTTTATCAGGAAGCTGCCGGTCCCGACCACGGCAAGCAGTACCAGCAGCGGCACGACCAGGCCGAGCAGGAAATTCGTAAACTTCGCCGGTATCATCTTTTTAGTTTGCTTTTCATTTTCTTTTCGCAGTCTGCCCAGCCACCACCTGAGTGCCAGAAGAAGCGGAGCCTCAACGAACAGGACGGTGACAGCGTCTGCCGCCAGGATAAGCCCCGGCAGCATGGCCAGGACAAGGGTGAAGAGGAGCAGGGAGATGAAGACGCCCGTGGTCATGTTCATGGCGGAACGGTCCTCCCTCCGCCACAGTTCGCTCCTGGAGCGACTGAGCACCCAGAAAACGAAACCGCTCCCCAGATAGGCGCCGGCCAGGAAGACACTGGGCAGCAGGAGCAAGGCGCCGTTGGCGAAGCTTTTTCCCTCTTCCCACACCTGGGCCATGAGAATGCAAAGGAGAAGCACCACGGCAAGGGCAAGCAGGGTAAGGATGAACGTTCCCCGAAAATGGGTCCGTTCGAGGAGGCTTTCCTTGTCTTCCCTAGTGTCTGTGGCTTGTTGCCCGCCCTTGGCTGATGCGACGGAGGGCCAGGCGCCACGGCAACACCAGGGCCATCCCCGCGGCAATTCCCGCCAGACCGGTCAGCCCCCAGACCTGCCAAGGCATTTCTCGCAGCAGGACGAAAGGCGTCTTGGCATATTCCTTGATTTTGTTCCAGGCCGCCTTGTCGCTTTCCAGAATCTCCTTGTCGTTGTCCTTCTCCTTCGCTGCCTTCTCTGGCAGGGAAGCCATGAGAGCGGGGGCGGCCTTCACCGTGCCGTCGTTGTCGATGACAAAGGCACAGGGGGGCGGCTGCGGTTCCTTGGCAGAGATGGACAGTCCCGGCGCCACGCCGGCAACAACCCCCATGTACATGGAGGTGAGCACGACGATCACCAGGAGAAACCACAGAAAAGGGGTCAGGCTGGTCAGAGTGACCGAACCCACTGCCCGCATGACACTGTTGCTCAGGTAAGTGGGGCGCGGGGCAAGGTAGTTGGCCCGGGTGCGGAGATGTTCCATCTGCTCTTTACCGGTCAGCTAGCCACAGGGGGAAGTTCGGCCTGGCAAACCCGGCAGCGGCTTCGACATGGTCGTCGCGGAAGGGGAACGACTCCCAGGCGGTGGTGAAGAGGGCTTGGGAATCGTCTGTAAAGCGGTACGCTGCATCATCCCCACCGCTCGGCGGCTTGTTCTCCTGCGGACAGACGTTTGACAGCAGCGAAGAAAGACAGGAGCCGATGTAGCCGCCACCGGAAACGGTGCTCAGGTAATCGACCAACTGCATGATTCCGGATTTCGCCAGTCCCTGCAGCACTCCGAGGTTGGTGGCAGCGGAACGGATGCCGCCGCCGGACAGGGCAAGGCCGATGAGAGTACTGGCAGCAGGCGCCATCTTGTCTTTGGCGCAACCGAGCCTCCCGCCGACGCGCTTGCGACGGTCCGTGATGGTATGCAACTCCCTGGCACAGACTTCACCCAGGGAATGACACGCCGTCTTCTTGTCAGCCATGGACTCTTCCCCTCTGTCGATGTCGTCTCATGACGGCGCCAGCGCCCTCTACTTCTTGATGCCCATTTTCCCCATGATCTCTTCCACCTCGCCTGCGCCGTGGTCGTAAAAGCCCTGCTCATCCGGGGCCAGATGGTGGAGCAGCCTGAGGAATTCGCCGGCGTGCTCACGCTCCTCATCGGCGATGTCCTTGAGCACCGCTTTGGCCAGGGCGTTGTCCGTGCTTTCAGCGAGCTGCATATAAAGCTGGATGGCCTCGTACTCGGCGGCCACCATGAAACGGATGGAGCGGATAAGCTCCTCATCGGTGAGTTTGCGGCCATGGGCAAGGCCTGAAAAGGGATTTCCGAATTCTGGCATGATGCTTCTCCTTTTTTTGCGAAAGGTTTCGTATTCTGGGCGCGATATGTTCAGCCCGCCGGATCGAGCGCCGGGGCGGGCATGATGTTGTGGCCTATTCCTGCAAGAAAATCAGTCAGTTCAGCTTAATACGAGGTCCAGAGCAAGGTCAAGATGAAATGTCAGGCCGGCGCCTGAAAGAGGAGAGGGAAAGCTGGCAAATAATAAGGTTATTCCGTGACGGCTCCCAAGGGACTCGGCAATTTTAAATATACCGGTTATCGAATCTCAACGCGCCGTCATTCCCGCAATGCTGTTGAGCGGGAATCCTGGATTTTTTGCTGGATGCCCGATAAAACCATTCGGGCATGACGATAACGATAAACGGTAAATTTGTAATTTTCATCTCCCTAAGGGCTCAGGCGGGCTGTTTTCGGCAAGTCCTGCTTTTTTTCATCCGCCAGATGATGATGGGCAAAGCTGTAGCTGGCGGACTGGTAATAGGCAATGGCCTGCCCGGCCATGGACGCATCTTCGGGGATGGGGGCGAGACTGTCGGTCCGCGGGTCCCAGTCATAACTTGCTACCTGCTGCAGGGGTTTGAGTATGGTCAATTGTTTATCCCGCAGATAACCCAGCTTCTGATAATTGCCGATAAAGGCACGCTCCTCGCCGGGCTGCATGGCGAAGATGTTCTTGCCGTAGAACTGGCTTTCATAGGTCCAGTGCAGCAGTGCCAGCAGGGTAGGGGCGTAATCGATCTGGCTGCAGAGCTTGTCGATTTTTTCCGGTTGAAACAGCTGGGGATTGTAAATGATCAGGGGAATCCGGTAATTGTTCACCGGCAGGTCGGTCTCGCCGGCGCTGCCGGCACAGTGGTCGGCCACGATGACAAAGACCGTATTGGCGAACCACGGTTTTTCAGAGGCCTGGCGGATGAATTCTCCGATGGCATAATCGGTGTACTTGACTGCTCCGCGTCTGCCGGTGTGCGAGGGGATGTCTATCCGGCCGTCCGGATAGGTGAAGGGCCGGTGGTTGGAGGTGGTCATGACGAAGTGGTAAAAGGGCTTGCCCGCCGCGTAGGAGCGGTCCGCCTCCTGCAGCTCCCAGCTGTAAAGATTTTCATCGCAGGCGCCCCAGACATTGGCAAAGGTTACGGCCTCTGCCGGTACCGCGGCCCGGTCAATGACCCGGTAGCCGTTATTGCCGAAAAAATAATTCATGTTGTCGAAATAGCCGTACCCGCCGTAGAGAAAGGCGGTATCGTAGCCGCGCTCCTGAAAGACCGAGCCCAGGGAAAACAGGTGCTCATTGCCGGGACGCTTGATGATGGAGCGGCCAGGGGTGGGCGGCACGGACAGAGTGAGCGCCTCCATGCCCCGGTCAGTGCGGGTGCCGGTGGCATAGAAGTTGGTGAACAGGATGCCCCGGCGGGCCAGATCATTCAGATTCGGGGTCAAATCCGGGTTGTTGCCGAAAGCAGCCAGATACTCGGCGCTCAGACTCTCAACCGTGATCTGGATGACATTGTAATGCTTCTCGCTTCCTGCATTTTTGACGAGCCGGTTGATATCCTTCTCGCCGGGGGTGAGGAAGAGCGAATCATCGGTTTTGACGAGTTCCCGCACCTGCCGGAAGGCCTCCCCATTGCTCTCGGTCCGGTAAAATCTCTGGAAGTCAAGCTGGTTCTCCCGAAAGGCGGCAAACAGGGAGTAGCCGCCGTTTTTTGCCAGTTCCTGGTTGTAGTTGTTGGCAAAGGCCGGAACCATCCGATTATTCAAAGCCAGGGTGAAAAGCACGGGAAGCAGAAGAACGGCGCTGCCCCAGGCAATCCGGTTTCTGGCCGGAGTTTGCGCGGCAAACCAGATGTTGAGCCAGCCACGGCTGCGAGCCAGGTAAAAAAGCATGGCGGCCGCCAGCAGCAGACCGGTGAGGATTGCCGGCAAAGGATATGATTCATAAATGTTGCCGATGACTTCAGTGGTATAGACCAGATAATCCACCGCAATGAAGTTGAAGCGCACCCCGAATTCATCCCAGAAAACCCATTCGGCCACCCCCGTAAAAAGCAGTCCGTAAAGCACGAGAAAGAAGAAAAGGGCCGTGACATGGCGGTGCCACCGCGACAGGAATATTTTCTCCGGCAGCAGGCTCAGGTAAACCACCAGGGGGATGGCAAAGTAGGAGGCGGCTGCCAGGTCGTAGAGCAAGCCCCAGAGAAAAATTTTGAGCAGCGTGAGCGGCGCATGGTCGATCAGGGAATATGATTTGCACAGCAGGGCGAACCGGGTCAGCAAGGCAATGGAGATAAAGGCCAGGCCGAATAACAATACCCCGCCAAGCCGGTGGGAGAGTATCTTGCGCAGCAAAACCACGGGACCAGCCGGTAATGGCCTGGCGTTCCGGTCAGCAGCAGGATTGGGCGAAACTGGTTTCCCGTATCTGGTCAGCGGGTGATCTTTAATCATTTTCATTTGCCATCCTCCGGCGGCTTGCATGGAGCAGTGGACCGATTTGCGGTCGTTACCGTTTCGCGCAGTATAAAGTGAGTGGCTGAAGGATCTGTGAAGAAGGTCTTCACGCTTTCTTCATGCAGCGGCTGGCTCAATCGGAAGTTGCGGCGGTTTTGGTCCGGCGGGCGGGAAGACCGGGTAGCAAAAAAACAGAATACGGCCGGAATGTTGCTCAGAGGAATATCGCTATTCCGCATAGCGATTCCCTATTTAACATCGTGGTTTTTGGGGGATTAACTATTGGACAAACTGCCGCACCTGGTTTAACAATACGCAACCTTGGGTAATAGGCGCTAATGATGAGTTTTTTTAAACATATCAGGGCGCTTTTCATTAAAATGAGATGGATAAATGCAAAAAATATCTGCCAGTGCTCCTGCGGAAAAACCGGTTGGCGGGCCTCAGCTCGCCAAGGAGTTACGCATTCAGTCGGAAAAATGCATTGAGTGCAAACTGTGCCGCAAGGAATGCGGGTTTTTGCGGAAGTACGGCTCTCCCAAACATATTGCCGATACCTATGATCCCGCCTCGCCCCAAGGCCAGCTGATGGCCTTTGAGTGCAGCCTCTGCCAGCTCTGCGCCGCGGTCTGCCCGGTCAAGATCAATCCCGCCGCCATGTTCCTGGAAATGCGCCGTGAGGCCGTGAGCCGCGGGGCCCAGGATTTCACCGACTATGGCGTAATCCTGAATTATGAAAAACGGGGGACCTCCAGGCGTTATTCCTACTACGGCCTGCCGGCAAACTGTGACACCGTGCTGTTTCCCGGCTGTACCCTGCCCGGCACCAGACCGGACAAGGTCAAGGGCCTTTTTGACCATCTGCGCAAGACCATTCCCGCCCTCGGCATAGTGCTCGACTGCTGCACCAAACCCTCCCATGATCTGGGCCGCGACAAATATTTCCAGGCCATGTTCAGTGAGATGAAGCAATATCTCCTGCAGCACGGGGTGAAAAACGTGCTGGTTGCCTGCCCCAACTGCTACCGGGTGTTTAAGCAGTATGGCGGGAGCCTGCAGGTGAAAACCGTCTACGAACATCTGGCGGCAACCTCCTTGCCCCAGACGGCAAACATTGCGGGCACCGTTACCATCCATGACCCCTGCGGCACCAGAAATGAGGAGCAGATCCACGCGGTCATCCGTCGGCTGGCCGGCGAGAAATCACTGACCATCCAGGAAATGAAACACCATGGCGCAAGAACCATCTGCTGCGGCGAGGGCGGGTCGGTGGGCTGCGTGAATCCCGATTTTTCCAAGGGCTGGGGCGCGCGGCGCCGAGACGAAGCGGGCGGGGTCAGGATTCTCACCTATTGCGCGGGCTGCGCCAATTTCTTAGGCTCGCTCAATCCCACCAGCCATATCCTGGATTTGCTCTTTGAGCCCGCGGCGACGCTGGCAGGCACGGTGAAAATTTCCAAGGCCCCCTGGACCTACCTCAACCGCCTGCGGCTCAAGAGCTCATTTCAAAAAGCACATCACTGCCGCGGCATCCCGGGAAAGGACGTTCACCGGCGAGGAACGGGCCAGGGGCGGCATGGTCAAACGCCTGGTCATTCTGCTGGCCCTGGTCGCGGTGATCGCTGCCGTCCGCCTGAGCGGCGCCACCCAATATCTGGAGCAGGAGAAACTGCGGGCCCTGATTGCCGGTTACGGCACCCTGGCGCCCGTCATCTATATGCTGACCTATGCCGTAGCGCCCGCTCTGTTTCTGCCCGGCCTGCCGCTGACCATTGCCGGCGGCATCCTGTTCGGGCCGTTCTGGGGAGTGGTCTATACCATTTGCAGCTCCACCGTGGGGGCCTGTGTGGCCTTTCTGGTTTCCCGTTATATCGGACGGGAATGGATCGAGAGCAAGCTCAGCAGTCCCCGCTGGAAAAAGCTTGACGAAATGGTGGAAAACCATGGCTGGAAAGCAGTGGCCTTTACCCGGCTGATTCCGCTTTTTCCCTTTAATCTCCTGAATTATGCCTTTGGCCTCACCAGGGTGAAATTTCTTCATTATGTCCTGGCTACCTTTATCTGCATGTTGCCTGCCTGCATTGCCTTTATCGTTTTTTCCAGTTCGCTTCTGAGTGTCCTGCGAGGAAAGATAACCCCGGAGTTTTTGATCGGCCTTGCCCTGATCATCGCGGTATCGCTCATGCCCGTGGTTTACCGGAAAATCAAGGCGCGCAGTGAGAAAAAGTAATCGCACAATGATCACCCGGGAATATCGAATAGTATGAATGGTAACGCCACAGCTCTACCCGCCGGCTACAACTTCAAAAAATCTCTCATTACCAAAGCGGTGATCGTGGTCGCCGTCACCATGCTTGCCGCCACGGTCTTTTATATCATCCGCCGCTATTTTTATATCCTTGACGCCTATGTCTATACCGGCGAGTTTCATCTGCTTTTTATCACGAAAAACATGCAGATGACGAAACTTGAGCTGTTTACCGAATACCTGAAACCCATGAGTTTCCTCATGGCCCTGCCTGTCTGTCTGACCGGGACCTGCTATGCCGGCCTGGACCCGTCATCCTCGCAACAGGTGCTGATCCGGGCAACCGCGGATGCCTTTGGCGCGCCCATGAGTTTTCTTTTCGGATTCCTCGGCTTTTTTGTCCTGGGGCTGCTTGCCTTTGGCCTCGGCTCCCTGATCTTCGGGGATATCGTGCCGCTGGTGACCAAAAAACGCTACGCGGAGTATCTGGACAAACTGAAGAAACCTGCTTTGCTGCTTTTTCCCATGGCCTTTGCCCTGCCCTTTGTGCCGATCATCATGGCTTCCGTAATGGGCGCCATTGCCAAGGTCCCGTTTGCGAGGCTGCTGCAATACATGCTGGCCGGCTTCATGCTGCGCACCCTTGCCCTGATGCTGCTGCAGTGAAAAAAAGACAGGAGGGCAGGCAAGGGTCTTTTCAATCAAACAAGGAGAACAAGATGAAAATAAATCAAGAAGGTAAATGCTCCTGCTGCACCGGTTCCCGATCAGTGCTGCTCGGCAGGGCCGCTGATGCAGGTCAAGAGACGGGCCATACCGGCGGCATGACCAGGGGAGAATTTCTCAAGGTGGTCGGCCTCGGCATCCTGGGCCTCAGCACCATACCCGGCACCAAGGCCTATGCCGCGGCGGAGAAGGACGGCAATATCAAGATGGTGCAGGGGAAAAACGACCGCATGGTGGTTGACCTGGAGAACCGGGAAATCCGGGTTTCCACCGACATCACCAAGGACCCGTCCAAACCCTCGGTCATTGACTGGGGCCGGAGATTTCAGGCCTTTTTCGGCACCTACGGCGGCAAGATGGAAAAGTTTTTTGTGTTTACCACCGATGTTTCCCGCACGGATATCGATAAGGCCATCCAGGAAATCGGCATCAAGTCCCGCCGCCAGATTCCCATGGAGGAGGTGGAGCAGCGCAAGGGACTGAAAGCCACCACCACCATGGCTGATTATCTGGACGGCGATCCGGTCATTGTCATCGTGCGGTTCATCAAGGACGGTAAAATCGTTGAAACGGCCCTGGAAGATCTGATCGAGGAAAAAATCATGGTCGATGGCGCCGAGGTGGTAAAGCCCTATACCCCGCACTGGGTTTACCACGGCACCGGCGAGGCGATCACCTTTCCCTCCGGCTGCTGCGTCTGCCCCTCCGACTGCAACGGCGGCATCATCACCGATAACGTCCTGCCGCTGAAAACCACGGAAAACTACTACCGTATCAACTGGGAGCGGATGCCGCCCGTCGGTTCCAAGGCGGAAATCATCATCAAATCCATTTACAGCTCGGCCAGGCACGCCACCATCTGATGCCTGCTGAATAAGGCCGGTCAAACGCTGCAAGGACAGGGGGGGAATTCCGTCATCTCCCTGATTGCCGCCGGAAACTGCCTGCTGCACGTACTTTGCTAGCCTGTCTCCTTGGTATTGCCGGAAAAGGCGGAGATGAAGCGATCCATGGCGGCAAAGAGCAGCTCGACACTGTAGCCGGCAATAAAGGCGATGGCGAACTGCGATAAAGAGGCAAAGGGCAGCTGGCTGTCGCCTTCCTTGATGAACCAGACGATGGCCAGGCCGGACAAGGCGCCCAGGTTCATCCTCAGCCGTAAACAGATATCCGATTCCGGGGTATAGGTGAGGCTTCTGATCTGCACGGCCAGGGTGCGCAGCACATAAGTAATGGCGCCCAGCAACCCATAGAGGATGGGCAGCAGATAAATCTGCAGGGCATAGATGGCGAACTGGGCGGTTTTCAGGGACTTCAGCAGCCGCCGGAAGGGATCGGCATCAGCTTCCCCGTCTTTGGAGCTCCCTGACGGAGAGCTGCCGATGATGCGGCCGAGAAACTGGATCGGCCGCCGCCAGTACTCATTCCAGTTGTTGAGGATCTCGAAATTGAGCTCGGTTGACTGCTCGTAATTATCCAGGCGGGCGTCAATGATGCTGATCTCGTTCTGTTTTTTGACGAGTTCGGCCTCCAGCTGTCCATCGCCTCCGGCATTGTCCGCCGCCAGGGCGCTTCTCTTTTCCCGGTGTTCCTTCAGCCGCTCCTCGATGGTTTTCGCTTCCCGCTGCAGAAGTTCCTTCCGGCTTTTGTCCGTGTCCACCTGCTTGAGGGTAGCAGTGACATCGTCGGTAACCGAAGAGCCCACCACCCAGTAGGTTTGCACCACGAGCAAAAGGATAAGGGTACCCAGGGCCCAAAATCGGAAGCGGCGGACCGACAGGGTGGCAAGGGAGACGAGCCGGGGGGAACGCAGAATTTTGCTTCTGAAATGGCCGGTCAGAGAGGTGTCGTCCTGTTTGTCGTAACTGGCGCGCAGACTGGCAACGGTAACCGGGCTCACCGCCTTGGCCAGGGCCTCGGTGGCCTGCAGAAAGAGGGTTTCCGTCTCCACCGGGTCAGGCGCTGGCTGGCCGCTGTCAGAGGAGTGTTTCAGCCGGATGATGTTTTCGATGGTTTCCCTGGGCAGGGTGATCCCTGTTTCCGAGGCATAGGACAGCAGAAGCTCGGCGTTGCGGAGCTGTTCGGTGTTGATCCGGCTGGCGATGCCTTCCTGCGCCGCGTTAACGTCTGCCATGGATTTTCCTTTTTGGGCCATCACCTGACGGAGATGGCATATTCGCAGGCCTTGTCACCCTCGCAGAGCACAGCGGTGCCATCGGCATAGACCACCTTGACCACCCATTTGCCCTGCCGGATATGATCCTTCATGCTCCAGGTGCGCCAGTCAAAGAAGCCGCGGCTGGAGATTTCCGTTTCCAGCTGGCCGGCCAGGGCAGGGTCACCGGCGGAGATCATAATGTTGTCAATCATGGTGGTGACGCCTTCTGCCGAGACGCCGATGATGGAATGGCGGAACCACTGGTGATAAATGGGAAGTTTGCCCGCTTCCTGCAGCCGCTGCAGTGCCCAGTTCGACCCCTTGACCTTCATCCACAGATAGAGGGGGCCGACCGGGGCGGTGCGGTCGTAAACCGCACCATGATCCCGCTCATCAATACCACTGGTCCATACCGCCTTCTCCACCGTAAGCCGGGCCTCCTCGGCCAGCACAAAACGGCAATGCTGCATTGCCAACATATTGAGGCAAAAGGTGAAAAGCAGAATAAGGCATGGCTGGCGATGGCTTCGGAACATTTTTTCCTCCTTAGATCCTGTTGTCACATGGAGTGCGGCGGAAGCATGGCCCGCTCCCCGGCAGGGAACAGGCAATTGCTCTGCTGCAAGGGGCTGACGTGTAAAATCAGGCTGTTATCCCCTTATTAATATGCGGGATGGAAGAATGTCAAGGCGAACGTCAGGCTGGGGCGGCAAAACGGAAAAAACCGGGGGCGGCCCCGACCGGCATGGTACAGGTAAGTAAAAGGAGGCCGCGATAAGGTTTATGGCGAAGAAAATTATTTTTTAATATAATAACAATATGACAACCTCCAAGCTTTTCTTTTTGTTCTTTCTGGTCGTCTCCGTCTTGAGCCTCTGCAATGGATGTGCGTCCTTGCCAAACGTTTCTGAGGTAATTGATGATGCGCCGACCGCCCAGAAACCTCGTCAAATCGTTTCGTCCAAAGGATTGTTATCTCCCCAAAAAAGCAAAGCCATCATGGAGCGGCTGAAGCAATCGGTCGACCAGACGGACATCCTGGAACGCCATACTGCCGTGGTGGAATCGGTCACCGAAAGCCCGCTGACCAAAGGGCAACAAAGTCACGCTGCTCGCCGATGGCCCGGCTACCTATGCCGCGATGTTCGAAGCCATAGAGAATGCCAAGGACCATATCAACCTTGAAACCTTTATCCTCGAAGATGATGAAGTTGGGCGCAAATTTACCGACCTGCTGTTGCAAAAACAGGCGGAAGGTGTCCAGGTCAATATCATTTACGACAGCGTGGGAAGCATAAAAACGCCTGAATCCTTTTTCAAGCGTTTGCGGGACGAGAGGGATTCAAGTGGTCGAATTCAATCCGGTAAATCCGCTGAAGGACAACGGGGAATGGTTCCTGATCCACCCGGATCACCGCAAGATTTTGATCGTTGACGGTAAAGTCGCCATTCTCGGAGGTATCAACATCAGCAAGGTATATTCGGGAAGGCCTTCCGGAAGGAAAAAAGTAAAAGGAGAGCCTCTGCCCTGGCGTGACACAGACGTGCAAATTGAAGGACCCGCGGTGGCTGAAGTCGCAAAAGCTTTTTCTTGAAACCTGGTTGAAACAGGAAGGACCGCAACTCGCCGAACACAACTATTTACCCGATCAGAAGGAATACGGCAAGGCCCTGGTGCGGGTGGTCGGCAGCACGCCGGGGCAGAGCAACAGGATCACTTTTATTGTGTATGTGTCCGCCATCACTTTTGCGGAGAATTCCATTCATCTGACGAATGCCTATTTTATCCCCGACGACCAGATATTAGATGCCTTCACTGATGCGGCCAGGCGCGGTGTTGACGTAAAGATTATTCTTCCCGCGAACCAGCGATTCTTCGCTGGCCATAAATGCAGCGCGGTATAATTATTCCGCGCTCTTGCAGGCGGGGGTGAAGATATATGAACGCCGGAACGCCCTGCTGCATGCGAAAACCGCGGTAATTGACGGCGTCTGGTCAACGGTCGGCTCCACAAACCTGGACTACTGGAGCCTTTTAAGTGATGACGAGGTGAACGCGGTTGTCCTGAGCCGTGAGTTTGCGCTGGAAATGGAGAGTATGTTTGCCAGGGACCTGGCGGAATCCGACCAGATTCAATGGGACAAGTGGAAAAAAAGACCTGTATTGCAAAAGATCAAGGAGGCGTTTGCGCATATGTTCGTCCAATGGTTGTGATTCCCATTCTCAATCAAGCGTTAACTTCGGCGGCTACACTGTGCGGCTCCTCGCCGTACTTCAATGTATTGTACTGTCTCGTCGCTGCTCGCTTGCCTTCTTGTTTCCATCTTGATTGAGAAATGGAATCAGATGCGGACGGTATAAGCCCTATCCATATGACCCTCACGAAACGGTTCATCTTCCATGTATGTATTGCCCTTGTTGTATTGGTAACGGTTTATCCCTTGGCGTCATTCCGTACTGGCCGCTGAGCCGTTATCCATCAACGGCAGGGTCTTGCTTGACAAATACCCTGCCATCAAAACTCAATTGGAGAAAAATCAATTCGGAATACCGCTCTATCTGGAATCCAAAGAGGAATACAGTTCCATGCGCGTCGATGTGTACGGTATTTTTGATTACCCCTTTGACAGTGTCAGGGATGCACTTCAGGCACCGGAAAATTGGTGTGATATCAACTTCACTGCTCCTCAATATAAAAGCATGCACCTTCCGTAAAGTGTCCGGCCAATGGCTGCTGACACTTTACAGCGGCCGCAAATATTACCAACCCCCCAAGGATGCATATAAACTGGATTTCAGGTTTACCATTGGCGCAATACAGCCTGAATACCTGGATATCGCGCTTACCGCCCAAAATGGGCCCCTGCTCACCACGGACCACCGGATCAGGCTCGAAGCAGTACCGCTGGATGCGGGCAGGACATTCATTCATTTCGGTTACGATTACAGTTATGGTGCACTGGCGCGCAGCGGCCATGAAAGGCTATTACGCAACGATAGGCCGCGATAAGAAAGGTTTCAGCATTATCACCACGGACAAAAAAGGAGATCCCGTTTATGCGGGTGGTGCAAGAGGGTCAGAGGAACGTAATGCGGTCCGTTATTACCTTGCCATCCAGGCATATATGGATACGCTCATAATACCCTCGAACCAGAGATTTGAGAAACAGATCAGCCGTTGGTACGACCTGACGTCGCGGTTTCCACTGCAACTGCACGAGCTGGACAAGGGAGAATACCTTGCCAATAAGAGGCGGGAGCATAACAATCAGCTCATGCTTCAGATAGAAGCGGGCAAATGATTGGCCGGAAGGGTAATCATACTCCCTTCCGGTTAAATCACCTGTGACAGCTCCATGCTATTTCCTGGACATGAACCAACCCAGGAACAGGCCGACGATGAAGGTGCCACCGATGGCATAGTATGGTTTTACGTGAATGAACTTGTCAGCGGTCTGGACTGTGTCCATGAGACTGTCTTCAAGCTCACCGTACTCGTTCTTGACTGATTCCAGACGTTCCTTCAGGGCGGCTCTGGCTGATTTGATCCGGTCGTCCAGTTCTCCGGAAGTAGCGTCCACGAGCGAATGGGCATGGTCAATGATGTGCTGCATTCCCCTGCTCATTGTTTTTGAATTATCTTGTGTGTGTGCCATGTTACATGATCTCCTTAAATTTGAGCCTTTGCCTTGTAACGGGTTGCCGTCGCTCGTCATTCCGGCATGCTTTCAGCCGGAATCCAGTGCTTATGCTATCGGCCGGCTTCTGGATGCCGGATCAAGTCCGGCATGACGAATTGCGTGCTGTTTTATTCATGCAACTTATTGTAAGCTCGCAAAATTCAACAACTCCGAAAGTTGAATTATTATTAAATGGTTCGTTACAAGACGTGGCATTTCACGTGCGATTGGTTATTGATTTTTAAGAGTTGACTCGTGGTCTTGGCCGCGATTTACTGAACGGTCATGTTGTTGTTTACTTTTTTTACACCGTGAACGTCGCTCACGAGTTTGGTTGCCAAGTCCTTTTCAGCTGCGTTTTTGGCTTTGCCGCCTAACGTGACTACGCCCTCTTTCGTTTCGACAGTGGTTTTGAGGGCGCTGGTCGAGCGATGATACAGCAACGTCGTCTTGACCAGGGCGGTGACGGACGCGTCATCAATCGAATCGACTCACGGCATCCATCTTTTCGCCTGTCCGCGGTGCCGCAGTTGGCACTGTCATCTCATTTTTAACGTTTTTGACGCCTTCCACATCCTTGGCGTATTCGGTCGCCAGGTCCTTTTGGGCCGAACTGGAGGCTTCGCCGCGCAAGGTGACGATCCCGTCTTTTGCGAAAACCTCAGTTCCGGTGGCGCTCACGTTCCGATGGAACAAAAGTGTGGATTTTACTTTGGTAATGAGCCACGCATCCGTGTTCACAGCAGGGACTTCACCTTTTTCTTTCAATTTATTGTCCACGCTTGTAACTCCGGGCAGGCTCGCAATAGTCTCCCTGGCCAATAATTTGTGGGATTCTTCGGAAACAGTCCCGGTCAAGGTGACAGCGCCGTCCTTGGCCTTGATTTTAATGTCATCAGCCTTGAGGTAGGTCTTGAACACATAAGTCTGTTTGGCGGATGATTCGATGCGATCATCCGTCTCGGATGCGAACAAAGGGACGTTGATTAGAAACATTGAAGCCATTGTTACCAGCAGTGCTAAGCAATACGGTGTTCTTTTCATGTTGTTGTTTTTCCTTTTTCGGGGGTAATTTTTGTAGTTCTTAAAGGAGTTTCCGGGATACTTTCCCGGGCGATTTATTTTTTTTAGAAATATGCTGTCCTTGGAAACGCCCAAGCGCTATAAGTCGACCTCAATCGCGTTCAGACCGCCCACCACGATGGACCTTTCACTTGCATAATGACCAAGACCATAAGAAATGATCATGGCAAAAAACATGCCCGCAGGCCAAAATGGGCAAATATATAAAATTAGGCTTTAATTACGGGTGATTAAATAAGTCTGGAAAACAGAAGAGAAGGCAGGCCAGGAGATACTTTGCCTCCATATATGGTGGAGCCTCAATATATGGAGGCAAAGTATTCGAGGGCTCGCGCGGGGGCTGTTGCCTGCATAAATTTTTATTTCCAGCAAGGATCCAAGAAGCCATAAATTTCAAAGAATATACTGAAATTATTGAATAATTAATGCGAAGCCGGGGCATCTTTTTTTGCAAGGAGATGTTGCCATGATTGGGTACGAAAATCCGCAGGGGAAATTGTTCTGCTGCAACTTCTACTGGTGCGACCTGAAAGTCGCTTGAATTTCTGTTTTACTGAATGATGTAGTTTGGATGAAACCGGTTGTTCCATCAGCCGTTCCCTACCCAGACATGCAGAGCCGGTAACAGCTCCGTGTGAAGCTCTGGGGACAATGTAGCCGCCGATTAATTCGGTATGCGAACCCGCGAGGGACCGCAAAATCTGCCAGCACAGAGGCGGAGAGGAGCTAGGGACGAACGGGTAAGACCAACATATGTGAACCTCTATTAAACGTCGTGATTGTTGACAAGCCAAATGTGCTGACAGGCTTGGACCAAAACGGTAAGCGGTGAGGTATGGTTCTTCATAGATGGACCATCGTGGACGGTGTGCCGCCGGCGAAGAGGAGGGGTCCGATCCGTTCAGAGATTCAAGCGGAACAGGGTAAGCCCGAAGTGTTGCCAGAAACGGCAGGTGAACCGCAAGGAACACCGTTGGCGCTGCGGGTAGAGGAACAAGGAAAAAGCGAAGGCCGTTCTGTAATGGGGCGGATAGGGGTTGAAACATCACCTTACGCGAAAGCGGGCAGACTTCCTTATGGTCTCTCTTCACAAGAGAGTTGGTAGAACCATCTAAACGGAGGGAAAGCAAATGGACGCTGAAACATGGGCGTGTGCATCTTCCGGCGTGACGTGGGACGGCATTAGTTGGGCCGATGTTCAACGTCAGGTAAGACGGCTGCAAGCGCGTATTGTGAAGGCAACACAGGCTTGCAGGCATAACAAGGTGAAAGCCTTGCAATGGCTGCTGACCCACTCGTTCAGCGGCAAAGCATTAGCCGTCAAGCGGGTGACTGAAAATAAAGGCAAGAACACCCCCGGTGTGGACAAGGTCACATGGAAAACACCGGGGGCAAAGATCAACGCGATAGCATCGATGAAGCGGCGGGGATACTCGACGCTTCCGCTTCGGAGAGTGTTAATTCCGAAGAAGAATGGCAAGACAAGGCCGCTCGGCATCCCAGTAATGAAGTGCCGCGCCATGCAAGCGTTACATCTGCTGGCGTTGGAACCCGTTGCGGAAACCACCGCAGACCTGAATTCTTATGGGTTCAGGCCGGAACGCTCAACTGCCGATGCGGGGGAAAAATGCTTCAATTCTCTCGCAAGAAAGGTAAGTGCGGAATGGGTGCTCGAGGCCGACATCCAAGGCTGTTTCGATAATATCAGTCACGACTGGATGATCGCCAACATCCCTACGGACAAGGCGATTCTAAAGAAATGGCTCAAGGCGGGATTCGTGTATCAAAACGAACTCTTCCCCACAGAAGCGGGCACCCCGCAAGGGGGCATCATCAGTCCGGTTCTGGCAAACATGACGCTCGATGGCCTCGAAGCGATGCTTGCGGAGAAATTCCCGAAAGCAATGCGGACGGGGCTGAAAATGCACATGGTGCGTTACGCGGACGACTTCATTGTCACCGGCAATTCGAAGGAGTGGCTGGAAAATGAAGTCAAGCCCGCAGTGGTTGAATTTCTGGCGGAACGCGGTTTAGTCCTGTCGCCGGAAAAGACCAAAATAACGCACATTAGGGATGGGTTTGATTTTCTCGGATGGAACATTCGCAAGTATGACAACAAGCTGTTGATGAAGCCGTCGAAAGCGAACATCAAAGCGCATCTTGATAAAATCCGTGAAGTCATCAAGGGCAACAAGACGACTAAACAGGCCAGTCTGATAAGGCTGCTCAATCCTGTTTTGCGAGGATGGGCGAATTACCACAGCCATGTAGTCGCCAAAGAAACCTTTGCTCGGGTTGATAACGAGGTCTGGTCAATGCTATGGCGATGGGCGGCAAGAAGGCATCCCCACAAAGGAGGCCGCTGGGTTAAGGAAAGATACTTCAAGACCAGAAGCAGCCGGAACTGGGTATTTGCCGCCACGGAAAATAAAGAGGATGGAACAAAAAGAGAGATCACCCTTCTGATGGAATCGGATACGCCAATACATCGGCATGTCAAAATAAAAGCCGCCGCCAATCCGCATGACCCTCAGTGGGAGCCGTATTTCGAGTCCCGGTGGGGCAAAAAAATGCTGCACTCGTCGAGAGGTCGCCGGAAACTTTACCGTATTTGGCGACGGCAAGGTGGTCTGTGTTCGACCTGTCAGATGCCCATCACAAAGGACACCCCTTGGGATGTTCGGCATGTTGTGAAATCAACAGGACGTGGGTCGGATGCGGCAGGAAATCTTAAGATGTACCATCTCAATTGCCGTAGAACTCGGTATTACGCCAAAAACGCGGTTGTGTAACCGGGTGTCGAAAGATGCCTTTGAGAGGCTTGAGCCGTATGCGCCGAAAGACGCATGTACGGTTCTTAGGGGGCTGGGCGCGGGCAACCGTGCCCGGCTACCCGACCCTCCTGTGAGCGGGTGTTTCGTCCCGATCTGTGGGAGAAGCCCATTGTTGTGCTGTCAAACAATGACGGCAACATCATTGCCCGGTCAAACGAGGCAAAGGCGCTGGGCATCAAGATGGGGGAGCCGTATTTCAAGATCGAGTCTTTCCTGAAGAAAAACAGGGTTAAGGTCTTTTCATCGAATTACACCCTGTACGGTGACATGTCCCATCGCGTCATGAGTGTTCTGCAGCACCTTGAACCCGAGGTTGAGATCTATTCGATTGACGAGGCGTTTATCTCGCTTCCGGCAGGTGAAAGCCTGCATGATCCTTACCGAACATGGCCACAACATCCGGAATACGGTCAAGCAATGGACCGGCATCCCCGTTTCCATCGGGTTGGCCCCTACCAAGACCCTGGCCAAGGTTGCCGGCCATATTGCCAAAAAAGAGGAGGCGCACCAGGGGGTGTTTGACATCACCACCGTGGATGTTGATGCCATTCTCGGCCGCTTTCCCGTGGCCGAGGTGTGGGGCATTGGCCGCCGCCTGGCCCAGCGGCTGGCCCTTTGCGGCGTCACCACCGCCCTGGATCTGAAAAACTGCGCTGATGACTGGCTGCGTAAAAAACTGAGTATCACCGGCCTGCGCACCGCCATGGAACTGCGGGGCATCTCCTGTCTCGGCCTGGAGAATTGTCCCATCAGCCGCAAATCCGTCGCCAGTTCGAAATCCTTCGGCTACCAGGTGGAGTCCCTGGCCGAACTCAACGAGGCCCTGGCCACCTATATCGAGCAGGCGGCGGTGCGGCTGCGCGGCCAGCACGCCCTGGCCAACAGCCTGGAGATCTCTCTTTTCACCAACCGTTTCAGCAAATCCGCCGTCCCCTACTGCGGCCGCACGGTCATCACCCTGCCTGAACCAACGGCCAGCACCACCGTCTTGATCCGCCACGCCCTGCCCGCTCTGGCCGGCCTGTATAAGCCCGGATTGCGTTACCAGAAGGCCGGGGTGGTGCTTTTCGGCCTGGTGCCGGAATCCTTTTATCAGGCCAATCTCTTTCGCCCGCGGGACCGGAAAGGCAGCGCGCTCATGGCGGCCCTGGACCAGATAAACGGCAAGTGGGGCCGCTGCACCATCCAGCACGGGGCGGCAGGTTTTGATAAGCCATGGAAAAACCGGCAGCAGCAGAAATCCCCATCCTACACCACCAGCTGGCAGGAGCTGCCGGTGGTCAAGGCGTCCTTGCCGCTATGAAGACCCCGGAGACGGCTGGCTCTGATGCAGAACGAGGTGGTGACGGTGGCGGAGGAGGATCTGGAAATAGCCTTCCGCATCTTTGCCGGCAAGGAATTTCCCTATGATCACAAATGTCGGTTGGATTCTTTAATATCAATGGGTTACGCATACCACACATGCCATACTTTATCATAATTTCCATCGGCCTTCAGCAAAAACACAATCTGTCACCGAGATGTTTTTTATGCGTAATGTGTTGAAATTTAAAAACATATTCTGTACTGATCCCAATGCATCAACAAGATGGTTTGGCTTGGCAAATCGTCCATTTTCTGATAAAGTAATGCATATAAACGTCAATTCTGCCTCTTTATGCATTACTTTATCAAGGGCCCGCAATGCCAGCCGATTCCATGCTACAACAAAACCTCGTTTCCCTCTTTACCCAGCAGCAGCCATGCTGGATGATCGAGCCGCTTGCCTCCGAGTTGGGGTATTCAGTGCCTTCAGTACGACGGTTCCTGACCGAAACCGGCTATTACAACAGTTTCACCCACAACGGCAGGTGGTACACTCTACGTTCGATCCCGCAATTCGACCGCGACGGTCTCTGGTTCTTCGACACCATCGGCTACTCGCGGGCCGGCAGTTTAACCAACACGCTCATCGACCTGACCATCCGCAGTCCGGCTGGCATGACTGCCGAACAACTTGGCGAGAAACTTCGCTGTCGCTGTCACTCGATTCTGGTTCAGTTTTACCGGCGCGGCAAACTTCAGCGCCTGAAGCAGGGTCGTTCCCATGTCTACCTGGCGATGGACCCGCCCACGCAAGCCATGCAGTGTCAGGCCATGACCGGCAAAAGCTCACCTGCGGCGCAGCTTCCGGCAGAGGTTGCGGTACTCATCCTGGCGGAGTTTATCCGGCATCCCGATTTCAGCTTCGAGCAATTAGCCAAAGTGATTGCGCGCAGCCGGGGTATTGCACTCGATGCCATGCAAATCGAAGAGCTTTTTACTCTGCACGGTATAAAAAAAACGATGCTGACCGCGGCGCCAAAGTCTTAGCGGCCTTGCGCCACTGGCAGGAACAAACAGCGCGGGAGATATCGCCTTCGTCGCTTTTCCCCTGCCCGCCGATTATCCGTTTTGCCCCGACGTCCGTGGTCTGTCCCTGCGGCGGACCATTACGGGTGCGAAAGACCAGGCGCAAGACCGTACTTTCGGCATGTCCGGCCCGTTCATTGCCCACGAAACTG
Source organism: uncultured delta proteobacterium (assembly GCA_963729825.1). Classification (GTDB taxonomy): domain Bacteria; phylum Desulfobacterota; class Desulfobulbia; order Desulfobulbales; family SURF-16; genus SURF-16. The sequence goes on along the minus strand of CAVSQR010000095.1, from coordinate 91,283 downwards.
TGGCTCAGTGCTCCGACTGCTGCCGCACCTTTGACGCCGAAGCGCTGCAACGGCTGGTCGCGAAGCACTGCAATGTCGGCTACGACCTGCTGGTTTTTGTAGGCCAGGCCCTGTTTCGGCGGCATCGCACCGTTTATGAGGTCCGCGCCGAGTTGGTTGCCCGCAATGTCCGGCTCTCTCCCTCCGAAATTGACTATTTAGGCCGCAAGTTCATTACCTGTCTGGCGATCGCTCATCGCCGGGCCGCACCCAGAATTCGCCGGGCGATGACCATGGCCGGTGGGTATATCCTTCATCTCGATGCCACCCACGACGGCGATGCCCCGGCCCTGATGACGGGGATGGATAGCCTGAGTCACATCGTGCTCGCCAATGTAAAATTGCCAAGTGAGCATGCCGATCATATCATTCCCTTCCTGCGGCGCCTGGCAACTTGACTACGGAACCCCGCTGGCCTGCGTCCACGATATGGGAACCGGCATCGGCAAAGACTACCTCGAACCAGCATATGCCCGGCTGCGTAACTGTCTGCGCAGCCATGCCACCAGTTCCCGATTACACGCCCTGGTGCGGGAAATGCGGCAATGTCTCGATGCGCAAAGCGATCAAAGCGCCGCATTTGCCAAGGCAATCACAACCACCGCCCCTCTGGAAGATACCGAACTCATATCATTGGCCTCGGTCTATTCGCTGTCCCTGTGGGCATTACAGGGCAAACATCGTGGCGGCGGCTATGGCTTTCCTTAGATGAATTACACTGGCGCTGCCCGGTTTTGACCGCCTGCGCACGGCTATGCGTATTGCCCCGGAGGGTGGCGCCAATGGCTTAAATGATGAAGGCAAGCCCGGGACCATGTCCACCATCCGCCAAGGCGTGAAGAAGTTTCGCCGGGAACTCAAAGAGGACCCAGAACTGGCGGCCGACCTGCTGAGCAACAAGATGGGTGAGCAGATCGACAAATACGGCGACAAGCTTTTTGCTGAGCGTGGGGCGTTACAGGCGATGCTGGCCGACACGCCATTGGTCAAGAATCTGGACAATCCGGAATATATGAAAACCCTCCTTGACGGAAAAGCAAACCTTGAAGAATTATTCGCCGAATTGGGGTCAACCCACTTCGACAAGCCTGATGAATTTCACCCCGATGCCGATCGCATTCTGCCAGGATTTCGTGCTCTCATAAATCTCCCGGATTTACCCGGTCAAGTAATTCGGTCACTTACGAAGAGCGAAGGAATGGTCAAATCCAACTGAATTTTGTGACAATAGGAAATAATCATCAAGAATTTCTGCATGGTCGAAGGCAAGCGTCGGCAGATTGCCCCGGGTGAAAATACCGACCTCAACGGCATCATCAGCAGCAAGGGGCGTACCACCGGCTTGAGCGATAAAAACCGTTGATACGGTATGGAGGCGGGGGTCCCGGCTGGGATCGGAGTAGCTGTGCATCTGGCAGCGAAGGGTAACATCTAGTCCGGTTTCCTCTTTTGCTTCCCGTACCGCAGCAGCCTCAAGCGTCTCCCCGTAATCAACAAAACCGCCGGGAATTGCCCAGCCGAACGGGGGGTTCTTCCGCTTGATCAGAACAATCCCCCCGCCAATTTCAATAATGATATCAACGGTTGGTACGGGATTTCTCCGGCCGGCAAGAAAGGTATCGTTATGAGACGAAGTCATTTATTATTATCCTCTGTTTCATGTCAAGCCAGCTGTCAATGGAGGCAAAAGAATGACGCCCACGGTTCCAGGGGTGCGCAAAAACTATGGGGAAAATACCGGCCTGAGCGAGTTCGATGCAGGTTTCCACCCGGTCATCGACAAAATATTGCAGGCCGAGTTCCCTGACAAATTGAGCTTTGCCATCATGTTTGCCCGTAGCGACCAGCCGAGAATTACGGTAAACCTCTTTGGGAAAATTGCTCTCCAGCCATCGGTCCACCGGTTCTCTTTCCGGTCTGGCCGTGATAAAAGTCAGAGGGGCACAAGCTGACATCTCAGTTAAAACGGAAACGGCATGGGGCATGGGTTTAAGTCCATTTTCCACCGGAGCTGAAAGCAACCTGGCAAAAATCTCATCAATAATGCTGGGTGCTACAGCAAGGCAATCCTCTACCTGAAATGACGTGATCTCCTCCGGCAAAACCTTGAGGCCAAAATCATCCATGGCCAAACGAATAAAGGCCTCCATGGTATCGGCCACAACACAGTCGATATCAAAACCGATCAACCCGGGGTGAATTCCCCTATCTCTTTGCATAAAAATTACCTGTTGATAATGCGTTTTGCCATTTTATCATAGTCCCTAAATAACATAATCATAGGGACAAAGACAACGCTTCTCTTGACAAACCAAGGCAAGAAAGGCATAGTCGCAAAAAATTACAGGTTATCTATTGAAACTCTGCCGGGCGAAATCCCAGCAAAAAGCACCAAACCGCAGCCTTTTGCAGAAATGATATGCACCACGGACCACCGGATCCAATTTAGTTTCTCATTACTTTAAAGAGACATGGCACAAAAAACACAGAAAATTCCTGTTACCGACGAGGAGCCCGCCCCACTTATTATTTCCAGATCAGCCCATTCCCTCTCCAGCAAAGATATAGACAGAGACGCACTGAAGGTGCTTTCATTGCTGCACAAAGAGGGACACAATGCTTATCTCGTGGGCGGCGGGGTCCGTGACCTCTATCTTGGCAAAACCCCCAAGGATTATGACATCAGCACCGACGCCAAGCCGGGGCAGATCCGCAAACTATTCCGCAACAGCCGGACCATCGGCCGCCGCTTCCGTCTTGTCCAGATTTTTTTCTCGGACAACAAGATCATTGAAGTCTCCACCTTCCGCTGCCGCAGCGAGTACGACATCGAAGGCGAAATCAATGTGCTGCCGGCCAACAACACCTTCGGCTCGGAGGCGGATGATGCCTTTCGCCGTGATCTGACCATCAACTCCCTGTTTTACGATATTGAAAATGAAACAATCATTGACTATACAGGCGGGGTTGCTGATCTCAACAACAGCATCATCCGCATGGTCGGAGATCCGGATAAAAGAATTACCAGGGACCCCGTACGGATGCTGCGGGCCATCCGCCATGCCGCACGCATTGGTTTCTCCATTGAAGAAAACACCTGGCAGTCCATTATCCGCCACCGGACTGAGCTGCAACTCTGCCCGGTTTCCCGCATCCGCGACGAACTGCTGAAAGACCTGCGCGGCGGAGCAAACCGCCAGTGGCTGCAGCTTTTACTGGACAGCGGCGTCTTCTATGTGCTGTTCCCTTTTTACCAGGGGGTTTTCGACGACAACGACGCTGAGCGGCAAGAACTGCTCGCCAGGATTCTTGCCGTTATTGAACGGGTGCAAAACAATAAACAGCAATTGTCTGAGGCCTTCCTGCTGGGACTCTTTCTGATCCCCTGGGCCCAGAAAAACTTTCCTGAAATGAGGGAGCAGCTGAAAAACAACCAGCTTTTCCCCCTGACGAACCGAATCAAAATCGCTCTTGACACCAGCCTCAATCATCTCAATATCAAAAAGGCGACCATCGAGTATATCGCATCCCTGCTCGCCCGCCTTAACCTGTTTATTGCCCATGATACTGACGGCAACTGGCCGTCATGGCTGAAAAAGAAGAGCTATTTCCGCGAAAATTCGCAATTTTATATGATTTACCGGGAAGCGGCCGGCGGAGAAACGGCTGACGAGATTGAACTTCCCGCCCCGGAAAAAAAATCGCGCCACCAAAGACAGACGCCGCGGCGCAGCGGGCGGACTCCGGCCTTCACCCGGGAAAAAAGCAAGGGAGGAATTTTCGGGCTGAGGAAGCGCAAATGAACCTCTCCCCGGCTGCAATAGGGTCCTTGCGTACCCTGCCCTGCCGGGAACTGATGGCTAGAGCCCTGGAAACCAAACTTGCCCGCCGGGGCAAAAGCCTCTCCCTCTGTGCCATTATCAATGCAAAATCCGGACAGTGCAGTGAAGACTGCCGGTTCTGCACCCAATCCTCTCATTTCAAAACGGACACCCCGGTCTATCCCCTGAAACCCGCAGAAGAAATTGTCGCGGCGGCCAGGCAGGCCAGAGAAGATGGCGCCTCTCATTTTTCCATTGTCACCAGCGGTAGAGCAATAACTGCCCGCAGCCTCCCTGCCCTGGCCGCGATCATCGCAGCAATCAAAGACCAGGTTGATATTGCCGTCTGCGCCTCGCTGGGCATCGCCACCGTGGAGGACCTGCAGGCGCTGAAACAGGCGGGGCTGAGCCGTTATCATCATAATCTTGAAACGTCACGGGAGTTCTTCCCAAGGATTGTCACCACCCATACCTTCGCGGAACGGGTTGCCACCATTGAGGCCGCCCGCCAGGCGGGACTTGAAGTCTGCGCCGGCGGCATTATCGGACTTGGCGAAAGCGAAACGGACCGCATCTCCATGGCTCTGACCCTGGCTGAACTGCGGGTGGAGTCCGTGCCGCTTAACATCCTCATTCCCCTGGCCGGCACCCCCCTGGCACAAAGCAAACCGCTGGCAATTGAAGAAATCCTGCGGGCCATCGCCCTCTTCCGGCTCATTTTACCGGATGCGGCCCTGCGCCTGGCAGCAGGCCGGGAATCGGCCTTGCACGATTTCTTAAGCTCGGCCTTCATGGCCGGGGCCGACGGCATGATGATCGGCGGCTACCTGACCCAGCGGGGCAGAAGCGCGGAAATGGACCGCCAATTCGTGCAGGCGATACGAGACCTCTGGCAATAACATGGACATCCGGAACTGGTTGACCGAGCAAAAAAAGAAAGACCTGCTCCGGCGGCTGACCCCGGTTAAAAGGCTGCCGGAGGGGCAACTGGTTGTCCCCGGCCATGCCGGCCCCAGTCTTCTTGATTTTTCCTCCAATGACTACCTCGGCCTTTCCTGCCATGCGGAAGTGATGGCGCAAAGCAGGCATTTTCTCGAACTGGCCGGCTGCGGCGCAGGCGGGGCGCGGCTCATGAGCGGGGATCTGGCCATGTATCACCGGCTGGAAGAAGAGGTGGCGCAACTGAAAGGCCAGGAGGCGGCCCTGCTGTTTGGCAGCGGCTATATGGCAAACTGCGGGGTGATCCCGGCCCTGGTGGGCCGCAACGATGTCATCTTTGCCGACCGCCTGAACCATGCCAGCATCTATGACGGCTGCAGTCTTTCCCGGGCAAAGGTAGTCCGTTTTCACCACAATGACCTGAACCACCTGGAAGAACTCCTGCACAAACAGCGGGGCAAGGGTGAGGCCTTGATTGTGGTTGAATCCCTCTACTCCATGGACGGCGACCGCTGTCCCTTACGTGACCTGGTACAGCTCAAGGAGAAGTTCAACTGTCTGCTGATGGTGGACGAGGCCCATGCCACGGGTCTGTTCGGCGAAAATGGCGGGGGAATTATCGAGGAGGACGGGGTGACGGCCCGGGTTGACCTGGCCATGGGCACCTTCGGCAAGGCCCTGGGCAGCTACGGGGCCTATATCGCTTCCACCAAAAGCATGATCGATTTTCTCATCAACCGGGCCAGAACCTTCATCTACACCACCGGCCTGCCGCCGGCGGTCATCGGCGCCTCGCTTGCGGCCACCAGAATCATCCGCCAGGAGCCTGAGCTGCGGCGGGATCTCTTTGCCAAGGTGGGGTGTTTCAAGGCCGCCTTATCGCGAAATTGGGCTGACCAACCTCGGCCCGTCCCAGATCGTGCCGATTCATGATCGGCGACAGCAGCCGGGCGCTGCATATCGCCCAGGCCCTGCGCGATCAGGGAATTTTTGCCACCGCGGTCCGGCCGCCCACCGTGCCGGAGGGCACGGCGCGCCTGCGCTTTTCCATCACCCGCCATCTCAGCCGGGAGGCCTTACAAAAAGCGGCAGCCCTGATCGGTGCCGCCCTGGCCGCAAGCTGAAATCTCCACCCCCAGGCGCTGACGGAACAACTATTTCTGGCAGTTGGGACAGAAGAAGGTGCTTCGGCCGCCGATTACCAGCCTGGCAATGATGGCTGAACAGCGCGTGCACCCCTGCCCTGCCCGCCCATAAACCGTCAGTTCCAGCTGGAAGTATCCTTTCTGGCCGGAGCTGTTGACAAAATCGCTGATGGAGCTGCCGCCGCAGTCAATGGCGCGCAGCAATACCTCCCTGGTTTTTTCGACCACCGCATTCCATCTGGGCAAGGTCAGGGAACCAATGGGCTTAGCCGGGTGAATGCCGGCATGAAAAAGGATCTCATTGGCGTAGATATTGCCGATGCCCGCCACCACATGGTTATCCATGAGAAAATTCTTCACCGGCTGCAGGCGGCTGCCGGCCATTTTTTTCAGGTAGGGGCCGGAGAAATCCTTTTCCAGCGGCTCACAGCCCATATCCCTGAACGGATCATTCTCCCGGAACTGCTCCGGAGTCAACACCCGGATAATGCCGAAACGCCGAATATCGTTGTAGCGCATCTGCATCCCATCCCGCAGTCTGAACACCACATGATCGTGCAGGGCCGGCGGGGCCGCGGCCGGGAAAATACCGAGTTTGCCGGTCATGCCCAGATGAACGATCATGGCCGCGCCGCTCTCCAGCAGAAAAATGAGATATTTGCCCCGCCTCTTTATGGCGCTGATCCTGCCGCCCTTGAGCCAGCGTTCAAGATCTTTTTGCGGGATGTCCATCCGCAATTTTTTGGCCGAGCAGGCAATGGCGACAATCTCCCGGTCAACCACATGGGGAATGAGCCCCTGGCGGATAACCTCTACCTCTGGAAGTTCAGGCATGGTCAGATCACCAGGGCAAGCGACTGCACGGTTGCCGCATTCTGATCCCGCTGTTCCCAGAGCATGCAGGCCTGGCGGATACACTCGCGGTTCAGGGCGTACTGGCTGCAGGCAAGGGAATCTGCGGCCAGCAGGGGAACCGGCAGAATTTCCGCGGATAGGTCGGCCGCCTCCTGCAGGGCGATCATCGTCTCCCGCTGGCAGCAGCGGCCGGCCTGGAAACAGGCGATTTTTTCCAGAATCCTGGCGGTAACCTGCTGGGCCATCTGCCGCTTTTTCGGGGTCAGGGGCGTTGCCCCAAGAATCACGGAAAAGGCGATGCCGGCGCCAACGGCCGCGCCGCAGCTGCCCCAGAAACCGCACACCCCGCCCGGCACCTTGCTGCCGCGGTCAATGGCCGCCAGAATATCCTTTTTGCCCACCTTGCCGCCCCGGGCCCGGTAGGTGGAGAGAATAATACCCGGCACCAGGGCATGATGCTCCGGCCCATGCATGGAGATGGCCGGCTGGGACCTGATTTTTTTCATCAGTGTCACCATGTCTTCGATGGCCGATTCCGTGCAGATCTTTCTGATCACCGCCACCCCCTTATGCTGGTGACAGGCATCGCAGACAAAATGGCCGCCCAGGCAGGAGGCATTGGCGGATTTCTTCTCGCCGCAGTAATAACAAAGTTTTTCCCGTTCAGTGGTGAAATAGCGCAATTCGCTGCCGCACACCATACAGTCGGCATGCTGCCGTTTTTTTTCGGCGGGTGCCGGGCAGCAGGACAAATCAGCCGATGCCGCGGTCTCAGGCGGCAGCCCGCAGCAGCCGCCGGTCTGGACAATATTGGTAACCGCACCGCTGGCATCGACCACAAAGACGGAATCATCCAGGATCTCAACATCAGTAAGGGGGACCCTGGTTTTTTTACCTTTGAGCAGCAGTTGGCCGCTTTCCGTGTAAACCGCGGCAAACGGGCCGCGATAGATGACATCGGCCATCTCCTGCAGCGCAGGCTTGCAGGCGGCGAAGGTCAGGGAATAAAAAGAGGTGGTGCCCAGCTGCCGATAGGGAAACCGCTTGATCAGTTTCATGGCAACAAAACCTGCGGCCCGCAGCATGGCCATGAGGTCCACCTGCTGCATGGCGCCGCCCAGGCATTCACCCCGCAGTTTCGCATTATTTTTGATGTGAACCGGAATCGGCTCATCGGTGACGATATCCGACACCACCAGCCTGCCGCCGGGCCGTAAAATACGGAAGGCCTCATGCAGGGTCCGCCGCTTGTCAGGGCTCAGGTTGATCACGCAGTTGGAAATCACCACGTCGGCCGCGCCGTCAGGCAGCGGGATGGCCTCCAGAAAGCCCTTTTTGAACTCCATATTGTCATAGCCGAGCTCCCGGACCACCTGTTCCTGGGATGATCTGGCCAGACTCAGCATCTCCTCGGTCATATCAATGCCATAGACCTGTCCCGTCTCACCCACCATCCTGGCTGCCTGGAAACACTCCACCCCGCTGCCGCTGCCCAGATCCACCAGGGTTTCCCCCGGCTGCAGCCCCGCATCCTGCACCGGGCTGCCGCAGCCGTAGGAGCGCTTTCTGGAAACGGTGGGAATAAACAGCGCCTCGGCCTGCTGGGGGGCAAAGGGGTTGACGATATCCTCATTGGCCAGGGTGGCGGCCCGGGCATAAAACTCCCGCACCGTGCCATGGCCGCCGCCGGCTGCCAGGGAAACGACACAGTTGCAGTGGGTCAGCGCCACCCCCTGCTCTGCGTCGGCGCAGTCATACCGGACATCACCCATTTTCAGCAGAAAGGCCGTGCCGTCCGCCTGGGGGTAGCTCGCGGCCTGGCGGCCGATGAGCCAGAGGGCAATCCGGTTGTAGAGGGGAACGTAGGGATCGTGGCCGGTGAACCGGCCGCCGGCAACATAGCTGTGATCGGTATCCCCGCCGCCCACCAGAAAGCGCAAAGCGTTCCGCTCGTAAGCGCTGCCCGCCAGGGTGGCGGCGCGCAAATCCTGCAGCACCGGGCTGGCTTGCCACACCTGGGCCAGTCCCTGTTTAAGTGCGCCGCAGCAAAGCGCCTCGATGCCCACCAGGGCGGGCGAGGGATAGATCTGGCCATCAGGCCCCACGGTCAGCGACTCCCAGCCGCTGTTGCTGAGATCATGGCGGGTGCCGGGGGTGGAAAACACCTGGCCTCTGATGGTCTCCACATTATCGATGGCTACCCCCTTTTCTTCGGCGATTTCCAGGCAGTTTTCCAGATGGGTCCAGATCTCCTCCGGCGGCACAAACTGCGCGTCACTGCCCTTGCCCCGCACAAAATGCCAGAGCAGGTGCATGTTGCCGATGCCGTTTTCCGCGGCAAAACCGATCATGGCCGGCAGATCCCGGATATTTTCCCGGTTGACGGCAACGGAGAGAGTGGCGGTGAGCCGGGTCTGCCCCAGGGCGGCGAGATTGGCCAGCAGCCTGGCAAAGGTCCCCTTGCCCCGCAGGGCGTCATGGCTCTGTTCCATGCCGTCAAGGCTGATCTGCAGATGCAGGCGCTCGGCCGGGACGCTGTGCAGGAAATCAATATTTTCCGCGAGCAACAGGCCGTTGGTCAGAATCACCACATGCACCTGCCGGTCGTCGAGCAGATTTTGAATGATTTCCGAAAATTGCGGGTAGACAAATGGCTCGCCGCCGGTAAAATAAAAAAGCGTGCAGCCCAGGGCCCTGGCCTCGGCAAGGGCCTGGTCAAGCTGCTCGCGGCTCAACGAGCCGGACTGGGCCGGGGAGGCGGAAAAGAGACAATGCCGGCAGGCGAGATTGCACCGATTGGTCAGATGAAACCAGCATTCCTTGAGCGAGGAGAGGGTGAGGAAATGGCCCCGTCCTGGGTAGGCCTCGGCCCCTGAACTTGCCAGGTGGGAAAAAATAAGGGCCCGGTCAAGGGCGTCTTCCCCGGAACCAGCGGATGAAAAATCCTCTTCCATGGCCCGTAACAACAGCTTATCCGCCTGGCTACCGGCCACAAACCAGTCCGGTTTCTGCCCATTGACGTAAATCGGCAGCCCGTTACTTGCAAACCGCTGCCAGTATTTTAATGATTGCATCGTATTCGTCTCAAAAATAGTTTACATTGGTGGATATTTCAGGCAAAGGTCAGCACCTTAGCATAAATATACGGATATGAAAACAGATGCTCCAGGAAAAAGGTAACCGCCTCTTCCCGCCCTGCAGGCGGCCGGCGAAATATACTGAAAAAAATAGCCCGATGCTGCGGCAGAACTCATTGCCCGGCAAATAAAAGAAAATTATGCGAACAAATCAACGAGCGGCAAACGAACTGCGGAATTTTTCCATTGAAAGGAATTTCCAGCCCCAGGCCGATGCCTCTGTGCTGATGAAAATGGGCAATACCCACGTTCTCTGCGCCGTCACGGTGGAGAACAGCGTTCCCCCCTTTTTAAAGGACAGCGGCAAAGGCTGGATCACGGCGGAATACGGCATGCTGCCCTGCTCCACCAACTCCCGCATGGCCCGGGAGGCGGTTAAAGGCCGCTCCGGCCGGACCTATGAGATCCAGCGGCTGATCGGCCGGTCCCTGCGCATGATGCTTGATCTGAGTCAGCTCGGCGAACGAACCATCCGGATCGATTGCGATGTGCTCAATGCCGACGGCGGCACCCGCACCGCAGCCATCACCGGCGCGGCCCTGGCGGTGCGGGACGCGGTGATAAAACTGCAGGAAAGCGGCCAGCTGGAAGAGATGCCGGCCATTTTACCCCTGGCGGCGGTCAGCGCCGGCATCGTGGGCGGCGTGCCCCTGCTCGACCTGGATTACCAGGAAGACTCCCGGGCCGAGGCGGACGCCAATTTCATCATGACCGGCGACGGCCGCTGGATCGAGGCCCAGGGCACGGCGGAAGGCAAACCCTTTTCCCGCGGCGAATTCGACCGGCTGGCCGATCTGGCGGAAAAGGGCATCAAGGAACTCCTCGGGCTGTGGCGGCTGGAAGAATGAGCTCACCATTCACCCTGCACGCCCAGTCATCCCGATGCGCGGCCCGGGCCGGCGAGGTCCGCACCCTGCACGGCACCATCCAGACCCCGGTCTTCATGCCCGTGGGCACCCAGGCCACGGTCAAGGGCGTAACCCCGGAAAATCTGCTGGAGATCGGCGCCCAGATCATTCTGGCCAACACCTACCATCTCTTTCTGCGGCCGGGCCATGAGCTGATCCGCCAGCTCGGCGGACTGCACCGGTTCATGAACTGGCACGGACCCATTCTGACCGACAGCGGCGGCTTCCAGATCTACAGCCTGAAAGAGCTGGCCCGCATCACCGAAGCAGGGGCCACCTTCAAATCCCACCTGGACGGCTCCAGCCACTTTTTGAGTCCGGAGGACGCGGTGGCGGTGCAGGAGGCCCTGGGCTCGGACATCATGATGTGCCTGGACACCTGCATCCCCTATCCCGCCACCCGGCAGGAGGCTGAGTCCGCCACCGCCCTCACCGCCCGCTGGGCCGCCAGATGCAGAACGGCCCAGCAGCAGACGGGCCAGCTCCTTTTCGGCATCGTCCAGGGCGGCATGTACCCTGATCTGCGGGCCCAGTCGGTGAAGGATATGACAGCCATCGGCTTCGACGGCTATGCCCTGGGCGGGCTCAGCGTCGGCGAACCCACGGAAGCTCATGTACGACATGACCGCCCGCACGGCCGCCCTTCTGCCCGCTGACTATCCCCAAATATGTCATGGGGGTCGGCACCCCGGAGGATCTGGTCGAATGCGTGTTCCGCGGCATCGACATGTTCGACTGCGTCATGCCCACCCGCAATGCCAGAAACGGAATGCTCTTTACTTCTCAAGGCAGGCTTGTTATAAAAAATGCTTGCTACTATAATGATCCCGGCCCCCGGATGAAAATTGCGACTGTTACACCTGCCGCAACTACTCCCGGGCCTATCTGCGCCATCTGTACATGGCCAGGGAGATCATGGCCGCACAACTCAATACGATCCACAACCTGCATTATTTTGTTCATCTCATGGCGGAGATGCGGCAGGCAATCAGGGAGGATCGTTTTGAAATATTCAGAAAAGAATTTTATGCTATGAGGGAACAGCAAATTCCCCCAAATTAACATCCATCAAGGAGTGAAGTTATGACATCGCTTGCCTATGCTGCGGATGCGGCATCCCCTGCGGCAAATCCATTGACCGGCTTTCTGCCGATGATTCTGATCTTTGTAGTCTTTTATTTCCTGCTCATCCGGCCGCAGCAGAAAAAGGCCAAGGTCCTGCAGGAATTCCTGAGCAACCTGAAAAAAGGGGACGAGGTCATCACCGGCGGCGGATTGCACGGCAAAATCACCGGCATCACCGATTCGGTGGTGACCCTGGAAATCGCCGAAAATGTCCGGGTCAAGGTCGCCCGCCAGTATATCCTGTCTTCCGCATCCGCCGCGGCATGCTCCAAATCGGACCAGTCCTGCAGCACCTCCAGTTGAGGATTCGGACGATAGTTCCACCGGTGGTGAAACAACAAGAGCCCATCAACCATGACCGGAATAGGCATGCTCCCTCGGACAAAGATTTTTCCGGACTGAGCTGCTCTTTCCTGGGTCGTCTCGATGGGCTTATCCGGCGGTTTATGTTGCCCGGCAGGGCAGGCGCTCTTTCCCGCGCCTCTCTCACCTAACTCCATTTCCCGGCCAGAAAATCATGCCTGAAAATCTTCTTGAGCGCTCCTTCTCCCTGGATAGCCTTCCCACTCTGCCCTCGGTGGCAATCGAGGCCATCCGCCTCCTGGAGGGTGAAAATTCCACCTTTGACTCCATCGCTGATCTGCTGAAAAACGATCAGGTGCTCACCGGCAAAATTCTCCAGTACGCCAACTCGGCCCATGTGGGCGCCAGAAGGGAGATTACCACCATCCCCCAGGCGATTTCGGCGACAGGCTTCAATGCCCTGCGCAGTATCATTCTCTCGGTCTCCATTTTTGACACCTTTTCGGCAAAAACCACGGCGCACCAGACAAAGCTGGTGAATTTCTGGCTGCACTCCATCGGGGTTGCCGCCACCGCCGAGGCCCTGGCCCGGCATCTTGATTTCCCTTCCCCGGACCAGGCCTATGTCGGCGGGCTGACCCACGACCTGGGCAAACTGGTCTTTTACCAGCAGTTTCCCGACAAATTCAACCAGATCTGCCAGGAATTGTCCGATTATTCCCCGCACAGCAGCAGCAATGAATCCCCCCCCTGGATGTGGAGCAGGCCATTGCCGGCTTCAGCCATATCGATGTGGGGAAAATTATCGGCGAACGCTATGATTTCCCTGAAAGTTTAACCAGAGCCATGTGGCTGCACCACCAACCGGTGATCGAACCCATCCGCCCGGACCTGGACCATCTGCCCCAGCTCATCCGTTTTGCCGATGTGCTGTGTGTCACCCATAACGTGGGTTCAAGTTACTTTCTCACCGAAACGCCGGTCTGCCATGACCATTTCCATTTTGCCCTGGAAAACCTGGTCCGGCTGCACCAGCTCACCCCGGAGGATCTCGACAACATCATGGCCGATGTCCATCTGCGGGTTGCCGAGGTATGCAAGATTCTCGGTTTCTGGAATGAGGATGATTATCAGAAACTGGTGCGCTCGGCCAATGTCAGTCTCGGCAGAATGAGCATGGAGCTTGATGAAAACAATCAGCTGCTGCTGGCCACCAATCAGATTCTTTCCGCCACCTGCGACATGCACCGCAAACTCCATTCCAACATCACCCTGATGGAGGCCGCCGAGGTGGTGGCCGGTTCGGTATGCCGGGCCTTTGACGTAAAACGCTGCCTCTGCCTGATCCGCGACCCGGCGGCCCATCGTTTTGTCGGTTCCCTGGCCGACCACCAGGTCTTCCAGGATGTGGAGCTGCCCAGCCGTCTTGCCGATATGGACAAGCGGCGGAATTATGCCACCAACGATATCGAGGTGGAAGCGGCAAACCGGCTGGAACAGGTCACCCATGACCTGCTGCATGGCAGGATGGCGGAGTCGCGCATGTTCAGCATCATGACCGGCTCCAAGTTCCTCGCCACCTTTTTCATGGCCGACCATTATTCCCGCTGGCGCAAAGAGCAGCTGCTGGGCGAGCTGGTGGTCGATTTCAGCAGCGGCCCGGATTTCATCCGCAACGGCTTTGCCGCCCTGCAGAAAAACTTCGAGGCCATGACCTCGGCCGCCGGCATGGCCATTGAACGCCTGCTCCTGCACCAGGACATCACCCGGCAGGCGCGCAAACTTACCGAAACATCCCGCAAAATGGAAGAAAACCAGCGGCAGCTCTTTTCTTCCCACCGGCTGGCCACGGTGGGCAGACTGGCCGCCGGCGCGGCCCATGAGATCAATAATCCCCTCACCATCATTTCGCTTGAACCTGCAGATCCTGAAACGCTTGATCAATCAGCTGCCCGATAACGAGACTCTGACGGAAAGACTGCAGATCATCTCGGAACAGGAAACCAGGATTTCCAATATCATCCAGGATCTCATGGGTTTTGCCAAGCCCACGGAACCGAAATTCTGCCCGGTGGAGATTGGGGAAATCGTGGCCAAGGCCCTCACTCTGACCAAAAGCAGAGTCCCGCTCGTCAATATCCGCATTGATAACCAGCTGCCCAAAACCCTGCCCCAGATTATGGTGGATCCCCAGCAGATCGAACAGGTTTTCCTGAATCTCTTCATGAATGCCTGCCAGGCCATGCCCCAGGGCGGCACCTTGACCATCACCGGGGTTACCGGCGATGATTTCATTGAGATCACCGTTGTCGATACCGGCACCGGCATCGCCAAAAAGGATCTGCATAAGATTTTTGATCCCTTTTTCACCACCAAACTGGAAGGCGAAGGCACGGGCCTGGGCCTGGCCGTCTGCCATGCCATTGTGGAGCACAACCAGGGCACCACTGCGGGCGGAAAGCAAGGAAGGAGAGGGCGCCACCTTCATTATTCGTCTGCCCCAGGACAAGAGCAGCCGGCTGCGCCAGATGAAAACCATCCTGAAAACAAAGAAAAAACAGGATGCAGCCAAAACAATGCCGGAAAAATGCACAATTCTGGTGGTGGATGACGAACTCATCTTAAATGAAATCATGCAGGAATTCCTCAAGTCTGCCGGTTTTAGCGTTGACGGGGCCTTTGATGGTGTCGAGGGGTTGGAAAAACTGCGCCACGGCAAATATCACGTGGTGCTGCTCGACATCCGCATGCCGCGAAAAGACGGCCTGGAGGTGCTGGAGTTCATCAAAAAGGAATACCCGGAGGTGCAGGTCATTATCATCACCGGCCTGGCCTCCCTGGACGAGATCAAGGAAACCGTGAAAAAAGGCGCCTTTGCCTGTCTGAAAAAGCCCTTCATGCTGGACAAGGTGCTCGATACCATTGAGCGGGCGGTCAAGGACCAGAAGTGCAAAATCTCCCCTGATGCCTGAGCTGCTGCTGAGCATAGAAGACGTTGTCCGCCTGACCGGGCTTGAAGAGAGCCTGATCCGTTTTTACGAGTCCGAATATCCCGCCGAACTGCCAAAAAAAATCCTGCTGGGCGGCGCATTGTTTTTTGATCCGGCCAGCCCTGCCGCCTTTACCGCTGCTATCCGACGACGGCTATGACGCGGTGCACCGCATGAGCGGCGGCATCCCCCGGGAGATCAACCGCCTGCTCTATAACGGCTTTCTTGAGGCCTTAAGCTGCAACCAGCAGATCATCAACGCCGCGCTGATCGAGACCGCCGGCCACAAACTCGGCATACCCCATGGGCAAGCTCAGCAGACTGCGGCTCAGGCAGCAGAGTAACGACAAAAAAAGGGAAGAAGGGGTGGGTGAGGCGGAACTTGCCGTGCTCACCGGCGGCGCAGCAGACCGCAATGGGAAAAATGGCGGAACCCGGGCAGACGGCAACGACATCCCCCCTGCCCCAGCGGTTTCCCGCGGCAAAAAGAAAATCCGGCAAATAAAAAGAAACTATTGTCTGCGGGTCTTTTTTTAGGTAAGTCAGTCAAGATACCGTCAGGCAGCATTTTCGGCCCGCTGTTCCGCCCAATTTCGATCACCACGGGAAATGGCGGCTCCCCTTGCCAGGGGGGGCAAGGCGGTTGAACGGTACCTTTATAAACCCGCATCCCTTATGACCTGTTGGCCAGCAACTATGTCTTTCTCACGTATTCTGCAAATACTCTGTTCGACGGCTGAGGACAGCCGCCCCCTGCCCCTGCCGGATGATAAAACTGTTCCCGCATCCGGCGGGACGGGCAGGCAGAATGTCGTGGCCTGCCATGACTGTGATCTGCTCAATCGTTTGCCGGAAGGGGTTGATGCCAACCTGGTCTGCGCGCGCTGCGGCGCTGTTTTGCGGAAGCACCGGACGAACAGCATTGACCGCTCCCTGGCCCTGACCCTGGCGGCCCTGATTCTCTTCATCGTCTCCAACAGCTTCCCCTTCCTGGCCATGAAAAGCGGCGGTTTTATCCAGG
This sequence comes from uncultured delta proteobacterium, assembly GCA_963729825.1. GTDB lineage: Bacteria > Desulfobacterota > Desulfobulbia > Desulfobulbales > SURF-16 > SURF-16. The sequence goes on along the minus strand of CAVSQR010000095.1, from coordinate 75,000 downwards.
AAACCACGCTGCTGACCGGCATTCACGAACTGTGGAAACAGGAACTTTACGGGCTTTCGTCTTTAGTCCTGCTCACCTGCGTGCTGGTGCCTCTGGCGCAGATTGCCGGTCTGCTTTATATTCTGGCCCCGCTGAGGTGGGACGCACGGCCTGCCCCCCATGCCGTCCGCGTTTTCCGCCTGGTGCAGGACGTCGCCCCCTGGGGGATGATGGAGGTGTTCATGATCGGCATCCTGGTCGCCCTGGTGAAACTGGGCAAGATGGCGACCATCATTCCCGGCATCTCGGTTTTTTCCTTCGGCGCCTTGATCTTTGTCATGGCCGCGGCCTTTTCGAGCCTCGACCCGCCGCTGCTGTGGGACCGTCTGGATCTTCGCCGATGAACGAACGACCCGCCACCGCCCGCAAGCTCGGCCTGCTCAGCTGTCACGACTGCCATCTGCTGATCGATCAGCCGCATTCCCAGGCGCACTCCTGCTGTCCGCGCTGCGGCGCCCACCTGCACCTGCGCAAACCGAACAGCCTGGCACCGCACCTGGGCACTGGTCTGTGCCGCCATTATCCTCTACATCCCGGCCAATGTCCTGCCGATCACCATCACCTCGGCGCTCGGCAGCCAGACAGGCCGACACCATCATCAGCGGCGTCATCTATTTCATGCAAAAGCGGATCCTGGGAGATTGCGGTGGTGATTTTTATCGCCAGCGTCTTTGTGCCCTTTGCCAAGCTGGTGTATTCTCATTTTCCTGCTGCTCAGCGTGCATTTCCGCTCGGCCTGGCGGCCGAAGGACCGTACCGTCGCTTTACCGCATTACCGAGATGGTCGGCCGCTGGTCGATGGTGGACATCTACGTGGTCACCATCCTGGTGGCGCTGGTCAAACTCGGCGCCATTGCCACCATTGAGGCCGGTCCGGCCGCCGTTTATTTTGCCGCGGTGGTGGTCATCACCATGTTTGCCGCGGAAAGTTTTGATCCCCGTCTTATCTGGGATGTCATCGAGGAGGATGTATGACCGACCTGCTAATCAGGCTGCGCAACATGCAGCAACCGCCAAAATCCAGGAACAAGCGGGCCTTTTCCATTGTCTGGGTCGTGCCGATCGTGGCGCTGTTGATCGGCGGGTGGCTGGCCTTTAAGGCGATCAGCGAAAAGGGACCGACCATCACCATCACCTTTGTCAGCGGCCGAGGGGCTGGAGGCCGGCAAAACCAAAATCAAGTACCGGGACGTGGAGATCGGCCAGGTCGAGCAGATCACCTTGAACGAGGATATCTCGCGGGTGGTGGTCACCGCCAAACTGATCAAGGGCAGTGAACAGTACCTGACCGACAAGACCAAGTTCTGGGTGGTCCGCGCCAGGATCAGGGGCGGCTCCGTCTCCGGCCTCGGTACCGTGCTCTCCGGCGCCTACATCGCCATAGATCCGGACAAGACGGGCAAATCCGACCAGAACCTTCACCGGACTGGAAGTGCCGCCGGTGGTTACCCTTGGTCAGCCGGGACGTCACTTCAGGCTCAACGCCGACAATCTCGGCTCCCTGGACATCGGCGCTCCGGTCTACTACCGGCAGATCCAGGTGGGCCAGGTGGTGGGCTACGGCTTCGGGGCGGACGGCAAGGCGGTCGACATCCAGATATTCATCGAAGCGCCCTATCATGCCTGGGTCACGGAAAACACCCGCTTCTGGAATGCCAGCGGCATCGATGTCTCCCTCAATGCCCAGGGACTCAAGGTCAATACCCAATCGATGGTCTCCATTGTCAGCGGCGGCATTGCCTTTGACGTGCCGAACGGCACCCCGCCGGGTAAGGAAGCGGAAGACAACACGGTTTTCAGTCTCTATCCCGATCGCGCCAGCATTCAGGAGAAGATTTACACTGTCCGCCGCTACTGGATGCTCCTGTTCGACCAGTCGGTGCGCGGACTGAGCGTCGGCGCACCGGTGGAGCTCCATGGCATCAAGATCGGCGAGGTGGTCAGCCTCGACCTGGAATACGATGCCGCCATGAAGAATTTTTATGTTCCCGTGGTCATTGCCATCGAACCGGAACGTATCCGCGTCAGCAACGGCAAAGACACCAGGTTGCCCACTGCCGATAAATCCGAAGCGATGCTCAAGTGGCTGGTCGAAGAACGAGGCCTGCGCGCCCAGCTCAAAAGCGGCAACCTGCTGACCGGCCAGCTCATGGTGAATCTCGAGTTCCATCCCGCGGAAGCCGAAAGTGCAGCTTGCCCATCGCGATGGCTACCCCCTGGTGCCGACCATGCCCGGATCGCTGGAACAGCTGCAGGAGAGCCTGACCAAAATCATCAGCCGCCTGGAAAAGGTGCCGTTCGACGAGATCAGCGCAGAACTCCAGCTGGTGCTGCAGGAGGCCCGAACCACCCTGAAACAGATCGGCGGCGTTGCCGGCACCCTCACCAGCGAAACCGCTCCTGAGCTGCAGACGACGCTGGTCAAGTTGCAGCAGACCCTGGAGACCCTGCAGGGCACCGTGGGCGTCGAGCTGCAGAAGACCCTGGTGGAACTGCAGAAATCCGTGGGCAAGGATTCGCCGTTAAACTATAACGCCCAGAAAACCCTTGAGGAACTGTCGCTGACGCTGCGCTCATTACGGGAACTGACCTCCACCCTGGAGCAGCAGCCGCAGTCGATCGTCTTCGGCAAGGAGAAGGAGAAAGAAACCCGTGAATAGATTTTTCCAATCCCTGCGCTTGCCGGCGCTGCTCGGCCTGGCGGCAATAGCCGCTGCCGCCTGCAGCGCCGCTTCTCCCCAGGTTACCTACTACAGCCTGCTCGCCACCAATACTGCCCCGCAGATTGCCGCCGCCCGGCACGAAAAGCTCGTGCTCAGTGTCGGCCCGGTGGTGATTCCCGATGTGCTCAAAAAGTCGCAGATTGCCACCGGCGGGACGGATGGCCGCTACCAGCTCAGCGACTCTCACCGCTGGGTCGGGGAAGTCGACCGGGAATTGGCCAGGGCCGTGGCCGAACAGCTGGCTGCCCGGCTCGGCACCGAACAGGTGGCCGTCTTCCCCTGGGATCAGCATCTGCAGCCCACCTTCCGGGTGCTGCTCGATGTGCTGGCCATGGGCGGCGAACCGGGCCGGGAGGCGAAACTCGTGGTGCGCTGGTCCCTGGTCGATCCGCAAGGCAAGATGGCGCCGGTCATCCGGCGCAGCGATCTGAGTGAACAGCCGGCGGATGCCGGCTTCGGTGCCTGGGTGAACGCCCAGCAGCACAACATCAGCCGGCTGAGCGAGGAGATTGCCGCCGCGATTAAGGAGTCATGTGAATAATCTCACTTGACTGATATACGTCTCAGACGTATGATTATATCATGTTTGTATTTGTTGAGTTAAATCCCTTCGCCGCAGTTCGTGACAAATACTTAAGTGACGATGAATTCGTGGCGCTGCAGCTCTATTTGACGGAACACCCTGAAGATGGTGATGTTATTCCTCACTCCGGCGGGTGCCGGAAACTGCGGTGGGCGGTCAGAGGACGAGGCAAGCGTGGCGGCGTACGGGTGATATATTTTCTGCGATCTCGATCCACGGGCAGATAGTGTTGGTGACAATGTACGCGAAGAACGTACAAGAGAACATCGATCCTAAACTGCTTAGACGCCTGAAGGAGGTATTTGAAAATGGCTAAGTTATCAGAAAAAGAACTGGTTGCATGGGAGAAAACGCGTGACTTAAATGCCGAGCTGTCGCAGGCCGTTCAAGAGATAAAACGCGATAAATGGGCACGTAAGACTGAGTTTATTATGCAACAAGACGGATCAGTTCGTCGCGTTATCACCAGGCGTAACGGAATAATTGAGAAAGATGAAATTATCCCGGCGGAAAGAGCACAGGTCGCGGCGGCAAGGGCGGCGACCGGATTGTCTCAAGCCGCTTTTGCTAAACTCCTTGGAGTTTCAGTGCGAACACTTCAGGAATGGGAGCAGGGGCGGAAAATACCTTCCGGTGCCGCAGCAACCTTGCTGAAAGTAGCTTCACGGCATCCTGAGGTGTTGCAGGAATTGGCAGCGTAACTCACTTCTGGGAGAGCCTCAGAGTCAAGCAGACGCCGAGAAAGGTGGCGCGGTGGCGCTTCGCGGTAAAGAAACGCGGAGAAACTTGGGTCTTGCAATATAAGAAAGTAACTTTTCAAGACCTGACCCTTTCCTCTGCTTCGAGGAGCCGAGTAAGGATATAAAGAGGGATGAGGGGGTTGGTGCGGCGGAACTTGCCGTGCTGGGCGGAGGAGTGTTGCCTGGGAATGGGAAGGATGCGGGGAGGAAGGGTGTCTCCCCTTCTGCGGGGACTTCATGCGTTAAAGAAACTAAGCGTAAAACAACAACGCCTTCATAAGTTTATTGCAAGCAATGGCTGCAATTCTTTTGTTGCTCATATTGGTCTAGACAAGATTATGTTGAAAATTTTGACAAAAATATAGGCAAATATAATATGCTTAAATCAAAAAAAGAGCTCATTCAATTAAAAACATTTTGGGCATCTGTTTTGATACCTATATTTTTATCTTTAATTATTATTATAATAATATATCGAAACAATAGCCTTGAAATTGATTTGTCAATCAATGGATTTAATAATTTTCTTGGTTATTTTAAAATACCAATAAGCATTCTTGCTCTTTATATTCCCATCTGTAGCAATCGTTGCATCAAATCATAGATCTAGACAAGCAGCTGATCAAATCTCTTTACAAATGGATCATAACATATTCACTAACTATTACTCTCATGTGAATTTTTTTACAGAATATTGGGATGGTAATATCAAAAACACATTATTTCAAAATAAAAACCCAAGGGTAATTCATAAGATATTTTTCCCACAGGCAAAATATGGAGTTTTTTCAATAGATTATAAATTGATTACAAATATTAAAAAATGGAATAAACTATTAGACCAAAAAGCGATTGATGCGATCGCCGACTTCGACGAATTGGATTTAGACTTTGATAAACGTTTAGGGATTGTTACAAATTATTTCACTGAGTCAATGAATTTCTTGAATTGGTTAACAAGTGAAGATTTGTTTCCCAACACAAATGTAGCGACTTTCTCTGAAATCAATGGATATACTAAAAACTGCATTTCTAATGCTTCAAAAAATAATAGATTTCGAGCAAGAATCATCGTCACCATTTATTATTAAAAATTTTGAAAAATTCCATTCAACGGTTAAGCAAAAAGATGAGTTGTTGCTCGATGCGCCAATAGCGAAAATATAGTACTCCCGAGTTCCAAGGGAAATTGGGGACAAGGGAAATTGGGGACAGAACTATTTTCTCAAGAAAAATGAAAACAGGGAAGTTGGCTTCGATCGGCACATCGCAAGCCTCGGAGAACTGCCCAACTAAAAAATCAACTCGCCGAGCGGTTTATATTGGCTTTATAAATTGAACAATATAAACCATATAAATCGATAAAGGAGGAGATATAATGGATCCTGAAAAAATAATGAATGGTATTTCTAAAGAAATTTTAATCGCATTAAAAGCAATGGCAAAATCAACCACACCAGAGGAAAAACTAAAATACAGTGAAATCGTAAAAAACCTTTGTGATTCACTGGGTGTTTTTCTTGGCGTATTAAGTGAAATGGCACCATATAATGATGACGACGATGGGCCAATCCCATTTTAATAGCAAATGATTCTATCGAACACATTGAAATAAAAACAAAAAACATAGCGGCGTAACCGCAGGGAATCGCGGAGCTGACTCGTCTAGCTCCTTGCCCCGGCGCTTTGCGCCGGAACAAGACACTTTGACCCGAGGGCTCTCGCCGGCATGCGCCTGCGGCGCGACAAGCTTCGCTCCACGGGTCATCGCCGCGCTGAGATCAACCATAAAAGGAGAAAAACATGAATCTGCCGGAGTATATAACTGCTGATGAAGTAAAAAGAGTCTGCAACGAAATTGGTTTGCGGGACTGGTCCAAAATCACGGAGCCAACCGTTTCGGAAGAAGAAGCATCCACGATTCTCAATATTGTCAATACCAAAGGAATGGATATTCCCCTTAAGACTTTCCGAAAAGGTTTAGAAGTTGAGCTTGAACATGGGACAAGATTTGATGATGCAAATGTCACGAACAACCACCCAATCCTGACAGGCAAGATCGTTATCGCACATCTTAAAGAAACCATGGACTATTATGAAAGAATCGATGTCGCTGAAATTGAAGGCGACTTATTGAAGGCTATTCTGTCTCGAAATATCGAGAAAATAGAATCAAAGTATAAAAAACTTATCGAGGCCCAGAATATGCTGAATCAATCGGTTGCAGACCAATTGAAGAAACGAAGTTAACATGCGCCTACCTCCCGACCTGCGAGGTAGGTGTTCATAATCACCCTATAAACGCTTCACCTTATGATGCGAATAAGGGAAGTAATCGCCTCAGGGTCAACCTGATATTACTGCCAGGACTCTGCAACAACCAATCCAGCCACAGGTGCAGACAAATTATCCCCCTCTGTTTTTTTATTGGTGGCGAACTGAACACCGCATGCCCTTGCGGACAGTGGCAGTCCCCTTACACTGCATTAAGCCCAGTGCCTTCAACCGTTTTCAACACCATTTCCCCCTGCCCCGCCCTGGATTCTTCTGATCAGGCCATAGGCTTGCCACGTTATCTCCGGGCTGGTGGTCAACAGCACCCGGCTGCCGGAATTGGCCTGGGCCAGGGGACGGCCGTCTGCGGCGGTAACCGCCAGCAGCTCAAAGGGCACATTCTTTAAGCCGGCCGCCATGTATTCCAGCCGCTCGCCGGGCCTGATCCGGTTGCGCACCTCAACCAGGGGACGGGCGCCCGGTTCCAGCACAATGGCCGCCGGCACATAGGTCTGATCCACCACCGCCCCGCTGTAACACATGTCATCCTCCTGCGGCGCGCCGTCAATAAAATTCTCCGTATAGCCCCTGGTGCCGAGCTTGGCGATCTCTTCCATAAAAACCTGCGGCATGACCACCGGGGCGCCGGGCGCTTCTTCCAGGCATCGATAAACATGATCCAGGGCCGCCCGGTAAATGCGGACAATGCCGCCGGCGTAATAGATGCCTTTCATCCGGCCTTCGATCTTGATCGAATCCACCCCGGCCGCGACGATTTCCGGCAGGCGGTTGAGCAGGCAGAGATCCTTGCTGTTGAAGATATAGGTGCCGCGGCCATCCTCTTCCACCGGGAAAAACTGGCCCGGTCGTTTTTCCTCCTGCAAACGGTAATCATAGCGGCAGGGATGGGCGCAATTGCCCTGATTGGCATCCCGGCCGGTGAGATAGAGACTGAGCAGGCAGCGGCCGGAATAGGAAATGCACAGCGCCCCGTGGACAAAGACCTCGACCTTGGCCGATACCCCTTGCCGGATCTCCCGGATCTCGGCCAGGGTCAGCTCCCGGGCCAGATTGAGCCGGCTTACCCCCTGCTCCTGCCAGAAAAGGGCGCTTGCCGCATTGGTCACATTGGCCTGGGTGGAAAGATGGATGGACAGGGACGGCGCCACCTTCCTGGCCACCCGCAGCACGCCGGGGTCCGAGATGATCAGCCCGTCCACCCCGATTTCCGCCAGCCGCGCGAGATAGTGCGGGAAGTCTCACCAGATCCCGGTTATGGGCAAAGATGTTGACCGTGACAAAAACCCGCACCTGCCGGGCATGGGCAAAAACCACGGCCTGCTGCAGGTCGTCTTCGGAAAAATTGGTGGCATGGGCCCGCAGGCTGAACTCCTTGCCGCCCAGGTAAACGGCATCGGCCCCGTAATGGATGACCGTGCGCAGTTTCTCGAGACTGCCGGCCGGGGCAAGCAGCTCGCAGCGGGGCCTGGTATGCTTATCTATGGATAGGTTCACGATTATCTTTGGTCCGGTTTAAAGGCAAAAGGGTAAGAGGTCCGTAAAGAGACCTACTCCGTTAAAAAAATGTTGACTGGTTCAAGCCTAAACTGGTTGAATGGATTCTTTTCCGGACCAGATTAACCTTTTTCTTCTGATGCTTCAATGGCTGAAAAAATTGCCGTTGCCATGAGCGGCGGGGTCGACAGCACGGTATGCGCAGCACTGCTTGCGAAAGACCATGAAGTGCACGGGTTTTTCATGAACCTTGGCCTGCCGGACCAGGAGGAACAGATCGCCCGGGTGGGCCGGGTGGCCGAGCGGCTTGCCATCCGCCTGGAGGTGGTTGACCTGGCCGAGGTCTTCGCCAAAGAGATCATCGACTATTTCTGCCGGAGCTATGGGGCGGGCATCACGCCCAATCCCTGCGTGGTCTGCAATCCCCGCATCAAGTTCGGCAGGCTGCTGGACGCGGTGCGGGCCCGCGGCATCGACCAAATGGCCACCGGCCATTATGTGCGCGTCACCCATGACCAAAACGGCAGTCATCTGCTGAAAGGCCTGGATCGCAGAAAAGACCAGTCCTATTTTCTCTGCGGCCTCAGCCGGGAGCAGCTGCAGCACCTGGTTTTTCCCCTGGGCGCACTTACCAAGGATGAGGTCTACCGCCTGGCCGACGAATTTGGTTTTGACCACCGCCCCAGTGCGGAAAGCCAGGATGTCTGTTTTTTAAAAAACATGGGCCCCGGCGATCTGCTGAAAAGAAAGACAGATTGCGCAAAAGGTGATATTGTCACGCAAAATGGCAAAAAGGTCGGCAGTCACGAGGGGGTTTTTCACTACACCATCGGCCAGCGACGGGGGCTTGGCGTCTGCGACAGCACCCCTTTTTATGTCACCGCACTCGATGCGGCAAAAAAACAGGTCATCGTGGGCAAGGAGGCGGACCTGTGGCACCATGAGCTGCTGGTGCGGGCCGTCAACTGGATCTCCGGGATTGCCCCGCAGCTGCCCGCCCGCCTGGCGGTGAAGATCCGCTACCGGCATCAGGCTGCCCCGGCGGAACTCTCCCGGGAAGGGGAGCTGCTCCGGGTGGTTTTTGCGCAACCCCAGCGGGCCATCACCCCGGGACAGTTTGCCGTTTTCTATGAAAATGATGAGGTCATCGGCGGCGGAGAGATTGTAAGCAAGGCATGACAGCGAAAAAGAAGCGCATAAAGGTGGCGCTGACCACCCTGGGATGCAAGGTCAACCAGTTTGAGTCTGCCTCCTTTCTCACAGGCCTTACGGAGCGGGGTGCGGAAATCGTGCCCTTTTCCCACCAGGCGGACGTCTATATCATAAATACCTGCGCCGTGACCGGCAAGGCCGGGGCCCAGTCCCGGCAGATGATCCGCAGGGCGCTGAAGACCAACAGCAAGGCGCGGCTGGTGGTTACCGGCTGCTATGCCCAGGTGGCCACCCAGCAGGTGCTGGAGATCGGCGACTGGTCGCTCTGCATTGTCGGCAACGGCTACAAGCACCGGCTGGTGGACATCGCCCTGGCGGAAAAGCACTGCGACCTGGAAATGCACATGGGGGATATCGGCAGCAGAAAAAAAATCTGCCCCCTGCCCGTCCTGCATTTCCCGGACGACCGCACCCGGGCCTTTCTGAAAATCCAGGACGGCTGCAACAGCTTCTGCTCCTACTGCATCGTGCCCTATGCCAGGGGCCGCAGCCGCAGCCTGCCGGTTGACGCTGCCCTGGAGCAGATCAGGGTGTTTGCCGCGGGCGGCTACAAGGAAATCGTGCTCACCGGCATTCATGTGGGCATGTATGGCCTTGATCTCGCGCCGCCGACCCGGCTGGTTGATTTCATCGATCTGGCCACGGCAGGCTTTCCGGCCATCCGTTTCCGGCTGAGCTCGCTCGAACCCGGCGAGGTGCAGGAGGAAATCCTTGACCTCATGGCCGCCCGGCCCAACTTCATGCCCCATCTGCATATTCCCCTGCAGAGCGGAGACGACCGAATCCTCAAGGAGATGAACCGCCGCTACCAGGCCGATGATTTTGCCCGGCTGATCAAACGGATCAGGGAGAAAATCCCCCATGCGGCCATCGGGGTGGATGTGCTGGTCGGTTTTCCCGGTGAAGACGAGGCGGCCTTTGCCAATACCTACGCCCTGCTTGAGGGCCTGCCGGTGACCTATCTCCATGTCTTTCCTTACTCGAAAAGGCCGGGGACCATGGCGGCGGGCCTGGCCAATCAGATTGCAGGTCCCGTAAAAGATGAAAGGGTGGCGCGGCTGCGCCGGCTCAGCGACCAGAAAAAAGCAGCATTTTACCAGCAGCACCTCGGCACAACCCAGCGGGTGCTGGCGGAAAATAAGAACAACCGTTACCGGCTCATGCGGGGTTTTACGGAAAATTATATCCCCGTTCTCTTCCCGGCACAGGAGAACATGAGCAACCAGATTGTTGACGTCTTCCTTGACCGGTTGGAAGACGGCATTGTTTTCGGGCGGACAGTATGATCGGAGAAATTATCGCAATCGGCAATGAACTGACTTCCGGCAGGATCCTCAATTCAACCAGCTATTTTGCGGCCAGCCATCTCTATGCCGCCGGCCACGAGATCGCCGCCATGGCCACCATCGGCGACGAGCCGCAGATGATCGGCAAGGCCCTGAGGGAAAGCATCGAACGGGCGGATTTTGTCGTGGTCACCGGCGGGCTCGGCCCCACCAACGACGACATGACCAATGCCGCGGTGGCGGACGCCTTGAACCTGCCCACCATCCTCTATCCGGAGATTTTTGACAAAATCAAACAGTCCCAGTCGTTTAAAGAGATGCCCTCCCTGGAGAAACTGGCCTGGCTGCCGTCAGGCGCGGAAATCCTCAAACCGGGGGACAAGATCGCCGGCTATCTGCTGGTCTACCATGAAAAACCGATCTTTTTCCTGCCCGGCGTCCCCCATCAGATGCGGGAACTGATGCTTGACCGGGTCATTCCCCGGCTGGCCAGCTGGGGCGGCAACAACATCTCCCTGGTGAAGCAGAAGGTGTTCAAGGTCTTCGGCCTGCCTGAGCCGATGCTGCAGGAAATGCTGGGCGATCTGGAAAAAAGCAACCAGCAGCTGCGCATCGGCTACTATCCCAATGCGGCCGAGGTGCATCTCAGCCTGACGGTGCGCGGCAGGACCCACGAAGAAACCGAGGCCCAGTTCAGCCAGGGGGAATCCGCCATCAGAAAGATCCTCGGCTGCTGCATTTACTCCGATGACGGCGACACCCTGGAAGCAATTGTCGGCAGAAGCCTCAAAGAGCAGAAGAAGACCCTGGCCCTGGCGGAATCCTGCACCGGTGGCCTGCTGGCCCACCATATCACCCTCATTGCCGGCAGCTCCGATTATTTTCTCGGCGGTATCGTCGCCTATGCCAACAGAGTCAAGGAAGAGATCCTGCACGTCAGAACGGATACCCTGGAAACATGGGGCGCGGTCAGCCAGGAAACAGCCAGGGAAATGGCCCTTGGGGTAAAAAAAATCACCGGCGCCGACCTGGCCCTGGCCATCACCGGCATTGCCGGGCCTGACGGCGGTTCCCCGGAAAAACCGGTGGGCACGGTCTGCTTTGCCGTGGCCAACCGGGGCACCACCCTTTCCTTCCGGTTTCACTTCAACGGCAACAGAAATACGGTGCAAACCAAAGCCGCCATGACCGGGCTTGATCTTTTACGCCGCCATCTGCATGGTCTTGACTTTATCGATAGCGGCTGGTAGTGATGGATGTTTCATGCTGGCTTGCGTACCGGCATGGAAATGAAGCATGGCGAACGGCACGATGAACAGATGAACACTTTGAGTACTACACTTTAGGCACTTTAAGTACTTCAGGCACTTTATAGCAGGAGCATAGACAATGACCATCTCAGAAGGAAAAAGCAAAACCCTTGATACAGCGATTCTGCAGATACATAAACAATTCGGCAAAGGGTCGATCATGCGTCTTGGCTCCGCCGATACCGAGGCCATACCGGTCATCTCCACCGGCGCGCTGAGCCTGGATATCGCCACCGGCGTCGGCGGCTTTCCCAGGGGCAGGATCGCGGAAATTTACGGCCCGGAATCGTCGGGTAAAACCACCCTGGCCCTGCATCTCATTGCCGAGGCCCAGAAGGCGGGGGGCACCGCGGCCTTTATCGACGCCGAGCATGCCCTGGATATCCACTACGCCGATCGCCTCGGGGTCAACACGGACGACCTGCTGGTCTCCCAGCCGGACTACGGCGAACAGGCCCTGGAGATTGCCGAAATCCTGATCCGCAGCGGCTCGGTTGACGTCATTGTCATTGACTCGGTGGCCGCCCTGGTGCCCAAGGCGGAAATAGACGGCAACATCGGCGATTCCCATATGGGACTGCAGGCCCGGCTCATGTCGCAAACCATGCGCAAACTGACCGGTATCCTGAAAAAAAGCAACACGGCGATGGTCTTTATCAATCAGATCCGCATGAAAATCGGCGTCATGTTCGGCAACCCGGAAACCACCACCGGCGGCACCGCCCTGAAATTCTATTCCTCCATGCGTTTTGACATCCGCAAACAGGCAGCCATCAAGGATGGCCAGGATGTCATCGGTAACCGCACCAAGGTAAAAATCGTCAAAAACAAGGTTGCTCCCCCCTTTAAAGAGGCGGAGTTTGATATCGTCTACGGCGAAGGCATCTCCAGGGCCGGCGATCTGCTTGATCTGGCCGCGAACCTGAACATCATTGAAAAAAGCGGGGCCTGGTACTCATACAGCAACGAACGGATCGGCCAGGGCCGGGAAAATGCCAAGGAGTACCTGAAGGAACATCCGGAGATGATGGCGGAAATAGACCGCAAGGTCCGCCAGGGCTTTGGACTGCCCGTGCCAGGGGAGACAAAGGCGGAAGTAAAACCCGTTCCGCCGGAAACCGTCTGATTGCTTAAAATGAGCCGCTGCCCGGCCTGCGCGCTGATTTTTTCGTCGAGCGCGCAGCTGCGTTCTGCCCAAACACCATCCATCAACAATAGCTAAAGCACCACACCGATATGACTGGAAACGACATTCGCCAAAAATTTCTGACCTACTTTGCGGACCAGGGCCATACCGTAGTTGACAGCTCCGCCCTGGTTCCCCATGACGATCCCACCCTGCTGTTCACCAATGCCGGCATGGTGCAGTTCAAACGGCTGTTCACCGGCGAGGAAAAACGCGACTACACCCGGGCCGTCACCTGCCAGCGCTGCGTCAGGGCCGGGGGCAAGCACAATGACCTGGACAATGTCGGCTATACCGCCCGGCATCACACCTTTTTCGAGATGCTGGGCAATTTTTCCTTTGGCGACTATTTCAAGGAGGACGCCATCTTTTACGGCTGGGACTTTCTCACCAGGGTGCTCGGCCTGTCCGCCTGAAAACCTGTGGGTTTCCGTGTATGAGGATGACGACGAGGCATACCGGCTCTGGGAAAAAATTGAGGATCTGCCCAAGGGACGCATCATCCGTTTGGGGGCAAAAGACAATTTCTGGGCCATGGGTGACACCGGCCCCTGCGGCCCCTGTTCGGAAATCCATATCGACCAGGGCCGGGAGGTTGGCTGCGGCCGGCCGGAGTGCGCGGTGGGCTGCGACTGCGACCGTTTCCTGGAACTGTGGAATCTTGTTTTCATGCAGTTTGAACGCAGTGAGGACGGCACCATGACCCCGCTGCCCAAACCAAGCATTGACACGGGCATGGGGCTGGAGCGCATCGCCGCGGTCATTCAGGGCAAACACAGCAACTATGAGTCCGACCTGTTCTCCCCCATCATTGAAACCATTGCCGGGGTTGCCGGCACATCATACGGCGGCAAATGACCGCGCCGACACCGCCCTGCGCGTCATCGCCGATCACTGCCGCGCCACCGCCTTCCTGGTGGCCGACGGCGTACTGCCAGCCAATGAAGGCCGGGGCTATGTGCTGCGACGCATCATGCGGCGGGCCATCCGCTTCGGCCGTTCCCTCGGTTTGACCAGGCCTTTCCTGAGCACCATCACCAGCAAGGTGGTAGAGGAGATGTCCCCGGCCTATCCCCACCTCCATGACGCGGCCAAGCTGCTGGAGCAGGTGGTCAACAATGAGGAGGAACGCTTTCTGGAGACCCTGGGCAACGGCCTGGAAATGCTGGGCAAGGAAATCCATCGCCTGAAAAAGGAAAAGATAAAAATCATCGACGGTGAATTCATCTTCAAACTCTATGACACCTTCGGCTTTCCGGTGGATATCGTCAGGGACGTGTCCATTGAAGAGGGATACGGCATTGACGAGGCCGGCTACCATAAAGCCATGGAGGTCGCAGAAGGCCCAATCCCGCAAATCCTGGAAGGGCGGCGGACTGGCGGAACTCGGCGCAGGGCTGCGCCAGCTCGGCACCAGCGGGGTAAAAAGCCGCTTTGTCGGCTACACCGCCCGGCGGCAGCAATCAGCCCTTGTCGCCATCATCAATGAACAGGGAGAGAGCAGCACGCAGGCCGCCAAGGGGGAAAAGGTGCTGCTGGTCACCGCCGAAACGCCCTTTTACGCCGAGTCGGGCGGCCAGATCGGCGACCAGGGGGAAATCACCGGACCATCAGGCCGGGCCAGGGTGGTCAACACCGTGCAGGCCGGGGACGGCCTCATCCTGCACCAGGCGGAAATGATTGAGGGCGCCATGGCCTGCAATGATGTGGTGGAGCTTGCCGTACACGAGTCCCGGAGACAGGCAATCGCCTGCAATCATACCGCCACCCATCTTCTGCAGGCAGCCCTGAAACAGGTGCTGGGGGATCATGTCAAGCAGTCCGGCTCCCTGGTTGAGGCGGACAGGCTCCGTTTTGACTTCACCCATTTCTCGCCGCTTATCCCCGGAAGAAATCCAAAAAATCGAGGCCATCGCCAATGGGGCGATCCGGGCCAACACCCCGTTGTGCATCGACAACCTGACCAAAGAGGAGGCCATCAAGTCCGGCGCCACCGCCCTTTTCGGCGAAAAATACGGCGACACGGTGCGGGTGGTGACCATCGACAGCTTCAGCAAGGAACTCTGCGGCGGCACCCATGTGCAGGCCACCGGCGAAATCGGCCTGCTGAAGATTGTCTCGGAAACAGGCATCGCCGCCGGCGTGCGCCGCATTGAAGCGGTAAGCGGCCGGGAGGCATTTTCCCGATTCCAGCAGGAAGATGAAAAGCTGAACCTGATTGCCGGACTGCTGCGCTGCGCACCTGACGAGGCCGCGGGCAGAATCGAAAAGCTCCTGGCCCGGGTCAAGGAGCTGGAAAAAGAGGTGGGCCACCTGCACGCGAGGCTCTCGCTGGCAAGCCTTGATTCACTCATTGACGGCGCCAGGATGGTGAAAAATATCAGGGTGGTTGCCGCTCAGGTCCCCCTTGATTCAGCCAAAACAATGCGCGAGGTGGGAGACCGGGTACGCGACAAACTGGGCAGCGGCGTGGCCGTGCTGGGCGGTGTGCTCAATGACAAGGTATCGCTTTTGGTCATGGTCAGCAAGGATCTGACCGGAACCATCCAGGCGGGCAATATCATCAAAGAGGTGGCCCAGCTGGTTGGCGGCGGGGGAGGGGGGCGCCCGGATATGGCCCAGGCAGGCGGCACCATGCCCGACAAACTGCCCCAGGCCCTGCAGGAAGCGTTCGCCATCATCGAAAAGCAGCTGCCATGAAGATCAGGGTCCGGCTAATAAAAGCGTAACAATGTGATACAAAATTCATTTTTTGCAAACTAACATAGTAACTATTCAAGATTTTGCGCGGCAGATAATACCAAAATATTGGCTTAAAAAAAGTTGACAGCCAAAAAAGAATGTAGTAGACAACTCCATGTTTAAATGAAGCCCGATTCATTTTAAAGCAGAAACCATAAATCATTAAGTTATTCAATAGTAAGGGGGCGCTAAATGATTACAGTTGACATCACCATGCCGATCCACATCCTGAACATCCTGTTTCTGATTGTGGTTCTCAATGCAGTTCTTTACCGCCCTGTGAGACGAATACTTGCAGAGCGGAAACAGAAGATTAGTGACTTAAACACCGATGTGGACACGTTTAACAAGAATGCCAAATTAAGGGCGGAACAGTTTGACCAAAAATTCAGGGATGCAAGGCGGAAAGCCAAGGCTGAATTTGATGCGGCAAGAAATGAAGCTCAGGCGGCAGGTACGGAAAAACTGCAGCAGATTAAAAGCGAATCTGACAAGGCAAAAGCTGCTCAGCTTGGCACCGTTGCTTCGGAAGTGAAAGCTGCCGAACAGGCTTTGAAGGCACAGGTTGAAAGCTTTGCGACAGACATGGCCGGTAAGGTACTCGGGAGGGCTCTCTAAAATGAAAAACAACAAGAGGTGGTCAAAGATTGCATTAACTGCTTTGGCACTTGCGGCTGTTATCGGGACAGCAGGAATCATTTACGCATCAGGCGGTGACCCGCATGCGGTAGAGGCGGGAGCTGGAGGGCAGGCACATGGCGCCTCATCCATGACTGGTCCGCATGGCGCTTTGTCGCCGGCGAAACTGAAGGATTTCGGTTGGAGGGTGATGAACTTTGCCGCTCTGCTGGTAATCCTGATAAAATTCGTGAAAAAACCCCTGGCTGACGCCTTAAAAGGCAGGCAGCAGGGTATTGCGGCAGAGTTTGAAGACCTTGAGACCCGACGTGCCGATGCGGAACGGAACTACAAAGAATATGAAGCCAGACTCGCCGGCATTGATGACGAGTTGAAAAGTATGGTGGAGAAGGCCATCGCCCAGGGTCAGGTTGAAAAAGCGCGGATCATTGAAGAAGCAAACCGGGCTGCCGAAGGCATTAAACGCCAGGCTGAAATGGCTGTGCAGAATGAAATTGCCGAAGCCAAACGCCGCCTGAAAACAGAAATCGCCGAACAGGCGGCAATCATGGCGGAAGCAATCATCAAGAAGAATCTCCAGGACACAGACCAGAACAAACTGGTTGAGGATTACCTGACCAAGTTGGGAGGTTTGAAAAAATGAAAAATGATATTCTGGCCAAACGTTACGCCAAGGCCTTGTTTATTGTTGGTAAAGAAGAAAATGCCTTGGATGATTATGCCAAGACACTGAAAGAATTTGCGGAACTCTATACGACATTACCTGAGGTTCGCGATGGTTTGACAAACAGGATATATCCGGCCGACG
Organism: uncultured delta proteobacterium; assembly: GCA_963729825.1. Taxonomy (GTDB): domain Bacteria; phylum Desulfobacterota; class Desulfobulbia; order Desulfobulbales; family SURF-16; genus SURF-16. Next base: position 57,943 of record CAVSQR010000095.1, on the reverse strand, counting down.
TTCGCGAGAAGGTCATGGTTGAAATCGTAAAAAATGCGGGTGTCTCCCAGATCATGGGAAACTTCCTCAATTTACTGGCCCAGAAAAACAGGGCCAATGTACTGCCTGAAATAGCTGCGTCATTTCAGGGCATGGTTGATGTTGAAAGAAACGTCTGCCAGGGAATCGTGATCACAGCCAAGGCTCTGGAGCCTGCGCTATTGGATAAGGCAAAGCAAACATTGGAAAAGATAACAGGCAAGCAGGTTGTTTTGAAGACCCAAATTGATACAGCCATTATAGGCGGCATGATCGCCAAAGTCGGTGATATCATTTTGGATGGCAGCATCAAAACGCAGCTTGAGGGTTTAAAAGAGTCCATTAAAGGGAGTGAATAGGCAATGCAAATTAAAGCTGAAGAAATCAGTCAGATTATCAAGGGGCAGATCAAAGACTACGAAACGAAAGTTGATCTGAGTGAAACTGGAACCGTAATTTCAGTTGGTGATGGTATTGCGCGTGTCCATGGTGTTGAAAAATGCATGGCTATGGAGCTTCTGGAGTTTCCGAACGGAATCCTCGGCCTCGCCCTGAACCTGGAGCAGGACAATGTTGGTTGCGCCATATTCGGTGAAGTCAGGTACATCAAAGAAGGCGATATCGTCAAGAGAACCGGAAGAATCGCCGAGGTACCGGTAGGACCTGAAGTTGAAGGCAGGGTTATTGATGGTGTTGGTAAACCCATTGACGGCCAGGGCCCGATCAACGCCAAAAAATTCTCAAAAATGGAAGTTCTTGCCCCCGGTGTTATCGCCAGAAAAGGTGTGCATGAACCCTGCTATACCGGCAGCAAGGCTGTAGACGCCATGACCCCGGTTGGCCGCGGACAGCGCGAGCTGGTCATCGGCGATCGCCAGATCGGCAAAACCGCACTGTGTGTAGATGCAATCATTGCTCAGAAAGAAACGGACGTGCACTGTATTTATGTGGCCATCGGCCAGAAAAAATCAACCGTGGCTCTGGTTGTTGAGAACTTGAGAAAACATGGCGCCATGGCTTACACCACCGTGGTTGCCGCCTGCGCCTCCGACCCTGCGCCAATGCAGTACGTGGCCGCATTTACCGGTTGCTCAATTGGTGAGTATTACCGGGATAACGGCATGCACGCCCTGATCATTTACGATGATCTTTCCAAACAGGCTGTATCCTATCGTGAGTTGTCCCTGCTGCTTCGCCGCCCGCCGGGACGTGAGGCGTATCCCGGTGACATTTTCTTTAACCATTCACGTCTGCTTGAACGTGCCTCAAAAGTTAACGATGCATTGGGCGCAGGCTCTCTGACCGCTCTGCCCATCATCGAGACCCAGGCCGGTGACGTTTCCGCCTTTATTCCCACCAACGTTATTTCCATTACCGACGGTCAGGTATATCTGGAACCAAACCTGTTTTTCTCAGGTGTCCGTCCGGCTATTAACGTTGGTCTTTCCGTATCAAGGGTTGGTGGTGCAGCTCAGGTAAAGGCCATGAAACAGGTTGCCGGTACGCTTCGTCTTGACCTTGCCCAGTATCGTGAACTTGCCGCGTTTGCCGGCTTCGGTTCCGATCTTGACGCCGCTACCCAGGCTCAGCTGACCCGCGGAGCCCGTCTGGTTGAAATCCTGAAACAACCCCAGTACCAGCCACTGCCCATGGAAAAACAGGTAACCATCATTTTCGCCGGCACCAAGGGATATCTTGATAAACTGCCGCTCGACACCCTGGCTGATTACGAACAGGATCTTTACACCTACGTGGCGAGCAACGATCCTGCCATATTTGACACCTTGAAGGAAAAGAAGATCATCGACAAGGCCCTTGAGGAAAAAATGCACAGCACTATCAAGGCCTTCACTGAGACGTTCAAGGCATCTAAAGGAATTCAATAAATCTGGAGTAACGAGTCATGCCGAGTCTAAAAGATGTCAAAACGAAGATAGCTGGTGTCAAGAAGACAGCCCAGATCACCAAGGCGATGAATATGGTTTCATCGGCCAGGTTGCGGGGCGCCCAGCTGAAGATGGAGGCTTTCCGCCCATATGCCGGGAAATTCGATGAAGCGCTGCGCACCATCAGCGGTAATATGAAGTCCGGTGAGTTTGCCTTAATGCAGTCTCGCGAGGTAAAAACTGTCGAGATACTTATCGTTACATCTGATCGAGGCCTGTGCGGCAGCTTCAACTCGAATATCATCAAAATGGCTGAAAGGCTGATGAAAAAGTATGAGGCCGCCGGGAAAAAAGTTACCCTCGTCTGTGTCGGTAAAAAGGCAAACCGCTACTTTCGCAAGACCGGGAAGGTACGCGAAAAACACGTTGATATCATGGGCAACTTCCAGATGTTCAATGCCCGAGCGATTGCCCAGGATGTAGCAGCAAATTTTATAGCAGGCGGATCTGATGAAGTACAGCTTGTCTTTGGCAGCTTCAAAAGCATTGCAAGACAGTTACCCAAAACAACGCATTTCCTGCCGGTAAAATCTGTTGCGACAGAAGAAGGGGCAACTGCCGAAACCAAACAGGCCGGTGACTATATCTATGAGCCTAGCCCAGAGGAAATTATGGAAGTGCTTCTTCCTCTGTACACAAATGTTATGGTTTACAACGCCATGCTTGAGGTCGGCGCCAGTGAACATGCCGCCCGTATGACGGCCATGGACAATGCGACCAAAGCTTGTAAAGATATCATCAGTAACCTGACAATGGTATACAACAAGGCGCGCCAGTCAGCAATTACCGGCGAGCTCATGGATATTGTAGGTGGTGCTGAAGCACTGAAAGGATAATAATAAATTTCGGAGTGGAGGGCACCCACCTCTTAAACGGAGAATTTTCAAGCTGCTGAGGAGGCAATTAGCCATATGAGTAATAAAAATGTAGGAAAAATTGTCCAGGTTATCGGACCGTGTGTCGACGTTGAATTTGAACAGGGATTTCTCCCTAAAATTATGAATGCTCTTTTTGTATCCAACAAGGGCATCAACGATGTGCCAGATAATCTGGTTATCGAAGTAGCCCAGCATCTCGGAGATAATGTTTGCCGTTGTATTGCTATGGATCAAACAGACGGTCTCGAGCGCGGCTTGGAAGTCAGGGACTCCGGACTGCCGATTGAAATTCCGGTAGGGGCTCCTGCACTGGGACGTATTATGAACGTCGTCGGACGTCCGGTTGATGGTCTCGGACCGATCTCTTCCGATAAAAAAATGCCGATCCACAGACCTGCTCCCCTCTTTACCGAGCAGGATACCGAGGTACACGTTCTTGAGACGGGTATCAAGGTTATTGATCTCCTCGTACCCTTCCCACGCGGTGGTAAAATGGGACTGTTCGGCGGTGCCGGTTGTGGTAAGACCGTTATCATGATGGAGATGGTAAATAACATCGCCATGCATCATGGTGGTATTTCCGTATTCTGCGGCGTTGGTGAGCGGACCCGTGAAGGAAACGACCTGTACCACGAGATGAAGGAATCAGGTGTTCTTCCCAAGGCTGCTCTGGTTTACGGACAGATGACCGAGCCGCCGGGAGCCCGTTCCCGTGTTGCCTTGACCGGACTGACAGCTGCCGAGTATTTCCGTGATGAAGAAGGTCAGGACGTACTTTTCTTTGTTGACAACATCTTCCGTTTCACCCAGGCCGGCGCCGAGGTTTCCGCTCTGCTCGGACGTATTCCTTCTGCCGTTGGTTATCAACCGACCCTGGCAACCGACCTCGGTGCCCTGCAGGAACGTATTACCTCAACAACAAAAGGTTCCATTACCGCCGTACAGTGCGTATACGTACCCGCTGACGACTTGACCGACCCCGCTCCTGCTACAACGTTTGCCCATCTTGACGGAACCGTTGTACTTTCCCGTCAGATTGCCGAGCTTGGTATCTATCCGGCGGTTGACCCCCTTGACTCAACCTCGCGTATTCTCGATCCCCATGTACTGGGTGAGGAGCACTATAAGGTTTCCCGTCAGGTTCAGGTCAGCCTGCAGAAATATAAGGATCTGCAGGATATCATCGCCATCCTCGGTATGGATGAGCTTTCCGAGGATGATCAGCTTCTCGTTGGACGCGCCCGTAAGATTCAGCGTTTCCTTTCCCAGCCCTTTACCGTTGCCGAGGTTTTCACCGGCATGAAGGGTGCCTATGTTAAAGTTGCTGACACGGTACGCGGCTTCAAGGAAATTCTTGAAGGCAAACACGATGAACTGCCTGAAACAGCCTTCTACATGGTAGGTACCATCGAAGAGGCCCTTGAAAAAGCCGCTAAGGAAAAAGCTGCTTAATTTTTTTTATATTACGTATTTATTTTATTGAATGTGCTCCCGCGCGGAGCTACAACAAGTCAAGGTAAAGACCAATGGCTGAATCAATACATTTAGAGGTTGTCACACCATCAGGTCCTATAGTCAGTGATGATGTTGATATAGTCAGCGCCCCCGGTTACGGTGGTGATTTTGGTGTTCTGGCGAATCATGCCCCTTTTCTGAGTACCATTAAAATTGGCAGCTTGATCTACAAGAAGGATGGCAAGGATAACTACCTTATGGTGAGTGGTGGTTTCTGCGAAGTCTCGAACAATAAAATCACCTTTCTCGTAGAATCAGCCGAGGCAGGGCACCAGATCGATGTGGATCGTGCCCTGCGGGCAAAAGAAAGGGCGGAAAAACGTCTGGCCGAAGCAAAAACCCAGACTGAAAAAATCAACATGGCACGTGCTCAGGCTGCATTGCAGAGGGCAATTGCCCGAATCAAAGTTGTTGAAAAGCAACCCAAATAAGCAACGTAGTTTCATACAATAAAAAAAGCCGCCTTCGAGGCGGCTTTTTTTATTGTTCCCACCAGATTATACCACACTATTTGTGTTTTCCGCCAAGATTTGCCTCAATGACAAAATCCCCATGCTCCGTACTGAAGGGAATCACCAGGGTCGGTGCGTCGGAATAATAGGAAATCTCAACATTCTTACCCACTACCATGGTCGGGGTGGCCAGGTTAAACTTGTAATCAAGCTTGGCCAGCTGGGCCTTGGCCCCGCCACAGATCATATTTGTTAACTCGCCCACCGCGTCAACGATATCCGCATCAACTTTTTCTTTCGGCGCTTCCATCAGCATATTCGCCACCACATGCAGAATACATTTTTCGGAAAAACTGAGTATCATACATCCGGAAATTTCATCAGAGACCATGCCGATAATGCCGGTGACTTCCCCATAGGTGAGTGCATTATCCTTGAGACTGGGTTTTTTAGGTTTAACCTGCGTCTGGCACATGGTTTCCAAGACGTTTTTCGCAGCATTTAAAAACGGATTTATGAATTCTGCTTTCATCTGGTATCCTGTTGATTGATAGACAAGGGAAATTTTGACGGCAAAAAAGAGAAAAAATCCTTATTATTAGCAGATTATATCACAACAATTTCCAGATTCAACGCGCATAATAATAAAAATGACAATTTAAAAAACGGCTTTTTGTCTCAGTTCATTTATGGGGACTTGAAATGATCCTATAAACATATTAAATATGTAACAACCTAAAATTGCAGCAAAACTAGTATAAATACCTAGCAAAAAGCTTTTATATAAGGAGAATTTTTCCATGAAGCCGAAAGAGCGTCTAGCCATCCCCAGGCAACAAGCCCCTGAACTTACGGTTGATTACCGGATAAAAAATTTTGATGAAGTTTCCCTGGGATATGACGAGAAAACGGCCATTCTTGAAGCAAACCGTTGCCTGCAGTGCAAAAAGCCCACCTGTCGCGAAGGATGCCCGATACACAACAATATTCCAGGGTTTATTGAACATCTGCGCAACAGCAGATTTGCAGAAGGGTACTGGGCGATACGGGAAACCAGCTCCCTGCCTGCAGTCTGTTCCAGGGTGTGTCCCCATGAGTTTCAATGCGAAGGGTCCTGTATCCGTGGTAAAAAAGGTGAACCGGTTGCCATCGGACTGCTTGAACGTTTTCTGGTGGACTGGATGGTCAAAAATAAGAAAAATTTAGCAGTCCCCTGCGCCCTGCCCAAGGACAAGAAAGTGGCGATCATCGGCTCAGGCCCGGCGGGTATGACGGCGGCCTACCATCTGGCCCACGAAGGCTATCATTGCACAATATTTGAAAGTCTGCCCGTATTCGGGGGCATGCTCGCCGTGGGCATTCCCCCCTATCGGCTACCCCGCGACATCATCAATGCAGAATTTGATTCATTAAAAAATTGTGGCGTAACCGTGGTTAATAATTTTACAATAGGTAAAAACTTGACATTAGCAACAGCTGAAGGATGAAAAAGGCTTTGCTGCGGTTTTTGTCAGCGTGGGAGCCCATAACAGCCGCAAACTCGGCCTCGAAGGTGAAGACCTGGAAGGAGTCACCCATGGAGTTGACTATCTGCGCCGGGTCTGCCTGGGCGAGAAAATCAATCTTGGCAGCAAGGTCGTGGTGGTAGGCGGCGGCAACGTGGCAATCGACGTGGCGAGAACGGCCCTGCGAACCGGTTCGAAAGATGTTTTTATTCTCTACCGGCGCACCAAAAAGGAAATGCCCGCCTCCCTGGCTGAGATCCATCATCTTGAAGAGGAAGGGGTACATATTGAATTTCTGGCTGCACCTGTTAAGATACATGGCGAAAACGGCAAGGTGGCCAGGGTGGAATGCCAGCGAATGAGGCTTGGTGAATGCGACGCCTCAGGCCGCTGCCGTCCGGTGGTCATCGAGGGGTCGAACTTTATGATAGAGGCCGACGCCATCATCCCGGCAATCAGCCAGAAGGTGGACCACACTGCCGACCGCAATCTGAAGATGGAACTGACCAGCTGGGGCACCTACGTGGTGGACCCGCTTACCCTGCAGACCTCAGTGCCGTGGATTTTTTCCGGTGGAGACTCCGTGCTTGGCCCGCAGACGGCCGCCAAGGCGGTCTATCAAGGAAAGGTTGCAGCAGAATCCATAAAACTGTATTTAGAAGGGAAAGACCTGAAAGAAGGACGCAACGTGCGTATTTTATCATAAGCCGGGGGAAAGCCTTAACGAGGTCCTATGACCGTATTTTTCAGCAAGAAAGAAAAGATCGGCGAACTTCTGGTCCGCCAGCGCAAACTGCAGCCAAACCAGCTTGAGCGAGCACTCACCCATCTTGAATCAGTCCCCCAGGGACTGGGAGAAATCCTGGTTTCCCTGGGTTTCATCAGCGAGGAGGACCTGCTGGCAGGCCTGGCCGAACAACTCTCCCTGAGCATCTATGCCCCGCAGGAGGAAGATACCTTTCTGCCCCTCAACATCGCCAAGATCTTTCTGCGGGATCATCCCTTCGTCCTGATCAGGCGGGGAGATAAAAATATCCTTATCTGCCATGATCCCCTGGATGGGGATATTCTTTCCACCACCGAAACCCAGCTCAACGAGCCTTTTGAAATCCAGCTGGCCCTTGAAACGGATGTCAAAAAAATGGTGGGCGAGCATTATGATCTCGGCCTCAAGGAACAGGAAACCGAAAAATATATCATTGACGAGGCGGACATCGACAAGCTGAAGGACATGGCTTCCGAGGCCCCGGTCATCAAATATGTCAACAATCTGGTTGATACGGCGGTAAACCGGCGGGCCAGCGATATTCATATCGAATCCTATGAAGGGGGGCAGCTGATCCGGTTCCGCATCGACGGCATTCTCCACGACTATGAAATGCCGCCGCTATCCATGCAGGCAGCCATCATCTCCAGAACAAAACTGCTGGCTGCACTTGACATCGCGGAAAGACGAATCCCCCAGGACGGCAAGATCTCCATGCGCATCGGCGGCAAGGAAATCGACCTGCGCGTCTCCACCATGCCCACCATTTATGGGGAAGGGGTCGTGATCCGCATCCTGGAAAAAGGATCCATCATCCTGGACATGGGCCATCTCGGCATGGGGGAGGAGATCGAAAAGCAGTTCAAAGAACTCATCTCCTACCCGAACGGCATCATCCTGGTTACCGGCCCCACCGGCAGCGGCAAGACAACAACTCTGTATTGCGCCTTAAACCAGATCAACAGCGGCAGCAACAAAATCATCACCCTGGAAGACCCGGTGGAATACCAGCTCAAAGGGATCAACCAGACCCAGGTACGCCCGGAAATCGGCCTCACCTTTGCCAAGGGACTGCGCTCCATCGTGCGCCAGGACCCGGATATTATCATGGTGGGCGAGATAAGGGATCTGGATACCGCGGAAATCGCCGTCCAGTCATCCCTCACCGGCCACCTGGTGTTTTCCACCCTGCACACCAATGACGCACTTTCCGCCGTTACCCGCTTAATCGATATCGGGGTGGAGAATTTCCTGATCTCGTCCGCCCTGCGCGGCGTGCTCGCCCAGCGTCTGGTCCGCCGCATCTGTCAGCATTGCCGCACCCAGCAGGGGCACATTTCCGAACAACTCGGTTATCTGCCGGAAGGCGACGACTTTGAAATGTACACCGGCACCGGCTGTGCCAGCTGTTCCGGCACCGGCTACAGCGGACGAATCGGCATCTACGAGCTTCTCGTCATGAGCGATGCCCTGTGCCGGGCCGTGGCCAAAAGGAAAGATCTGGGGGAACTGAAAAGAATTGCCGTTGCCGAGGGTTTCAAGGAGATGTTCCATGACGGATTGCTGAAGATCAAGGAGGGCAAAACGACGCTCTCCGAGGTGATCCGGGTAAGCAGAGGAGCAACCAATGCCGCTCTTTAAATACACGGCACTGGACAGTGAAAATGCGGTGAAGGAAGGAGTGGTGGAGGAGACCGACAAAGCCGCTGCCGCCAAAAAACTGATGCAGCAGGGCATCCGCCCCCTGGAAATCAGGTCATACACCCCGGGCAGCAAAATGCAGCTCAGCCTGCCCCATTTCCTGCATTTCACCCGGGACAGGATAAGCCGGGTGGAAATTAATTTTTTCACCAAACAGATTGCCATGCTGCTCAATGCAGGTCTGTCCCTTGACGGCGCCCTGCGGGTCATGAAAAACCACAGCCAGAAACCGGCATTCAAGGAATTCTGCGGCGCAATAGAAAGAAAGCTCAAAGAGGGTAAATCATTCTCCCAGGCCCTGACCGATTTTCCCCATTTCACCCCCATGTACGTCAATATCGCCAGGGCCGGGGAAGAAGGCGGTATCCTGCCCGCCATGCTGACGAAAATCACTGAGTACCAGTCGACCTTTCAGGAACTGCGGCAGTATATCATTTCCGCCTCGGTTTATCCGCTTTTCCTGCTGGTGGTCGGCATCATTGCCATCATTATTCTCATCACCACCATCCTGCCCAGGTTCCAGGTCCTTTTCCAGGGAATGGGGCAGCAGCTCCCCACCAATGTGGCGGTCATGATGAGCGTGTCTGGCTTTGTCTCCGATCACTATCTCCTCGTCCTGCTGCTGCTTTTCGGTCCGGTTGCGCTGGTGATCTGGTACCTGAAACGGCCGGAGGGCAAGAAGCTCTACCACCGGCTGTCCCTGAAAATACCGGTGCTGTCTACTTTTATCTGTGAGCTGGAGACAACCCGGATTTTCCGCACCCTGGAAGTGCTGGTGAACAACGGGGTGCATCTGGCCACCGCCTTGCGCATCTGCTCCGGCATCGCCGTCAATGAGCAGTTCCAGAATCTGCTGCACCGGGCCACAGAGGCGTTGAAGGAGGGGCAGCGGGTCAGCGCCAAACTCAAAGGTGAGGCGCTGCTGCCGGCACTGGCCGTGGATCTTCTCTCCATCGGCGAGGAATCGGGCAGGGTAGGGGAGGTCTGCGGCCAGATTGCCGATCATTATGACCAGGAGCTGCGCAGCCGGATTAAACGGCTGATCTCCCTGGTTGAACCGGTTTTTATTCTCGCCATTGCCCTGGTGGCCGGTTATGTGGTGATCTCCATGCTGACGGTTATCTTAAGCATCAATGACATCGCCGGCTGATAAGGGCAATGGCCGACAAATGCAGAGGAAAAATTTCGGGGACACATGAAAAAGAGGTTTGCGGGAGACATCGGTTGTGCCGGATTTTCCCTCTTTGAACTGCTCACCGTCCTGGTCATGCTGGGCATTCTGGCAGGCATTGCCGCCCCATCGCTGGGAAATTTCCTGGCAGGACTTGATTTCAGAAAACAGGTGGGGGACATTATGGCCCATATGCGGGCAATTCGACTGCAGGCGGTGGTCTCGGGCCAGCAGATTAACAATGAGCATTGAAGACCATAATATCCTGCTGGACCGGGGTAAAGAAGAACAGGAGGTGCAGGAGCTGGATCTCAATCCGGAAAGCGAACTGACCCTGGAACCCAGCGTGGTCATCTTCACCCCACAGTCAACCGTCACGCCCGCAACCATTTCTTTGACCAGCGACGGCAGGAACCGGACGATCAGCCTGGATCCACTCACCGCCCTGCCGGTGATACGTTAGAAGAAGCTGATGGCAATGCATAAAAAGGTTCAGGGAGACTGGCAGAGCGCGAGAGATTGGCCTTATCCGGCCAGCATGGCAAGAGAGAAGGGATTTACCCTGTTTGAGGTGATGGTCGCCGTATTCCTGCTGGCCATGGTTTCCTCCATGATTTACTCCATCTTGAATGTCAGCATCCGGTTTTCGGAAAAAGGAGATCAAAGCATCCTGCTGCTTGAGCGGGAGCAGGGCCTGATCGGCATCCTGCAGCGCCAGATTAAGAACGGCTGGTATGATGAGCAGAAGAAGGAGGTGGACATTGCCGCGGATGAAAACATGCTGCGCATTATCACCCGTGCGCCTCTGCTCTACCCGCTTGCCGGAGTGGTGCTGGCCGTGTATCGTTTTGATCCGGAGAGTGGCACCCTCTATTACCTGGAAAAAAGGGATTTTTACAACATCGATTATGGCGACGATTATCTGCCGGCTTTTGAGGATATGCAGGTCCTGGTGGAAAATTGCCAGCCCTTGTCCTTTTCCTATGGGGAGGACAGCAGTTCGGTGACAGTGGCCTATGATGGCAAGGAATTCAATTTTACCCCGTGGTGCCAGGTGGAAACACGAACAGATGCAATTTAGGGCAGTGAAAATTGTACCGCTTAATACCCAAGAACAGCTGGGATTTACGCTGCTTGAGGTGCTGGTGGCCGTGCTGATACTTGGCCTGGCCTATGTGGCCGTGCTGCAAAATTTCTCCATCTCCCTAAAAAATATAGATAAAATCGGCAAAACCCGCCAAGCTGTATTTGCAGAACTGCTCACCTTCAGCGAGGATATTAAATTCACCGGCGCCAATCTGCTGGAAGGTAATCTGGAAGGTGATGAAGAAGAGGAGGGCACTCTTTTTATCGAGGGAGAAAAATACCGGCTGATGGTCGTGTTAAGCAACAGCGGCGAGCTGGCAACACTCAAACTGCAACCCATTTTATAGGGATAGCATTGCAACCATATGATAATCGGGTCAAGAGGGAAGACAAACTCCAGGCAGCAGGGTTTCGCTCTGGTCGTGGTAATTGTCATCATGCTTCTCATCTCCTTTCTCGCGGCCCAGCTCATCTTAAACGTGCGTACAGAGCTGCGGGTTGCCTTCAATGCCAAAACCCAAGCCGCCGAACTCTGCCTGGCTGAGGGCGGAGTGAACCTGGGCCTATTCAGATTGCTTGACAAGCCTGTTGAATATATTAATGAGGATTATGAAAAGTTTTTAGAGGGATACCAATATAACACCTTTTTGGAGACAGGTCTTTTAACCTATTATGTAGTCAATGAATCTGGTAAATTAGATCTGAACAAACTGAACAAACCTTTACTGGAACTCTTTCTGGAATACATGAAGATTGAACCCGATCAAAGGGAAGTAATCATAGATTCGCTGCTGGACTGGGAAGACAGCGACGATCTGCACCGTATAAACGGAGCGGAACTGGATACATACCAGGCCCTTGATGATCCCTACATTCCACGAAACGGCAAAATCATGGATCCCTCCGAATTTTTTCTCGTTTACGGTACCGCACCGCTTGCCGGCCTCTTTCAGGCCAATGAAATTTTCACGGTGCACAACGATACCGGCTTAATCAATTTTAACAGCCTGACCCCCATGATGCTTGATTTTCTCACAGAAGGTGACGAGGCAAAGATCAAAGCATACCATGAGGCCCAGGAGCTGTATGGCAACCTGACCCAGGAACAGGCCCGGCAGATTTTGGGGGATGAGCGCTTCGACCAGTGTTCGGCAGGACTGGCATACTCATCCGGCAACAATAGATATTACTCAATTATTGCCCGGGGGGAAGCAGGTGTGGATGCTGAAGCCCTGGCCGCCAGAGAAAGCGGCAACAATAAGAAGACGGCAGCAGTCGAGGTAAGAGCCTTATTTGAATTGAGGGGCACCAAGGTAAATTATTTTGCCTGGGAAGAAGGTTGGTCATGAAAGACAGAGTCGAAATACTCATCCGGCAGGACGGGGTGCATATCAGCTCATCCTTCAAGCAGGAGATCGAGTTTATTCCCCAGCCCGTAACCGAGTTAGGCAGCCGCCTGGTCCGCTACTGCGCGCCAAAGAGCCCGGCTAGCCTGGATGTCCTGTTTTATATTGCCGAAGATCTTCTTTTCTTCAAAAAATTCACCTTGCCCCTGAAAACCGCTGATCTCAAAGAGGCAATAAGCTATCAACTCGACATGTTTGCCCCCTTTGACGGGAAGATGCTGCACAACTTTACGGCAGGACGCGACAAGCAGGGATACAATGTCTGCCTGTATGTCGCTTCCGAGGAAGCTGTGGTGCCCCTGCTGGACGAGGTGACTGCCCAGGGATTTCAGCTTGCCGGTCTTTTCCCGGAAAGCCAGCGCTTTGTTACCCGTCTCTGCAAAAAAAAGGAATGGGCGCTGTTGATGCCCGGCCGTTTTCCCAAACTTCTCCTCTTTTCGGATAAAAAGATCAAAGACCGCCTCCTCTGTTACAATGAACCCACCCTGGAGGAGTTGACCTCCCGGAACGCCGTTGAAGTTATTTATAAACCGGCCGCCAAGGAGGGGAGCGGATTTCAGGATGCGGGTCAGCTCCTGGCTGAAAAGGCCCTGCATAAGGAGTTGAATCTTCTGCCGCCCTCCTATCGCCAACCGGATTATCTGCGCTATGCTCTCCTCGGCCTTTGTCTGCTCAATATGGTCGCCCTTGTTGCCGCAGGGGCGCTCAAGGAATATAATGTGTTAACCGTATTAAAGAAGGTTGATGCAGAGATAGAAACACTGCGGCCAAACGTCAAAGAGGTGGAGCAACTGCGGATTAAGGAAAAACAGCTTGCCGATACCGTCGGCCGGATTGAAGCCATCGGTGAAAACTTTGATATCATCCGTTTTCTGGAAAAGGCAACGAAATCCTTGCCGGAAAACAGCTATCTTGACCAGATACGCATGGATGAAAAGACAGGCGATATCCAGTTGCAGGGATATACGGAAGATATCGGTGCGCTGACAGCCAAACTCGATGCCCTGGGCAATGCCAAACTGAAATCCACCAGCCGCCGCAAAAATCAAACTTACTTCAATGTGGAGATCAGCGGCCGATGAACCAGCTCATCATGCTTCTCAAAGGTCTTGACCGCAAGATCCTCTTTCTGGCCCTGGGCGGACTGCTGCTGCTGCTCAACCTCGGTCGTATGAGCCTGCAGGCATACAGTAACCAGATTGCCGAGGCCGGGGAAAAACAGAATCTGCTGGCCCGGTATCAGGAAACCGTCAATCAGCTTCCCGCCCTGAAAAAAAGAGTGGCCCGGCTCGAGCAAAAGTCGGTTAAGGTGGAAAAATATCTTTTCCACGGAACATCCGAGGAAGCGGTGTCATCGGCAATGCAGATCATGCTGCAGGAACAGGTGACAAAGGCGGGACTGGAGCCGGAATCCATCCGCCCCATGGTCAGCGGCGGTACCAAAACCGCCACCCGCGACTACCATGAAATTTCCATCAAGATCCGTCTGTCCGGGACCCTGAGTCAGTTTGTTGATTTTATCGCCCAGCTTTACCGTTCCGACAAGCTCTTTCAGGTGGAGAGTTTCACCTTGAAGCCCTATAAAAAATCAGAGATGAAAATTTTTATTGATCTGAAAGGTTTTTACACGTTAAAAAATGCTTAAACTCATCGCAGCCATAGCGCTCAGCCTGTCGCTCATTTTTCTGGTTAAAGAGTCCATCGTCGCTTTGCGCGCGGGGGATAGCCTTGCTCCCCCTGTGAGCGAAGACAGGCAGGCGGCCAAACCACAGACGGCATATCCGGCGGAAAAAAATGTGATCTTCTATCCGCCGGTTCCCATAGCCCTGCCGGACTTCAACAAGGGTTACCTGTTTAATGAAGAACGGATGATCGAGGGTGCTGCCGATGGAAACGAGGGTGGGCAGGAAGAAGAAGACACCGCAGCCCTCTCTGTCGACATGGACACGGTCTTTTATGCCGGGTCTATCATCATTGGCGAGGTGCGCAAAGGCCTGGTCACCTTTCCCTCGCCCCAAACAGCTGCTCTGAACAGAAAAATTACGGACAGGCAAGCCGCACCCCCGGCCAGGGAAAGAAATTATGCGCAACTGGCAGTTGGTGAAAATTTCAGCGGCTATGACGTTATTGAGGTAGAGCCGAATCGCATTGTTTTTCAAAAAGGCCCGGATACCATAGAAAAAATGCTCAATGATCCGAAAAAGACCCGTATTGCCGCGCCGCCCCTGCCCAAAGAACCAGCGAAAACTCCCGAGGCAACGACAGCAAAGACAAAACGGGTGCAACTCGATAAGGCGAAAACCGGCAGCCCCGTGCAGTCCTCCAGGACGGTAAGAAGCACCACCCGCCCGGTTCCAAACCCTAAAATTCAGGTACCGGGGGTTCCGGTTCGACCGGCAACCGAGTGAATCCAAGCTGATATCATACTTAAAAGGTCTCCCATGAACGGTAGCAAAAATATCTTTTCCCGCAACGAAGATCCTGTTTCAAAGAAAGCATCACCTGCAGGTCGTCCGCAGCTCCTCAGACTGGCGGTGCTGTCATTTCTGCTGATGCTGCTTGGCAGCGGCTGCACCTATTCCAACAGACTTGATCTCCCTCCTATCGATTTGGCCACGACAAACAAAGCCGTTATCCGGGATGAAAAAAAATCCGCTGTTCTCGAGGCGGAAGAGCAGCAGGAAAAGCATGCGCCGCGCACCAAAATCAAGGACCTGACCCCGCCAGCGGAAGGCCGGGATAATTTTGCAGCCCAGGTTGCCCCGGCCAGCGAAAAAGGCAAGCCGAAAGTAGCTGCCGCAGGGGCGGCAGAGCCTGAGGGATTACTGCTCAATTTTGATAATGCGGACATTTTCGAGGTTATTCAGGTGATTGCCGGCACCTTAAACCTCAATTACATTATTGATCCCCAGGTGAAGGGGGTGGTCAATATCCACTCCGGCAGCAAAATTCCCACCAATCAGCTCTATGAAATTTTCACCAAGATCCTGCATATCAACGGTCTTGATATCCGCAGTGAAGGGGACTACCAATATATCTACGTAGCCAAAAAACTGGGCAACGAACGGGTCAGCGGTCCGGATAAAATTGCCGGTCTCAAGGATTCTTCGCAGTTCATCATCCAGGTTGTGCCCCTTGCCCACCTTTCCTCCACCGAGGTGCTGAAACTTCTTGAACCATATCTCTCGGCCCAGGGATCGCTCTACGATCTACCCCAGCAGAACACCCTGCTGGTCAGCGACTATGAAAGCAAGGTCATGGACATTCTGCGCATTATTGCCAGAATAGACATCTCGCCACTCGCCTCCCTCCATATCAAATTAGTCCGGGTGGATAACGCCCCGATCTATGATCTGCGGGATGAATTGACGGAAATCTTCACTGCCCTCAAAATCAACAACAAGGATTATGAAGGGATCACCGTGGTGCCGCTGGAGCGCGTCAATTCACTGATGCTGGTCAGCAACAGTGAAAGTCAGGTGCAAAGCGGGGTTGACTGGATCAAAGAGCTTGATGTTGTCCCTTCCCAGGACAGAGATAATATTTATATCTATAATGTGCGCAATTCGGTGGCCTCAGGCCTAGCTGAGCTCATGAACCAGCTGCTTACCGAAGAACAGCCCACATCCCAGAAAACCACGGAAAAAAAGACCAGCCCCACTACCCAGGCCAAGGATCAAAAGGCCACCACGGATCAGAAGGCCACCACGGATCAGAAGGCCACCAAAACCAGCAAAACCTCCACCTCCAAAAAAAGCACCTCCAGCAGCACCGCAGCAACCGGCAGCACCATCTCATCGCTTCGCTTTATGGGTGAGCCTGTTGTTTTTGCCGACGATGACCGTAACGTCATTCTCATCAGGGCCCTGCCGGTGGATTACATCCGTATCGTCAAACTGCTGGAACGTCTCGACAATCTGCCCCGTCAGGTGCTGGTTGAGGTGCTGGTGGCGGAAATACAACTGATAAACGAACTGGACCTCGGCCTGGAATGGTTTCTCACCAGTAACAAGTATGCCTTCGGTACTTCATTTGCCGCGGTGGGCAAATCCACATCCACCGTGAACGGCGTGACCACCACTTCCTATCCCGGCGGCTTTTCCTACACCTTCAATTACGGCGATGTGGAGGGCTTTCTGCAGACCCTGGCCTCCAGGAACAATTTAACCGTCCTCTCCTCACCGCAGATTCTGGTGTTAAACAATGAAAAGGCCTCGGTGAATGTCGGCAAGCAGGTGCCGATTGTCACCACCGTTTCACAAAGTACCAACACGATCAACCAGGTTGACAAGACCGTGCAATACAAGGATACCGGTGTTATTCTGGAAGTAACTCCCCAGATCAACTATAACGGCATTATTCTGCTTGAGGTAAGCCAGACGGTGAGCAAGGCCGAAGAAAACACCCTGTCGGATATCAGCTCACCGGTGATATCAAAGCGTGAACTGCAGACCAAACTGGCGGTCAAAAATGGCCAGTCCATCCTCATGGGCGGCCTGATCGACAGGAATACCTCGACAACGCAGAGCGGGATCCCTTTTCTCATGGACATCCCGATTCTGGGTAACATATTCAAGTATCAGAAGGATCATGAGGACAAAACGGAACTTATCGTGTTGATTACCCCCTATGTCATTGAATCAGAGGATGTGCTGGATAAGTATGCCCAGGACTTTGAAGAAAAAATGAAGCAGTTGCGACCGGAACTCGTCAAGCCCATGGGCGTGAGCCCCAGGGAAAAATGGTAAACGAAAAAAGGAATGGCAAATGAGACAGTTGGTAATTGATGAACTCAGCAGGGAAGAGCGGGACAACCTGGATACGTATCTGAAGAGAACCCTCAAACAGGGGGGCATGGAGGGAATGTTCTGGCTGTCGGTGCCGGATGACCTGCTGGCTGAGGCCCAGCGGGGCCACGAAAAATGCGGTCCCTTTTTCTTTGGTCTGGAACTGGCGGAAAAAAAACTGATCATCGAACTGCTGGTCAGGAGCCAGAGCAACTTACACTGCTCCTGCATCAGCTATGCAACCATGTCCCAAAGGGACTATCTTCTCGGCTTTGTGGACACTATGCTGCAGGCGGAACAGATCAAAGCATAAAAGATCTCTTATTGCCAGAAAGACTAAAAAACCCGCCAGGCAGCTATGCCTGGCGGGTTTTTTTGATAATGAAAACTATGCGAAGCGGGCGGGGTTTACCACCAGCAGATGGTCTGATCAGCGCCCCAGACCATATCGACAAGCTTATCATAGTCAGGAGACTCTACATTCAGATTAAAAGATTCATTATCACGGCCTTCGGAGACGATCTCAACCAGTTTCTTGACATCGTCATTAGGCACGGAACGGTATACATGCAGGATTTTCATTTTGCATTCTCCCTGTAATATCTTAACTCTTAGCTGCTCAAATCAGCTCTTGTCACTTCTCATGATGCCATAAGGAACAATGATTTCCATGTCCCGAAGCTTCTGGCCAAGTTCCTCAAGAGTCATTTTCACCAAGCCGTATTTCTCAACATTGCCATCGGGAATGGAATAAATCTCACCTTCCATATCGCGAATCCAGTCAATGTTTTCCTTATGGTAATCGGTCATCAGGTTCTCATCTATCTCGGTGTACAAGACAACGCCATAGGCATACATATTCTCCACGGCAAGACCGAGAGCTGATCTGACGCCATCAAGGAGATATTCGCTGCTGGGATACATAAAGCATACTTTCTTTGACATCGGTTCCTCCTATAAAGTCAGATAGCATTCATAATCTTCAAGGATAGCGCCATGCTGCGCCTGGGTAGCCATCTTTTCCTGGGTCAGACCCGGCGGGACATCGGTTACGTCATAGCCGCATTTCTTGTAGCTGTCAGCGCAGATGGAAACATCAACGTTTTCCATATCGCACAAGGGCTTTAAAATTCGGGCACTTGGTCAGATGAGTGCCCATCCAGGTAAAAAACACCTTTACCTTGGCGCCTTTTGCCACGGCAGCCTTGGTGATGCCCATCGACATGCCTCATATTCTGGGGAGATGTTACAAAAATCCCGATACTTTTTGCCATGTTATTCCTCCATTTAAGCAAACAAGAGCGGCGCCTCCGCTTTTGGCAAATGCGCCGTCATTAATCATCACATGTGTTTCTTGTCACTTATTTTTTCTTAATAAAGAAACGGAAATAGCCGGATTCTTCCTTCTCGCCCACAAACTCATGCCCGGCCCTGGAGCACCAGCCCGGCAGGTCGTTACGTGAACCCGGATCAGTTCCGAGAACTTCCAGAATCTCACCGGATTTGATCTTGTCAATTTCTTTTTTGGTACGCAGCAAGGGCATTGGACAGCTCAGTCCTTTTGCATCCAGAGTGCGGTCTGCTTTAACATTATCCGGGGCTTTTTTTACGTCGCTCATCGTTTCCTCCTCACAACAGATTTGACTTTGAAAAACTTTTACCTCAACCCGCCTGTTGAAAACGATTCAACCAGGCAACAATGAGATGATTAAATGAGTAATCATATATTGATACAAGGTTTGAAATAACAAGAAAGAAATGTTATGTCAAGACGAAAAATGAATCATGCTTCAGGCATGATTATTATTCGTATTTTTTAAACAAATCCACTGCTATAACTTGCTTGACAAATTTTTTAGTCGCGAGTAAAGGTTTATAAATATTATGGATTGCAAGTGATTAATGACTTCCTTGTGAAGTATGGTTCAGACGGTATTATTGGCGGCTGTCTAATGAGGAAACATTAAAATAGGGGAGAAAAGAGATGAGTGAGGAAAGTATTTTGGGAAGTAAAATCAAAGGGCTGTACAAGCGCCTTTGCCAGACGGAGTGGAATGCCACCATGACGGGTGTGCTGGTGGCCCTGTTCACCATCCTGATCATGGCCTGGTGGCGGCCCTGGGGAGCAGTGGGCGCCATCCGCAACTGGGGCGACTGGATCATGTACGGGATCACCAGCCTGATCGGCTCAGATGCGGGAATTTTCGGTTATTATGGTGATGCTCCCGGTTCCATTCTGCTCGACACCGGCTCGGTTATCGGCATCGGTTTTGTTGGCGGGGCTTTTGTTTCAGCCTGCCTGGGCAATGATTTCGCCATCCGCATCCCGCCGGTGCTGGAAATGTGCAAGGCATTGGCAGCCGGCGTCTTCATGGGAATCGGATCCGCATTGGCCGGCGGCTGTAATGTCGGCGGTTTCTTTAATGCCATCGGCAACCTGTCCGCCCATGGTTTTGCCATGTGGCTCGGTCTGGTGATCGGTGTTATCATCGGCCTCAAATACATTTACTGGGAAATGGAACATGTCACGCTGGGGCAGCGGCGGCGCCAAAACCATCGAATTCCCCAAGGGGTCTCAACTTCCTGCTCGGCCTCGTCGCCATAGCGGCCTTGATTGGCGGCACCTATATGTATGCAGGCAATGAAGACAGCGATAATATCGCCTCACTTGGCGGTCTCCTGCTGATTGCCGCCGGCATAGGCTACTCCATGCAGCGCGGCCGCTGGTGCATGATCCAGGGTTTCCGCGAACCCCATATGACCGGCAACTGCACCATGGCCAAATCCGTGGCGCTGAGTATTTTTATCGTGGCGCTTGGCGCAACGGTTCTCAAATACGGTGTACCGATCAGACTTGACGGAGACCCCGTATTAGTCACCCATGAGCTATGTGCGCGGCACCTTCGGCTGGGGCGGCGTGGTCGGCGGTATTATCTTCGGCTTAGGCGCCATGCTGGCAGGCGGCTGCGGTACCGGAACCCTCTGGCGCGTTGGTGAAGGACAGGTAAAGCTGTGGATCGTTGTGCCGATTTTCGGCGTCACCAACTCCATCATGACCGCCTGGTTCGTGGACAAAGAGTTTGAGGCTGACGGCGTGCTTGGTAAATTTGTCTACCTGCCCGATGTCATGGGTTATGGCGGATCCCTGTTTCTCATCGCCGCCTTCCTGCTTTTCTGGTATATCACGGTTGACTGGAATGAAGAATCCAATAAGTTGATTGTGGAAATGTAAGAGAAGAACCCGGGCATTTTTCTCCTTGCCCGGTTTTCTCCTTTTGCAGAAACGCATTTCCGTTCTTTTCGGGAATGCGTTTTTTTTTGCCTTGACAGTTAAGGTAGTATAGGTGAACATTGGAAGTATAATGTTTAAGTTCTTACTGAAACATCACAGAGCAGACCGAAGATGATCGCCCCGAATACCGGCCTCCGCCCATATATCTCCCTCGCACCGGAACATCTGCTGCACGGTGATGAAGTTATCGTCATCGTCGATGATGAGATAGCCATCCGCGAGCCCCTCAAACTCTATTTCGAACAGAACGATTTTGCCGTTGCCGATGCCAGCAGCGGCAACGAATTAATCCGTCTGCTGGGAAACAAACATGTGGCGCTGGTCTTGCTCGATATCGGCCTGCCGGATGCAGACGGCACCTCACTGCTCCCGCAAATCAGGTCAAATTATCCGGATGTTTCCATTGTCATGCTTTCCGGGCAGTCAGATATCCAGGTTGCCCTGGATTGTATCCGCAACGGAGCTGATGATTACATCACCAAACCCGTCCAGTTCAACGAAATCATGGTGGCGGTGAAAAAGAACCTGGAAAAAAGACGACTGATCCTGGAAAACCGCCGTTACCAGGAAGATCTCGAACAGGCCTATTTCCGCATCCAGCTTCTGCATCAGCTCTCCCTGAAAATGAACAGCGTCTACATAAATGCCGTGGAGCTGGATGAGATTCTCCGTGCCATTCTGGTGGGCATTACCGCCAACGAAGGGTTACGCTTCAACCGGGCATTTCTTGCCTTATTTGACCGCAGCAATCAATTTCTGGAAGGCAGAATGGCCATTGGACCGGGCTGCCGGGAAGAGGCTGCGCAGATATGGGCGGAAATGCGGGCCAAGGAGCTGAACTTCAACGAAATCATCAAAAATCTCGGCCAGGCATGCATGCGGGAAGATGATGCCGTCAACCAGATCGTCAAAAGTCTCAGGATATCCGTCACCCTGACTGACCATATCCTGATCAAATCAGCCATGGAAAGGCAGAGCTTTAAGGTCAGCGGCGGCATCTCCTCGATTCCTGTTCCCCACGACCTGATCAACCTGCTCAAAGAGGACACCTTTGTCGTGGTACCGCTTTTTGCGCCGGGCCGCTCCATCGGCGTCATTATCGCCGACAACTATGTCACCCGCAAACCCATTCCGGACAGCCATGTCAGCACCCTGGAACTTTTTGCCAGCCAGGGAAGCCTTGCCATTGAACAGAGCCGTCTGTATATGGATATGCAGAAAAAGATCGATGAGCTGGAAGAGGTGACCCAGGAACTGGACAAAAACAAAGACCTGCTGATTGAGGCCGAACGATACTCTGCCCTGGGCCAGATGGCGGCCCAGATGGTGCACATCATCAGAAATCCCATCACCTCCATTGGCGGGGTTGCCCGCATACTTGCCCGCAAGATTGAAGGAGCGGAATGGAAAAAATATCTTGATGTCATGGTCAAGGAAACCGACAGGCTGGAGGCCACCCTCACCGAGCTCTTCGACTTTGTCAGCCAGCCCCAGGGCGAAAAACAGCTCAGCAACCTCTATCCGCTCATCCGCAAAACAGTCATTCTGCTGCAGACCAGCCTGGTGAAACAGCGTATTTCCTGGACCCTGGACCTTGCCGAGCCTGACCCTGTCATTTTTATGGACGCCAAGCAAATACGGCGGGTTTTCCTGAACATCATCCGCAACGCCATGGAGGCCATGCCCAATGGTGGAACCCTGAAGATATCAGCCACGGTTGACAACGAGTGGGTCCATGTTTCTCTCCGGGATACGGGGATCGGTCTTTCCGGGGCCTATCTGGACAAGGCGACAGAGCCTTTTTTTACCACCAAGACCTATGGCACGGGCATGGGTCTCACGCTGGTTGACCGGTTTATCAAGGCCCACGGGGGAAATTTCTCACTGAACCGTCACGACAACGGACTGGAAGTGAAGATCAATCTCCCCCTGGCAAAAAATGAAAATATCTGAACAATCCCATCTTTCCATCTACAAAATCGAACCCGGTACCGGCCAAAAAGTTCCGCCAAGTAAAAACCAGGCCGACCTGCCCTTTGCTCCGGGTCAACTTATCAAAGGCATTGTTGCCGGATTTACCGGAGACGGCAAGGTGCTGCTGGATGTCGGGGGGCAAACGGTAACCGCCAGAACCCTGGTGCCTTTAACCCTGGGCAGTGAACTGTGGCTGGAAACAGGGGAAAGCGGCAGTTCCCCTCTTTTGACCCTGGCCGCCAAAAAAGGGGCGGTGCAGGATTTTCTGAAACTGCTCATTGCCGGGGCGCCATTGGCTTCAGCAAATACCAGGGGGCTTGCCGATCTGCTTTCTGCATTGTTACCAGAGCTTGCATCCCAGGCATCTGCCGGCGGCCAGGTAACAACGGGCAGTCTGATTGCGGCGACCAGCGGCGGTGAATCCTTCCCGGAAGCCATCAAGATGCTGACCCTGCTGCTTGGCAGCTCATCCGGGCCACGGAAGGAAATCTTGGAGCTGCTTGATACTCTCGAGCAAAAGGACTCCATACAGAAGCCTGTACTCGACCCGCCTACGGAAAAACTGGTGAAAATCCTGGCCGCCCATCAGCAGATAAACAGTCAGCCCCCCCAGAAAATCGAGCAGAACTTTTTACTCTTTCCCTGTTTCTTTGCGGGAAATACCGGCTGGGGTGAATGGATTTTTTCCATGGAAAAAGAGGCGGGCCAGGACCGGGAAGAACGTTACAGCCTGTCGTTTTATCTGGAAATGAGCCGGCTCGGACCTCTTGCCCTGCAGGCAACCATTGCCGACAAGACCATCACCGGTCAGTTCCTGCTCGCATCGGAAAAAGCCAGAGCCCATGTGGCGGACCATGTTCAGGAGCTTGTCCAGATTCTGGGCAAACAGGGCTATCAGCCTGCCGGTTTCACCTGCCGGGTAAGCAGGGAGAATATGGTCAGCCAACTGAAGGAAGCCCTCGAGGAAAAGGCGGCCATCCGGCGTTTCTCACTCCTTGATGTCAGCGTCTGAGCCCATTTTCGCGCTGATGAAAACCGGTCTCTGCCAGGAAAGAACCACGGCGCCCAACCCGACAACGGAAACCAGCAGAAATGAACTGCGCAGCGCCAGGCAGAAAGATCCGGCATGCGCCATGGAGTACTCCTTCAGTTCCACTCCCCCGGTTATCTGCCGGAAAAAAAAGGAGAAAAAAAGCCCGGCCAGGGCAACACCCAGCATCATGCCCAGATTGCGGGCCGTGGCGAGCAGCGCTGCCGCGGTGCCACTGTTTTTTTCAGCCATCCTGGCCAGCACCGAGGCGCTGTTGGGGGACAGGAATATAGCCTGGCCGAGCCCCAGGAAAGCAAGCCGCCCAGCGACTCCGGCAGGCTGCGTTTCCGGCGACAGGAAGGCCAGCAGCAGCAGACCGATGGTGGAAAAGGCCAGCCCCAGGGTGGAAAGAATTCTCGCCCCGATTGAGTCGGAAAGCCAGCCGGCAACCGGGGCCGCAACTATGGCGGCAAGGGGAATGGTCGTCATGATCAACCCTATCCTTGAGGCGGGAAGACGCAGCACCCGATCAAGGTAAAAGGGGATGAGGATGAGCACAAAAAACAGCAGCAGAAAGGAGAGCAGAGCGCTGGCAACGCCGACGGTGAAAAATCTTTTTTTCAGAAAGGACAACGGCAAAACAGGCTCCTCAGCCCGTGATTCAATTTTCATGAAAACAGAACAAGGCGGCAATGGCGCAACAGATCAGCGCCCCACCCCACAACGGAGAAATCTGCGCGGAAAAAACATGGGTGAGCGAAATGGAGGCGGTGACCAGCAGAAAACTCCAGAGCACCGCCCCGGGCCAGTCATATCGCTTTTCCGCCGGTTGCCGGGCAGGGGTTGGCGGCAGAATAAACTGAGACAGCACAGCAAAGCCAAAGCTTGCCGCCAGCGAAAGAAGAAACAACGCCCGCCAGGAAAAAAACTCAATCAGGTAGCCGCCCAGAACAGGACCGCTCATCAGTCCCAGCGAAACAGGAATGCCGATAAATCCCATGCTGCGGCCGAGTTTTTCCGGAGCAAAGGTCTGCCGGATAATCGCCGGCCCGTTGGCCATCATCATGGCCGCCCCCAGGGCCTGAAAAAAACGGGCGCCGATCAGCATATTCAGGGAAATTGCAAAGGCGCAGCCCGCGGAGCCAAGACCGAACAGCGAACAAGCCAAGCCCGTAAAACCTGCTCCGGCCCAGCCGGTCGGCAAGATGTCCCCAGAAGAGCAGGGTGGAACTGGTAGTCAGCAGATAGGCCATCACGACCCACTCGGTCTTGTGCAGCGGGGCCTGAAACTCCGCCATAATCGAGGGAAGAGCGATGTTGACCATGGAACTGTCAAGGGTGGAAAGAAAAACCCCGGAGGCAACCACCAGAAATATCAGAATTTTTTTATCAAGAATGGCCACAGTTTTGCGTCAACCCGGACAAAATATCTTTTTATTGACATAAAATGAACATTTTGAGTAGTCTATTTCTCTTAAGAATGCATACAATTGCAGGATGAACCAAACCCGCATAGAAATTTTAACGAGTTCTACTCCATATGGTGAAATAATGAAAAAAAATCTACTTAAAAAAATAAACTTTTTTCTCGTGATGGTATTGCTTGTCCTTTTCCTTGCTCCGGTCAGCCCGTCATCGGCCGCAGCCACCATGCCCCATTTCTCCCTCAAATCGGTCACGGACGGCACCACTCTCGACAGTAACGAATTGCAGGGCAAAGTAATGCTGGTTACCTTTTTCGCCACCTGGTGCCCGCCGTGCATGCAGGAAATTCCTTCCCTCATCGATCTGCAGAAACAGTTTGGCGCGAAAGGCTTCACCGTGGTGGCGATTTCCGTTGATCAGGGAGGAACGAGCCCGGTAAAAAAAGTGGTTGAAAAAACAGGAATCAACTACCCGGTTCTCATGGCTGATGCAAAAGTGACCAGTGATTTCGGCGGCATCGTCGGCATTCCCACCTCATTTCTGGTAAATCAGCAGGGGAATGTGATTAAAAATTATCCGGGCTATGTGGGGCACACTGTTTTTGCGGAGGATATCAAAAAGCTGCTGCCCTAATTAAAAAGGATCTGCGGATCGACCGTAAGAAAATAGCTGTGAGTGAAATTGCCGGTTTCATGATTGAACCCCAATTCATTTTGAGGTTGACATCTTCAAGAGGCAAGGTATATTAAATTTCTGTATGGTTAGGGGTGGTTGGTTTTTATAGATTCGCAAAACATCAAAAGGAGAAACAAATGAGCAAAAAACTTTTGACTCTGGCATTGGCCGTAGCTTTTATCGCAAGCACCGCAACCGTATCTTTGGCTGCTAAAATTAAATGTACCGTTGACGGCGTTGAAGGCACCAAGGTTACCATGACCTGTGACGGAGCCGCTGATCTGAAAGCTGGCGACAAAGTTGAAGTAAAGGCTGCAAAAGGCAAAGCGGTAGAAGGTTGCTAATTTCCAAGCCTGTTTAAACTGCTGAAAAAAGACCGTTTGATCTTCGGATGAAACGGTCTTTTTTTTATGAATACAGTTTAGCCCATTATTCTAAACTCACACATGCCAAACTGCACCTTCAGGAAATAAAAAAAAATTGCTTATCCTGCTGTCACCGCCGGGACCATGGAAAGACAGTGTTATCCCGACGCCAGCTTCTCAGGGCCGCTCCTTTTCCGGGTGGCGAAACAGACCCTTGCCCAGACCGCCCCTGCGTTCCTCCTGTACACGCGCATCGTGGCACGCCAGATTGATTCAGCAGACCAGCCTTGCCCGCGTCTTCATCATAGTACGTTCCCATTTCCCGGTTTGGGGCACACAGGGCAAAATGTTTTCTCCGTCTGAACAATAAAAAAAACATTGGCTGGCCCTGCCGGGTAAAGTAAATATAAGCAGTTTTTCAATGAATGGTGTGCATGCTCCACGCCAAAAAAAAAGCACGAACAAAAAACGGATGCCGCAAGTGAACTTACTCTATGCCGCTTTTCTAGGAATCTTACAAGGTGCGACCGAATTTCTCCCTGTCTCGAGTTCCGGTCATCTGGCCCTGGCGGAAGCCTTTTTCCACATCAAAGAGGCAGGGCTGACCTTTGATATCGCCCTGCATCTGGGCACCTTGCTCGCAATTCTCGCCTATTTCCGCCACGATTTTTACTCCATGGCGCTGGCCCTGATCGGTAAAAATGCCGAACCAGAGGCCCAACAAAACCGACGCATGGCAATCTTCATCGCCTTGGCCACAATCCCGGCCGTGGTCGCCGGCCTGCTGGGCGAACATGCCGCGGAAGCCCTGTTGCGCGGGCCGGCCACCGTGGCCTTTTCCCTGTCAGCGGCCGGGCTCTTTCTCTGGCTCGCGGAAAAAATGGGCAGCCGCCAGCGCAGTTTCAGCGCCATGACCATCAAAGACGCACTCATCATCGGCCTGGCCCAATCCCTGGCCCTGATCCCCGGCGTGTCAAGAAGCGGCAGCACCATGAGCGCCGGACTCTTTCTCGGCCTGGACCGTTCGGCAGCCGCCCGGTTTTCCTTTTTATTGTCCGCGCCCATTATTTTTGGGGCAGGTATCTATAAAATTCCTAAAATCATCGGGATGGGCCTCAATCAAAGCGAAATTCTTTTTTATCTGACCGGTTTTTTTACTTCAGCGGTTTCCGGCTATCTGGTCATCACCCTGCTGATGAAATATGTCCGGACCAGATCCCTGACTGTTTTTGCCTATTACCGTTTTTTCCTCTCGGCCATCGTGGTCATTGCCCTGCTGCTTGGTTATCAATAAATTTAAAACAAAAGGTTATGAAAAGTGAACGAACTACATCTGCCGGATAAAACCCGGGACGTGCTGCACCGGATCAGAAAAAAATATAAAGTCGGTTTTGAACCCTTGCGCATCAGGGATGTGGAGCTTAAAATCCTGCAGGTGCAGGATCTCGAACAGCTGTTAGCCGGCAAGGATCCCTTTGCCGATGTGTCGATTTTCCCCTTCTGGGTCAAGCTGTGGGAGGCATCGCTCATGCTCGCTGATATCATGGCAAGCATGCCCTGCGAACCGGGTCAGACACTGCTTGAGCTGGGCGCAGGACTTGCCGCGCCAGGACTGGTTGCCGCGGCAAGGGGCTATAAGGTTACCTTGAGCGATTACGAACCCCATATCCTTGATTTTCAACGGGTCAGTGCGGCGGCAAATGGTTTGCTTGAGGTTGATTTCAGAATAATCGACTGGAAAAAACCTCCGGTAATGCCCCGGTTTAATACGATTATCGGCGCGGAAATTCTCTTCCGCGATGAATTTTTTCAACCACTGCTCGATGTCTTCAACCAGTATCTTGCCCCGGATGGCACAATTTATATTGCCCATGACGCCCGGCGCAAAAGCCTGCCCAAGTTTCTCGACCTTGCCCAGAAAGAGTATCAGGTAGCGGTCAGCGCCAGGAAAATGAAATCCGAGGATGGCGAGCTGACCATCATTATCAACCGCTTAAAGAGAAAATAACCCATTTCCATGCCAATCTACGAGTATGAACATCTCGGCCCGGCATGCCGACTCGGCAGTCATTTCGAGATAAGCTCAGCCCGTGAGCAGCGAGAGACTGACAGCATGTCCGGAATGCGGGCAACCGGTTAGAAGGCTCATTTCCCTCTGTGCGGTCAGCACGCCGAAGACCAACAGCGATTTAAAAAATCACGGCTTCACCAAACTGGTGCGCCGGGACGACGGCGTCTATGAGAATGTAACGGCCACCGGCAAGGAAAGCAAAATATGGGATGTTCGCAAACCGGAAACCATGCCTGATTTGAAGTCGAAAATCAGAGATTAGGGGCCGCGGCGCACTGAACATTACATCTCTAATCATTTCGTTGCGGCTCCCTTAGCCCTTTTATCCCCGAAAAGGAGATCGATAACCCTGCATATGCACTTAAAAGACATAGACTGGAACAGACTCTGGCAGGAGGCGCGCCAGCAGAAGAGCTGGAAGAAAAAGGGGAAAAAAGACTGGGATCAGCGCGCGGCCGGCTTTGCCAAAAGAAATATCGATTCAGGCTATGCCGATCGCTTCCTGCAGCTGGTAAAACCCGAACCGCACTGGCGGGTGCTTGATATCGGCTGCAGGACCGGGAACCCTGGCCCTGCCTCTGGCGGCAAAGGTGAAATCCGTGACCGCCATTGATTTTTCCCCTGCCATGCTGGACGAGCTGAAAAAAAGGGCGGCAGAGCAGGGGATCACCAATATCACCACCATCCAGGCATCCTGGACCGACGACTGGCAGCAAACTGGGGGTCCCGGTCCATGAAGTGGTCATCAGCTCCCGCTCCCTGTCGGTTACCGACCTGCAAAGCGCTCTGGAAAAAATGAACAGCTGGGCCACGGAAAAGGTATTTATCGCCGACCGGGTGGGCAGCGGACCCTTTGATCCGGAGCTGTTTGCCGCGGTCGGCCGCCCCTTTGAACCCGGCCCTGATTATATTTTTACCGTGAATCTCTTGTATCAGATGGGGATTCATCCTAAAATCGATCATATTGAACTTGACCAGAGCAAAACATTTGCCAGCAGAGACGATGCCATCGAAAGCTGCCGCTGGATGTTTGATGATCTCAGCCCGGCGGAAGAGGAAAGACTCGCCGCCTATGTTGATGAACGGCTGGGGCGCGATGAAGCGGGCATCTATACTCTCAGGCGGAACACTCAAGTGAAATGGGCCTTATTATCCTGGGCAAAGAGAACGGTTTGACATGCGCATCATGATTGTCGGTGCCGGCCAGGGTGGTCACCGCCCTGGGCGTTGACCTGCTCACCGGCATGACGGCCGTGATCGCCACTTTAAACAATGTCGGCCCGGGCCTGCCACGAGGTAGGCCCGGTCCGCAATTTCGGCGGCCTGCCCGATCTTGCCAAGGTCGTGCTCAGTATCTGCATGCTGGCCGGCCGGCTGGAGCTTTATCCCGTGGCTGTCCTCCTCACTCCGGCTTTCTGGCGCATGGCCAGAAAACCGGTTTTCAGGTGGCAGCTGAAAAATGCAAACTAGAAACGGAACAACCATGAACGACTATGATATCATCGTCATCGGCGCCGGCCATGCAGGATGCGAAGCCGCCCTGGCCGCCGCCCGCATGGGCTGCCGGACGGCGGTGCTGACCATCAATGCCGACACCATCGGCGCCATGTCCTGCAATCCCGCCATCGGCGGGCTGGCCAAGGGCCACCTGGTCAAGGAAATCGATGCCTTGGGCGGCGAGATGGCCAAAAATATCGACGCAACGGCCATCCAGTTCCGCCGGCTCAACACCAGCAAAGGCCCGGCGGTGTGGTCCTCCCGCGCCCAGGCCGACCGCCTGCTCTACCGGCTGCGCATGAAGTCGGTGCTGGAAAACCAGCCAAACCTCGATATCCGGCAGGCCTTTGCCGACCGGCTGCTGGTGGAACAGGGCAGGATCACCGGGGTAATCACCTCCCTGGAAGAGACCCTGTCCTGCCGGGCCGTGGTCATTGTCACCGGCACCTTTTTAAACGGACTGATCCACATCGGCCTGAAATCCTTTCCAGCCGGCCGCCAGGGTGACGCCCCGTCCATCTCCCTGGCCCACAACCTGCGGGAGCTGGGCTTTGCCATGGGCCGCATGAAAACCGGCACCACCCCCAGGCTCGACGGCACCACCATCAACTACGAGGGCCTTGAGCCGCAGTACAGCGATGATCCGCCCAATTTCTTCTCCTATGCCACCACCGGCGCTGCCCGCACTGCCCCAGCGGCCGTGCTACATCACCTACACCAATGAAAAAACCCACGAGATCATCCGCGGGGGCACCGACCGCTCGCCCATGTACACCGGCATCATCGAAGGGGTGGGCGCCCGCTACTGTCCCTCCATCGAAGACAAGGTCATGCGCTTTCCGGAAAAGACACGCCACCAGATCTTCCTGGAGCCGGAGGGGCTTGATACGGTGGAGGTCTATCCCAACGGCATTCCCACCAGTCTGCCGGTGGATGTGCAGCTGGCCATGCTGCACAGCATCAAGGGCCTGGAACAGGTCAAGCTGATCCGGCCCGGCTATGCCATCGAATATGACTATGTCGATCCCCTGGAACTGCACCCTTCCCTGGAAACAAAGCGCATCGGCGGGCTGTTTCTGGCCGGTCAGATCAACGGCACCTCGGGCTATGAGGAGGCAGCGGCCCAGGGGCTTATGGCCGGCATCAACGCGGTCCAATACTGTCGGTCGGAAGAGCCGCTGATCCTTGACCGCTCCCAGGCCTACACCGGCGTGCTCATCGATGATCTGGTCACCCGGGGCACCAAGGAGCCGTACCGGCTTTTTACCTCCCGGGCCGAATATCGCCTTTTGCTGCGGGAAGACAACGCCGACCTGCGCCTGCGGGAGATCGGCCGCCGGCTCGGACTGGTGGACGATGCCACCTATGCAGCCTTCTGCCGGAAAAGAGACGCCATCTCGGCCGCCTTCAACTGGCTGAACAACACCCAGGTCAAGCCCAATGACGCCGTCAACCAGCGGCTGGAGGCCGCAGGCCTGGCTCCCTTGAAACAGATGGTTTCCATGGCCGCGCTGCTGCGCAGGCCGGAGCTGACCATTGCCGACCTGGGCCCCCTTACCGGCCAGGAAATATCCGTGGATCGACAGATTGCCCTTGAAGTCCAGCAGCAGGTCAAATATGAAGGATATATCAGGCGGCAACAGGAACAGGTTGAACGCTTTAAAAAGCTGGAGAATATCAACCTGCCGGAAGAGATGAATTACACCGGCCTGCCCGGTCTTTCCCATGAGGTGGTGGAAAAACTGAACAGAATCCGGCCGCGCTCACTGGGTCAGGCATCCCGGATATCCGGGATCACTCCTGCCGCCATTTCCGTGCTGCAGGTCCACCTGAAAAAAGAGGGGTTGCTGTAAATGAAACACATTCTCATCGTTGAAGACAGCCCCCCCATGGGGACTATGATCAAAAAAAGGCTGGAAAAAACCGGCAAGTACAGTGTCACCTGGGTGTCAAGCAGGCGGGAAGCCGAGGAGCTGCTTGCCCCCGGGGAAAGTGAGCCCTTTTTCGCCGCCCTGCTCGATTTCAATCTGCCGGATGCCACCAGGGGGGAGACCATTCCCCTGGTGGTCGCAAAAAATATCCCGGTGATCGTTTTTACCGCCTATGTCAGTGAAGAGGTGCGGCAAACGGTCTGGTCCCACCAGGTCGTTGATTATGTCCTGAAAGAAGATGTGCTCAGTCTTGAGTATATTCTCTCCCTGCTGGACCGCCTGAAAAAAAATGCGGAAACCCAGATTCTGGTAACGGACAAGGACACGGAAAAACTGGAGAAAATAGCAAGCCTGCTGCGCGTGCACCGTTACGATGTGCTCACTGCGGATTCCGGCAGGGAAACGCTGAAAATCCTGGCGGCAAATCCTAAAATCCGGCTGCTGATAGCGGCCTCTGAAGTCAACGATATGGACGGACTCACCCTGATCCAGAAAATCCGCCGCAACTGGGGGAAAGAAGACCTGGCCATCATGGGCATGGTGTACGCCGGCGACCACATCACGGCCGCCCGCTTTCTCAAATATGGCGCGAATCACTGTCTCGTCCGGCAGACCTTGCTGCCGGAAGAATTCTACTGCATGGTAAGACTCCTTGTTGAAAACATAGACCTTATCCAGCAGCTCCGTTCAACGTCCCTGATAGATTTTCTCACCGGCCTCCATAACCGGCGATATTTCTTCATCACCGGGGAAAAGCTGTTCGC
This sequence comes from uncultured delta proteobacterium, assembly GCA_963729825.1. Classification (GTDB taxonomy): domain Bacteria; phylum Desulfobacterota; class Desulfobulbia; order Desulfobulbales; family SURF-16; genus SURF-16. The sequence continues at coordinate 25,688 of CAVSQR010000095.1, read as the reverse complement.
CAGCGCCAGACGGCAGGCCCTTACCCTGGTCTGTGCCATGCTGGATATTGACTTCTTCAAAAAGGTAAACGATCAATATGGTCATGAAGCAGGTGACCGGGTGCTGCAGCATGTGGCAAACATCCTGCGCAACCGGCTGCGCAAAACAGACATCGTCGCCCGCATCGGCGGGGAAGAGTTCTGCATTCTGGCGGTCAACATGGATACGGCGTCTGTGCACAAAATTTTTGATGAACTGCGCCGCAAGATCGAGCAGTCGGTGGTGGTGCTCGATGACGGCATGGGCGAGGTCAGCATTACGGTCAGCCTCGGCATCGCCACGCGGCTGGGAGACAGTCTGGACCATATGCTGAAAAAGGCCGACTTCCATCTTTATGAAGCAAAGGAGGGCGGCCGGAATATGCTTGTTTCCGACCTGTGATTTCGACATTTTTGACGAGGGATACGGAAAGTGTCGAACCGGGCAAGGCAGAGAGCGCCCGGCCCTGTGTCCTAACAAGGCTGAATCGCTCATAAATCGGCAAACATGAGGCAGATGGCGCAGAAGTTGCAGAAATCTTTTTTATAAGGAGCCCTAATACCCATGCGTTTCATTTTTCCGCTTTTTCTCATGATCATGCTCATGCCGCTGCCGCTGCGGGCTGAATATTTTCTCAGGGGCAGGGTCATTGCCGTGGACCGGGAAAAAGGCGAAATCACCCTCTCCACACTCAACTGCGCAGAGTGCAGGCGGCGGGGGCCTGTTGCCGGGGCGGAAAAACCCGAACCGGCCAAGGAGCCGGGGGAGGAAAAGATCTATGTCATCTCAGCCGACTTCATTCCTCCCTGCGCCTCAGCCGACTCCATCATCCAGGTCTGGGGGGAACTGAGCAAGGAAGGCGAAAACCACCTGCAGGCGACACGCATCACCGGCCCCGGCTGGCGGCACGGGCAGGACTCAACAGGGGTGCGCTCGCGCATCCGCAAACGCTGCTTTATGAAGCCTCCTCCCCCGGAGCCCGCTGAGCCATGACGGCCTCCCCCCCGGAAACAGACGCCGCCGGCCATACATCAGCCGGACCCCGCGCCCCTTGGACCATCCTGGAAAATAAACCTGCTGGTAATCGGCGGCCTGATTTTTGTCGTTCTTGCCTATTCCCTGTGGCAGATCGGCCAGTTACGCCGCAACTTCCAGAATTATGCCCGGGAGCATTCCCGGGTGGTCAGCAGCGTGATCGAGCAGAACACCCGCACCGTCCGGCTGGCGGAAAACGCCCTGCAGCAGACCATCAAGACCTTTCTGGCCAATACCGCCAAATTCATCGACTACCTTGACGCGGTGGAAGCCTTTTCCGCCGCAGAGCTGCAGGCCTTTGCCGGGGAGGCGGGGCTTGCCGCCATCCGCATTGAGCGTGACGGCAGCGACCACAACACCGATCAGCACCGGCGCCGCGCTGCTGCCCGCCCTGCCATGCGATAAAGCCGGACTCGATTATATCCCGGGGAAAAACCTGTATGTCATGACCTGGCCCCGGCCGGAAAAGGGCTGCATCATGCTGGGGTTTTCCGCCCAGAATATCGAGGAGCTGCACCAACAGCTGCGCATGCCGGCCCTGCTCAAGGCCCTGTCGAACATGCCGGGCATCAGCTACGTCAAGATCGACGAAAGAGGGGCAGAGGGCTCGCCGCCGTCCGGCATGGTGGTCGAACAGCGCATCAACGCCGGCGATACGGTGCTGCGGGTCGGTTTTGATGCCAGCCAGTATTCCATGCGGGTCCGGCAGATCTGGCGCAATGTGCTGATTTTTTCCCTGGTGCTGGCCTGCCTGGGGGTCTTCTTTTCCTGGCTGCTCTACCGCTACCAGAGCGCCTATCTGCAGAAAATAACCGATTTTGAAAGAAAACTGGCCAGGGAACGGGAGGACGCGGCACTGGGCAGGGCCACGGCCACCATTACCCATGAGATCAGAAATCCCTTGAATGCCATCAGCATGGGCCTGCAGCGCATTGAGCTGGAAGCCGACGAACTGAGTCCGGAACACCGGGAGCTGGCTGCCAGCATGCGCCAGGCGGTGAAACGCACCAATACCATTGTCGGCGATCTGCTCCGTTACAGCAGGCCCATGGAGGCCAGGCGCGACCCGGTCAATCTCACGGAACTCGTTGACGGCATTCTGCTGCTCTACAAACCGCAGTGCCAGGTGAAAAACATCACCGTCTCCCACCACAGCACCCTTGCCCGTCCGGTGCCGGGTGACGCGGAACTGCTGGGCCAGCTCTTTGAAAATATCATCAAAAACGCGGTGGAGGCCCAGCCCGGCGGCGGATATATCTCCGTCAACAGCATTATTGAAAACAATCAGGCGCGGCTAAGCATTGACAACGCCATGCCCCGGGGCAGCGTTGACAACCTCAGCCAACTGCTTGAACCTTATTTTACCACCAAAACCCGGGGCACGGGTCTTGGCCTGCCCATTGCCCGCCGCATCGCCCAGGCCCATAACGGCGCGCTTACGCTTGCCACCCCGGACCAAGACATTTTCCGGGCGGTCATCACCTTACCGCTTGTTGGCTACTCAGGTGGATAGTCTCGAGGTGTTTAGGGGCCGTGAAACCATTACTTTTTGACTACTTCGTTACGGCCCCTTTTACAGCATTTCGCTGTTACAGTTATTTTTGAACACACGGCTTAGTCTGTCAGTGATGGAAAACTACCGGATGAGGCCCGCTTTGGCTCTTGATTTCGCCTTTTTTGTGAACAGATTTTATTCTAAATACCTAATAGTCTAAACAACTTGAGTAGTTACGCCGCTTGGCGATTGAAAATTAAGGGATGGGCTATGAAGATCCTTGTTGTTGACGATGAACAGCTGCAGCGCGAGACCCTGAAAGGCTTTCTGGAGAAGAAAGGCTATCAGGTTTTCAGCGCTGCCGACGGCGCGGAGGCCCTGCAGATTTTCAGGGACTACCCGATCCAGCTGGCCCTGCTTGATCATAAAATGCCGGACATGAACGGCGATGAGCTGCTGGGCCGCATGAAGGAGATCAATCCGTTCATGCACGCCATCATGATCACCGCCTATAGCGCGGTTGAGACCGCGGTCAAGGTGATGCGGCTCGGGGCCGATGATTTTCTGGAAAAACCGGTTGATCTGCTGGAGCTGCTGGAAAAAATTGAAAACATCGAACAGCAGGTGGCCACGGAGGAAGATGTTGCCGCCATTGCCGAAACAATCGACAGCAGCAAAGGACTGCCCCTGCAGGTCATCGGCGACAGCCCGGCCATGCGCAAACTGCTGTCCACCGTGCAGCGGGTCTCCCAGACCCCATGGACCGTGCTCATCCGGGGCGAGACCGGCACGGGCAAGGAACTCATCGCCCACCTCATTCACCTGCTCAGCGCCCGCAGCCAGGCCCCGTTTATCGAGGTGAATTGCGCGGCCATCCCGGAAAACCTTTTTGAATCAGAGCTTTTCGGCCATGAAAAAGGGGCCTTTACCGGCGCCTCGGGTAAAAGGAAAGGCCGCTTTGAACTGGCCCAGTCGGGCAGCCTTTTTCTCGATGAAGTGGGGGAACTGCCGCTCAACCTGCAGGCCAAATTACTGCGCGCCCTGCAGGAAAAAAAGATCAGCAGGGTGGGCAGCGAGGTGGATATCGAAGTGGATGTGCGGGTGCTGACCGCCACCAACCGTGACCTCAGACAACTGGTGACGGAGGGGAAGTTCCGGGAAGATCTTTACTACCGGCTCAATGTCCTGGAAATTGACATCCCGCCCTTAAGAAACCGCAAAGAGGATATTCCGCAGCTGGTCGACTTTTTCCTGGAGCGTTACAGTCTGCGGCCGGTGCGCTTTGATCCGGAGGCCCTGGCCACCCTGGTCAAATACCCCTTTCCCGGCAACGTGCGCGAACTGGAGCACGTCATCCAGCGGACGGTGACCATGGTCCGGGGCCCGGTGGTCCGCATGGCGGATCTGCCGGCGGAAATGCGCTATCACAAGGCGAGCGAGCAGGGTAATCTCGGCGACCGGCTGGACGCCATGGAGCGGGATATGATCCTCGCTGCCCTGGAGAAAAACGACTGGGTGCAGACCAGGGCCGCCGATTCCCTGGGCATCAGCGAGAGGGTCCTGCGGTACAAAATGGGCAAGCATGGGATCAGGAGACAGTGAGGAGTGAGGAGTGAGGAGTGGGAGTGAGGAGTGAGGAGTGAGGAGTGAGGAGTGAGGAGAATTTAACGGCTGACCGTTGGCTGTCAATTGTTCATTGTTTCATTGCCGACTGTCCAGCACCTTGCGCACCACCCCGGCCAGCTCCTTGCGCACCACCGGTTTTAAGATAAAGGCATTGATGCCGGCCTCCTTCAGTTCTGCTTCGGAAAAACCGGTATTATACCCGGTGCAGAGCAGGATCGGCAGCTCAGGCCGGATTTTCCTGATCTCCTTGGCCAGATCAAGGCCCGTCATGTGCGGCATGGTAAAATCGGTGATCACCAGATCAACCTCTCCGGCATGCTCCTTGAAATAGGCAAAGGCCTCCCTGCTGTCTGTTTTGCCGACCACCCGGTAACCGAGCATCTCCAGCATCTGCTGGGCGATATCCACGATAAATTCCTCGTCGTCAACAAAGACAATATGCTCTTTGCCGCCGGGTATTATTTCCTCTTGCACTTCCTGCTTTGGCCTGCTGCCTGGAGTGAATGGGCAGGTATACGCTGAAGGAGCTGCCCTTGTCCGGCTCGCTGTACACCACGATGGTGCCGCCCAGGCTTCTGACGATACCATGCACCACGGAAAGCCCCATGCCGGTGCCTTCTCCCTCCCCCTTGGTGGTAAAGAAAGGATCGAAAATTCTTTCCTTCACGTCATGGCTCATGCCATGGCCGGTATCGCTGATGGTCAGCCGCAGAAACTGACCCGGCTTTATCTCAGGATGCACCCGGGCAAAATCATGGTCCAGATCCACGCTGAGCAGGGAGATGTCAAGAATGCCGCCGCTCTTCTTGCGCATGGCATGCCCGGCATTGGTGCAGAGGTTCATGATGATCTGATGGATGCTGGTCGGGTCAGCCATGACCGCCTCATTGGCCTGCAGATTGGAACGGATCTCAATGGTGGACGGCAATGAGGCCTCCAGCAGCTTCAGGGTCTCCTTGACAATGATCTTCGGTTGAATCGGCCGCGGTTTGATATCCGTCTGGCGGCTGAAGGTAAGAATCTGTTTGACCAGGTCTCTGGCCCGGCCCGCCGCCTCCAGTATCTTCACCAGACAGCGATGGCACTCCGGAAGTTTCCGCTGTTTCCAGTTTGGCAATTTCGGCGAAACCGAAAATGGCGGACAGAATATTATTGAAGTCATGGGCAATACCGCCGGCCAGGGTGCCGATGGCCTCCATTTTCTGGCTCTGCCGGAACATTGCTTCAACCTTGATCTGCTCGGTCACATCGCGTTTGACAAACACATAACCCATCCGGTTGCCGGCCGGATCAAAAATCGGCGACACCGTGGCATCCGCCTCGGCCAGGCTGCCGTCCTTTCTCCTGGTGGTGAGCCGTCCCCGCCACACCTCGCCGGCCCTGATCGCCGCCCACATCTCGGTGTAGGCATAGTCTTCCTTTTTGCTTTCTAAAAAAGAGAAGGCCTTACCGATGGCCTCGGCCCGGGAGTAGCCGGAAATCTGTTCAAAAGCGGGATTGGCATATTCAATGACGCCTTCGCTGTCGGTGATAATGATCTCCTCAGCCGCCTGCTCAATGGCCGAAGCCTGCCGGGCCAGCTGTTTTTCCGCCTGTTTGCGTTCGGTAATATCCCTGATGATGGCCTGAACATAGGCGGTATCGGCAAATTCAATAACGCTGAGACTCACCTCCGCCTCAAAAGTTGCGCCGTCACGCCGCTGATGGGTCCACTCGAAAAATTGCGGACTGCCGGCCACGGCCAGCTTGTACTTTTCCAGGCTCATTTGCCGGGAATCACTGCCATCCGGCTGGACGGCCGGCGAAAACCCCTCAGGCGACCGGCCGATCAGCTCTTCCCTGCTGCAGGCAAACATCTTCAGGGCCTGCTGGTTGCAGTCGATACAGATATTATTCTGGCTAATGATAGATGGCATCGCTGGCCGAGTCAAACAGCGAGCGATAACGCCTTTCATTCTCGCGCAGCTCGCTCATGACCCGGTTGCGCTCCGTCACCATGCGGTTAGCCGATTCGGCCAGTTGCTGAAACTCCACAAAGTCCAGGGTGGTGCTGTCGAGCTGCTGCGACTCGGCAGCCGCCTTGTGAAAAAACGAGCTGAGGGCGGAAAAATTATTCTTGGTTTTGTTGCTGATGCGGCGGGTGATCACAAAAGAGATGATAAGCAAACCGACAAGCAGGATAAGGGTGACGGCGATATTTTCCCACAGGCGGGCCACCATTGCCTGCCGGTCCTCCTCCAGAGACTTTTCAATGTCATCAAGATATTCACCGGCCCCCACATACCATTGCCAGTCATCAATGCCCATGACATAGCTGGTTTTCAGGGCCTGGCGCTGGCCGTCGACCGCCGGCATCACATAATAAATATAGCCGCCTCCCTGCCTGGCGAGATCAATCAGCTCCCGGGCCACCCTGGCCATATCAGGGTCGCCTCCGGTGAGCAGATTCCGCCCCTTGCCGAAGCCTGCCAGGCTCAGGCCATCCCACTGGCCGGCAAAAATATATCCTTGCCGGCCAAAGCTCATCTCATTGATGCGGTCAAGCACCTCATGTTTGATCTCCGCGTCCAGATCGTCAAGATACAGCCCCGCGCCGATCAGCCAGTTGAATGGCGCCAGATATTTCACAAAGGAAACCTTTTTGAAATCGTTGCCTTCGAGCTGCGGCTTGGTCCAGCTGTAGGCATAAAAGCCTTCATCCTGCTTCCGCACCAGGGCGATCATGTCCCGGAAGACATAGCGGCCCTGGGTGTCCTGGACATCCAGGACATTCTTGCCCTCAAGGCCGTGGCTGTCAGGGAAAAGCTGGTCAATACCATCCAGGGATATGGCAAAATAGTAGCCCTTGCCGTCATGAAAACGCAGCGCGCGCAACGCCTCCCGCACCATGGACTGCATTTCCGCGCTGCTCATTCTGGTCCTTATAGGTGCTATAGATATGGGAAGCCAGGGCGTGGGCCTCCAAAACCCGTGCTTTGATATCCGCCCGCAGGATGTCCTCGGTCTGAGACCTTCTGATGCGGATGCAGTCAACCACATTCTCCACCTGTTTTTTCAACTGCGCCTTGCGGGATTTGAGCTGCACAGCCCGCATTGCCTCAGCCTGCCGGTCGAAATTTGCATACTCCTGGAAAATCCACAGAGAACCGAGCAGGCCGATGGCGAGAGCCACCAGCATGCTCATATTGAGGAGAAGCGTGCGGGAAAAACTCTTGGAAAGAGATAACATAAGGAGAGTGTTAACAGTCTCCAGGCTTCGTGTTCAGACGAAAGGACGAGCGGAACATCATCCCTTTTTATATAACGAGGAAAACGCCCGTGTCAATCATGATAGTCGCTCATTCTTTCAGTGATTTTGTTAAGTTATACATCAGTAACCGCCATCAGGGCAGCGCCCAGCGCATTTCCCACCTCATAATATTCCGGGAAAAAGACCTCGGTTTCCAGTCTGGCGGCAAGCCTGGGCAGCAGATAGCGGGCCGCGGCGCCAATCCCGACAATCGGCACCTTGGCCACAAAACGTAATATCGAATAAGGAACTATGGCGATAATTCGGGAAAAAGCCGGTCATGGTTTTGCCTGTCTCAATCTTCAGGATGTGGTCGAGAATGGCATCCTCAATTCGCTGCTCAACTCCGGCCAGAACCTGCCGGCAGAATTCCTCCACGTCAATGCCGAGAGCTGCGGCCAGACGCTCCGCCCCTTCCACGGCCCTTTGCCGGTCGCCCAGCTCAAGCTGACCAAGAACATGCAGGGCATCGGTAGGGGTAAATCCGGTTTCCACAATCAACTGCAGCTTGGCCAACTCCTTGATATGGCTCAGCAGGGTGATTTCAGCCATATCAAAATGGTCTTTCAGCACCTGCGGGGTGGCGGGCCCATGCTTGACGAGATAGGCCAGCACCTTGTCCTGCTCCGCCTCCTCCGGGGAGATATCCGGCCCGGCCATGAGGCATCTGTCCTGCATGCCCTTGCCGATCCACCCTGCCGGGGCCGGAGTCTGGTCGGACATGGCCAGGGGCAACACCCTCACCGGGCCGACAGTGAGCTTGTCCCGCTCGCTGACCGAGGCATGGCTGTCGCCGCCGGCGCCCACCGTGGACATCTTCACCGCATCGACATGGGTCAGCCATTCGCCGATGAGGCTGCCCTGCCCATCAATAACCGGCCGGCCCTCTCTGATCAGGGTGATATCGGTGGTGGTGCCGCCCACATCGACAATCAGCGCATCAGGGGCGGGCGAAAAGGACATGCCGTACCAGGCCGTGGCGGCAGGGCCGCTGGCCACCGTGGAGGCCGCCTGTTTATGCGTGTCGCTGATTGGCATCGGCCGCGCATCACCGCGGATGATAAAGACCTTGCCGGCGATGCCAAGCGAGGCCAGGGAGTCCTGCATGGCGGTCAGAAATTCCTGCATGACCGGCATGAGCCGGGCATTAAGCACGGACGTTGCCGCCCGCTCCTGGATCCCCGGCCGGTCGCTTACCTCGTGGGAGCAGAAGACCGGTTTCGGATCAATGAGACTGATGGCCTTTTCCATGACCTTCTCATGGGTGGGATTGACGATGCTCATGGCGGCGCAGACCGCATAGACGTCCACATGGGTCTTGTAACGCTGCACGGCATCCACCAGCCCTTCCATATCAAGCGGCTCTTCCTCCTCTCCCAGATGGTTATGCCCGCCCCGCAGAAAGGTTGTCGACACCACCGGCAAGCGGAAAGGTTTGGCCCGCCCGGCCACCAGTAATCCCACTTCCGCGCCCTTTCCCTCCACCACCGCATTGGTGGCCAGCGTGGTGGACACCGCCACCAGCTCCACCTCCGCCGGCCGCACCTCGGATCTGGGAAAACAGCTGCAGCAGACATTTTGATATCCCCAGGCTGAGATTATGGTGAGTAGTGGGAACCTTGGAGATGACTATCACCTTGTTTGTCCGGCCGCCGGATCAACACCGCGTCCGTATAGGTTCCACCTGTATCAATGCCGATAACGTATGATTTATTGTCCATTTTCATTTTTTTTGTTTTTTGTTTTATAATAGTTTATTGATGTTACGACTGCCCCAGCCGAGCGGGCAATCAGCGAAAAAACAGAACCTTGCAAACTCTTTCCTGGCAGCTTGACCCCTGCCCGGGAAAATACTATGATGGGTTAATTTTTTTCGCAGGTTATAAGAAAGAGAAGCCAATGGCAAATCCTTTAGACACCAAAGAAGAACTTTTTCGTCAACTTCGTGACTTTATCGACAGAATGCCCAGTCTGTCAACTACGGTAACGAAGGTGATGGAGGTCTGCAACCAGCCCAACACCTCCCCCAACGACCTCAATCGGGTCATTGCCCTTGACCCCGTGCTCACCGGCCATGTCTTAAAGCTTATCAACTCCGCCTACTACTCGCTGCCCAATCAGGTCACCTCGCTGACCAGGGCTATCATCATGCTGGGGCTGAACACGGTAAAAAATCTGGCATTGAGCACCGCTGTCCTCGGCACCCTGGGCAAGGAAAAATCCCAGTGTTTCTCCATGGACACCTTCTGGACCCACTCAATCTGCGTCGGGGTTACGGCCAAGGCCCTGGCTGCGGAAAAAAATGTGCCGGTGACCCTGCGCGAGGAATACTTTGTCGCCGGGCTTCTGCACGATCTCGGCAAGATCCCGCTGTCAAACTGTTTTCCGGAACAGTACCAGCAGGCCCTTGATCTTGCCGATCTGCAGCGCTGCAGCCTGGTGCGGGCGGAAAAAATGATTTTTGGTTTTGATCACCGCTTGACCGGTAAAATGATCGGGGAAAAATGGCAGCTCAACCCCGCCATGATCGCCTGCCTCACCCACCACCATAACCCGGAGACCGTCACCGAAGACAAACGGGGCCTGGTATCCACCATAGCCCTGGCCAACCTTTTCGCTAATATCTATTCCATAGGTTCGGCCGGAGATATCCACCAGGAGGTCCCGGTGGTGGAGCAGATCATCGCCACGTCCGGCATGGAATGGTCCAGGGTTGCCGCTCTGCTTGGCAGCAGTTCAGGAAGAAATAGAAAAGGCGCAGGTTTTTCTGCAAATCGCCAAGGAGTGACCATGAAAATAAAATTCTGGGGGGTACGCGGCTCCATTCCCTGCCCCGGACCGCTTACCATGAAGTATGGCGGCAATACCCCCTGCCTGGAGGTCCGGTTTCCCGAGATTGACCGGCTGATTATCATCGACGCCGGCTCCGGCATCCGCGAGCTCGGCAATTTCATGATGAAACACGACCTGCCCAAGGGACCTATCCAAACCGAAATCTTTCTCTCCCACACCCACTGGGACCACATCATGGGCTTTCCTTTTTTCACTCCCATCTATATTCCCGGCAGCAAGCTGAAGGTTTACGGCCCGGTTTCCTACGAGCAGGACACCCTGGAAAAAATTGTCGGCGGCCAGCTCACCTACCGCTATTTCCCGGTCAGGGGGGAAGAACTCGGCGCCTCAATCACCTATATCGACCTCAAGGAAGGGGAATTCGACCTGGGCGACGGCATCCGGCTCACCACCAAATATCTTAATCATCCCATCCTCTGCCTGGGATACCGCTTCGAATACCAGGGTAAAGTCCTGTGCACCGCCTACGACACCGAACCCTTCCGCAACCTGTTTATCACCGATCCCACCCACCCCTCCTATGATGAGGCCATGGCCCGGGAGGGCGAACTGGTGGCCCGGGAACAGAATGAGGTGCTGGAGAAATTCGTGGCCGGCGCCGATCTGCTCATCTACGACTGTCAATACACCAAGGCCGAATATGAAACGGGAAAAGCCGGCTGGGGCCATTCCTATTTTGAAAATGTCTGCCCCATGGCCATCCGCAACAAGGTCAAAGCCCTGGCCCTGTTTCACCATGAACCCATGCGCACCGATAACCAGATAGACGAACTGACAAAAATTCATTGCCGGAGCGACCATAATGGCGCCACGGAAATCTTTTTTGCCAGGGAGGGTATGGAAATCGCCCTGTGAAGTACAAAACATCGTCTACTCCGGCGGCACACCCATAACCATTGACCATGGATATTCCCCCATGAAAACCCGGCCCCACCAGCCGCCTTTTCCTCATTGTCATCAGCCGGCCTGTCCGGGGCACAGCTGAAAACAATCCAGGGCACCCTGGAGCGCATCACCTTTCACTTGCCCCTCCCGCCTTCTGCCTTTCCCTCAATACAAGGAGCCGTTCCGCGCATTTCTCTGGCCATGTTAATTTTTTACAACGGCTTAGCGGAGCACCGCCATGGTCATTTCCGGCGGCCCGAGGATTGTCACCGGTGAATCACCACTCACAATCAAGGAGATAGCGGGGCTGGACCAGGTTCTGCCCCGCAGCCGTTACCGGAGAAAATGGCGCACGGGGAAACCCAACCCCCTTGAGGAAAAGTTGCCGGGGGGTTGTCAGATGCAGCGGAAAGGGCCACTGTCTCATCTGATGCACCGGGACAATCAGCATCCGCAGGATGTCGATATCGCCATCCATCCGGAGCTGGTGAGGGATGACCTGGGCTATGCCCTGGATATCCATGACTGGGAAAATTCAAGGAGGAGACAATCCCTATCAGGGATCTGCCGAATATGCTGAAAAATCTGCAACCGGAGGCCGGGATTCTGGTCGACATGCATATGTGCAGGAGGAGGTCCAAACATTTTTTTTCATTGAAAATTGAAAATAAATGTGATAACCATCGCACTTATTATATGAATGATCATTCATCTTTTAGGTATCTTTACTGAAATACAGGGATCCAATGGGAAAAAAACTTCAACAGTTGCTGCAGGAAAAAAAGGGTGAAATCCTGGAGAAATGGGAAGACAGCATTTTAAGCTGCTTTCGCTCCGGATGCATTTCATATCTTTAAAAAGCAGAAGGACCAGTTTGCCAATCCCATAGGTCACAAAGTCAGAACCGGACTTGACGAACTGTATGATGTCCTCTGTGATCCCAGCGAGGAAGAGGTTGTCACCCCGGACCTGGAGCAGCTCATCAAAATGAGGGCGGTTCAGCAGGTTTCAGCTTCAAATGCGGTTTCTTTTATTTTCAAGCTGAAAGAGCTTGTCCGCAAGGAACTCCTGAAAAAAGGAATGACGGAGTCATATAACGAGTGGCTGGCATTTGATGCCAGGATTGATGCCGCAGCGCTTGTCATATTTGACATGTTCATGGCCAGCAAGGAACAGATTTACAAGGTGAGACTAAATGAATTCCAGCACGGAAGACATATTCTTGTCGATGGATCGATCTGTCCCTCTGCTCTTGTGCGCCGGAACATCCAAACAGCAGCCGCCGCGGCAGGAGAGGCCGGGAATGCCCCTGAGGGGGAAAAGGTGCCGGTTGATGACACCTGCGGCTAAAACCGCAGGCGTTAGAGTTTTAGAGGCCCCCGCAAGCTGCAGACCCTAACCGGGCATGCGCTTCGGGAACTTTATACACACTTAAAGTGAGGCGAGGTAACGGTAAATGAGAGTCCTGTATCCCTTCATTGCAGTCTTAGCACTGATCGTGGTTGCCTTCTTGGGAGGGAAGGTAACAGGTCTGCAGTATCTGTTGGGGGTGGTGCTACCCTACCTGGCATTCGGTGTGTTTATCGTGGGGTTTGTCAATCGTGTGCTCTATTGGGCAAAATCTCCGGTACCATTCCGAATACCAACCACGTGCGGGCAGGAAAAATCACTGCCCTGGATTAAGCCGGACAGGCTTGACTGTCCATCAAACAAGCTGGAAGTCTTGGGCAGAATGATCCTGGAAATATTTCTTTTCCGGTCACTCTTCAGAAACACCAGGGCAGAAATTCATGACGGACCGAAACTGGTTTATGGATCCAGCAAATACCTCTGGCTCTTTGCTCTGCTGTTTCACTACTCATTTCTGGTTATCGTTCTCCGTCACCTGCGTCTTTTTACAGCGCCCATCCCATTTTTTGTGCCGCTGATTGAATTCGCGGATGGCATGCTGCAGATCGGCGCACCCCGCTTGTACCTGACGGACAGCATCTTTCTGGCGGCCATTGCCTTCCTTTTCCTGAGACGGGTGATGCTGCGCCAGATTCGTTACATTTCCTTGCCGGCTGACTACTTTCCGCTTTTCCTGATCTTTGCCATCGGCGTTACCGGTCTGCTCATGCGCTACGTCTACCGGGTGGATATCGCGGCGGTAAAACAGCTTACGGCCGGTCTGGCAGCCTTTTCACCTACTCTGCCGGCGGGAATTCATTCCATTTTCTTCGTCCATGTCACCCTGGTGTGCACATTGATGGTTTACTTCCCATTCAGCAAACTGATGCATATGGGCGGGGTTTTCCTCAGTCCCACACGTAACATGTCAAATAACAATCGTGCGGTCAGACATATTAACCCATGGAACGATCCGGCAATCAAGCCCCATTCATATGCGGCTTATGAAGATGAATTCAGGGAATTCATGAAAGATGCCGGTATCCCAGTTGAAAAGGAATAAATAAAATGGCGATTCCAAAAGCAGCTCAATTAGGTGTAAGTGTAGTAAGGGAGCCATCCCTGATGACCGGATCCATCCCCAAGAAGGACTGGATGGATGTTCCGGCTATTTTCAAGGAGGGCAACTTCTGTTATCCTGCCAAAAAATCCATGGTGGAATACCACAAGTTTCCTAATCCCCGGGAGTGGAGCCCCGATCAGGAGGACTGGAAACTGCCGGAAGGCTGGGAGGATATCATCTTAAACGGCTTGAAAGAGCGGCTGGATAAGTTCCGCTCTTTGAAAGTTTTCATGGACATCTGTGTCCGGTGTGGCGCCTGCGCGGATAAGTGCCACTTTTTCCTGGGCACGGGCGATCCGAAGAACATGCCGGTGCTCCGGGCGGAACTGCTCCGCTCCGTTTACCGCAATGATTTCACCACCGCCGGCAAACTGCTGGGCAAGCTGGCAGGCGGCCGTCCCATGACCGTCGGCGTGCTGAAAGAATGGTTCATGTACTCCTATCAGTGCACGGAATGCCGCCGCTGCTCCGTCTTCTGCCCCTACGGCATTGACACCGCGGAAATCACCATGATGATGCGCGAACTGCTGCATCTGGTCGGCGTGGGCACCAACTGGATCCTGGAACCGGCGGCCAACTCCAACCGCACCGGTAACCACATGGGACTGCAGCCCCATACTTTGAAGGAAAACGTCGAATATCTCTGCGATGACATCGAGACGATAACCGGCGTCAGAATCACCCCCACCTGGAACCGCAAGGGTGCCGAGATTCTCTTCATCACCCCCTCTGCGGACGTCTTTGCCGAACCGGGCATCTACACCGCCATGGGTTATCTGCTGCTCTTTGAGCATATCGGTCTGGACTATACCTGGTCGACCTACTCATCCGAGGGCGGCAACTTCGGTCTCTTCACCAACAACGAGATGATGAAGAAACTGAACGCCAAGATGTACGCCGAGTCCAAGAGGCTCGGGGTTAAATGGATCCTGGGCGGCGAATGCGGCCACATGTGGCGTGTTCTGCACCAGTATATGGACACCATGAACGGTCCTGCCGATCACCTTGAGGTGCCCAAATCACCGATCACCGGTACGGTCTTTGAAAATGCGGCCTCAACCAAGATGGTGCATATCAGCGAATTCACGGCTGACCTGATCAAAAACAACAAACTGAAACTCGACCCGATGCGCAACGCCCATCGCATCCCGACCTACCATGACTCCTGCAACCCGGCCCGGGCCATGGGTCTGCTGGATGAGCCCCGCTACATCCTCGATCATGTCGTGCCCAAGTGGTATGAGATGCCGGAAAACACCATCCGGGAAAAAACCTTCTGCTGCGGCAGCGGCACCGGCCTCAACACCGGTGAGATCATGGAGCTCAGGATGCGTTCCGGTCTGCCCAGGGCCAATGCGGTAAAACATGTAGTAGACAAATTCAACGTCAACATGCTCAGCTGCGTCTGCGCCATTGATCGGGCAACACTTTCAGCTCTGATGGAATACTGGAACCCGACTGTCGGCGTATGCGGAATTTCGGAAATGGTCGGCAATGCCCTCATTATGGACGGCGAAAAAGAGAGGGAAACGGGACTCCGTTTTGAACCTCTTGAAGGAATGGAGGGATAATTATATGTACAACAAAGGAACAATTATTCCCGGCCTGATTATTTTCGTCGGCCTGATGTTATTTGCCGTTCTTTGGGACGGCGGGGAAAAGGTTGAGGCGCCCAAACCGGAAAAACCGGTCGGGTACAAGGAATGTGTGAAACCCCTTCAGTATATGAAAGAGTCACACATGGAACTCCTGAACGTCTGGCGTGATGAAGTCATTCGTGAAGGGAAAAGAGAACCAATAGAAGTCGGCGGCGTAATGTACGAAAAAAGTTTGCAGAACGGCTGTATGCACTGTCACACCAGCAAGAAGAAATTCTGTGACACGTGTCACGAGTATGCTTCTGTATATCCATACTGTTGGGACTGCCATGTCGCACCCCAGGAAGATGTGGCATTGAAGGAGGCGAGATAATGGATAGTTCAAGAAGAAAATTCCTTAAGATTGCCGGCATATCAGCTGTTGCCGGAATAGGAGCGCCTTCTGCCCTGAATATGCTGATGAAAAATGAGGTACGGGCATCATCAGAGGGTGGCGGTCATGGCGCTCAAACCGATGCCCATGGCGGCGAAGGCGCCCACGGAGCAGCCCCGGTCGGCAAACGCTACGGCATGGTGATTGACGCGGTGAAATTCCACGACACTCCCGGGTTGGCGGAAAAATGCATCGAAGCCTGCCACTCATATTTCAATGTGCCGGATTTCGGCAACAAGAAGGATGAGATCAAATGGATCTGGCAGATGCCCTTTGCCAACGCCTTTCCCGGTGATGAAAGCCACTACAAGAAGGATGACCGGACCCATGCGATGCAGTTCATGGTGCTCTGCAACCATTGCGACAATCCGCCCTGCGTAAGGGCCTGTCCCACCAAGGCCACTTTCAAGAACGCGGACGGCATTGTCATGATGGACTTTCACCGCTGCATCGGCTGCCGCTTCTGTATGGCGGCCTGCCCTTACGGCGCCAGGAGTTTCAACTGGCGCGATCCCCGCGGCTCCAAGGACGGCGTGCCATTCATCAAGAAAATCAACCCGGAATTCCCCACCAGAATGCGGGGTGTTGTGGAAAAATGCAGTTTCTGCGATTTGCGCGTGAAAAGGGGTCTGCAGCCGCTCTGTGTGGAAGCAACCGGTGATACCAAGGCCATGGTCTTTGGTGACCTGAATGACCCGAATTCCGAGGTTTCACAGGTATTGAAGGCAAGGTTCACCATTCAACGTAAACCCTCTTTGGGCACCATGCCCTCAGTATTTTATATAATCTAAGGTGATCAATTATGTTAGAAAAATCGCTCAAAGGTAACTTAGGATACTGGGCATGGGTACTGTTTCTGCTCGGTATCATCGGGGTGGGCGTCATCTGTTACATAGTCCAGTACAACTACGGACTTGGCGCCACGGGCATGAGCCGCGACGTAACATGGGGAATATACATTTCCCAGTTTACCTTTCTGGTCGGTGTCGCTGCCGGTGGTTTGATGCTGGTTCTGCCCTATTATCTTCACCATTACAAAGACTTCGGCCGGATCACCATCCTGGGTGAATTCATGGCCATCGCCGCAGTTGCCATGTGTATGCTGTTCATCATGGCAGACCTTGGCCAGCCGATGCGTGCTTTAAATGTTGTCTTTCATCCCACCCCAAACTCCATGCTGTTCTACGACATGATCGTCCTGAGCGGCTATCTGTTCCTCAATGTGGTTTGCGGTTGGGTTGTTCTGCACTCTGAGTACCAGGGAATCAAATATCCCACCTGGGTTAAACCGTTTATTTATATCTCCATCCCCTGGGCTGTTAGTATCCACACCGTAACCGCTTTTCTGTACTGCGGTCTGCCGGGTCGCCACTTCTGGCTCACCGCCATTCTGGCCCCCCGCTTTCTCGCCTCCGCCTTTGCCGCCGGACCCTGTCTGCTGATGGTTATCGCTTTAATCATGAAACGGACCACCAAATTTGACATCGGCCGGGTGGCCCAGGACAAGCTGGTAACCATCATCGGTTATGCAGCCCTGCTCAACTTCTTCTTTCTGGGTTGTGAGATATTTGTTGCTTACTACAGTAGGATTCCGGGGCATATGCATACCCTGGATTACCTTTACTTTGGTCTGGCCGACCACAGCACAGGCGAGGTCTTCAACAACCTGGTGCCGTTCATGCGCGCCTCGGTTATCATGGGCTTTGCCGGCATCGGCCTGATTTTTGTGTCACGCTACCTGAAGTCCGACGCCCTGCTGGCCCTGTCCTGTATCCTGATCTTTGTTTCTTTCTGGATTGACAAGGGTCTTGGTCTGGTCCTCGGCGGCTTTGTACCGAGCGGACTTGAGCAGATCACCGAGTACGTCCCGACATTTGTTGAAATAGGCATTACCGCAGGTATCTGGGCAACCGGTTTCTTTATCATTACCGTGCTGTACAAGATAGCAATCTCCGTAAAACTGGAGAGTGAAAAAACAGCATAGTTGCCTTTTTTCATAGATGTCAAAAAAAGAGCAGATCCCGCGGGGTCTGCTCTTTTTTTTGTGTGTAGATGGCAATCCTTTTGCCCGTTGAATTATCGGCTGATTTTCAGCATAATAAAAAAATGGGTTGACAAGCTTAAAGTTATTGATAATTATTATTAGAAATTAATCAATCAATAAATAACATTCAATGAGGTGTTGAGATGGGTTGTAAATGCTCCTGCAAAAGTGAAATCACGGATGAACAGAAAAAAATTCTGACGGCCATGGCTGGCATGGAAACCCCCTGCGGCTGCAAAGACGTATCAACAGCAACCGGTATCGACGGTAAATCAGTGGGCAGCCACTTAAAGACTTTAAAGACAAATGGCTATGTCGACAGCCCGGCAAGATGCAAATACGCAATAACCGCGGAAGGGAAAGCCGTCATTTAAATTTTGCCTGGATGGGGGTAATGACCATGAAAATCACGATAGATAAAAACGTGGTTGAACTTGTTCCTGAAAAGAATGAAGAGACAGCTTCGCTCACCGCGTTGTGGCGCATCCTGCTTGACTGCATGGGCGACAACAAAAGGCTGAACCCCATTGGTGAATACATCCCGGGAAAACAAAATGTTGCCCGATTTGTCATAGAGGGTATTCCCGGAGGTATCACCAAAAGGAGCAGCGAGCAGCATGCTGACGCTGACGCCGCCTATTACTGCGCCATCTGCAACAAGTATATGAATGTCAAAGCCGGGGAAGAACTGCCCCTGTGCTGCGGTAAAATAATGGAATTTATGGATTAATCAGCATAACAAAGAAAAATGGAGGACAAAATGGCCAAGGCGAAATATGAATGCCCATGCGGTTATGTGTATGACCCGGCGGAAGGTGATTGGGACCATGGGGTTGAACCCGGCACAGCTTTCGAAGACCTGCCTGATAACTGGGTCTGCCCCAAGTGCGGCGCGGAAAAAGAGTACTTTAACAAGATGTAATATGCAGCCGCTCCCTGCCCGTATAAGAGAGCACGGAGCGGTATGCCCTCGGTGACCGGCACCATCTGGGCCATTCGCACGCTCTCTTTTTTACTCTCATCTCTCTCTCTCCGGGCGGCACGGGGTCTTCCTGCTCCGTGCCGTCTTCTCATGATAAATCACAGCGCACCCCCCCTGCCGCACTAAGCCAGCCATGGCCGGCCCGGCTTTCCTCTTGACAATACGCGCCCCGCATTATAATCAGTCAGTATGTTCATTGAAGCATTCTCCTGAAATTTTCCAGTTAACCCAACGGGCGCCTGTCTACTGCATATGGAATATAAAAATATTCTTGATCTGATCGGCAACACGAAAATCGTGCCGATCAACCGCTTGAATCCCTATAAAAACATCACCATCTACGCCAAACTCGAGGCTGGTAATCCGGGCGGCTCGGTCAAGGATCGTGTTGCCCTGTCAATGATCGAGACAGCGGAAAAATCCGGGGAACTGACCCCTGACAAAATAGTGCTGGAGGCGACCAGCGGCAACACCGGCATCGGCCTGGCCATGGTCTGCGCGGTAAAGGGCTACCGCTGCCAGCTGATCATGCCTGAGTCCGCCAGCATTGAACGCCGCAAGATCATGGAGGCCTACGGGGCGGAAATCCTCTTGACGCCGGGCAAAAGGGGCACGGACGGCGCCATTGAAAAGGCCTATGCCATGGCCAGGGAACATCCGGACAAGTACTTTCTCGCCGATCAGTTTAATAATGATGCCAACTGGATGGCCCATGTGAGAACAACCGGGCCGGAAATCTGGGAGCAGACCGGCGGCCGAGTAACGGACGTGGTGGCTACCCTGGGCACCTCGGGCACGGTGATGGGCCTGTGCCACTATTTCACCGCCAGCCATCCCGAAGTGCGGGTAACGGCGGTGGAGCCGTTTCTCGGCCATAAAATCCAAGGGCTCAAGAACATGAAAGAGTCCTATAAACCGGGAATTTTCAACAAAAGCAAACCATACCAGATCATCAATATTCCGGACGAAGAGGCCTTTCGCCACGCCAGGATGCTGGCCAGAAAGGAAGGGATTTTTGCCGGCATGAGTTCCGGCGCGGCCATCTATGCCGCCCTGACGGTGGCGGAACAGCTCGCAGAGGGGGTAATTGTCGTCATCCTGCCGGACAGCGGCGACAAATATCTGAGCACCGAACTGTTCACCCGCAAGAAAGAAAAGAAGACAAAAACAACGGGCCTGCGCTTTTTCAACTCCCTGAACCATAAAAAGGAGACCTTCCAGCCCCTTTCACCCACTAAAGTGACCTTTTATGCCTGCGGCCCCACCGCCTATGAGCATACCACCCTGGCCCACTGCCGGCGCTTCATCGTGGCGGATCTCATCCACCGTCTCCTGCTCAACAAGGGCTACAATGTCCACTTTTACATGAATTTCACCGACCTTGATGACAACACCATCAACGGCGCGGCCAAGGCGGGCAAATCGCTGCCGGAATTCACCGAATACTATATCAGTGAGTTCATGAAGGAGATCGAGGCCCTGGGGGTAAAAAAGGCCACCGGCTATCCCCGCGCCTCGGCCCATGTTGATGAGATGATCAACATCGCCCATGAGCTGGTCCACAAAGGGTGCGCCTACGAGCAGCACGGCTCGGTCTATTTCGACATCAGCAAATTCAAGAACTACGGCAGGCTTTCCCGGGTGCCGCTGGACAAAATCCAGGTGGGCAAGACCGTTGACCTGGATGATTACGAAAAAAACAACCCGCTGGACTTCACCCTGATGAAGACGGTCAACGCTGGCTGAGCTGAAAAGCGGCATTTTCTTTCAGACCGACCGGGGCAACATGCGGCCGGGCTGGCATATTGAATGCGCGGCCATGACCCTGCATTATCTGGGCGACACCATGGATATCCACACCAGCGGCCGCGATCTCATCTTCCCGCACCATGAAAATGAAAACGCCATCGCCGAAAGCCTGACCGGCAAACCCCTGGCAAGGTTCTGGATACACAGCGAACTGCTGCTGGTGGACGGCAAGAAAATGAGCCTGGACAATAATAATGTCATCACCTTGCGGCAGCTGGTCGAACAGGGCTATAGTCCCCGGGAAATCCGTTTTTTCATGATCCGCAACCATTACCGCAAGCCCATCAACTTTTCCTACAAGAAACTCGATGCGGCCAGGGCAAGCCTCAGACGCCTTGATGAATTTACCCGCAAAATCCAGTGTCTGCCGCCGGACCTGCCCCATCCGAAGGTGGCAGCCTATGTCACCGAAATGGAAGAGAACTTCCAGACCGCCATGGATGACGACATGAACGTGTCCAAGGCCTTTGGCAGCCTGTTCGATTTCATCAAGAAGGTGAACCCCATCATCAATGACGGCCAGCTTGACCGCGATCAGAAACAGTACATCAAGGAAACCCTGGCAAGGATCGACTCGGTTCTCCATGTCCTGAAACTTGAGGAGTGCCCGCTGGCCCCGGAGATCGACAAGCTGATCCAGGAGCGGGAAAAGGCGCGAAAAGAAAAGGACTGGGTCAAGGCGGACGATGTACGCATCCGGCTTGCCGAACAGGGCATCACGGTGATCGACACGGCCAAGGGGCCGATGTGGAAAGAAAACGAGAAAAACTGACAGTTAGGCATATATATGCCATACGTTCTCGACACATGTATTTTCAATAAGCTGCTTGATGGAATCCTTGACATCAATGATCTCCCCTTCGGGGGTCCATTTTTCGGGTGATGTCCCCATATCATTGACATAGCGCTGGGTAGGCCAGCAGTTCAGAAAACGTCCACCGATGATCCGTCACGTTTGCTGCCATAGCCGGGGTCTTGGGCCGGAAAATCCGATCCTCGCCGCGGCTGAGCGTTTCGTGGGGCCGGATCAAATTGTAGCAGGCCACGCAGATGGCGAACTTGGCCTTCAGCCAGCGCATCGAACGGGCGACAGTCGGTGCCTTGCGCGCCAGATGGGCGTCCCACAACCGCCAGTCCAGATTGGAACGTTCGATATACGCGGTGTTGATCGTCTGGCTGGGTGACTTCTCCAATCGTGCGAGAACTTGCTGCTCGCTCCCGTGGACCACCTTGCGTTCGACCTTGATCACCTGCCCATCCTGGCGCGTCTTATGAACCGTGGCGTAATCCAGATCCGCATCAATGACCCGCTCCGGATTCCGGGGCCGCCCGGGTTTGCCCGTCGGCGCCGGCGGGACCAGTTCGTGAAACAGTTCACCCAGGACCGTGCCGTAATGGGGCAGTTCATCCGAGACAAACAAGGGCTTGCCTTGACAGCGGGCGGTCAAGTCCTTCAGCATCCGCCGGGCATCGTCCAATTCGCGCCCGCCAATCCAGAACGTAATCAACAGGCGCGTGGGGGCGTCGATGGCCGTCCAGATCCACGTTCGTCCGTACTGGTGCTCGATGTCTTCGGCACTGCCAGAACTTTCCTTTTTTTTACAAAGGTCCACAGCTCGTCGAGCTGTGCCTCGGTCAGTTCCAATGAAGTCAGCAGGCCGGAGAGCACATGGGCGCAATGCTCGCCAGCCCGCAGGATCACCCGGTTGACTGTGTCCTTGTCCATCTCCAGCAGGCGCGCGGTGGCTCGTACGCCAACTCCCTCGGCCGCATGGTGGATGATCTGTCGGATCGTCTCGGCCGACAGATGCAGGCCAAACAGGGCGCTGGCCTGAGTGGCGGCAAAGCGCTTGCCGCAGGTGCGGCAGTAAAGAAGATCGCGACTTTTGTCCTTGCCGTACTTGCCGCGAACGGCAATGTTGCCCTGACGGCGCAGGCCGTAATCCTTGCATTGTTCGTTGGGACAGAAACATTGCTCAAGCTCGCTCATCGATTGCCTCCGGCGCTAAAATTAATTCGACCAAGGCAATCATATTGTAGCTGGAACTCAATGTCAACTATTTGGTGACATCACCTTAATTTCTGGCCGGGTCAAAACTCCGGGCGGCCGGCCTAGTAATGCGGATTTGAGGGCTTGTGGCTGAGGAACTTTTATACCGGCCAGACCCTGCCTTGTAATCCATGGTCATTGCTGCCGGCGGATCGTGCAACTGTTCAGGCAAGGTAGACCAATGGTGAAATACCTCACGGGGTTCCAGATAGCTGCAGAAAGGGAATAAAGGAACAGCACTCTTGCCCGCGAGAAAATAATCCTGTTGCTGACAGATACAATCAGGTAGAATAACTGAGATCGCCGGGGAAAATCATCATCTCAATTTAATTGAAAGTAATCAAAGGATTATCGCACATTGCCTGCGAAAAAATCATTGCTTTATCCGTTCTTTTTCAGTTAATTTCCAGACAGGTACGCCATAGGAAAATTAGAAAAGGCAATACGAGAAAAGCCGTCCTGTCCCGACCGCCCCTGACTTTTGGGGCTTTGTGAAAAAATATGATTAATTGTTTCGTCGAAACAGATAGTTATGGTGGAATTTCGCTTTCTGCCACGACGGGAAAGTCAAGGGTTGCAGCAACATCAGCTGTAACCCTTTTTTTGTGGTAAAGGACAATCACATTTTCCCGGCTGTTTGCCTGTCAATCATGCGACTCATTTAAGGCTCGGAGATTGTGCATTTTGGTGTTATGCGCATCGACTCATGGGCAACCGGCAACTCTTTTCTTGAAATGTTCTTGAATTCGTTATAAAAAAGTTTGAACCCCTCATTAAATTGCAAACGAGAAAAATTTCATTCATGACCGACAGCAGCCTGAATACAAAGGGTAAACTGGCCGATGTCTTCGCCAAGATCAACATGAGCGAACTTCCCGCCATGTCTGCCCATGTGCAGGAGCTGCTCACCCTGACCAGCAGCAAAAAAAGCGCGAATTATGATGATCTGGCCAAGATCATCCTCAAGGATTTCTCCCTTACCCATAAGGTTCTGCAGTTTGCCAATTCCGCCTATTATGCCCTGGGCCAGAAGGTTTCCACTGTTTCCATGGCGGTTGCAGTGCTGGGCTTTGATACGGTGCGGGACCTGGCCCTCGGTATCGTTCTTTTTGATGATTTTATTCAGGCCGGGGTTAATACCGAAGAGATCAGCGAACTGCTCGGCCGGTCATTTCTGGCCGCCCTGCTGGCCCGCAGCATAGCGGAATCCCGCTATTTGAAGGTGCTGCCGGAGGAGGCCTTTATCTGCGGTCTCATGCGCAATCTCGGTAAAATCATTGCCTGCATCTATCTGCCGGTTATTTACAGCTCCATCAAAAATGCAACGGCAAAGGGGGTTTCGGAAGACGAGGCAGCCATGTCTCTGCTCGATGGACTGACCTATGCCGGGGTCGGCAGAGAGGTTGCTATTTTCTGGAATATGACGGAAAGTGTGATAAGATGTATGGAACCGGACCCTGCAGCACCGGAACAAGACTATGATGTGGAAAAATATCTGCATTGTATTGTCGATTTCAGTAATCGCTATGTTGACTGCCTGTGGTTCCAGCAGAATATCGCGCCATTGATGGGAAAATTCGGCTATCCTCTGTCCCTGGATGAGGAAGAGGCCGTTGAGATGCTGATTGTCGCAACCCAGGCCTCGGAGGCAATTTTTGATTCGATCCGGCCGGGGATCCTCAAATTTGATTTCCGCAAAAGACTTGAGGAGATTCAGGCCAGGAGTGCCCTGGAGGCAGTTGTTGTCCGCGGCAAAAGCGTTGATGATTTCTGGCAGGAAATAAACGAGATGGTAAAGGGGGCTTTCCGGCTTAATGATCTGTTCCCCCTGCTGCTGGATGCGCTCTATGCCGGCATAGGTGTTGACCGGGCTGTTTTTGCCATGCTGCAGGCGCGGGGCGACAGTAAGGTGCTGGTCGGCCAGCTGGGGCGCGGCGATATTGCTCCGGACCAGCTCAAGAAGTTCCGGGTGGCGTTTTCCCGATCAACGCCGAATCTGGTACAGAAATCTTTGACCATGTGTAAGGATATTGCCCTTGCCCCGGATAAAGTTGATGCCCTGCCTGATGAACTACGGGTCCTTGCTGAGCAGCGCACGGTATATCTCTTCCCCGTCTGCTTGAAGGGAAAGGGGATTGCTCTGCTTTATCTGGACAGAAGCCGGGAAAAGCCGCGGCTTGCTAACGACCAGGTGAAAAATGTCAGAAAGTTTCGCGATTTTGCCCAGCAGGCAATTGAGATGAAAAGCAAAAAAGAATAGGCCATAAAATGATAATGCATATTGGATGGACAACGATTGCTACCCTTGAAGAAGCGGAAAAGCTGGCCAGCGAGGCAGTAAACGAACGGCTGGCGGCCTGTGCCCAGGTCGATGGGCCGATTCGGTCCTATTACCTGTGGCAGGATAATCTGGAGCGCGACGAAGAATACCGCATCACCTTTAAGTTTTTGGCCAGGAATGCCGGAAAATTCGAAATATGGCTCAAGGAAAAGCATCCCTATGAGCTGCCGCAATGGATCACGGTTCAGGCGGAGCATGTTATATCCGAGTATCTGCAATGGGCCAAGGGCAACATGCAGTCTGATCATAAGCGGGCCATCGAACTTTCCCGGCAGGGTTCGGAGTTCCTGAAGAAAAGGAACTGGAAGGAGGCGGAAAACGCCTTTCTGGAAGCTTTGGGTATTGACAATGAGAACTCGTACGTGCTGGTCGGCTTAGGCGACCTGCATCGGGAAACAGGGAAATATCACAAGGCCATCGGTTTTTATGAAAAGACCCTTGAAATCGATCCCCCTCAATATGTTTGCCCTGCGCGGGTGGGAGATACTTATCGGGACTGGGCCAGGCAGGCAAGGCCATTTCCTTCTGGCAGCGTTATCGCAGCAGAATCATGATGATATCCATGTGCTGACCCGGCTGGCGGATTCTTACGTGAAAATCGGTAATTTTTCCGAATCAAAAGCCCTTTATCTCAAGGCCCTGTCTTTCGACGGCACCGATAAATATGCCCTGCGCGGCATCGGCAATCTTTATTACAAGCTGGCGGATCACGATAAG